>JAYZWL010000055.1:0-9097 GCA_036154955.1 Pseudomonadota bacterium | reverse complement strand
GGCGGGGCGCCGGCCGGGCGGGGGCGGCGTCGCGGATCATCGACGGCCGGGGGGGCGGACCGGGCGCTCGGGCGCGCCGCGCGGCGGGCGCGCCGGGCTTCCGGGCGGCGCCGGCGCGGTCCCATCCCCGTCCCCATCCCCGTTCCCGTCAACCCGCGGCCCCGGGCGCGGCGCGGGCCGCGGCTCGGGCGTCGGCGCGGGCATCTGGGCGTGCGCGCCGGGCGGCGTCGCGATCGATCAGCTCCGTGGCTTCTTCGGCGCGCATCGGCCGGCCGAAGAGATATCCCTGCGCCTCCCCGCAGCCATATCGGCGCAGCGCGGCGAGGTGAGTTTCGTCCGACACCCCCTCGGCCAGCACCGGAATGCCCAGCGCGCGGGCCTGCAGCAGCGTCGCCTCCACCATCGCCGCGGCCTGGGGGTCGGAGAGCATGCCGTCGACGAATTCCCGGTCGATTTTCAGCCGGTCGAAGGGGAAGGAGCGCAGCGCGTTCAGCGAGGCGAGCCCGGCCCCGTAATCGTCCATCGCCACCTTGACGCCGAGCCGCTTGAGGGCCTGCATCACCTCCAGCAGCCGTTCATGGTCGGAGATCAGGCTGGCCTCGGTCACCTCCAGTTCCAGCGCCGAAGGGTCGAGCCCTGCGGCGAGCAGCGCGTCCTGCACCGTCTCCACATAGTCCGGCTGGGCGAGCTGCAGGGGCGAGACGTTCACCGACACCCGGTAGGCGCGGGGCCAGGCGGCCGCGGTGCGGCAGGCCTCCCGCAGGACCCAGGCGCCGAGGTCGCGGATCAGGCCGGTGGATTCCGCCACCGGGATGAATTCGGAGGGCGGGACCAGGCCCCTGTCGGGATGGCGCCAGCGCACCAGCGCCTCGAACCCGGTGACGTCGCCGGTGGCGAGGTCGGTCTGAGGCTGGAAATGCAGTTCGAACGCCCCGGTCTTCAGCGCCTCCCGCAGTTCCATCGCCAGGGCGGAGCGGCTGCGGCTGGCCTCGTCCATCCGCCCCTCGTAAAGGCGGATCGGGTGCTGGGGGTCGGATTTGGCGCGATACAGCGCGAGATCGGCGCGGTTGAGCAGCGTCTCCGCCTCCTCCGCGTCGTCGGGCAGGAAGGCGACGCCGGCGGAGCCGTCCACCGCCAGCTCCAGCCCTTCCCACTCCACCGGCGCGGCGATGGCGGCGCGGAGCCTTCGGGCGAACTCCTCCCCATCCTCGCGCCCGCCGAGTCCGGTCTTGAAGGCGACGAACTCGTCGCCGCCGGTGCGCGCGACGAATTCGCCCGGGCCCAGCGTGCGGCGCAGCCGGTCGGCGATGCCGCGCAGCAGCGCGTCGCCGGCGATGTGTCCGTGCACGTCGTTGACCGGCTTGAAGCGGTCGAGGTCGACGCAGACCACCGCCATGCGGGCGCCGAGGTCGGTGGAGCCGTGGATCGCCTTCTCCAGGGCTTCGCGCAGATAGGCGCGGTTGGGCAGGCCGGTGAGCGGGTCGTGAAGGGCGAGATGGCGGTAGCGGGCGCGGGCGTCGCGGGTGGCGGACTGGTCGATGGAGAAGATCGCCACGCCCAGCACCAGCTGCATGACCACCAGCGCCACCACCAGCATCAGCAGGGAGCCGGCATCGGTCATCCCCTCGGGCAGCGGCCTGGCAGGGTCGGGGATCACCTCCACCGAGGTCAGGCCGAGCGGGACCAGCAGCAGGATGGAGACCGCGTAGATCGCCATGGTCTGATAGCCGGCGGAGGGGCCGTGCGACCGGGAGAGGCGCGAGGAGGCGAGGGCGGAGCTGGAGATCGCCCAAAGATAGGTGAGCGCCACCATGTCGAGACGCCAGTGCATCTCCCCCGCCGGATGGGTGGCCAGCGCCCCGGCGAAATGGACGCTGGCCGAGATCGCGCCAAGCAGCCCCCCGATCAGGTAGCCGGAGACGGCGCCGAGGCGCAGCACCGAGATCCAGATGGTTCCGACGCTGGCGAGACTGCCCAGCAGCAGCGCGGTCAGCACCAGGCCGGGGTCGTAGACCTGCGGCACGTCGGTCGCCGCGGCGAGGCGGGCCAGCATGTGCAGCGCCCACACCGTCGCCCCGGTGGCGACGCCGGTCAGCAGCAGCCACCAGCGGCGGCGATCCTCCGGCTCGGACCAGATGCGCATGAAGAAGCGGGTGGCGAGCGCGCTGCACAGGGCGCCGACCACGATCGCCAACGCGGCGAGCGCGGGGTCGAAGGTCGCCTCGGCGGCGGGGACGGCTTGGGTCATGCTCGGGTCCGCTGGGTGGACGTCGCGGAGGGAGTAGCCGCGCCGGATGAAGATTTCGGAAAGCCGCCGCCCGGCAGGTCCGTGGCGGCGCGCGGCGGCCCGGTCCCGCCGGCCCGGCGTCCGGGCAGGTCGGCGGCGGGAACCGGACGGCCGAACAGGAAGCCCTGCCCTTCCTGGCAGCCCTCCTCCTCCAGGATGCGGCGGCCGGCTTCGGTGGTCACCCCTTCGGCCAGCACCGGGATGTTCAGCGCGCGGCCCAGCATGAGGGTCGAGCGCACGATGGCGGTGGATTGCGGGTCTTCGCCCAGCGTCTCGACGAATTCCCGGTCGATCTTGATCTTGTCGAATGGGAAGTTGCGCAGCGCCGCGAGCGAGGCGTAGCCGGCGCCGTAGTCGTCCATCGCCACCCGCACGCCCAGACCCTTGAGCGCGACCATCACCGCGCGAAGCTGGGCGTGATCCTCGATCATCGAGGCCTCGGTGATCTCCAGCTCCAGCCGCTCGGGCGCGAGACCGGAGGCGAGCAGCGCGTCGCCCACCAGCTCCACGAAGTCGCCCTGGGCGAGCTGGCGGGGGGAGACGTTGACCGCGACCCGCAGGCCGTCGGGCCAGGTCGCCGCCTCCCGGCAGGCGGCATGAAGGACCCAGACGCCGATGTCGCGGATCAGGCCCGTGCGCTCCGCCACCGGGATGAAGGCGTCGGGGGACAGCAGGCCGCGGCTCGGGTGCCGCCAGCGAATCAACGCCTCGTAGCCGGTCACCGCCCCGTCGGAGAGCAGGGTCTGGGGCTGGAAATGCAGTTCGAACGCATCGGCGGCGAGGCCGGCCCGAAGCTCCATCGCGAGCGCCGAGCGGTCGCGCTGCGCCTCGTCCATCCGCCGGTCGTAAAGGCGGATGGCGTCGCCCGCCTCCTCCTTCGCGCGGTAAAGCGCGAGGTCCATGCGGCTGAGCAGCGTCTCCGCGTCCTCGCCGTCGCGGGGGAACAGCGCCACCCCGAAGGAGGCGCCCACGCTCAGCTCGGACCCCTGGAAGGCCACCGGCGCCGCGGTCGCCCGCCCCAGTTTCCGGGCGAACTGCAGCGCCGCTTCCTCATCCGCGCCGATCTTCAGGGCGATGAATTCGTCGCCGCCGGTGCGCGCGAGCATCTCTCCCGGCGAGAGCAGGGACTGCGCGGCCTCGGCGATGCCGCGCAGCAGCGCGTCGCCGGCGGCGTGGCCGTGCACGTCGTTCACCGGCTTGAAACGGTCGAGATCGACCCCGACCAACGCCAGCCGCCCGTCCGACGGGAGGCGCCCCCCCGCGGGTCCGCGGGCCTGCGTGTCCCGCGCGCGGGACAGCGCCTTTTCCAGACAGGCCATCAGGTTGGCCCGATTGGGCAGCCCGGTGAGGGGGTCGTGGAGGGCGAGGTGGCGATAGCGGCTCTCCGCCTCCCGCCGGATCGAGACGCCGATCATCGAGAACCCGAAGCTCGCCGCCGTGACGATCGCCGAGACCGCCATCACCAGGAAACCCAGCGGCGCGGCCTGCATCAGCCCGGTCGGCGGCGCCGCGGTCGGATCCGGGACCAGCGACACCGCGGAGATGGCCAGCGCGATCATGCCGGTGATGGAGAGCGCGAGCAGCGGCCGCCCCAGCCAGGGCCGTCGCCATCGTCCGGGGCCGGCGTTGAACAGGGTGGCGAGCGCCGCGGTGGGGGGCGACCACAGAAGATTGAGCGCGACGAGACGCGCGTCGAACAGAACCGCGCCCTGCAGGGAAAGCGCCTCGAAGGTCAGCATGTTGACCGAGACGGCCGTCGCCCCCAGCGACGCCCCCATAAGCAGCGCCCGCCACGCCTGGTCGTGCGCCCCGGGATCGAGCCGGAAGCTGGCGGTCAGCACGGCCGCCGCGATGCCGAGCGAGAACATCACCGCCAGCGGGTCGTAGCCGTAGGCGATCGCGCTCCCGTCGACCGGATCGGTCCAGCGGAACCCCAGCGCCACCAGCGTCTGCACCGCCCAGATGGTGACGCCGGCCATCATGCCGAGCATCGACATCCACAGGGTGCGGCGCGGCCCCCGCTCTTCCTTCAGCCGGCCGATGAAGCGGCTGTTGATCACCGCGTTGACCACGCCGATCAGCACGGCCAGCGCCGCGATCCTCAGGTCGTATTGCTCGTACCAGTGCATGCCGATCGCGTCCGGGGCCTTCGCCGTCGTCCCGCCTGCGCTACGCGGATTGAGTGAACAAACGGCAAATTCCGTGCGCGCCGCGTTCACGCCCCGGCGCGCGCGCCGGGGCCGCCCGGCGCCGCCCGCGGCGTTTGACAGGAAGCGCCGGGCGTGACTGTCTTCCCCCCAAGCGCAGGGGGGGCCACCCCCCGAGGAACCGCATGACCCGATCCGTGGAGGACGCCCATGACCCCTTTCGACCTGCTCGCCCAGCCGCTGACGCTGACCCGAGGCCCCGCCTGGAAGAACCGTTTCATGCTGGCGCCGCTGACCAACCGGCAGAGCCATGACGACGGCCGGCTGTCGGACGAGGAATACCGCTGGCTGACCATGCGCGCCCAGGGCGGCTTCGGGCTGACCATGACCTGCGCCGCCCATGTGCTGAAGCAGGGCCAGGGATTCGCCGGGCAGCTCGGCGTGTTCTCCGACGACCATCTGGAAGGGCTGACCCGGCTCGCGGCGGGGCTGAAGGCGGCGGGCTCGGTCTCGTCCCTGCAGCTTCACCATGCGGGGATCCGGGCGCCGAAGGAGCTGGTGGGCGAACCCGTCGGCCCCTCCGACGACGCGGAGACCGGGGCCCGGGCCATGTCCACCGCCGAGGTCGAGGCCGCCCGCGACGCCTTCATCGCCGGCGCGAAACGGGCCGAGGCGGCGGGCTTCGACGGGGTGGAGGTGCATGGCGCTCACGGCTATCTGCTCTGCGCCTTCCTCAGCCCGGAGCTGAACCGGCGCGACGACGCCTATGGCGGCTCGCTGGAGAATCGCGCCCGCCTGCTGTTCGAGGTGGTCGACGGCGTGCGCGCCGCCTGCGGCCCGGATTTCCAGCTGGGTCTGCGCCTGTCGCTGGAGCGTTTCGGCCTGGTCTTCGACGAGCAGATGGACGTGACCGCCGAGGCGCTGCGGCGCGACATCGACTATCTCGACATGTCGCTGTGGGACGTGCGCAAGGAGCCCTCGGACCCCGCCCGCAAGGGCCGCACCATGCTGGAGCGGATCGTGGAGCTGCCCCGCGGCAAGGTCCGGCTGGGCGCCGCGGGCAAGATCATGTCGGCCCGGGACGCGGCGGACCTGCTGGCGGCGGGCTGCGACTACGCGGTGATCGGGCGCGCGGCGATCCTGCGCCACGACTATCCCGAGCGGGTCATGGCGGACGCGGGCTACGTCTCCCCGCCCACCCCGGTCAGCGAGGCGCATCTGGCCGCCGAGGGCCTGTCCCCGACCTTCGTGCGCTACATGCGCAACTGGGCGGGCTTCGTGGAGGAGCCGGCGGCGGCGGCCGGCTGAGGCCGCGCGGCGCGGGGCGAAAACGCAGGAGGGGGCGCGGATGGCGACCCCTCCAGGACTAACATTAATACGTTAAATCAATACTTTACATTGGAAAACTCGGCGGCAGGGCCGCTATATCCGCCAATGGGTTACGCGGCATTTTGGAAACCATCCCGCTGACCACCCAAGAACCTTGAATGAGCCGCCGCCGCGTCGACCTGCGCAATTGGCGTCGCGACACTCACGAAGGACAACTTGGCGAATGCTGCGTTGCGGGAGATCGACCAGCGCCCGCTCCCGAGACTCACTCGGCCATCAGGACCAAACATCCGAAGGAGTTGCCCATGTCGTCGAGCGCCTACCGGCCGGACATTGACGGACTGAGATGCATCGCGGTCATGTCTGTGCTGCTGGCGCATGCCGGCGTGTCCGCGTTCCCTGGCGGCTATCTGGGCGTTGATGTCTTCTTCGTCATCTCCGGCTTCCTGATCACAGGGCTGATCCGCAAGGGCTCGCTCGCGGGCGAGTTCTCATTCCGCGAGTTCTACATGCGGCGCCTGCGCCGACTGGCCCCGGCGATGCTGGTGACTCTGGCGATCACGTTCGTGATCTTCGCCCTAATCATGCCGCCGCCCGATCTGAAGCGCCTGGCGCAGTCCACCGCCTTCTCGGTGCTGTCGGTGGCCAATGTCTACTTCTACCTCAAGGTCGGCTATTTCGACACCGAGGCGGCGTTCAAACCCTTGCTCCACATGTGGTCTCTGGGCGTGGAGGAGCAGTTCTATCTGATCTGGCCGGTCACCGCCTGGGCAGTCCTGCGCTGGGGGCGGCGGCTGTTCTGGCCGCTGGTCATGGTGCTGACGGCGCTCAGCTTCCTCGCGGCCGAATACGCCTATGACCTCGCCCCCGCGGCGGTCTACTACCTGCTGCCCTTCCGCGCGGGCGAGCTGCTGATCGGCGCCTTGGCGCTCTGGGCGGTCGACCATGTCCCCGCGCGCCGCCGCCTGGCCGAGGCGGCGCTGACGGCAGGTCTGGCGCTGATCGCCTTCTCGGTGCTGATCCTTGACGAAACCGCCCGCATCCCCGGTCTGATCGCCTTGGCGCCCTGCCTGGGCGCCGCGCTGGCGCTGTGGGCCGGCGGCTCCGCCCCGGGGGTCGGGCGGATCCTGACCAACCGTCCGGCCGTATGGATCGGGACGATCAGCTATTCGCTTTATCTGGTGCATTGGCCGGTGATGGTGTTCTGGCGGTTCGTGACCAGCCACGCTTGGAGCCTGCCCGAGCAGATGGCCCTGATCGGAGCCTGCGTGATCCTGGCCTTCGGCCTGCACCGCTGGGTGGAAACGCCGTTCCGCCGCATGCCGCCCGAGGGCGCCCGTCTGCGCCCCAACCTGGGCTTCCTCGCCGGAACCGCCGCGCTGGCGGCGCTGTGCCTGGCCCCCGGCGCGGCCGAGCGGACGAACCGGTTTCATGACTGGTTCGACGTCGCGCCGGCCCGGGCGTTCGAGGCGACGGCGGACGTCTCCGCCACTTCTCGACCGGCGACGGTCGCGTTGGACGGCGGCCGGAGCGCGCGGGTCAGGCGATACGAGGCCGAGGGGGAGGAGGTTCACGCTTTGCTCCTGGGCGACAGCCATAGCAACGCCCTCCTGCCCGGCCTGTCGCGGCTGCTGCCGCAGCATGGAATATCCCTCGACTCGTCCTCTCAGGCCGCCTGCCCGCCGCTGTTCGGCATGGTCCCCCGCTCGGCCGAGCCGGAGAGGCGCCCAGACGACCGCGCCTGCGTGCGTCGTCTTCCGGAGTGGCGCGAGCTGGCCGTCAGCGACGAATACGACGTGGTCGTGCTGGCCAGCCGCTGGGGCTGGCTGGTGGAACCGGAGACGACCAACGGCGTTGAGTTCCCGCGCCGGGCCCTGACGTCCCCCGACACGCCCGAGCTGCTGCCCGACCTCGACGTCGCCCGCCGCAATTTCCGCGAGGCGCTGCGGACCACGGTCGAGGAACTGCGCAGCGGGGGCAAGCGCGTCATCCTGATCTCTCAGGCGCCGCCGCCGGGCATCTCCACCGGCCGCTGCACGGCGCTGATCGACGGAGGGGAAGACGCTGGACGATGCCGGCGCCTGGACGACGCCGGGATGGCGAGCCGGGCCGCCTTCGTGGAGACGGAAATGGCCGCGATCGCGGACGCCGATCCCGGTATCGGCTTCGTCTCGTTGCACGATGTGTTCTGCGCCGAACAGCCGGGACGCTGCCGTCTCGAGTTGGCGCCCGGCCACCATCTATATCGCGATCGGGACCATCTGTCGGAGCTGGGCAGCATCTGGGCCATCGACCAGGTCGAGCGCCGTCTGGGGCTGGTGGACATGCTCCGGGGCGGCTGAGTCCGCCGCCCTCCCGGCTTGAACGCGAAAGGGCCGCGCCCCCTCCGGAGCGCGGCCCTTGCCGTCCCTGCCCTGCCTTGCGCCCCAATCCGCCCGGCGAGCGCGTCGGGCGGGGTGATGGGTTGACGTTTTCCCGAAAGAATGACGATGAACCCGACATCGCAAATCAGCATAGATGACGGGACAGACGACCTCCGGTTCGGCCGAACCCCATCTCCATGATGGTGAGGAGCATCCCCATCGTGCTGAAGGGGATCGGTAAGATCGCCCCCCCCTTCACCTGCGGAGCCTCCGGCCTGAAAACGCAAAGTTCAGAGGCCGGATTTCACCTTCTCGCAAACCGGGGGTCGAACACCAAATTCGCCCTACTCCCTCGCCGCAATTTCCGCCCTGACTCGCCCTGCGAGCACGTCGTCGGTCGCCCCCACCCTCTTCATCAGTTCGGGCGAGCTCTCGCGCGCATAGGCGACCGCCAGGTCGATCACACGCGCGCGCTCGGGCGGCGACAGCGACGCAGCGGCCGAGGCGGGCGAGACCCCTGCCCGGCCCTGCACGACCCGGTCGACGCCATAGGCCAGCGCCCGCTGCATCATCGCGGCGAGCTGCGCTTGGTCGGCCTCACGGATCCGCACGCCGAGCCACTGGCGCAGCAGGATCACCGCGGCGCCGGAGATCAGCAGGGCCAGCGGCTCGACCAGCGCGCCGGCGAGGGTGGTAAGGGTGTCCATATGGGTCTCCTTCTCAGGCTGCGCCCATGGCGGCCCGTGCCGCCTGGAGGGCGATGAACGTCTCGCGGGTGAGCTCGGGGGCGAGGCGGGTGTCGGCGCAGCGGGCGACGAACCGCTCGAGCGCGCCCAGCGTCATCGGGCCGGCGATGCCGTCGGCCGGGCCCGGCTCGTCGCCGAGGCGCTGCAGGACGAGCTGCGCCTCGCGCACGGTGTCGACGTCGCCGACGATGCCGCCGGCCATGGCGGGGGCGCCGGGCTCGGAGC
>JAYZWL010000054.1:0-16507 GCA_036154955.1 Pseudomonadota bacterium | reverse complement strand
TCGGGCTCGCCTGGTTCTCGCCGGACTGCAAGCACTTCTCCAAGGCCAAGGGCGGCAAGCCCCGGTCCCGCGGGGTTCGCGACCTCGCGTGGGTGATCGTGCTCTGGATGCGCCGGGCCCGGCCGCGCGTGGTCATGCTGGAGAACGTCGAGGAATTCCGGACATGGGGACCGCTCGACGCCGACGGCCGCCCGTGCGAGGCGCGCCAGGGCCAGACCTTCCAGCAGTGGGTCCGCGAGATCCGCCGCCTCGGTTACCGGATCGAGTGGCGCGAGCTGCGCGCCTGCGACTACGGCGCCCCGACGATCCGCAAGCGGCTGTTCGTCATCGCGCGCCGCGACGGCCGCCCCATCGTCTGGCCCGAGCCGACGCACGGCGCGCCTGACAGCGAGGCGGTGACGTCCGGCCGGCTCAAGCCCTGGCGCACCGCGGCCGAGATCATCGACTGGTCGCTCCCGTGCCCGTCGATCTTCGACACGGCCGAGGAGATCATGGCGAAGCACGGCCTGCGCGCGGTCCGGCCGCTCGCCGACAACACGCTGCGCCGCATCGCCCGGGGCGTGATGCGCTACGTCGTCGAGAGCCCCCGGCCGTTCGTCATGATGATGCGGAACAGCGGGAAGCCGTGGTCGCCGGTCGACGAGCCCATGCAGACGATCACTGCCGGCGGGGCGTTCCCCAGCCTGGTCGTTCCCGAGCTCGCCCGCGCGCCGTGGATCACCTACGGCCAGCACGGCGGGGCGAACCGCTCCGCCGAGGATCCGCTGCACACGATCACCGCGAGCGCCAAGGACCAGAACGCCATCGCCGCCGCGACGTTGGTGCAAACCGGTTACGGCGAGCGCCCGGGCCAAGCGCCCCGCGCGCTCGACATCGGAGCCCCGATCGGGACTCAGGTCGCAGGCGGCGCGAAACATGCGTTGGTCGCCGCCTTCCTCGCCAAGCACACCACCGGAGGCGTCGGCTCGCCGCTTGACGCGCCCGCGCCGACGATCACGGCCAACGGCTTCGTCAAGCGCCCGGGCGGAGCCGCGCCCATCGGCATCGCCGCGGCCTTCCTCGCCCAGCACAACACCGGCATGGTCGGCCATGATGCGCGCGAGCCGGTTTCGACGCTGACCGCGGCCGGCTCCCATCAGCAGGTCGTGGCGGCGAACCTGATGGTCAACACGACCGGCCATGCCGGCGGCGCGGCCGACGCCCCGGTCCCGACGATCACGACCGGATCGCACGCCGCCCTGATCGGCGCGTTCCTCTCGAAATACTACGGGACCGGCGGCAGGGCCGAGATCGGCGGCCCGCTCCACACCGACACGACCAAGGACCGCTTCGGGCTGGTGACGGTGGAGATCGACGGCGCGACCTATGCCATCGCCGACATCGGCATGAGGATGCTGACCCCGCGCGAGCGGTTCCGCGCGCAGGGCTTCCCCGACGGCTACGAGATCGAGACCGGCCGGGGACCCGATGGCCAGCCCGTCCGCCTTACCGCCACGGCGCAGGGCCGCATGTGCGGGAACAGCGTCTGCCCGCCGCTGGCCGCCGCGCTGGCCCGCGCGAACGTGCCCGAGCTGGCCGAGGGGAGGGCCGCCGCATGACGCCATTCGACGAGGGCGAGCTCGATCGCGACGACGATGACGGATGTCCGATCTGCGGAGGAGGCGGCATCTATTTCGACATCGTCCCGGCGCTGTTTGCCACAGGCCCGTGGGTTGGCGATGTCTACTTTCGCCGACGCTGCCCGGCTTGCTGGCCTGGCCAGGGCTGCCCGATCTGCGCGGACCTCTCCGGTCCCGGCTTTTCCGTGGTCTGGGTGTGCGACACGCCTCCCGCCAATTTCAGGACGGTGCGAGGCGTCCGCAACTGCCCCCGCTGCGACAGCGCCCGCGAGAGTGACGGAGACGTCGGCAGATGACCGTGGCCGCCGCAACCCGCGCCGCCTGGCGCACGCGCGTTAGGGAGACGCCCGAGGATGGCTGGCGACGGCTCAATGTTGCGCGAGACCAGGCGCGTGCGGAGAAGGGAGAAAGCTGACCATGGCCGGGGTTCCCGTGCTCCTCCCGCGCCTGATGGGCGAGGCCGCGGCGGCGCAGTATCTGGGCATATCCCAGACCACGCTGCGCGGCCTTGGCCTGCCGAGGCGGGAGCTTGGGGGACGGCGCCTCTATGATCGCACCGATCTCGACGACTATGCTGACAGCCTGCCCTATGAAGGCGAGCGGCGGCGATCGAGGGACCGGCAGGAATGCGACGAGGCGTTCGGATGAAGCACATCAAGCGGGTCCGGAAGCCGCACGGCCGCGTGTTCATCTACCTCGCCCGCCCCGGGCGGAAGCTGGTCCGCCTGCCCGACCTGCCCGAAAACCACCCCGCGTTCATCGCGGCCTATTCGGCGGCGTGGGAGGCGGCCGAGCGGCCCGTGACGCGACCCGCCGAAGGCACAGTCTCGGCGCTGGCCGCGCAGTGGCGGGAGAGCCACGAATTCCGCAACCTGAGCAGCCTCACGCGGCAGAACAAGGCGGCGATCCTCAAGCGCCTGGAGGCGCGGGTCGGGCATGTGAAAGTCGCGGAGATCCAGCCCCACCACATCGCGCGGGATCTCGAGAAACAGGCGGGACCGCACGCCGCCAATAACCTGCTGAAGGTCTGGCGCAGCCTCATGCGCTACGCGAGGAAGCACGATGCCCGACCCGACGACCCGGCGGCGGAGGTCGACCGCGTCGCCGTCCGGAAGACGCGCGGCCTCCGGACCTGGACCGCAGCGGAGATCGAGACGTTCAAGAAGCGCCACCCGTCGGGCAGCATGGCCCGGCTCGCGCTCTACCTGCTGCTTTTCCTCGGGCGCCGGAGGAGCGAGGTCACGACGCTGGGCCGGCAGCATGTCGAGGATGGCGGCATCTGGATCCGCCAGCCGAAGACCGACCGCTCAGACGACGACCGGATATGGGTTCCACTGCACCCCGACCTCGCCGCCGAGATCGCGCTCGCCAAGGACCGAATGACCTTCCTGACGTCGAGCACCGGCCGCCCCTTCGCCTCCGGCAACAGCTTCGCCAACTGGTGGCGGGACCGCGCCGAAGAAGCCGGGCTCAAGGGTTGGGGGACGCACGGCGGCCGCAAGGCCGTGGCGACTTTCCTCGCCGAGTCCTCGGCGACATCCCAGCAGATCATGAGCATCACCGGCCACCGCACTCTGGCCGAGGTCGAGCGATACACCGCCGCCGCGGCGCAGCGCCGGATGGCGCGGGAGGGGATGGATCGGCTGATTTCTGGAAACCGCACCGCGCCGGTTTCCAAAATCGGCGAAAAACCCAATGAAAACAAAGCCGAAAACTAGAAATGGCGACCCCTCCAGGACTCGAACCCGGAACCTGCGGATTAGAAGTCCGCTGCTCTATCCAGTTGAGCTAAGGGGCCGCGCGGCGCACGGGCGCGAGGCGCGCGCGGGAGCCGGTTTAGCCGGGCGCGGCGCGCGGGGTCAACGGGGCTCGCGTCGAGCGGCGCGCGCAGGGGCCCCGCGGGGCGACGGGGCGGCTTCCCCTCCCTTCGCGCGCGCGATAAAGGGGGCGGAGATCCCTGCCCCCTTCCGCCCATCCGAGGAGCCGCCATGACCCGCCGCAACGGCCTGACCTATCGCGACGCCGGCGTGGATATCGACGCCGGCAACGACCTGGTGAAGCGCATCGGCCCGGCGGCCGCGCGCACGAAACGCCCCGGGGTCGCAGACGCGCTGGGCGGGTTCGGGGGGCTCTTCGACCTGAAGGCCGCCGGATACTCGGACCCGGTGCTGGTCGCGGCCACCGACGGGGTCGGCACCAAGCTGCGCATCGCCATCGACACCGGGCTGCTGGACGGCGTGGGCGTCGACCTGGTGGCCATGTGCGTCAACGACCTGATCTGCCAGGGGGCGGAGCCGCTCCTGTTCCTCGACTATTTCGCCACCGGCAAGCTCTCGGTCGACGAGGGCGCGCGGGTGGTCGAGGGCGTGGCGGAGGGCTGCGTGCGCGCCGGCTGCGCCCTGATCGGGGGCGAGACGGCGGAGATGCCGGGCATGTATGCGGCCGGCGACTTCGACCTCGCCGGCTTCGCGGTCGGCGCGGCGGAGCGGGGGCGGACCCTGCCCGTGGCCTGCGAGGCGGGAGACGTGGTGCTGGGCCTCGCCTCGGACGGGGTGCATTCCAACGGGTTCTCGCTGGTGCGCCGGGTGGCGGAGGCGGCGGGGCTGGACTGGGCCTCGCCCTGCCCGTTCGGCGAGGGGAGCCTCGGCGAAGCGCTGCTGACCCCCACCCGCATCTACGTGAAGCCGGCGCTGGCGGCGATCAGGTCCGGCGGCGTCAGGGCGCTGGCCCATATCACCGGCGGCGGGCTGACCGAGAACCTGCCCCGGGTGCTGCCCGAGGGGCTGGGCGCGGAGATCGACCTGACCGCCTGGACCCTGCCCCCGGTCTTCGCCTGGCTGCGCGAAGCGGGCGGGCTGGATGAGGCGGAGCTGCTGCGGGTGTTCAACTGCGGCGTCGGCCTGTGCGTGGTGGTCGAGGCGGACCGCGCCGAGGCGATCGCCGCCGGGCTCGCGGAGGCCGGCGAGACCGTGTTCCGGCTGGGGACCGTCGTCCCCGCCGCGGAGGGCGCGGAGCCCGTCGGCTACAAGGGCCATCTGGCGTGAGCGCCAAGCGCCGCGTCGCCATCCTGATCTCCGGCGGCGGGTCCAACATGCTCGCCCTGCTGGATGAGATGGAGAAGCCCGGCGCGACCGCCGAGCCGGTGCTGGTGATGTCCAACGACCCCGACGCGGGCGGGCTCGCGAAGGCCGCGGCGCGCGGCGTCGCGACGGCCGCGGTCCCGCACCGGCCCTTCAAGGGCGACCGTGCGGCGCATGAGGCGGCGCTGACGGCGGAGCTGGAGCGGGCGGGCGCGGACCTGGTGTGTCTCGCGGGTTACATGCGGATCCTGACCGAAGGGTTCACCGGGGCCTGGGCGGGGCGGATGCTGAACATCCACCCCTCGCTCCTGCCGAAATACAAGGGCCTGCACACCCATGCCCGCGCGCTGGAGGCCGGCGACGCCGAGCATGGCTGCACCGTGCACGAGGTGACCGCGGCGCTGGACGACGGCCCGATCCTCGGCCAGGCGCGGGTGCGGATAGCGCCCGGCGACACGCCCGAGAGCCTCGCGGCCCGGGTGCTGGTGCAGGAGCACCGGCTCTACCCCGCGGTGCTGACCCGCTTCGCGGCGGGCGAGCGCGCGCCGATCTTCCTCGACTGACCGGGCGCGGGCGATGGGCACGCCGCTGGTCTCGATCCCCAATGTGGGGCCCAAGTCGGCGGAGGCTTTCGTGCGCGCCGGGATCGAGGATGCCGAAAGCCTGCGGGCGCTGGGGTCGGACGAGGCCTACAAGCGCCTGCTGCTCGCCGGCGGAACCCCGCATTTCGCGATGTTCTGGGCGCTGGTCATGGGCCTGCAGGGCCGGCCGTGGAACGATATCACGCCGACCGAGAAGAAGGCGCTGCGCAAGCGGTTCAACGCCGTCAAGCGCAGCCTGCGGGAGGCGGAGAAGCGCCGCCGCGCCAAGGCCCCGACCGACGGGCTGACCGACGAGGAGGCGCGGCTGAAGCTGGAAGCCGCGCTGGACGTCCTGGGCGTGCGGGCGGTTCCGCGGGACTGACCGCCGGGCGCGTTCCGGGGGCGGGCGCGATGGCGGCGGCGCGCCGCGGTTCTACGCTTGCGCCGCGGCGCGGGGCGCCTAGGTTCTGCTGAGGCCACGTTTCGTCACGCGGCGCGGCCCCTCGCGCCGCGGCGGACCGGGCCCCGGGAGACGCTCCATGCCGACGACGCTCAAGGACATGATGGCTCAGGCCGACGCCGCCGCCCCGCGCATCACCGCCGCCGAGGCGCGCGCGATGATCGAGACCGGGGGCGCGCTGGTGGTCGACGTGCGCGACCCGGCCGAGGTCGCCGCCTCCGGCAAGGTGCCGGGCGCGGTGAACGTGCCGCGCGCGATGCTGGAATTCCGCGCCGATCCCGACAGCCCCGCCCATGTCGAAGGCTTCGAGCGGTCGCGGCCGGTGATCGTCTACTGCGCCTCGGGCGGCCGCTCGGCGCTCGCGGGCCGCACGCTGACCGAGATGGGCTACGAGACGGTGCGCAACCTGGGCGGCTTCAAGGACTGGGTGGCGGCCGGCGGCGAGGTGGAGCGGGACTGAGCGACCCGCCCCGCCCGGCGGAAAAGCGGACAGGACCACGAAAAAGCCCCGCGCGACCGGATCGCGCGGGGCTTCGTTTTTCCAACGGCCCGAAGGCCGCGGGCGTCAGCCGACCAGTTCGAGGCCGGAGAAGAAGAAGGCGATCTCGATGGCCGCGTTCTCGGCCGAATCGGAGCCGTGCACCGAGTTCTCGCCGATCGACAGGGCGAAGGCCTTGCGCACGGTGCCCTCGGCCGCTTCGGCCGGGTTGGTCGCGCCCATCACTTCGCGGTTCTTGGCGACCGCGCCCTCGCCCTCGAGCACCTGGACCACCACCGGGGCGGAGGCCATGAACTCGCACAGCTCGCCGTAGAACGGGCGGGCGGCGTGGACTTCGTAGAACTTGCCGGCCTGGGCGGGCGACAGGTGGATGCGCTTCTGGGCGACGATGCGCAGGCCGGCATCCTCGAACATCTTGTTGATGGCGCCGGTCAGGTTGCGGTTGGTCGCGTCCGGCTTGATGATGGACAGCGTGCGTTCGACGGCCATGGTCCGGTCCTCTCGTGATCGGGGGTCTGTTTCGGTGGCCCGGACGGCGCGGGACGCGCCCGCCGGGCAAGTAAGGCGCGCGCCCGATAGCACGGGAGGGGAGAGGCTTGAAAGCGCATTTCGCGAAGTTCGCCCGCTACAACCGGTGGGCCAATCGTCGCCTCTACGCCGCGGCGGGGGCGCTGGAGGATGCGGCCCGCCGGCGGGACGAGGGCGCGTTCTTCGGTTCGCTGCACGCCACGCTCAACCATCTGCTGGTGACGGACGTGATCTGGCTGGCCCGCCTGCGGGGGATCCAGGGGCCGCCCTGGGGACTCGACCACATCGCCCATGACGATTTCGACGACCTGGGCGCGGCGCGCGCGGCGCTGGACGACGACCTGATCCTCTATGTGGACGAGGCCACGGAGGCGGACATCGCCGGAACCATCTCCTACCGCCGGGTGAGCACGCCGGAAGCCTTCGTGCAGGACACGGCCGAGGCGCTGGCGCATCTGTTCAACCACCAGACCCACCACCGGGGCCAGTGCCACATGCTGCTGACCCGGCTGGCGGGCCGGGCGCCGGAGCTGGACCTGCTTTACTTCGCGCGCGAGGCGGCGGCATGAGCGCGCCCGCCCCGTCCCCCGCCCCGCTGCGCGCGCCGGTCTGGTTCGAGGATCTGGTCCCCGGCGCGGAGGTGCGCACCGAGGGCGCGACGATCACCGAGGCGGCGATCCTCGACTTCGCCGCGCGCTGGGACCCGCAACCCTTCCACATGGACGTGGAGGCGGCGAAGGCGTCGATCTTCGGCGGGCTGATCGCCTCGGGTTTCCAGACCATGCTGACCGCCTTCCGACTGCTGCATGCGGAGCGGGTGATGAACCCCGCCTCGCAGGGCTCTCCCGGCATGGAGAACGTGCGCTGGCTGGCTCCGGTGCGGCCGGGCGACACCATCCGGATGGTGGCGACGGTGCTGGAGGCGCGCGTCTCCGCCTCCCGCCCGCAACTGGGAATCGTGCGCTGGCGTTACAGCGTGCACAACCAGCGGGACGAGCAGGTGATGGACTGGACGTCGTCGGGATTGTTCCTGCGCCGGCCGCAGGACGATTGATCCGCCCGGACGGGGCGATGGACGAAGGCGGCCGGGGGCGCGCCCGGGGGAACGCGACGCGGACGGCGGATCCGGGGAAAGACCCGCCGCCCAGTATGACGCCGCCTGGGGAACGACGCCGGTACGCAACGCGGCGTGCGCGGCGAACCGCGCTCGTTTACGTGGGCGTAACTTTCCGCCAGCGATGACCGGACCGGGGCGCGAACAGGGCTATATTGTGACAGCTGTTCCGCATCGGGACAGGAGTCGGCGCGGCCGAGAAGACCTCGACCGCCTCCCGGCCGCATCGCGCGAGGTCCGCGGCCCGGTCGCGCTGGATGTCTCCGATCAGCTCGCGGCAATCGCTGGAGAGCTCTCCCAACGCCTCCCGGGCGTCCATGATCGCGGCGGAATCGTCCGATAGTTGCGCGATGTCGGCGAGGAACGCAGCGATCTGGCCGGCGATCAGCCCTGCGGCTTCGATCGCGTCGCGGGACGGCAGACGGTAAACGCCGTCCAGCGCCTCGAACACGGCGTTTTCCATCGCCTCGCGCTCCTCGCTCGGCGCGTCGCCTCTGGGTTGCACTCCGCTCATGGCTCTGTCCCCCCTGGACTGAGAAAACCGCTCGGATCGCATCTTAATGCGACCGAATGTAGCTATTCCCTGACTCATGGCAAGTTAGCGTATACGTAAGGCGGGCAGAAAATCATTGAACTTTTTGGTCAGGAAAGCTGGTAAGTTTCCACACAGAACGAGTGCTTTTTGCAACTTATCAAGGCGCTGCAACGCCTTGCGCACCCCCCGGCCGAAATGCGCGCAGGGTCGCGACGCGACGGCTTTCCTCCGGCGCCGCGCTGCGGTATCGCCCGGATCATGATCACGTTGCGCGATATCGACTTCTCCATCGCCGGCCGGCCGCTTCTGGTCGGGGCCTCGGCGGTGATTCCCTCGGGCCGGAAAGTGGGGCTCGTCGGCCGCAACGGGACCGGCAAGACCACCCTTTTCCGCCTGATCCGGGGGGAGCTGATCCCCGACGGCGGCGCGATCGAGGTGCAGCCCGGCCTGCGGCTCGGCGGCGTGGCGCAGGAGGCGCCGGCGACCGAGGACAGCCTGCTCGACACCGTGCTGGCCGCGGACGAGGAGCGGGCAGACCTGCTCGCGGTGTCCGAGACCTCCTCCGACCCCGCCCGCATCGCCGAGGCGCAGGAGCGGCTGGCGGCCATCGACAGCCACACGGCGGAGGCGCGGGCCTCCAACATCCTGCGCGGCCTCGGCTTCGACGCGGAGGCGCAGGCGCGGCCCTGCTCCGAATATTCCGGCGGCTGGCGGATGCGCGTGGCGCTGGCCGCGGTCCTGTTCTCCCGCCCCGACATCCTGCTGCTGGACGAGCCGACCAACTATCTCGACCTCGAAGGTTCGATCTGGCTGGAGAACTTCCTCGCCACCTGCCCCGCGACGGTGGTGGTGATCTCCCACGACCGGGGGCTGCTGAACCGGGCGGTGAACCATATCCTGCATCTCGACCGGAAAAAGCTGACGCTCTACGGCGGCGGCTACGACCAGTTCGAGGAGGTCCGCCGCCTGAAGATGGAGCAGACCGCCGCCGCCGCCGAAAAGCGGGCCAAGGCGCGGGCGCATATGCAGAGCTTCGTGGACCGGTTCCGCGCCAAGGCCTCGAAGGCCAAGCAGGCGC
This sequence comes from Pseudomonadota bacterium, assembly GCA_036154955.1. Classification (GTDB taxonomy): domain Bacteria; phylum Pseudomonadota; class Alphaproteobacteria; order Rhodobacterales; family Rhodobacteraceae; genus Albimonas. The sequence goes on along the minus strand of JAYZWL010000054.1, from coordinate 7,013 downwards.
AGAGCCGGATCAAGATGCTGGAGAAGATGCAGCCCATCGATTTCCAGGCGGATTCGGACGTGGCGCCCTTCTCCTTCCCCTCCCCGGCCGAGCTGCCGCCGCCGCTGATGCAGGCCGAGGGCGTGTCGCTGGGCTATGACGGGCGGGCGGTGCTGCGCAACCTGAGCTTCCGCATCGACCAGGACGACCGCATCGCGCTGCTGGGGGCCAACGGTCAGGGCAAGTCGACGCTGGCCAAGCTGATTTCCGGCCGGCTCGCGCCGATGGAAGGCGGCTGGCGGGTCAGCCCGCGGATGAAGTGCGGGTTCTTCGCCCAGCACCAGCTCGACGAGCTGGTGGAGGGGGAGACGCCGATCCAGCACATCCAGCGCCACCGGCCGGACACGCCGCCGGCCAAGATCCGGGCGATGCTGGCCGCGGGCGGGATCGGGGCGGAGATCGCCATGAACCCGGTGGAGCGGCTGTCGGGCGGGCAGAAGGCGCGGCTCCTGATGCTGCTCGCCGCCCGCGACGCGCCGCATACGCTGGTGCTGGACGAGCCGACCAACCACCTGGATATCGAAAGCCGCGAGGCGCTGGCGCTGGCGCTGGCCGAGTATGAGGGCGCGGTGATCCTGATCTCCCACGACCCGCATCTGGTGGAGGCGGTGGCGGACCGGCTGTGGCTGGTGAAGGACGGCGGGGTGAAGCCCTTCGAGGGCGACATGGAGGATTACCGCAAGCTGCTGCTGTCGGAGCGCGGCGGCGGCGGGCGGCTGGCCTCGCAGGGGGAAAAGGGGCGGACCAAGGCGGGCAAGCGCACCCAGACCGAGACCCGCAAGATCCTCGCCCCCCTGCGCGCCGAGGTGCAGAAATGCGAGGAGCGCATGGCCAAGCTGGAGGACATGCGCGCCCAGATCGACGCGATCCTGATGGATCCGGAATTCTACCAGAAGAGCGCCAAGGGCAAGGCGGAGGCGCTGCAGAAGAAGCGCGCCGAGATCGAGGCCGCCATCGAGCGGGCCGAGACCCTGTGGCTCGCCGCCCAGGAGCGGCTGGAGGCGGAGGCGGCGGAGGGATAGGGCGCGGCGCCGGCCTCTCCACCGGTCGCGCGCGCCTCCCGCCGCGCAGTCCCCCTCACGCCGGGCATTCCCCCTCCCGCCGCGCATTCCCCTTCCCGCCGCGCATTCCCCCTCGCGCCGCGCATTCCCCCTCCCCTGCCCTCCCCCGCAAGCGGGGGAGGGCGGCGACCGGCGCTCCGGTTCCGCCCCCCCTTCCGTGGTCGCGGCCGGACGCGGCCCCCGCCCCCGCTCGCGGGGGAGGGAGGGGGAGGGGGTCGGCGCCTCCCCTGCCCCGCGCGAGTCGCCCCGCCATGCGGGGCGAGCGGCGTTTCTGACAGCGCGACGCAGGGCGCGGCGCGAAGCCTGGCTCAAGTCGGCGCGAAATGGCGACCTGTCGCGGGCCGGCCGGCGTCGCGAGGCCCCGGGTCAGGCCCGGGGCGCCCTCTGGGAGCGCGCGGCGCCCCTGTGCGTCCCCAGTGCGTCCCCTGCCCGGCCCCTGTCCGTCGCGCCGCCTCTCACGCCCCCGGCGCGTCGATCCCCGTGGTTTCCGAAGGCGGGGCGAAGACGTCGATGACCACGCAGTCCTCGATGGCCTCGCCCTCGTGATGCATCCCGCCGGGGATGCGCAGGACCTCGCCCGGGCCCAGCTCATAGGTTCCGGCGGCGGCGTTCTCGCCCAGCCGCAGACGCAGGCGGCCGGAGAGGACGAGGGTGAACTGTTCGTTGGGGTGGCTGTGGCCCGGCACGGCGGCGCCGGCGGCGACTTCGGCGTGCTGGATCATCGCCTGATCGCCCATCACCCGGCGCAGCGCGATGCCGGGCAGCGGGGTCAGCGGCGCCATGTCGGCGAACACGGTCTTCAGGGTCGTCATGCGGGGCCTCCCTTCCCATTGCCTCCGCGCGGACGATGGCCGGGCGCGCGGCGCGGGGCAAGCGCCGCGCCCCTTGCCGCCGGGCCCGGGGCGGACGACATAAGAAGCCATGTTCGACGCGCTCTCCTCCGACTCCGTTCCGCGGCTGCTCTATCTGGTGCTGCTCGGCCTCGCCGTGCTGGTCGGCGTCGGCGCGGCCTATCGCGGGCGGCGCGCGTCGGGGCTGCGGGACGCGGCGGTCTGGGCGCTGATCTTCCTGGGCTTCGTCGCCGCCTACGGGCTGCGCGACGACATCGGGTCCGCGCTCTCGCCCCGGGTGGCGGCGGTGAGCGACGCGGGCGACCTGGTGCTGCGCCGCGGACCGGACGGGCATTTCCACGTGCAGGCCGAGGTCAACGGCGCCCCGGTCACCTTCCTGGTGGACACCGGCGCGTCCGGGGTGGTGCTGAACGCCGCCGACGCGCGCCGGGCGGGGTTCGAGCTCTCGGACCTCCGCTTCACCAGCCGGGCGCGGACCGCGAACGGCGAGGTGCGGCTCGCTCCGGTGCGGGTCGACCGGCTGGCGCTGGGGCCGGTGGCGGCGACGGGGGTGCGGGCCTCGGTGTCGGAGGGGGAGCTGTTCTCCTCCCTGCTGGGCATGAGCTTTCTCGACCGTTTCGCCCGGGTGACGGTGGAGGGCGACCGGATGTATCTGACGCCCTGAGCGCCGGCGTTCCCGCAGCCGGAAACGCAAGCGGCCGCGCGCGGCGTCGCGCCGGCTGGAGCGGGCGCGAGGCCCCGGGTCAGGCCCGGGGCGCCACGGCGCCGGCGGTCAGCCGCCGCTTTCCGCCTTCTTCACCCAGCGCCCGGCGTCCTGCGCCCAGTAGACGGCCTTGAGGCCTGCGGCCACCGTCTCCCGCCACAGCCCGCGGGCCTGGTCGAGCCGCCTTGGATCGGCGCCGTCGAAGATGACGATCACCCGCTCGAAGCCCCGCATCTCGTCCGGCGCGGCGGCGGCGCCGTCGACCAGCATCAGCACCGCGGCGCCGTTGGGAACCTCCGGCCCCGCGGTCAGGTAGACCGGCTGGGTCGCCGGGTCGCCGTCGCCCGCGGTTCCGTGGGGCAGGAACGAGTCGTCCCGGAAGGTCCACAGCGCGCGATCGAGCGTCGAGACCATCGCCCCCGTCCCGCAGCGCGCCGCCACCCGCCACCCGCGCGAAAGGCATTTCTCGGTGAGGTCGGGGGCGGTCGCCTCGGGCGAGCCGTCGGTGAGGTGGTAGAACCAGGCCTCGGCCATGGGATGCGGGCTCCGGGTGCAGGGTCTCGGATCTCGGGGGCGGCGAGTGTCGCGCGGGGGCGGGCCGAGGTCTAGCGCCCCTGCCCGCACGGTCTCCGGTCCGGGCGCCCCGCCGCGCGCAGCGTGGCGACGGGGCCGGGGGGCTCGACGCCCCGCGGCCCCGTCCGCGCCGCGCCGCCCCGCCCAGGTCAGGCCTTCTCGCGCCCGCGCACCAGCGCGTCGACGGCGCGCACGCCCCAGCCGGTGGCGCCGCGGGGGCTGAGGTCCAGCGCCTCGGAGCGCAGGGCCACGCCGGCGATGTCCACATGGATCCAGGGCGTCTCGTCCTTCACGAAGCGCTTGAGGAACTGGGCCGCGACGATGGAGCCGCCGGCCCGCCCGCCGCCGACGTTCTTCATGTCGGCCAGCCGCGATTTCAGCAGCTTGTCGTAGCCCGGCCCCATCGGCATTCGCCAGGCGGCCTCCGCCGTCGCCTCGGCCGCGGCGGCGAACTCGGCGGAGAACGCGTCGGAGTTCGAGAAATACCCCGCCGTCTCATGCCCCAGCGCCACGATGATCGCGCCGGTCAGGGTGGCGAAGTTCATCATCGCCGAGGGCTTGAAGCGGTCCTGCGCGTACCAGAGCACGTCGGCGAGCACGAGCCGACCCTCGGCGTCGGTGTTGATGACCTCGATGGTGTCGCCCTTCATCGACTTGACGATGTCGCCGGGACGCTGGGCGCGGCCGTCGGGCATGTTCTCCACCAGCCCGACCAGGCCGACCACGTTGGCCTTGGCGCCGCGCAGCGCCAGCGCGCGCATCACGCCGGCCACCAGGCCCGCGCCGCCCATGTCCATGGTCATCTCCTCCATGCCCCCCGCGGGCTTGAGCGAGATGCCGCCGGTGTCGAAGACGACCCCCTTGCCGACCAGCGCCAGGGGCGGCTCGTCCCCGCCGCCCCGCCACTGCATGACGACGACCTTGGTGGGGGTCTCCGAGCCCAGGCCGACGCCGAGCAGCGCGCCCATGCCGAGGCTCTTGAGATCGGCCTCCTCCAGGATCTCCACCTCCAGCCCCAGCTCGCCCATGGCGGCGAGGCGGGCGGCGAATTCCTCGGTGCCCAGAACGTTGGCGGGCTCGTTGACCAGGTCGCGGGCGAAGAACACGCCCTCGGCCACCGCCATGTTGGCGCGCGAGGCGCGGCCGACCTTCTCGGGCGCGTCGACGGCGAAGGTCACGGGGGCGGGCTCGACCTTGTCGTCGGCGCCGGTCTTGTAGACGTCGAAGCCGTAGGCGCGCAGCGCGAGGCCGAAGGCGATCTCGGCCACGGTCTCGGGCGAGAGGCCGGCGGCGAAGACGGTGGAGGGCTTGCGCCCGGTCTTGCCCGCGAGCGCGGCGGCCAGCGCGCCGCCGGCCTTGCGGGCGGAGGCGGCGTCGCCAGCGTCGCCCAGCGAGACCAGCAGCAGGAGGTCCGCCGCCATCCCGGCCGGGGCGGGGATGCGCAGCACGTCGCCGGCCTTGCCCTTCCACTCGGTCCCCGCGACGGCGCGGGCGAGCCCGCCCGACATGGCGGCGTCCGCGGCCTCGGCCCCTGCGCCCAGCGCGTCGGGGCCGGCGCAGAGGGCGACGACCACCCCGGTCGCGGCGGTCAGGTCGGCGTCTTCCGCGGCCGTGAACTCGATATCGATGGGGGCGGTCATGGGGTTTCCTCCCGGGGAATGTCTGCGGACGCTGCGGCGCGAGGCGCGGCCTTGCGGCGGACCGGGCCCGCGGGGTCCGGGGCCGCGGCCTCCCAACCTGCGGGCCCGGACGGGACCGGCGCAGCGACCATGCCTCGCCCGGCCGGCGCGCGGGATGGCGCGTCGCGTCGCAGGCGCCGCGACGACCCGGCCGCCCGGCGGCGAACGCCGGACCGGCCGTCGGCATGCGTTTTCCCGCGCCGGGGCGCCGCATCGCCTTGCCTTCCGCCCCCTCCGCCCGCCATTTAAGGCGCCATGAGCAACACCGTGTCGCGATACATCATCGGCCAGATTCTCGGGCCCTTCGGCCTGTTCTCCCTGGTGCTGCTGGGGCTGGTCTGGCTCACCCAGTCGCTGCGGGTGATCGAGACCGTCGTCGCCTCCGGCCAGTCGGCCGCGATCTTCGCGCAGTTCGCGGTGCTGCTGCTGCCGGTGGTGATGTCGCTGATCCTGCCGGTGGCGGCCTTCGGGGCGTCGCTCTTCGCGCTCAACCGCATGTTCGTCGACTCGGAGATCGTGGTGCTGATGTCGGCGGGCATGAGCCGGGTGGCGCTGGCCCGCCCCGTGGCGGCCTTCGGCGGCGGGGTGATGATCGCCATGGCCGTGGTCACGCTCTACCTGATGCCGACCGCGAGCCGGGAGCTGCGCGGCCAGATGGCCGAGATGGGGGCCGACGTCGCCGGGGCCCTGCTGCGCGAGGGCGAGTTCATCACGCCCGCCGAGGGCGTCACCGTCTATGTGCGCCGCACCGCGCGGGATGGGCAGATGGCGGGCCTCTTCGTGCAGGACGACCGCGACCCGGACGCCCGCCTGACCTACACCGCCGAGCGCGCGGCGCTGGTGCGCACCGCCGAGGGGCCGCGGCTGGTGATGTTCGACGGCGCGGCCCAGCGGCTCGACCGCGACGACCGGACCCTGTCGGCGCTGAGCTTCGACAAGCTGGTCTACGACCTGTCGACGCTGGTCGAGCCGGGGCAGTCGCGCCGGCTCAAGCCCTCCGAGTATCACGCCTGGGATCTGGTCGCCCCGCGCGAGGACATGCTCGACGGCCGCGCGCCGGACGAGTTCGTGGCCGAGGGGCATGAGCAGATCTCCGCGCCGCTCTATTCCGTGGCGCTGCCGCTGATCGGGCTGGCCTGCCTGGTCGGGCCGGGCTTCCGGCGGCGCGGCTACGGGCGGCGGATCGCGGCGGCGGTGGCGCTGGCGGCGCTGTGCCGGATCGCGGGGGTGGCGGCGAAGTCGGCGACCTCGGACATGGCGGCGCTGTGGCCGACGATGTATCTCGCGCCGCTGCTGGGCGCGGGGCTGGCGTTGCTGGTGCTGTGGCGGGGGCTTCCGGGCGCGCAGGGGCGGGCCGCGCCGCCCACCGACGCGCCCGACGCGCCGGATGCGGCGCAGGAGACCCCGGCATGATCGGCACGCTGTCGCTTTACATCGCGCGGCGCTTCTTCGGGGCGGCGCTGGCGGCTTTCCTGGCGATCCTGCTGCTGGTCACCATGATCGACCTGGTGGAGCAGATGCGCCGCTCGGCCGGGACCGACACCGGCTTTCCGCAGGTGCTGGAGCTGGCGGTGCTGCACGCCCCGGCCCTGATGCTGGAGATCCTGCCCTTCCTGGTGCTGATCGCGGCCATGGCCTGCTTCTCGCGCCTCGCGCGCGCGTCGGAACTGGTGGTGACGCGGGCGGCCGGGGTGTCGGTATGGCGGCTGATCGCGCCGGCGGTGGCGACGGCGGCGCTGCTGGGGGTGGCGGCCTTCGGGGTGCTGAACCCGGTGTCCTCGGGCCTGCTGCAGCGGTTCGAGCGGCTGGAGGCGCGCTGGATCAAGGACCGCACCAGCCTCTTGTCGATCTCCGAGAACGGGCTGTGGCTGCGCCAGGCCGAGGGCGGGGGCGCGCAGGCGGTGGTCCATGCCCAGCGGGCCAACGGCGACGGCACCCAGCTTTGGGACGTGACGTTCTTCCGCTTCGGCCCCGACGACCTGCTTCAGGGCCGTATCGAGGCGACCCGGGCGGTGCTGGAGCCGGGGACCTGGACGCTTTACGACGTGCGGCGCTGGCGGCTGGCGGGGGCCGTGGGCGCGCCCGCCGCGACCGGCGCCGCCCCCTC
>JAYZWL010000053.1:0-20165 GCA_036154955.1 Pseudomonadota bacterium | reverse complement strand
CGGGCGCGGACGGCGCGGGCGCCGACGCGGCTCAGGCGTCGGCGATCACCGACAGGTTGCCCCAGGCGTCCTGCATGAAGTCGGGGCGAAGCTGACGCGGCAGCCCGTGAAAGTCGCAGGAGGCCATGCACTGATCGACCACATAGACCGCGTGATAGGCCGCGAAATCCAGCCCCGACTGGGGATAGAGCACGTCGAGGATGTAGCTCACCGCCTCAGGCGGGGCGGCGACCTTGCGGGCCTCGCAGACCCTGAGGAAGATCTTGACGAAATCGTCCTGGCTCGGCCGCGCGATCATGATCTTGTAATAGATCCGGCGCAGGCCCGCCCCGTCCAGCAGGTCGTTCGGCGGGATGTTGGTCGACAGGATCATCAGCGTGTCGAAGGGCACCTGGAAGCTCATCCCCGATTGCAGGGAGAGATAGTCCACCGCCTCCTCCATCGGCACGATCAGCCGGTTGATCAGCGCCTGCGGCGTCTGCCGCTGGCGGCCGAGGTCGTCCACGATCAGCACCCCGTTCGCCGCCTTCAGATGCACCGGCGCCTGGTAGGTGCGCGAGGTCGGGTTGAAGCGCAGGTCTAGCATGTCGGTGGTCAGCTCCGCCCCCGTCACCACCGCGGGCCGCACGCAATGGGCGAAGCGCAGGTCGGGGGCGCCCTCCTCCAGCAGGTCCTTCGGCTCCCAGGGCTCGTCCTCGGGGATCATGCGATGCAGGGCGGGGTCGAAAAGCTGGATGATCTCGCCGTCGACCATGATCGAGTAGGGGACGTGGATCCCCCCCTCCATCGCCTTGGCCAGCGCGTGGGCGTAGCTGGACTTGCCGTTGCCCGGCGGGCCGTAGAGCAGGATGGAGCGGCCCGAGTTCACCGCCGGCCCCAGCCGGTCGAGCACGCCTTCGGGCGTGATCAGCTTGGCGAAGGCGGTCTCCATGTCGGCGCGGGAGATGCGGTGATCCTTCACCGACTGCGCCTTCACCTGGGCGCGGAACTGCTCCAGCGTCACCGGGCAGGGGCCGGCGTAGTCGACCCGACCCACGGCCTCCATCGCGCGCAGGCGACCGATTTCGGTGAGCTCGAAGCGCATCTCGGCGCGCACGTCGGCGCGCAGGGATCCCAGCGTGGCGATCAGCCGGTCGTCGCGCAGGATCCCGAAGATGTCCGACAGGATGCCCGGCGAGATGCGGGTGATCTCGGACACCGCCGTCGCCGTCTCCACCCCGCGGCGATACATGACCTTGAGAGTCAGCTCGATCAGGAATTCCCGGGTCATCCCGGTCTCCTCGATCGTGCGGGGGGCGATCGGGGCCGCGTCGTCGTCGCCGGCGAAGGCGGCGGCGGGGGAGAGGGCGGGGTCGGACATGAGGGCGAGCTCCTCGCGCAGGGACCGGGGACGGGGCGGGGACGGGCGCGGCGGGGATGAACGGACGCGGGGGGAATCAAGCGGTTTTGGGGGCGGCGCGCAACCCTGACGGCGGCGCGCGCGGCGCGGAAGGCGGGCGCCGCGTCGGACGGGCGCCAGGCCGGGCCGGGGCGCCCGCGGCGCGCGGAGACCGTGGCGCGGGCGGGCAGGGGCGCGGGACCGGCGCGTCGGGAAAGCGGATCGGGCGGGGGAGGCGCCCGTCGCCACCGGGCGCAAGCCGCGCCGCGCCGCGCGGGCGCCCGGGCGTCAGGGGCGGACGGGTCGTCGCGCGGCTCCCCGTCCCGGCTCCGCTCCCGGCCCCGGGGGCGCTCAGACCGGCAGGCCGCGCAGCATCCGGGGCAGGTCGCCCTCGATCCCCGCGGCTTCGCGCATGAACATCCGTCGCGCGGGCGCGAGCCGCCCGGCCAGCGCCATGCCTGCGCCGCGGATCAGGCGAAGCGCGGGATCGTCGTTGGAGAACAGCCGGTTGACCGCATCCATCCCCAGCGCCAGCGACACGCCGTCGAAGCGCCGCCAGCGGGAATAACGCTCCAGCGCCTGCAGGGCGCCGACGTCCTCGCCGCGCCGGCGAGCCTCGGCCAGCACCTCGGCCAGCGCCGCGGCGTCGCGCAGTCCCAGGTTCAGGCCCTGTCCGGCGATCGGGTGCACCGCATGGGCCGCGTCGCCGACCAGCGCCAGCCGCGGCCGGACCCAGGCGTCGGCCACCGACAGCTTCAGCGGATAGCGCCAGCGCCGCCCGACGAGCCGGATCGCCCCCGGCGCGTCGCCGAGGCGCGCCTGAAGCTCGGCCAGATACGCCGCGTCGGGCAGGGCGTGGATGCGCGCCGCCTCCGCCGTCCGCTCGGTCCAGACCAGCGAGCTTCGGCGCCCGCCGGGCAGGGGCAGCACCGCGAAGGGGCCGCCGGGCAGGAATCGCTGGCGGGCGACGCCGCCATGGTCCGCCTCGTGTTCGATGGCCGAGACCAGCCCGGTCTGCTCGTATCCCCAGCCCACCCGGCGGATGCCGGCGCGCCGGGCGACCGGGCTGTCGCGGCCGTCGCAGGCGATCAGCAGGGGGGCGCGCAGGATCTCTCCGCCGGAAAGCTCCGCCTCCGCCGCGCCCGGGCTTTGGCGGGTGGCGACCACCTGCGCCCCGCCGCGCAGGGTCACGCGGGGATGGGCGCGGGCGGCCTCCAGCAGGGCGGGGCGCAGGACGCGGTCCTCGAGGATGACCGAGACCGGGCCCTCGTCCAGCTCCGCATGGTCGAAATGCGCCAGCGGCGGGGTCGGGCCCCCGCCCGGCGCGCCGCCTGGCCGCCCGTCCTCCAGCATCACGCCGGTCACCGGCTGCGCCGCGTCCGCCACCGCGCCCCAGACGCCCGCCACCTTCAGGAACCGCTGGGAGCCGAGGCCGAGATTGTAGGCCCGTCCGTCGAAATCCGCCGCCGCGACCGGGTCCATGGGCGCCGCGTCCAGCACCGTGACCCGCAGCCCCGCGCAGGCGAGCGCCAGCGCCACGGCGGGGCCGTTCAGCCCGCCCCCCACGATCAGCGCGTCGGCGTCCATCTCCATGTCCCGACAAGTGGCGCGCGCGCCCGCGATTGTCCATTCCCCGCGGCCCCGCTACCGTGCGGCCGGAACGCGCGGAGGGCGCGGCGAAGGCGGAGGGGACGGGCGATGAGCGACACCTGGCGGAGCATGACCGCGGCGGATCTGGGCCGGGCCATCGGCAGGGGCGAGATCGACCCCGTGGCGCTGGCCGAGACCTTTCTCGACGCCGCCGCCGCCCATCCCGAGGGCGCGCGCATCTACGTGGACCTGACGCCCGAGCGCGCCCGCGCCGAGGCCGAGGCCGCCGCCGCCCGCGCCCGGCACGGCACGCGCCGCCACCTGCTCGACGGCGTGCCGATCTCCTGGAAGGACCTCTACGAGGCGGCGGGGACCCGGGCGCAGGCGGGTTCCGCCATGCTGGACGACCGGCCGCTGGCCGAGGCCGACTGCCCGCCCCTCGCCCGCGCCACCGCGGCGGGCATGGTGTGCCTGGGCAAGACCCATATGTCGGAGCTGGCCTTCTCCGGCCTCGGCGTGAACCCGGTCACGGCCACCTCGCCCAACCCGCACGACGCGGACTGGGCGCCGGGGGGCTCGTCCTCGGGGGCCGCGTCCTCGGTGGCCTTCGGGCTGGCGGCGGCGGGGATCGGGTCGGACACCGGCGGCTCGGTGCGCATTCCGTCGGCCTGGCAGAACCTGACCGGCCTCAAGACCACGCTGGGGCTGATCCCGGTGGAGGGCTCGGTTCCGCTGTCGGCGGCCTTCGACACGGTCGGTCCGCTCTGCCGCTCGGTGGAGGACGCGGCCGAGATCACCGCGATCATGGCCGGGACCGCGGCGCCCGACCTCGCCGCCGCCAGCCTCGCGGGCAAGCGGATCCTGGTCGACGAGGCCACCATGTTCGACGGGGCCGAGGACGCGCCGGTCGCCGCCTTCGAGGCGGGGATCGCGAAGCTGGAGGCGGCGGGGGCCGAGGTGACGCGCGCCGCGATCCCCGAATTCGCCGCGGTGCTGCCGCTGTCGGGCACGCTGGTCGCGGGCGAGGCCTGGGCGACCTGGGGCGAGCTGATCGAGCGGCGCGGCGACCGGATGTTCCACCAGATCCGCAACCGCACCCGGGGCGGGGCGCAGTTCTCCGCCGCCGACTACCTGCGGGCCTGGACCGCGCTGCGGGCGCTGCGGGAAAGCTATCTCGCCCGGGTCTCCGGCTTCGACGCGGTGGCGGCGCCGACCGCGCCGATCCTGCCGCCCTCCGTCTCCCGCCTGCTGTCGGACGATGCGTATTACGAGCGGATCAACCTGATGGCGCTGCGCAACACCCGCATCGGCAACCTGCTGGGCCTCAGCGCGCTGACCCTGCCGCTGCCGGAGGCCGGCTGCGGGCTGATGCTGATGGCGAAGCCCTTCGGGGAGGGCGCGCTGTGCCGGCTGGGCAAGGCGGCGGAGGACGCGCTCGCCGCCTGACGGCGGCCATGGCGGCGAAGGGGGGCGCCGCCTGACGGCGGCGCGCCGCGCGACGACCCGGTCGCGGGCCGTCCGGTTCCGCCCGCGCGGCGGGGCGGCCCGGGCGCCCGGCCGCGCCGTTTCCGGATGCGCGGTAGGCGCAGGGTCGGCCGCTCGTCCCGCTCCCCTCTCGCCACCGCAGAAGAGGGGCGCCCGAAGGCCGCCTGCGGCCGGAGAGATGGGAACGCCCCGGCACGGGGCGCCGCCGGATCGCGATGGGGGCCAAGCCTGGCCCAAGCCTGGCCCGGCCTCGCCGGGGCCGCGCTCAGAGCCCGTCGAACAGGGCCGTGGACAGATACCGCTCCGCGAAGCTGGGCAGGATGGCGACGATGCGCTTGCCCGCCATCTCCGGGCGCTCCGCGATCTCGATGGCCGCGGCGATGGCCGCGCCGGACGAGATGCCGCCGGGGATGCCCTCGATCGCCGCCACCTTGCGCGCGGTCTCGAAAGCGGTCTCGTTGCCGATGGTCAGCACCTCGTCGATCAGGGCGCGGTCGAGATTGCCGGGCACGAAGCCCGCGCCGATGCCCTGGATCTTGTGCGGCCCCGGCTCCCCGCCCGAGAGCACGGGGCTGTCTTCCGGCTCCACCGCCACGATGCGCACATGCGGCGCGCGGGCCTTGAGCACCCGGCCCACGCCGGTCAGGGTGCCCCCGGTGCCGACGCCGGAGATGAACACGTCGATCTCGCCGCCGGTATCCGCCCAGATCTCCTCGGCCGTGGTCGCCTCGTGGATGGCGGGGTTGGCGGTGTTCTCGAACTGCTGGGGGATGACGGAGTCCGCGATCTCCGCGGCCAGCTCCTCCGCCCGCGCCACGGCGCCGCGCATCCCCTTTGCGGGGTCGGTCAGCTCCAGCCGGGCGCCGAGCAGGGCGAGCATCTTGCGCCGCTCGATCGACATGCTCTCGGGCATGCACAGGATCAGCTTGCGGCCCCGCGCGGCGCAGGCGAAGGCCAGCGCGATGCCGGTGTTGCCCGAGGTCGGCTCGATCACCGTGGTATCGGGGCCCAGCCGGCCCTGCCGCTCCAGGCTCTCGATCATCGCCACGCCGATGCGGTCCTTGACCGAGCTGAGCGGGTTGAAGAATTCCAGCTTCACCAGGATCTCGGCCTTCAGGTCCAGCTCCACCGCCACGCGGCCGAGGCGGACCAGCGGCGTGGATCCGATGGTCTGGGTGATGTCGTCGTAGATGCGCCCGCGCGGCGGCGTGTAGCGGCCCTGCGCGGCGATCGGGGCGTCGTGAGCGGTCATCTTCGGGGTCCTCCCTCGCGTCCGCGCGTCAGGGCCGGCGGGCCCCGCGGCGGATCAGATGGTGAAATCGGGGCGCGCCTCGTCGGCGCGCGGCACCCGCTTGCGCTGCGCCTCCCGGCACAGGTCCTCCATGGTGATCCGGTCGAGGCGGTCGAGCAGCGCCTGCTGCATCTCCTCCCAGACCGGGGCGACGACGCCGAGGCCCAGCGCCGAGGTCACGCCCTCGTCCCCGTCCTCCTGATCGAGCGTGGAGACCACGCGCACCACGTCGCCGACGGTGATCCGGCGGCGTTCGCGGGCCAGCGTATAGCCCCCGCGCGGGCCGCGCACGCCCTTCAGCACGCCGGCGCGCACCAGCGCCTGCATGACCTGCTCCAGGTAACGCTGCGGGATGCCCTGCCGCTCGGTCACGTCGCGGGCCTGCACCGGGTCGGGGCGGGCGTTGTAGGCGATGTCGGCCACCGCCTCGATCGCCAGCAGGGTCTTGCGGGTGAGCTTGAGCATCAGTCGGCCTTCCCGACGCCGGTGGAGCCGAAGCCCCCGGCGCCGCGGGCGGTGTCGTCCAGCGCCTCCGCCTCGACCCATCGGGCGCGGACGACCGGGGCCACGACCAGCTGCGCGATGCGGTCGCCATGCTCGATCGCGACCGGCTCGCCGCCGAGGTTTATCAGGATCACCCCGACCTCTCCGCGATAGTCGCTGTCCACGGTGCCGGGCGCGTTGGCCACGGTGATTCCCTTCTTCAGCGCGAGGCCCGAGCGCGGGCGGACCTGCGCCTCGAACCCCTCGGGCAAGGCGATGGCCAGGCCGGTGGGGACCAGCAGCCGCGCGCCCGGCGCCATCTCGCGCCCGTCGCGGCCGGGGAAGCAGGCGCGCAGGTCCATGCCCGCGGCGCCCGGCGTCTCATAGGCGGGCAGGGGCAGGTCGGGGTCGTGATGGGGCAGGCGGGTCACCCGCACGGGAACGTCGGTCATGCGGCCCCCCGGTCTTCGTGGTCGGGGCCCGTCAGATGGGCGGCGATGCGGGCGGCGAGCCGGCGGGCGGTCTCGGTCTTGGTCAGGCGCGGCCAGTCCTCGGCCCCGGCTTCGGTGATCAGCGTCACGGCGTTCTCCGACCCGCCCATGATGCCGGTGGCGGGGGAGACGTCGTTGGCCACGATCCAGTCGCAGCCCTTGCGCAGGCGCTTGGCGGCGGCGTGGGCGATCACGTCGTCGGTCTCGGCGGCGAAGCCCACCACGAGGCCCGGGCGGCCCTCGGCCCGGCGCGAGACGGTGCGCAGGATGTCGGGGTTCTCGGCGAATTCCAGCGCCGGCGTGGTCCCGTCCGCGCGCTTCTTGATCTTGGAGTTCGAGGCCGAGGCCACCCGCCAGTCCGCCACCGCCGCGGCGAAGACGGCGGCGTCCACGCCCGGGCCGTCGGGGGGCAGCGCGGCCTCCACGGCCGCCAGCATGTCGCGCGCCGACTGCACCTCCACCACCCGGGTTCCCTTGGGGCGGGGCGCGTCGGCGGGGCCGGTGACGAACACCACCTCGGCCCCCAGATCGCGCAGCGCCTCGGCCAGCGCCGTGCCCTGCGCGCCGGAGGAGCGGTTGGCGATGTAGCGCACCGGGTCGATGGGCTCATGCGTCGGGCCCGAGGTGACCAGCACCCGCTTGCCCGCCAGGGGGCCGGAGGCGAGGGCGGCCTCCACCGCCGCCACGATCGCCGCGGGCTCCGACATCCGTCCGGGGCCGAACTCGCCGCAGGCCATGTCGCCCTCGTCCGGGCCGCAGACCAGCACGCCGTCGGCCTCCAGCGTCTTGAGGTTGCGCTGCGTGGCGGGATGCTCCCACATCCGCACGTTCATCGCGGGCGCGATCAGCACCCGCTTGTCGGTGGCCATCAGCAGGGTCGAGGCGAGGTCGTCGGCGATGCCGTTCGCCATCCGCGCCATCAGGTTCGCCGTCGCCGGCGCCACCACCACCAGGTCGGCGGCGCGCGACAGCTGGATATGGCCCATCTCCGCCTCCTTGGTCAGGTCGAAGAGCGCGCGATGCGCCTCGACCCCGGCCAGCGAGGACAGGGTGAGCGGGGTGACGAACTCCTCCGCCGCCGCGGTCATCACCGGAACCACCGAGGCCCCGCGCGCGCGCAGCTTCCGGATCAGGTCCGGGGTCTTGTAGGCGGCGATGCCGCCGCCGACCACCAACAGGATGCGCTTGCCGTCCAGCATATGCTCCGCCCCCGGAAAGGGATTTTCCGCGCGCGGAGCGTAATTATCCGGGTCTCCCGCCGCAAGGGTGGGGTTAGGAAGATTTCCCGTCCGGCGCCCCGCAGCCGGACGGGAAACCGCCGTCGCCGGTCAGTCGATCCGGGCGCGGGTCACGTCCACCGCCCCGCGATAGGGCGGCGGCACGCCCTTCACCCGCCTGGAGGTGAAGGCGTGGAACCGCCCGCCGCCCCAGTGAAGCTGCGAGGCCGCCTGGTTGATCTCGGTCGAGATCGCGCATTGCAGGGCGAGCCGCTCCTCCATCGTGGTCGCGGTGCGCATGGCCTGGGCCATCTCGTCCAGCTCCGGCGTCGAATAGCCCGAGAGGTTGTAGGACGAATCCGACCGCACCAGCGCGTAAAGCTGAGGGCCCATGTCCGGGCTGTCGGACATGCGCCAGCCCACGATGTCGAATTCCCGCTTGAAGGTGCGGGTGATCAGCGTGGTCTGGTCCACGGGAACCAGCTCCAGCGCGATGCCGACGGCCTTCAGCATCTGCTGCATCAGCGTGCCGATCTCGCGCCCCCGGGGCGTCGCGGTGTGCACCATGGTCAGGCTGACCGGCTGGCCGTAATCCGCCAGCAGCGCCTTGGCCTTCGCGGGATCGTAGCCGAGATAGCCCGCGTCCCCGCAATCGACGATGTCGCCCAGCGCGTCCACCGCCACCGGCTTGGTGTCCTGCCAGATGATCTTGACCACGGCGGGCTGGTTGAAGGCATGGGCGATGGCCTGACGCACCCGCAGGTCCGCCAGCGGGCCGGAGCGGGCGTTGAGCAGGATGGTCTCCGCCCCCGCGCCCGCGCGCTGCAGCGCCACCAGATCCCCGTCCTTCTCCGCCTGCCGGATGGTCTGGCCCCTATCGGTCCAGATCACGTCCACCTCGCCGGATTTCAGCGCGGCGAAGCGGGTCTGGGTGTCGGGCAGCACCTTGAACACGATGCGGTCGAGCGTGATCGAGGCCGCGTCGTGATAGTCGGGGTTCTTCTCCACCACGATGCGGTCGCCCGGCGTCCACTCCACGAAGCGGAACGGGCCGGAGCCGAGCGGGCTGCGGTTCTGCTTCCCCGCCTCCACATTGGCCCGCGACGGGATCGGCCCGGACATCGAGGTGGTGGCCATGTAGGGCATGAAGCCCAGCCAGGGATGCTTGAGCGTGAAGACCACGGTGGTCGCGTCCACCGCCTCCGCCCCCGCGATGGCGTCGATGAAGGAGCGGGAGCGGGACTTCTGCGCCGGGTCGAGGATACGGTTGTAATGCGCCGCCACGTCCGCGGCCGTCAGGGGGGAGCCGTCGTGGAAACGGATGTCGTCGCGCAGCCGGAAGGTCCAACGCGTGCCGCTGTCGTCCAGCTCCCATTCGGTGGCGAGCAGGGGCGAATATTCCCGGCTGTCGGGGTCGTAGCGGACCAGCGGCTCCTGCAGGGTGCGCATGACGATCTCGCCGGTCTGGCCGAGCACGCCGCCCTCCACCGCGTCGAAGCCGGAGACGTCGGTCTCCAGCCCCACGCGCAGCTCCCCGGCGGCGAAAGCCGCGGCGGGCAGGGCGAAAGCGACGGCCGCGACGGTCAGCGCGCGCCCGAAAGCGCGCAGGTTCTCAAGGCCATGGCCGTGGGGCATGGCGTCCTCCCTTGGGTGGTTCGTTAGGGTCGCGCGCTCTTCCCGGCGGCGAGTTGGAGCAGGTTGCCGCAGCCGCCGGCGCTGTCAACGGGATTCGCCTGACAAATGTTAGGCAAACGCGGAATCCGCGAAACTGACCGGGATTCAGGGATTTACGCCGACGCAGGATCCGCGATGCGGTATCGGCGCGGCGTGGGGCGAAACGACGACGGCCGGCGCTGGAGGGCGCCGGCCGTCGGGGTTGTTCGCCGGGTCGAAGGGGGTCAGTTCAGCCCGAAGCGGTCGAACAGGTCCTTCAGGTTCTCCTCCGGCCGGGCGCCGATATGGGAGATGATCTCGCCGGCCGCCACGCAGCCCATGGTGCCGCAGGTCAGCAGGTTCCGCCCGCGGGTCAGCCCGTAGAGGAAGCCCGCCGCGAACATGTCGCCCGCCCCGGTCGCGTCCACCCGCTTCATCGGCGCCGCCGGCGCATGCACCGTGCGGTCGCCCTTCAGCACATAGGCGCCCGAGGGGCCGACGGTGCAGGCCACCAGCTCCACTTCCTTGCGGGCCATGTCCATGGCGTCCTCCAGGCTCGGGGCCTGGTAGAGCGATACGAGCTCGTGCTCGTTGGCGAACAGAAGGTCGATCTCGTCGCGCACCATGGCGCGGAACAGGTCGCGGTGCCGCTCGATGCAGAACGGGTCCGACAGGGTGATGGACACCTTGCCCCCCGCCCCGCGGCAGGCGGCGACGGCCTTGCGGAACGCCTCCTGGCTGTCGAACCCGTCGAAGCGGTAGCCCTCCAGGTAAAGCCAGTTGGTGTCCGCCATCAGCGCCTCGTCGATGTCGTCCACCGCGAGGTCGGCGGAGACGCCGAGATAGGTGTTCATCGACCGTTCGCCATCGGGCGAGACCAGCACGATGCAGCGGCCGGTCTCCTCGTCCAGCCGCTCCCGCGGGGTCATCGGCGTGTCGAAGGCGACGCCGAGCGAGCGGATGTCATGGGCGAAGATGGCGCCGAGCTGGTCGTCCTTGACCTTGCCCACGAAGGCCGATTTCGCGCCCAGCATCCCCAGCCCCGCGATGGTGTTGGCCACCGAGCCGCCCGAGATCTCCTTGGCCGGGCCCATGGCGCCGTAAAGCGAGATGGCGCGCTCCGCGTCGATCAGGGTCATGATCCCCTTCTCCACGCCGTTCGCGGCCAGGAATTCGTCGGGCACGCGCGCCAGCACGTCCACGATGGCGTTGCCGATGCCGACGACGTCGAAGCGTTTTTCGCTCATGCGGGCTCCTCGGGGGAAAGGGGCGCCTTGCGGGCCCGTCTGGGTTTCGGGACCTCGGGGAGGGTCTTCTCCCCGAAGCCGCAGAGGTCGGAGATCAGGCAGTCCGGGCAGCCCGGCTTGCGGGCCAGACACACGTAGCGGCCGTGCAGGATCAGCCAGTGATGGGCGTGCTGCTGGAACTCGGCGGGGACATGGTCCTCGATCGCGCGTTCCACCGCGACCACGTCCTTGCCGGGCGCGATGCCGGTGCGGTTGCCGACCCGGAAGATATGGGTGTCCACCGCCTGCGCGGGGTGCCGGAACCACATATTGAGCACGACGTTCGCGGTCTTGCGCCCGACGCCGGGCAGGGATTCCAGCGCGGCGCGCGAGGACGGCACCTCGCCGCCGAACTCCTCGATCAGCTGGCGGGACAGCTTGATGACGTTCTTGGCCTTGTTGCGGAACAGGCCGATGGTCTTGATGTGCTCGATCAGCCCCTCTTCGCCAAGCGCCAGCATCCTTTCGGGCGTGTCGGCGATCTCGAACAGCGCGCGGGTGGCGCGGTTCACCCCCTTGTCGGTGGCCTGGGCGGAGAGCGCGACGGCCACCAGCAGGGTGAAGGCGTTGACGTGCTCAAGCTCGCCCTTCGGCTCGGCCTCCTCCTCGCGGAAGCGGGTGAAGATCTCGCGGATGGCGGCGTAGGGAAGCTGTGGGGTCATGGCGCGCGAACCTTGCCCCGGCCGGGGGCGGGGGCGCAAGGCGAAGCGGGCGGGATGGGGCGGGGCGCCGCGTCGGGCGGGCGCCGGGCCGGACCGGGGCGCCCGCGGCGCGCGGAGGCGGGGGGCGCGGGCGGGGACGGGTGCGGGGCGGGACGCTCAGCCCCTGGCGGAGAACCGCCAGATCGCGGCCAGCCCGATGGCCGCGACCGTGGTCACCGCCAGAAGCGCGGTGCGGATGCCCACCAGATCCGACAGCACGCCGATGCCGATGGCGCCCAGCGAGGTGCCCCCGATCGCCACCAGCAGCCACAGGGACATGACCCGGCCGCGGCGGCCGTCCGAGGTCTCGGTCTGGGCGATGGTCTGGTTCGACACGCCGACCGCGGTGCCCAGGAACCCCAGCCCCGCCACCAGCGCGATCGCCGCCGGCCAGCTTTCCAGCAGCCCCAGCAGCGCCACGCAGGCCAGCGAGATCGCCGCGCAGACCATGGCCCGCCGCCGCATCTGCGCGACGCCCGGCTTGCCGCGCGCCAGCCAGATCGCCGCCACCACCGCGCCGCCCCCCGCCGTCGCGGTCAGCGCGCCGAAGCCGCCGGCGCCCTGGCCGTAGAGCCCGTCCGCCGCCACCGGCAGCAGCTCCAGCGCCCCGCGGGCGGGCAGGGAGACCACAGCCGTCAGCAGGATCGCGTCGCGGATCATCGGGTGGTCGGCGACGTAGCGCGCGCCCTCCGCCATCTCGGTGGCGATGCCCGCCAGCCAGCCGCGGGGCGGACCCTCGCCGCCGGCGGCGCGCACCGGGGGCATGGCCGGCATGGTGGCGAAGCTGAAGATCTGCGGCAGGAACAGCGCCGCCGCCAGCCCGATGGTGATTTCCGAGCCGTGATGCGCCAGCAGCCAGCCCCCGACCGCCGGGCCCAGCATCCGCGTGCAGTTGAAGTTCAGCGCCGTCATCGCCACGGCCTGGGTCAGCGCCTCGCGCGGGATCAGGCGCGGGGCGAGGGTCATGCGCAGCGGATGATAGGCGGAGGCGGCCAGCCCGATGCCCAGCGACATGACCAGCAGCGCGGGGGTGGAGATCGCCTCCTGCGCCGCCATCACGCACAGGATGACCGCGAGCAGGAATTGCAGCGACTGGGTGGCGACCAGCCCGTGCCGCGGGTCGATCCGGTCGGCGAGCACCCCGAAGACCGGGCCGGAGACCAGCGTGGGCGCGAAGTTCAGGAAGGCCACCATGCCGGTGATCGCGGCCGAGCCCGTCAGGTCCCAGGCCAGCCAGCCCATGGCGACGCGGAGGATCCACATGCCGTTCAACCCGGCGAAGTTGCCGGCGAGATAGGCGCGGAAGGCGGGATAGGCGAGGGGGGCGGGCAGGGTCATTTGGCCCGATAGATGGCGCCGCCGGGGCGGCGCGTCCAGAAATAGTTTTGAGGCCTTATGAAATCCGGGCCGGTAATCCTCCTTGTGATGGCCGCGCCGGGCGGGGGAAGCGGCGGGGCCCCGATCCCGACCCGCTCGCCGGGCCGGCCCGTCCTCCGCATCTGCGCCACGGTTGTCCGGCGCCGATTGTTGCAGTGCGGTATGTGCGGCGCACAACCCGGTCATGCATGAACGTCAGTTGTCCATATCGTAAGCCGGATTTACCTCTTCCCCCAGACGGAAGCCGGCGCCCTCCCACGCCGGCCAGACGAAGGACCACCCAGCATGGCTCTCATCGCGGACGCCCCGATGAACCGCGCCGACATGGCGCACGGCTCCACCCTCTCGGGCCAGGCCCCGACCTTCGGCCAGATCGGCGCCGGCTTTCTGGGCCTCGTCGCCCGCCGCCTCGCCGCCTGGCGCGAATACCGCCGGACGCTGGCCGAGCTTCAGGGCCTCGACGACCGGACCCTGCGCGACCTCAGCCTGAGCCGCGGCGAGCTGCGTCACGTCGCCCGGAACGCCGCCGGCCTCTGAGCCGGACGGCCGCGACGCGGGGGACGCCCATCGCGCCCCCGCTCCTGTCCCCGCCCTCGTCCTCGCAGGCGGGCGGGGCGGACGGAAAAGACCGGCGGCGCGCCCTGCGCCGCCGGTCTTTTTTCATGCGCTCCTGCGCGCGCCCTGTCGGGGACCCGGACCCCATTCCGACCCCGATCCTGACCCGGACCCGGGCGCGGCCGCCGTCAGGCGGCGTCCCGCCCGCCGCGCTCCAGCTCCGCCGTCTCCCAGGCGAGAATCGCGCGCTTCACGCCCAGCCCCCAGTGATAGCCGCCCAGCGCGCCGGATTTGCGCAGCGCCCGGTGGCAGGGGATCAGCAGGCTGACCGGATTGCGCCCCACCGCGGTCCCCACCGCGCGCACCGCCTTCGGCGCGCCGATGGCGCGGGCGATGTCGGAATAGGTGGTCACGTGGCCCGAGGGGATGGCGAGAAGCGCCTCCCACACCTTGATCTGGAAGGGCGCCCCGATCAGCTGCAGCCGCGCCTCGCCCTTGCGGCGGAAGGCGGCCTCCACCCAGGGGGCGAGGGCGGCGGGGTCCTCGACATAGCGCGCCTCGGGCCAGCGGGCGGTCAGGTCGGCCATGGCCGCCTCGGGCCCGATCTCCGCGGCGAAGGCGAGGCCGCAGAGCCCCCGCTCCCCGCCCATGGCCAGCGCCGGGCCGAAGGGGCTCGCGAACCAGCCATGACGCAGGGTGAGGCCCTCGCCGCCGCGGGCGAACTCGCCGGGGGTCATCGCCTCCCAACGCAGGAACAGGTCATGCAGACGCGACGGCCCGGACAGGCCGGAATCCAGCGCCGCGTCCAGCAGCGAATGCCGGTCGCGCAGCAGGGCGCGGGCGTGGTCCAGCGTCAGCCATTGCAGGTAGCGCTTGGGGCTGACCCCGACCCAGCGGCTGAACAGGCGCTGGAAATGGGCGGGTGACAGGCCCATGCGCGCGGCCAGCGCGTCGAGCGAGGGTTGCGCGCCCGCCTCCGCCTCGATCAGGCGCAGGGCGGCTTCCATCAGGTCATGGTGGAAGCGGTCGGAGGCGTCGGGGGCGTCGAAGCGGGTCGCGACGCCGGTCTCGGGCGCGCGCGCGGCGGACGCGGAGGCCGACGCGGAGGCCGACGCGGACGAAACGGGGGAGGCGGAAGCGGATGCGGTCATGTCGGTTCTCCTGGTCTCGGCCCCTGATATGCGCGCGCGCCCCGGCCCGCGCGACCCGTTTCCTGCTTTCCGCCCCCCACGCCCCACGTCCTTCGCCCCTCGCGGTGCGTGCCGCACGCGGCCCCCGGCCCTCCCGCGCCTCCGGTTCCGCGCGCCGCGGGCGGGGGCGGGCCGCGGTCGGGCCCGATGCGCGGCGCCTGCGCGCTCGGACCGGCTTGCGCCCCCGCCCCGGGCCGCGCCACCGTGGACGTCCGACCCGACGGCAGGGAGCCCCGATGTATCCGATCTTCCGCGTGCGCCGCGAAGTGCGCAAGGCGCTCGCCGCCCCCCGTCTCGCCCCGGGCGAGGTCCACGTCGCCCGCACCCGCTGCTGGCCCACCGACATCGATCATATGTGGGAGCTGAACAACGGCCGCTCCCTGACCCTGATGGACATGGGCCGCATGGCCTGCATCCGCCAGACCCGCATGGTCGAGGACCTGGCCCGCCGCGGCGCCCGCATCGCCATCGCCGGCTCCTGCGTGCAGTATCGCCGGCGGGTGCGGTTGTGGGAGCGGCTGGAGATCCGCTCGAAGATCGTCGGCTCCGACGCGCGCTTCATCTACATGGAGCAGGTGCTGCTGGCCTCGGGCGAATTCGCCCATCACGCGGTGTTCCGGGTGGCCTGCGTCGGCCCCTCGGGCCTGATGCCGGTGGCCGAGGCGCTGCGGGATTTCGACCATCCCGGCTGGTTCGCGCCCCTGCCCGACTGGATCGCCGACTGGTCGGCGGCGGAGGGCGCGCGCGTCCGCCCCGACTTCGCCGCCTGAGGGCAGGGCGGGGGAGCCGCGCGACGACCCGCCCGAAGGCCGCGCCCGGGCGCCCGCGCGGCGCGGAGGCGGGGCGCCCGGCGGCGCGGCCGCGACGGCGCCCGGGGCGCCTCCGGGTTCAGGGGGGGCGCGTTCCCGGGCCGCTTTTCACGGGACCGATTTTCCGCGCCTGCGAAACGGATGGCATGGCGCCCGCCTCACCGAGCAATTAAGTTACGCGCCGACGCGAGGGCGGCCCGACCCGCCCGCGGCGCGCGACCCCGGGAAAGCCCCCCGGCCGCGCCCGCGGCCCGACCGCCGCCAAGCGCTTGAAAGGACGCGCCAAGTCGCGCCCGCTTATAAGGGGAGACCACCATGCCCAAAGACGCCATGGCCCGCGAGATCGTGATTCTCTCGGGCGCCCGCACCGCCATCGGCACCTTCGGCGGCAGCCTCGCCGGGACCGCCCCCACCGCCACCGGCGCCCTGGTGGCGAAGGAGGCGATGGCCCGCGCCGGCGTGGATCCGAAGCAGATCGGCCATGTCGCCTACGGCCATGTCATCAACACCGAGCCGCGGGACATGTATCTCTCCCGCGTCTCCGCCATCGAGGCGGGCATCCCGGAAGAGACCCCGGCGATGAACGTCAACCGGCTCTGCGGCTCCGGCGCCCAGGCGATCGTGTCCGCCGCGCAGTCGATCCTGCTGGGCGACGCCGAATACGCGCTGGCCGGCGGGGCCGAGTCCATGTCCCGCGGACCCTACATCCTGCCCGCCGCCCGCTTCGGCCAGAAGATGGGCGACATGAAGGGCGTCGACATGATGGTCGGCGCGCTCAACGACCCGTTCGGCCACGGCCATATGGGCATCACCGCCGAGAACGTCGCCGCCGAGCACCAGATCGGCCGCGAGGAGATGGACGCCTTCGCGCTCGAATCCCAGGCCCGCGCCAAGGCCGCGGTCGAGGGCGGCCGCTTCAAGGACCAGATCGTGCCAGTCGAGGTGAAGAAGGGCCGCGACATGGTCGCCTTCGACACCGACGAGCATCCGCGCATGACCTCGGCCGAGGCGCTGGCCGGCCTCAAGCCGGTGTTCAAGAAGGACGGCATGGTCACCGCCGGCAACGCCTCGGGCATCAACGACGGCGCGGCGGCCCTGGTGCTGGCCTCGGGCGAGGCGGCGGCGGCGGCGGGGCTGAAGCCGCGCGCGCGCATCCTCGGCTACGCCCATGCCGGCGTGCGCCCCGAGGTGATGGGCATCGGCCCGGTCCCGGCGGTGAAGACGCTGATGGAGCGCACCGGCCTGACCGCCGCCGATTTCGACGTGATCGAGTCGAACGAGGCTTTCGCCGCCCAGGCCTGCGCGGTGAACAAGGGCCTCGGGCTCGACCCGGCCAAGGTGAACCCCAACGGCGGCGCCATCGCGCTGGGCCACCCGGTGGGCGCCACGGGCGCGATCATCACCGTCAAGTGCCTCTATGAGCTGGAGCGCATCGGCGGCCGCTACGGGCTGATCACCATGTGCATCGGCGGCGGGCAGGGCATCGCCATCGCCATCGAGCGGATCTGAGGCGCACGCCTTCGGGCGCGCCCGGGGGGAAAGGACGGGGCGGGCCGGCGACGGCCCGCCCCGTTCGCGTGTCGAGGCCCGCTTCGTGACGGTTTCGCGGCGGGGCTGGAAACCGGCGCGGGGCCTTCTACCTGATGGATCACGTTTGCAATCCACCCCCAGCGGAGGACCCCCGCCATGGCGACCGCCGTCAAGACCCCGGAAGACAAGTACGAGGACCTCGCCCGCCAGATCGACGCCCTGCGCGGCGATCTCGCGAAGATCACCGACTCGGTCGGGGCCATCGCCCGCGACGAGGCCGGCGCCGCCAAGGCCCGCGTGAACGGCGCGGTGAACGAGGCCGCCGCCCGCGGCCGCGCGGCCGGAGAGCGCGCCCGCGCCCAGGCCGAGGACGGCGTGGCCCAGGCCGCCGACTATGTGCGCGAGAACCCGCTGACCGCCGTCGCCGGCGCCGCCGCGCTGGGGCTGGTGTTCGGCTTTCTCACCGCGCGGCGCTGAGCGGCCGGATGCGCGCGCGATGAGCCGCCTCACCGACCAGGTCGCCCGCGAGGCGCTGCGCGCCGCCAGCCAGGCCGGGGCGGGCGCCGCCGCCTCGGCCGCGGCGACGCTGGGCGCGCCGCTCGCGGTCGCGGGCTGCGCGCTGGCGGCGGCGGGGCTGCTGACCGCCGCCGCCGTCGGCTTTCTGGCCCCGGCGCTGGGCTGGCCGGGGGCGCTTCTGTGCCTCGGGCTGTTCTGGGGCGGGATCGGGCTGGCGGTGGCCATCTCCAAGGGCTGGCACGTCTCGCGCCCGATGATCCCGCTGGAGGCGGCGGACCCGCGCCTCGCCGCGGCGCTGGCCGCGGCGCGGACCCGCGCCGGCCGGCGCGGGGCGCCCCTGTCGGCCGCGGAGATCGAGGCCGCCGCCGCGGCCGCATCCGCGGCTCCTGGTCATGCCGCGCCCCCGCCCCCGCCTCCGGATCCGGCGCGACCGCTGGGCGACGTGGAACTGGCCGAGATGGCGATCCGCGCCTTCCGCGACGCGGCTGTGGCCGGGCGCGCGCTTCGCGGAGGTCGCCGCCGCCGTCGCTGAGGCGCGCGGACCGGATCGGACGACCGGGCGGAGCGTCGGAACGCGCCTCCGCCCGGCGCCGGTCGGCCCCCCCTCCGGTTTCCCAGATTCGCCGCCGAAAACGCGCCCGGAACCGGCGGGTGCGCCCCCCTCGATCGGCCGTCCGCCCAGCGGATTCATATATCAATTTTTCCGAAAGTGACGTAGGGTAATTCTCTCTTAAGGGGAGAAACGCCATGAAACGGGAAACAATAATCGGGAGACTCAGCCGAATCTGCCTCATTTGCGGGCTTTCGGCCGGGGCGGGGCTGGCGGCGACCGATCCGGCGCGCGCCATCGCGGTGGGGGTGAACGCCTCCAGCTACACCATCAGCCATGACAGCGGCTTCGGTCCGACCGGAGGGCTCGGGCCCAAGGCGATCCCGGCCTGGCCGCCGGTGATCGAATACAACCAGACGCTCACCGACGGGACCAACACCAGCCAGGGCGCCGGCGGCGGCGCGACGCTGGTGCGGCCCGACCTGGTCGGCCTCGGCTTTCCCGCCGGAACCGGGGTGTCGCAGGACTGGATCGCCGGCGCCCATGACGAGGCGGTGCTGCGCATCGACTTCGACGTGACCTACGACGTGGCCGGCGGCTTCGGCCCGCCCACCTGGTCCTTCGCCAATTTCGGCCTGATCGGTCAGGTCAGCGACGGGGGCTGGGTGCATTTCGAATACGCCGCCGTCTTCACCGGGGTTCCGGGGGGCGTGCTGGGGGGCGCGCTGTCGGGCAGCTACACCAACGCCACGCCCGGCGCCTTCGCGGTGGGGCTGTCGGAGTTCCATTTCAACGGCGCGGGCGTGCCCGATGTCGGGGTGATCAACCTGACGGGCTACATCCAGTTCGAGGCGTTCGACGGCTTCAACCACGATTCGTCGAGCATCCTGCTCGGCGAGACCTCCGGCGTGATGCCGGCCCCGCTGCCGGCCGCCGCGCCGTTGCTGGCCGGGGCGATGGGGCTGCTCATCCTGGCGCGCCGACGGGCGCGCCGGCGCGAAGACGGAGACGGAGACGCGGCCGGATCCTGACCCGGCCGCCAGGGGCCCGCGCGGAATTTCCCGCCGCCGCGCGCGCCCCGCCCCTTCCGGTCCCGCCTCGCCCGCGCCGCGCCGCCCGGCCCGCGGGGCGGGGCCGGAAGGTCGGCGCGCCCTGACGCCGGGGCTGGTTCAGGCCTCGGGCGCGCCGAGGAAGCTGGCGCAGATCGCCGCGAATTCCTCCGGGGCGTCGGCGTGCAGCCAGTGGTCGGCCCCCGGAATCGTCTCGAACCGGGCGGCGGGGAACAGGGCGCGGACGCCCGCGTGATGGGCCTCCGTCAGATAGCCGGACTTGCCGCCGGCCAGGAACAGCGCCGGCCCCTGCCACCGCGCGTCCGGCGCCGGCCAGTCCACCAGCCCCGCCATTCCGTCCGCCAGCGCGTCGAGATTGAGCCGCCAGCGCAGCCCCTCGGGCGAGTTGGCCAGCGAATGCAGCAGGAAGGCCCGCATCGAGCGGTCGGGCACATGCGGGGCCAGCAGCGCCTCCGCCTCCGAGCGCCGGGTCAAGGCGCCGAGGTCGATGCCCTGCATGGCCGCCACGTAGCCGGCATGGGAGTGCCTGTAGGGAACCGGCGCGACATCCGCCACGATCAGCCGGCGCAGCGGCGGGGACTGGGTCAGCGCGCAGGCCATCGCCGCCTTGCCGCCCATGGAATGGCCCAGCAGGTCCGCCTCCCCGCCCGGGCCCGCCGCATCGGCCAGCGCCTCGGCCAGGTCGGCGGCCATGGCGGGATAGGTCATCTCGTCCGACCAGGGGCTTTCGCCGTGGTTGCGCATGTCCACCGCCACCACCCGGCGCCCCTGCGCCAGCCGCTTGGCCACCCCGCCCCAGTTGCGGGCCGAGCCGAACAGGCCGTGCGCGACCACCAGCGGCGGGTGGATCTCCGCCCCCTCGGGGGCGTGGGTGAGGGTGTTGAGGCGCATCGCGACCGCTCCTTCGCCGAAACTGCGGGTCAAGCCATAGCCCTCCGCGGGCTCGAAGGGAACGCCGGGACGGGGAGAGCGGGGCGGGGAGAGCGGGACGGG
>JAYZWL010000052.1:0-19012 GCA_036154955.1 Pseudomonadota bacterium | reverse complement strand
TCGGGCTCGCCTGGTTCTCGCCGGACTGCAAGCACTTCTCCAAGGCCAAGGGCGGCAAGCCCCGGTCCCGCGGGGTTCGCGACCTCGCGTGGGTGATCGTGCTCTGGATGCGCCGGGCCCGGCCGCGGGTGGTCATGCTGGAGAACGTCGAGGAATTCCGGACATGGGGTCCGCTCGACGCGGACGGCCGCCCGTGCGAGACGCGCCAGGGCCAGACCTTCCAGCAGTGGGTCCGCGAGATCCGCCGCCTCGGTTACCGGATCGAGTGGCGCGAGCTGCGCGCCTGCGACTACGGCGCCCCGACCATCCGCAAGCGCCTGTTCGTCATCGCCCGGCGCGACGGCCGCCCCATCGTCTGGCCCGAACCGACGCACGGCGCGCCTGACAGCGAGGCGGTGCAGGCCGGCAGGCTGAAGCCGTGGAGGACCGCGGCCGAGATCATCGACTGGTCGCTCCCGTGCCCGAGCATCTTCGACACGGCCGAGGAGATCATGACCAAGCACGGCCTGCGCGCGGTCCGGCCGCTCGCCGACAACACGCGGCGCCGCATCGCCCGCGGGGTGATGCGCTACGTGGTCGAGAGCCCCCGGCCGTTCGTCATGATGATGCGGAACAGCGGGAAGCCGTGGTCGCCGGTCGACGAGCCCATTCAGACTATCACCGCTGGCGGGGCGTTCCCCAGCCTGGTCGTTCCCGAGCTCGCCCGCGCCCCGTGGATCACCTACGGCCAGCAGGGCGGGGCGAACCGCTCCGCCGAGGGTCCGCTGCACACAATCACCGCGTCGGCGAAGGACCAGAACGCCGTCGCCGCGGCGACCCTGATTCAGACCGGCTACGGCGAGCGTCCCGGCCAGGCCCCGCGGGCGCTGGACATCGGCGCGCCCATCGGGACGCAGGTCGCAGGCGGGACGAAGCACGCCGTCGTCGCGGCGTTCCTCGCCCAGCACAACACCGGCATGGTCGGCCGCCCCGCAGGCGCGCCCGTCTCGACGTTGACCAGCGTTCCGACGCAGCAGCAGGTCGTGGCGGCAAGCCTGATGGTCAACACCACCGGCCACGCCGGAGGCGCCGCCGACGCCCCGGTCTCGACGATCACGACCGGATCGCACGCCGCCCTGATCGGCGCGTTCCTCTCGAAATACTACGGGACCGGCGACGGGGCCGAGATCGGCGACCCCATGCACACGGTCACCACCCGCGACCGCTTCGGGCTGGTCACGGTGGAGATCGACGGCGCGACCTACGCCATCGCCGACATCGGCATGAGGATGCTGAACCCGCGCGAGCGGTTCCGCGCGCAGGGATTCCCCGACGGCTACCAGATCGAGACCGGCCGGGGCCCCGACGGCGATCCCGTGAAGCTGACCGCCACGGCGCAGGGCCGCATGTGCGGGAACAGCGTCTGCCCGCCGCTGGCCGCCGCGCTAGCCCGCGCGAACGTGCCCGAGCTGGCCGAGGGGAGGGCCGCCGCATGACCCGCTCCCGCCCGCTCTCCGTTTCGGCTATCCTGCCATCCGGACGCATCGTGGCAGCGGGAACTGCGCCCGCCTCGTCTCGGACGTCAAGCCTGCGGGGCGTCCACCTGCGCGCGCCTAGTGCGATGCGGCTCGCAAACCTCTCTTCGCGAATCCCCCGATCCATTCCAGTAACTGGGGCTTCTTGGACGCGCTGCTCGGCACGCGTCAGGACCCTATTTGCTGCACCCGCCAACCATGACGTCGCTATGGGCCGGCACGTTGCCGGCGTGGCACCGATGAACTTCGCCGCAAGACGAACATTTGATCGGAACGAATTTCAGCTGAGCACAGAGATCCACGAAACTTTCGACGCTGCTGACGGCCCCGACTTCAAAGAGCCCCCCGGTATTCGGGCAGGTGAGGTGCAGTACTTCCATTTTCGCTCTCCACATGGCTAGGCCCGCAAAATTCGTCTGCAAGACTTACGTTTGCGGCCGGGCTGTTCAGATCGACAACTTAATGTTGTTTCGGCGGAAACCTACCACCTACGGAAGGCAAACATGCGCCCAACAAAAAGTTGCAGATAGATTACTAAAGAAAGCTTGCCGAGTGCTGGTGACCACCAAAAGAAGCAAGGGCTGACCGATGAAGACGATCATGATGCTGTTCGCCCGGTATGAGGGTCAGCCGCAGATTCCGCTCGATCGGGTCCGCGAAGATTTCTTCGGCGGCATGACCCGCGAGGTGTTCAAAAAGAAGGTGGAGAGCGGCGAGGTCCCGTTGCCGCTGATCCGGCTCGGCAAGGGCCAGAAGGCGGCCTTGATGATCGCCCTGCAGGACCTCGCGGACTACCTGGACAGGTGCGCGGATGAGGCGCGGAGGGAGCTTGTGCGGAAGCTCGGGTAGTCCCGCAGTTGTCCACGCGCAAACTCTATCCGAATTTCTCTTTCTAACGCAGTATCTTGCCGACTCCGTTCCGACAATCCATCATGGGCGCCACGGAGAGGCGTCGATCGGGTTCGTTCATGTCACATCACCCCTTGACTGGACATCGCCTGACCCGGACAACCTGTTGTTTTAGAGCGATTTTCGGGTTCTCTCCGGGGGGTTGGCCTCCGTCGCGCCACCATGTAGCACGGTCAGGGGCATCTGTCCCGCCCCGGCCGGAGGGGAACGGGCGCCTCTCCGGGACGGGTTCGCGCCGCCCCCGCGCGGCGGCGCCTCATAGCCGCGCCGCGCGCAGGCGCAGGGCGTTGCCGATGACGGAGACCGAGGACAGGCTCATCGCCGCCGCAGCGACCATCGGCGACAGCAGCACGCCGAACAGCGGATAGAGCAGGCCCGCGGCCAGCGGCACGCCGGCGGCGTTGTAGACGAAGGCGAAGAACAGGTTCTGGCGAATGTTGCGCATCGTCGCCTCGGCCAGTTCGCGGGCGCGCACCACGCCGGTCAGGTCGCCCTTGACCAGGGTCACGCCCGCGCTTTCCACCGCCACGTCGGCGCCTGCGCCCATGGCGACGCCCACGTCCGCCGCCGCGAGCGCGGGCGCGTCGTTGACGCCGTCGCCGGCCATGGCGACCGAGAGGCCTTCGCCATGGAACCGGCTCACCAGGTCGCGCTTGTCCTGGGGCGAGACCTCGGCATGGACCTCGTCGATGTCGAGCGCCTTCGCCACGGCGCGGGCGGTCGCTTCGGCGTCGCCGGTGGCCATCACGATGCGCAGGCCGGAGGCGTGGAGCGCGCGGAGCGCTTCGGGCGTCGTCCGCTTGATCCGGTCGGCGACGGCGAGCAGGCCGGCGGGGCGGCCCTCGGCGACGAGGAACATGGCGGTGCGTCCCTGGGACTGGAGGGTCCGGGCGCGCTCGGCCAGGGGGCCCGGGTCGACGCCGAGGTCCTGCAGCAAGGCCAGGTTGCCCAGCGCCACGGCGCGGCCGTCGACCCGACCCTTGACGCCCTTGCCGGTCACGGCCTCGAAGTCCGAAACCTCCCGGCGGGGGGCGTCGCGGTCCTCGGCGCCGGCGACGATGGCCTCGGCCAGAGGATGTTCGGAGCCGCGTTCGAGAGCGGCGGCGAGGGACAAGAGATCCTGTTCGGAGAGGTCGCCGGCGGGCTCGGCCTCGGTCAGGGCGGGTCGGCCCTCGGTCAGGGTTCCGGTCTTGTCGAGGATCAGGACGTCGACCTTGGCCAGACGCTCCAGCGCCTCGGCGTCGCGGATCAGGACGCCCTCCCGGGCGCCGCGGCCGGTGGCGACCATGATCGACATCGGCGTGGCCAGCCCCAGCGCGCAGGGGCAGGCGACGATCAGCACCGAAACGGCGGCCACGAAGGCGTAGGAGATCGCGGGCGAGGGGCCGAGCGCCAGCCACAGCGCGAAGGCGAGCAGCGCCGCGCCGACCACGGCGGGCACGAACCAGCCCGCCACCCGGTCCGCGGCCGCCTGTATCGGCGCGCGGGAGCGCTGGGCCTTGGCCACCATCTCCACGATCCGGTTGAGGGTGGCGTCGGGGCCCAGCCTGCCCGCGCGGACAAGAAGGGCGCCGTTCTTGTTCAGCGTGCCGCCGGTGACGGGGTCGCCTACGGTCTTCTCGACGGGCACGGGCTCGCCCGTCAGCATGCTTTCGTCGATGGCGGAACGGCCCTCGGCCACCTCGCCGTCCACGGGGACGCTTTCGCCGGGACGCACGCGCAGCAGATCGCCGGTTCTGAGGGCGTCGAGGGGGACGTCCTCCTCCCGCTCGCCCTCCACCCGGCGGGCGGTCTTGGGGGCGAGGTCCAGAAGGGCGCGGATGGCGTCGCCGGTGCGCTCACGGGCGGCGAGCTCCATCACCTGGCCGACCAGGACCAGGACCAGGATCACGGCGGCGGCTTCGAAATAGACCGGGGCCATCCCCATGGCGTCGCGCATGGTTTCGGGGAACATGCCGGGCGCCGCCAGAGAGACGACGGAGAACAGATAGGCCGCCCCGGTCCCCAGCCCGATCAGGGTCCACATATTGGGACTGCGGTTCGTGACCGAGGCCCAGGCGCGCGTGAAGAAGGGCCGGCAGATCCACAGAACCGGGGTGGCGAGCGCGAATTGCAGCCAGCCGAAGGCGCGGTGACCGATCCATTCGGCGAAGGGCAGGCCGAGATGCGAGCCCATCTCAAGGATGAAGACGGCGAGCGCGAGGGGCGCGGCCAGCGCCAGGCGGCGGCGGAGGTCGGCGTATTCGGGATTGGGGCCCCTGTCGGCGGAAGGCGTCATCGGCTCCAGCGCCATGCCGCATTTGGGGCAGTCGCCGGGATGGTCCCGCACGATCTCGGGATGCATCGGGCAGGTGTATCGCACGCCGGGCGGGGCCGGTTCGGGGGCGGGGCGGCCGGAAAGATATCGTTCGGGGTCGGCCTCGAACCTGGACTGACAGCCGGCGGAGCAGAAATAGAGGCGCGCGCCCTCGTGGTTCAGCATATGGGCGGCGGCGGCGCGGTCGACCGTCATGCCGCAGACCGGGTCGCGAACGATCCCGTGGGCGTGAGAGACGTGGCTGCGCGCGGCTTCGGTCATCGGGACGCTCTTGGCTTCGGAACGGGACATGCGGGGCGAGATAGGGATTCCAGTCGCGGGAAGGTCAAGGGCGCGGAGCGGCGTTCCGGGCGCAGACGCAGGGCCCTCGCCGCGATAGAGTGAGGGAATGAGCGGACCGGCGATGAACGGACGAGCGAAGGGGCGACGGGCGATCGGCCTGCGGACGTCGGGGCTGATGGCCCTGGCGGCGGCGCTGGTTGCGCTGGCGCTGCTGGGCTCGGCCGGCGAGGCGCGGGCGCATGGCGCGGCGCTGGCGTCGGTCTCGGAGCCGGCGGCGGCGCCTGACCTGGCGCAGGCGTCTGACGCGCGGCCCTGCTGTCATGCCGCGGCCGGCGGGACCTGCGCGGCGCTGGCGGCGAAACGGGCCGGGCTTGCCCCGCTCGGCGCGCCGGCGCCGAGCGGGGCGCTTTCGGCGCCCGGACGGCTGCGGCCGCTGGCGGCGCCGGCGCCGGGCGTGCCGCCGCCGATCTCCGGGCGGGGCCGAGCGGCCGCATAGGCGGCAAGACCTTTGACGAACCGGAGATGACAGAGATGATGAGAATTGGATTCCGTGCGCCTCCCCCCGGCCCGGCGCTGGTCGGCGCGGTCCTGGCCGGCGCGATGCTGGCGGGCGCAGGCGCCCTGGCCCATGGCGGGGCCGAGGGCGTGGTGAAGGACCGGATGGAGGCGATGAAGGAGATCGCCGGCGCCACCAAGGCCATCGCCCGGATGCTGAAGGGCGCGAGCGACTATGACCCCGATTCCGTTCGCGCGCAGGCCGGCGTGATCGCCGGCCATGGCGGCGAGGCGCTGGTGGCGATGTTTCCCAGGGGCACGGACCACGCGCCCTCGGAAGCCGCCCCGGCGATCTGGAGCGACGCCGAGGGCTTCGCCACCCTGGCCGCGCAGCTGAAGCAGGCGGCCGAAGCCCTGGCCGCGGCCGCCGGCAATCCGCGCGGGCCGGAGGCGATGAAGCAGGCCGGCATGGGCGCGGGCATGATGAGCGGAACCGGGAGCGCGATGATGGCGGATGGCGGCCCCTCGGCCGAGCAACTGGCGCGAATGCCTCCCGACGCCGCGTTCATGCATCTGGCCCGGACCTGCAAGGCCTGCCACCAGGACTATCGCATCGAGAAATGAGCCGACGGGCCTGGCCCCCCGCCCTCCCCCGCCCTCGTTCGGCCCCCGCGCCGAAGGCGGGGTTCGGGGCGGACTGAAACGGAGCGGGCGGCCCCGGCGAGGGCCGCCCGTTTTCGTTGCGCAGCGCGGAGCTCAGAACAGGATCTTCGCGCCGGCGACGAAGAACAGCGCGTCGCTCGCGTCGCCCGCGGCGCGGCGGCGGGCCCCGGTCTCGCCGAAGGCCCGCTCGTAGTGGACGCCGACATAGGGAGAGACCAGGCGGTCGACCAGATCGTAGCTGAGGCGGACGCCGACCTCGATCACCGGGGCGAAGCCCCCGCGGTCGATCCCGGCGTCGTCGACCAGCGGCAGGGTCGCCTCGACGCTGGGGGTCAGGATCACGCGGTTGGTGATCAGCGCCTCGTATTCCGCCTCCGCCCGCAGGAACGGCCTGTCGGAAAGATAGGCGTCGACGTCGACCTCCACCCATTGCGGCGCGAGACCGTGAAAGCCGACCACCCCATAGACGCGGTCCGGGCCCGAAGGCGTCGACACCATCACGCCGGCCGAGACGTCCCAGAAGTCGGAGACGGGGGCCAGCAGGCGGGCCTGGGTCTCCAGCTTCTCGAAGGCGTCCTCTTCGAGACCGTATTCGGCCTCGGATCGGAGCAGCAGCTTGAGGTCGTCATAGCCGGCGGTGAGGTCGGCGCTCCAGGCCAGGAGGTCCTCGTCTCCGGTGCGGAATTCGAGCTGCTCGGCGTTGAGGTTCCAGGCGAAGGGCTCGGCCGCGACGGGCGTTGCGAGGGCGAGAAGCGCGGCGGGGAGGGCCGCGAGGGTCGCTCGGGTCATCTCAGCCTCCATGCGTGCGGGAATGGCCGGCGGCCGGGGCCGGGACGGGGACGGGGGTGGGAACGGGGGCGACGGAGGCTTCCCGCGGGCCGCCTTCCACGATGACCTTTCGGAACATGCCGCCCTCCATGTGGTAGGAGAGGTGGCAGTGGAAGGCCCACTCGCCCGGGGCGTCGACCTCGGTCTCGGTGTAGACGGTGGTTCCCGGCGCGATCGAGACGGTGTGCTTGACCGGATCCCAGGCGCCCGAGCCGTTGTCGAGGATCGTCCACATCCCATGCAGGTGCATGGGGTGGGTCATCATCGTCTCGTTGACGAACTTGAAGCGCACCCGCTCGCCATAGCGCAGGCGCAGGGGGGGCGCGTCCTCGTATTTCACGCCGTTGATCGACCACAGGTAGCGTTCCATGTTTCCGGTCAGCCGCAGCTCGACCTCCCGCGTGGGCTCGCGGTCGGGGTAGAGGGGGGCGGCGGCCTTCAGGTCCGCGTAGCTGAGGAACCGGCCGCCGTCGGCCGCCGAGGGCGTCAGGCCGGAGCCGGGGGCGTAGAACGGGTCGGAGGCATGGGCCTCGCCCCCCATCATCGTGCCGTCGGGCATCCTGTGAGCGCCGGCGGGCATCGCGTGGCCCGCGTGGCCGTCGCCCGCCATCGTCGAGCCGTCGGGCATCGCGTGCGCGCCCGCCATGCCGCCCCCCATGTCGTGCATCATGCCCATGTCGGCCATGGTCAGCAGGGGGGCCGGGCGCAGGGGCGGGATCTCGGGCGCCTCGCCGACCCGATCGGCCGGGGCCAGCGTGCCGCGGACCATCGCCGTGCGGCCCATGGACTCGAACAGGATCGGGTAGGCCTGGTCGCGGGCGGGGCGCACGATGACGTCGTAGGTCTCGGCCACCGCGAGGCGCAGCTCGTCCACCGTCACCGGCTGCACGTCCTGTCCGTCGGCGGCGACCACCGTCATCTTCAGGCCGGGGATGCGCACGTCGAAAAAGGTCATGGCGGAGGAGTTGATCAGCCGCAGCCGCACCCGCTCGCCCCGCTCGAATACGCCCGTCCAGTTGGCGGCGCTGTCCTTGCCGTTGATCACCGGGGTGAAGCCCTGCACGTCCTCGACGTCGGTGGGCATCATCCGCATGTCGCCCCAGGCCGCCCGGTCCGCCAGCGCCGCGCCCAACCCCTTCTCGGAGGCGTCGGACAGCAGGTCGAACAGGGTCCGCTGCTCGCGGTTGTAGTAGTCGGGGCTGGCCTTGAGGTTGCGCCAGATCCGCTCGCCCCGGTGGGGATGCGCGTCGGCGACCTGGACGACATAGTCGCGGTCGAAGCGGTAGGTCTCGCGTTGCCGCGGCTCGATCACGATCGCCCCGTAGGCGCCGTCCGGCTCCTGAAAATGGGAGTGGGAGTGGAACCAGTAGGTCCCCGCCTGCTTGATGGGGAAGCGGTAGGCGAAGGTCTCTCCCGGTTCGATGCCGGGGAAGGAGATGCCGGGCACGCCGTCCTGGTCGGGCGGCAGGACGATGCCGTGCCAGTGGACCGAACTGCTTTCGGAGAGGTTGTTGGTCACGCGGATCGTGACCTCCTCGCCTTCCTTGAATCGCAGGACGGTGGGCTCGGTCGAGCCGTTGAAGCCGACGCCTGGGCGGGAGAAGTCGGCGGTTTCGACCCGCACGGGGTCGATGGTCAGCGCGTAGTCGCCGGCGGTCGCCATGCCGGCCGACAGGCCGAGCGCGGCGGCCAGCGCGGGGGCGCGCAGGGTCGCGGGAATGCTCATGGAGCGGATCCTTGAATGAGGGGTCGGGCGCGGCCGCGAGGACCGCGCCGGGGCCTGGATCTCGGCGTCGCGGGCTCAGTGGCCGGGGGCGTGGAAGGTCCCGACCATGCCGGCGCCGGCATGGCCGGGGACGCCGCAGGCGAACTCCACCGGCTCCATCATGTGGGCGGGGAAGGTCCACACCAGCTCGGCGGTCTTGCCGGGGCCAACCAAGACCGTGTTCGACATGTCGTGCATGCCGTGGCCCATGGCGGCCTGCATCTTCTTCGCCGCCGCCATGTCCATGCCGGTCGGCTTCAGCACGCCATGGTCCGAGAGCATCTGCATCTCGGCCTGGTGGGCCTCATGCATCTCCAGCGTGCCGACGCCGAATTCATGGGCCATGGCGCCCGCGTTGCGGATGCGGAAGCGGACGGTCTCGCCGGGGGCGATGTCGATGGTCTCGGGCGCGAAGAAGGTGTCGTTCAGCACCACCTCGACGGTGCGCGAGGGCGAGCCGCCGGCCATGCCGGCGGGCGTGGCTCCGTGGCCGTCATGGCCGCCGGCGGCGAGCGACGGGGCGGCGGATGCGAGGAGAAGCGCCGCGGCGAGCGCGCGGGCGTTGGAAAGGGCGGTCATCTGGAAGTCTCCGATCGATCACGAAGGCGCGCGCGGCCGAGGGGCCGGGCGCGGGGCGGTTTCGCGAAGGATCAGGCGCTCGGAGGCGGCGGGTCGGCGGCAGGCGCGCGGCTGGGGGGCCGCAGGGAGGCGAGCCGCGCATGGACCACCTGCCCGATCGTCTGGGCGCCGAGAAAGACGACCGTGGGCGGCTCCATCGCCGCGCAATGACTGGCGGTCATGGCGCAATCGGCGTGGCGATGCCCGCCGGGCGCATCGTGGGGCGCATCGGGCGCGGCATGGGCCGCATGAGGGCCGGCATGAAGCGGGCCGGACAGGGACGCCGGATCATGGACCGGGGGCGCGGAGGCGTAGGAAGGCGCTCCGCCCGCGCACCAGAGCGCGAGCAGGGTCAGGCAGACCGACAGGAAGCGAAGCGCGACGCCCATGCGGCCATCATCGGCGACCCGGGGGCGGCGGGCAAGGGACGTTCGCGTGATCGGCCCCCGCGCGGCGTCGCGGGCGAAACCGTCCGCGCCCGGTCGGCGGCGCGGCCGGCCCGGGCCTTTGACGGCCGACTCGCTTGACATGTAGCGACCGTTACATTGATGTCGTTCGCATGACCGAAATCGCCTGGCTGCTGACCACCTACAAGATCCCCCCCGAACCCGCCGCCCGGCGCATGGCGGTCTGGCGCAAGCTCAAGGGCATGGGCGCGGTCTACCTGCAGGGCGGGGTCTGCCTGCTGCCCCGCACCCCCGACCATGTCCGCCGGTTGAAGATGCTGGAAAAGGACGTCGCCGACGCCGGCGGCGAATGCGTGATCCTGGAAACCGTCGCCCTGGACCCCGCGCAGGAGGCGAAGGTGATGGCCCGCTTCCGCGCCGACCGGGACGACGTCTACGGCGAATTCATCAGCAAGTGCGGCTGCTTCGAGGCCGAGATCGCGCGGGAGATCGCGACCGCGCATTTCACCTATGCCGAGCTGGAGGAGGAGGACGCCGACCTGCGCAAGCTGCAGGGCTGGTTCGCCAAGATCCAGGCGCTGGACTTCTACGGCGCCCCCCGCGCCGCCGAGGCGGCGGAACGGCTCGCGGCCTGCGAAGCCGCGCTCGACGACTATGCAAGGCGGGTGTTCGACCGCCATGACGAGAACCGCTGAAGGAGCCGCGCGATGATCCCTGCGGAACTGACGACGCCGGAGGCCGCCGCCGCGGTCGGCGCCGCCTTCGCCGCCTCGCTGGTCGAGGTGGTGGAGGCCTTCACCATCGTGCTCGCCGTGGCGATGCTCGCCGGCTGGCGGCCGGCGCTGCTGGGGACCGCGGCGGCGCTGGCGACGCTGGGCGCGGCGGTGCTGGCGCTCGGCCCGTTGATCGGGCGGGTTCCGGAGGCGGCGCTTCAGTTCGCCATCGGCGTCCTGCTGCTGCTGTTCGGGCTCGGCTGGCTTCGCAAGGCGGCGCTGCGCGCGGGCGGCGTGATTCCGCTGCACGACGAGACCGCGCTCTATGCGGGCGAAACCGAGCGGCTGGGGGCGGAGCTGCGCATGTCGCCGACCGCCGCCGCCTGGATCGCGGGCCTCGCCGCTTTCAAGGCCGTGCTGCTGGAGGGGCTGGAGGTCGCCTTCATCGTGCTCGCCGTGGGCGCGGGCCGGGGGCTGACCTGGGCCGCGGGGCTGGGCGCGCTGGCCGCCTGCCTGGCGGTGCTGGCGGTCGGGGCCGCGCTGCATCGCCCGCTGGCGCGGGTTCCGGAGAACGCGCTGAAATTCGGCGTCGGCGTGATGACCTGCGCCTTCGGGGTGTTCTGGACCGGCGAGGCGATGGGCGTGGACTGGCCCGGGCATGACCTGGCGCTGTTTCCGCTGGCGGCCCTGTTCCTCCTCGCCGGCCTCGTCGCGGCGCGGACCGCGCGGCGGCTGGCGGCGACGGCGTGACGCGGCGCGGGAAAACGGAAAAGAAGGAGACGGGCATGTCCGTTCTGACCGAGGTCCTGAAGGACCTGGCGAAGATGTTCGCCGCCGATGCGCGGATGTCCTCCGCCGCGCTGGCGCTGGTGGCGCTGGCCTGGGGGGTGACCGTGGCGCTGCCCGGCGACGGGCTGGTCGCCGGCCTGGTGCTGGCGCTGGGCGCGGCGGGGGTGCTGCTGGGCGCGGTCGCCGCCGCCGCCCGGGCCGCGGCGCGAAAGGACTGACCCCGCCGCGACCCTGCCGTCCGGGCCGACCGTCTTCGCTGCGGTTGTCGGGCCGTCCGACCTCAGGCAAGAGAGCGCCGACGCCCCCGGTCCGCGACGCGGGCCCGGAGCGAGTCGGATGACACCCGGAGGACACCCCATGGCGGAGACGCGACCGGGAAGCGCCCAGGCGCCCGTCCCCCCCGTCCCCCTCGTCGCGCGCCTGCGCGCGGCCGCCCCCTATCTCGTGGCGCTGGCGCTGTTCGGGCTGGGGGGCCTCGCGCTCTACCGGCTGCTGGCGCCGGTGGACATCCAGGCGGTGGCGGCACAGATCCGGGACACGCCCTGGCGCACCATCGCGCTGGCGCTGGCCGCGACCTTCGCCGGCTACCTGTGCCTCGCGGCCTATGACTGGTCGGCGCTGCGCCATATCGGAAAACCCCTGCCGGCGGCGGTGGCGATGAGCGGCGGGTTCCTCGCCTACGCCTTCGGCAACACCATCGGGCTGGCCGCCATCTCCGGCGGGGCGGTGCGTTGGCGGCTCTATGCTGGGCTGGGGCTGGACGGCTACGACATCGCGGCGGTGTCCACCTTCACCGCCATGGCCTTCGGCGTCGCCGCCACGCTGATCGGGCTGACGGCGCTGGCGGCGCATCCGGCGGCGCTGGCCTCGGTCCTGCCGCTGGCCCCGGGCGACGTGCGCCTGCTGGCCATCGTCGCGGCGCTGGCGATCCTGGCCCCGCTGGTCTGGGCCTCCCTCACCCGGCGGCGGCTGTCGATCGGCAAGTTCCGGCTGGACGCGCCGGGCCCGCGGCTGCTGGCGACGCAGCTTCTGATCAGCCTGGGCGACATCTGCTTCTCGGCCCTGACGCTCTACCTGCTGCTGCCCGACGGCGCGCCCGGCTTCCTGACCTTCCTCGCCATCTTCGCCGCCGCCACCATGGCCGGCGTGGTCAGCCACGTCCCCGGCGGCGTGGGCGTGTTCGAGACGATCATCGTCGCCTCCCTGCCCGCCGCAGCGGGGGTGGAGAGCGTGGCGGCCGCCCTGCTGCTCTATCGCCTGATCTACTACCTCGTGCCCTTCGGCGCCGGTCTCGCGCTGCTGGCGCTGTTCGAGAGCTGGCGGGCGATGGGCGGCCGCGCCGGCCCGGTGGGCCGCGCCTTCGCCGCCACCGAACCCGCCTTCCGCGCCATCGAGCCCGCCGCGCCCCTGCTGCTGGCGGTGATGGTGTTCGGCTCGGGCATGTGGATGTCGCTGGCCGCCCTGCTGCCCCCGCTCGGCCGGGCCGAGGAGGCGGCGGAGGCGCTGTTCCCGGTGGCCTTCGTGGAGGGCTCCGCCCTGCTCGCCTCCGCGCTGGGGGCGCTGCTGGTGGTGCTGTCGCTGGGCCTCGCCCGGCGCAGCCTGGGCGCGTTGTGGCTGACCATGGGCGCGATGGCCGCGGGCGCCGTGGTCGCGGTCCTGCAGGGCGGAGAGCCCGAGCAGGCGGCGACGCTGGCGCTGGCGGTGGCGATCCTCGCGCCGTTCCGCCGGGCCTTCCACCGCCGGTCCGTCCTGACCCATTCGGCGATGACGCCGGGCTGGGCGGCGCTGCTGGGCGCGGCGATCTTCTCGGTCGGCTTCGTGCTGTTCTTCGCCCACAAGAGCACGCCCTACGCGCATGAGCTGTGGTGGCAGTTCGCCGAGGACGCCAACGCCCCGCGCGCCCTGCGTTCCGGCCTGCTGGTCAGCCTGCTGGTGGGGGCGGGGTCGCTGCTGCTGCTGCTGCGCGCGCCCCGCTTCCGGCCCGAGCCCCCGGATGCGGAGGCGCTGGCCGACGCCGGCCGCATCGCCCTGGCCGGCGAGGATCCCCATGCCGGCTTCGCGCTGACCGGGGACAAGTCGCTGATGTTCTCCGACGACCGCGGGGCCTTCGTGATGTTCGGCGTCTCCGGCGGCTCCTGGATCGCCTTCGGCGGCCCCTGCGGCGACGAGGAGGCGGCCGAGGAGGTCGCCTACACCTTCGTCGACACCGCCCGCCGCGCCGGGGCCCGGCCGGTGTTCTACGAGGTGGGGCTGGAGACGGCGCCGCTGATGCTGGAGCTGGGCCTCGCCCTGCACAAGATCGGCGAGGAGGCGCTGATCGCCCTGCCCGCCTTCACGCTGGAGGGGCCCGCCCGCAAGAAGCTGCGCGCCGCCCATGCCCGCGCCGGGCGGGACGGGCTGAGCCTGCGCATCGTCGAGCCGCCCCACGCCCCCGCCCTGATCGCCCGGCTGCGGACGATCTCGGACGACTGGCTGGGCGCGCGGCAGGCTCGGGAGAAGGGGTTCTCGGTGGGGCGGTTCGCGCCCGGCTGGCTGGACCGCTGGCCGCTGGCGGTGGTGATGCGCGGAGAGACCCCGGTCGCCTTCGCCACGCTGCTGGTCACGCAGGCGCGCGGCGAAGCCTGCATCGACCTGATGCGCCACGCCTCCGACGCGCCGGCGGGGACGATGGATTTCCTGTTCTGCGAGCTGATGCTCCAGCTTCGCGACCGGGGTTTCCGGCGCATGTCGCTGGGCATGGCCCCGCTGTCGGGCCTGACGCCGGAACTGAGCGGCCGGCTCTGGGATCGCTTCGGCACGACGCTCTACCGCCATGGCGGGGCCTTCTACAATTTCGAAGGGCTGCGGACGTTCAAGGAGAAGTTCGACCCGACCTGGGCCCCCCGCTATCTCGCCACGCCCTCCGGCCTCGCGCCGCTGCTGCCGCTGGCGGATGCGGCGCGGCTGATCGCACGGGGTTGAGGGCGAAGGGCTGGGCGGGGGGCGAGGGCGCTGGCGCCCGCGGCGGCGCGCGCCTAAGACTGGCGCCATGCCGGACGCTTCCCCCCCTTCCCCGACCGAACCCCGCGGCGGCGCCCTGCGGCGGGAGCTGGGCCTCGCGCTCTACGCCCTGCAATTCCTCACCCGCATCCCGATTCCGGCCTGGGTCGGCCACGCGCCGGACATGCTGGCGCGGGCGGCGCGCTGGTATCCCGTCGTCGGCGCTCTGGTCGGGCTGGCGGCGGGGGCGGTCTATGCGGGGGCGGCGACGCTCGGCCTCGCGCCGCTGGCCGGGGCGGCGCTGGCGCTGGCGGTCTCGATCGCGCTGACCGGGGCGCTGCACGAGGACGGGCTGGCCGACACGCTCGACGGGCTGGGCGGCGGCGCCACGCGGGAGCGGGCGCTGGAGATCATGCGCGACAGCCGCATCGGCGCCTATGGCGCGGTCGGGCTGGGCGTGGCGCTGCTGGTCCGCGCCGGCGCCGTCTCCGGCCTCGGCCCGGCGGAGGGGGCCGCGGCGCTGGTCGCCAGCCACGCCGCCGGGCGCGCCGCCGTCGTCGGCGCCATCCGCT
Organism: Pseudomonadota bacterium; assembly: GCA_036154955.1. Classification (GTDB taxonomy): domain Bacteria; phylum Pseudomonadota; class Alphaproteobacteria; order Rhodobacterales; family Rhodobacteraceae; genus Albimonas. Next base: position 4,161 of record JAYZWL010000052.1, on the reverse strand, counting down.
TCGCCCGTTACGCCCGGCCCGACGGCAAGGCGGGGGCGGTGGCCGGCGGGCTCGCCCCAGGCACGCTCGCCGTCGCGCTGGCCTTCGCCGCCGCGATCTGCGCCGCGGCCGCCGGCCTGCCGGGCCTGGCGGCGCTGGCGGTCGGGCTGGGGGCCGGGGCGCTGATGCTGCGCAAGCTGGTGGCGCGGCTGGGCGGCTATACCGGCGACGGGCTCGGCGCGGTGGAGCAGGCGGCGGAGATCGCGTCCCTTCTGGCTCTGGCCGCCCTGCTGGCCCCGGGCGCATGACCGCGCGCCCGCTGGTCATGCGCCACCCGCCGGTGGCTTCGCAGCCGGGCCTCTGCTACGGCCGGCTCGACCCGGGCCTCGGTCCGGGATGGGAGACCGCGGCCGACGCCCTCCTGCCCGGTCTCGCGGACCGGGGCGCGGTGATCGCTTCGCCCGCGCCCCGCTGCCTCGCCCCGGCCCGTCGCCTCGCCTCGGCGCTCGACCTGCCGCTCAGCGTGGACGCCCGGTTTCGGGAGCTGGACTTCGGGGCCTGGGAGGGGCGCCCCTGGGCCGAGATCCCCCGGGCCGAATCCGACCCCTGGGCCGAGGATCCCGAGAACCGCGCCCCCCCGGGCGGCGAGACCTTCGCGGCCATGCGCGCCCGCGTCGCCGACGCCTGGGCCGACGCCGCCGCCGTCCCCGCGCCCCTGATCCTCACCCATGCCGGCGCCATCCGCGCCCTGCGCATGGCGCTCGGCGGTCGCGGTTTCGCGGACGCCTTCGCCACGCCGGTCCCGCACCTCACGCCGCTCGACCCCGCGGCCTGACAGCGCCCCCTGCGTCGAAACTTCGTCCCACGGCTTGGTTGTCCGCATCCGCGCAACATGTTCCTCTGCATCCCGTCCCTGCCGCGAGGAGCCAGACCGATGACCGCGCGACCCGACGCCCCCTCCGCCTCTTCCGGGGCCGAGGCGATCTACGATCTCGCCGTGATCGGCGGCGGGGTGAACGGCTGCGGCATCGCCCGCGACGCCGCCGGACGCGGCCTGAAGGTGCATCTGGCGGAGGCGAAGGACCTGGCGCAGGCCACCTCGTCGGCCTCGACCAAGCTGTTCCACGGCGGGCTGCGCTACCTGGAGTTCTACGAATTCCGCCTGGTGCGCGAAGCGTTGATCGAGCGCGAGACCCTGCTGCGCGCCATGCCCCACATCTCCTGGCCGCTGCGCTTCGTGCTGCCGCATTCGCCCGGCCTGCGCCCGGCCTGGCTGCTGCGGCTGGGCCTGTTCATCTACGACCATCTGGGCGGGCGGAAGATCCTGCCCCCGACCCGCACGCTCGACCTGCGCGAGGCGGCGGTGGGCCAGCCCCTGAAGCCGGAGCTGACCCGCGGGTTCGAATATTCCGACTGCTGGGTGCAGGACAGCCGGCTGGTGACGCTCAACGCCCGCGACGCCGCCGCCCGCGGCGCGACGATCCGCACACGCACCCGCCTGGTGGACGCGAGCCGGGAGGACGGGGTCTGGACCCTGACCCATCGCGACGAGACGACCGGGGAGACCTCCTCCATCCGCGCCCGCGCCCTGGTCAACGCCGCCGGCCCCTGGGTGGACGAGGTGCTGCGCACCCTGCTGGGCCTCAACGCGCCGGCGCATATCCGGCTGGTCCGCGGCTCCCATATCGTGACGCGGAAGCTCTTCGACCACGACCGGGCCTATATCTTCCAGAACGCCGACGGCCGCATCGTCTTCGCCATTCCCTACGAGGGCGATTACACCCTGATCGGCACCACCGACCGCGACCACCGCGAGGACCCGTCCGAGGCCCGCTGCACGCCGGAGGAGGCGGATTACCTGCGCCGCGTCGCCTCCGAATATTTCGCGACCCCGATCGAGGCGGAGGACATCGTGTGGACCTATTCCGGGGTCCGCCCGCTCTATGACGACGGAGCGAAGTCCGCGACCCAGGCCACGCGGGACTACGTGCTGCAGGTGGAGGCGGAGGGGGGCGCGGCGCTGCTCAACGTCTTCGGCGGCAAGATCACCACCTATCGGCGGCTGGCCGAAAGCGCGCTGGAGAAGCTCGCCCCCCACCTGCCCGGCATGTCCGCGCCCTGGACCGCGGGCGTCCCCCTGCCCGGCGGAGACTTCCCGGTGGACGGGGTGGCGGCGCTGACCGAGCGGGTCGCCGCCGCCCACCCGTTCCTCGCACCCGGCCAGGCCGCCCGGCTGGTGCGCACCTACGGCACGGAGGCGCTGGACCTGCTGTCCGGCGCGACGGAGCCCGGCGACCTCGGCCGCGCGTTCGGCGCGGGGCTGACAGAGCGGGAGGTGCGCTGGCTGATGACCCATGAATGGGCGCGCTCCGCCGAGGACGTGGTCTGGCGGCGCACCCGGCTGGGCCTGAAGATGACCGCGGACGAGATCGCCGCGCTGGACGCCTGGATGGCGGAGGCCTGAGGCGACCGGCGGCCCCGCGCCCTTCGGCGGCTCGCCTCGCCCGCCGGGGCGCGCGGAAATCCGCCGCCCTCCCCCCGTTTCCCCGCCGCCCGCCGCGACGCCCGGCGCCGATCATGGATGGCGGGCGAAGGTCCGGGACGGCTGGACAGCCGCGCGCGGGCGCCCGAGGCTCCGCCCCCGCCCGCCGCATACCGGAGCCCTCCCGATGCCCCCGAGCCGTCCCCGCAAGTCCGCGAAGTCGCCGCCCTCCCCCGCCGCGCAGGTTCAGGGCGCGGCCGCCGACACGGGCCTGCGCCAGGCCATCGTCGACGCCTGCCGGGGCATGAACGCTTCCGGCCTCAACCAGGGGACCTCGGGCAACATCTCGGTGCGCGTGGCGGAGGGGATGCTGATCACGCCCTCCTCCACGCCCTACGACCAGATGGGGCCGGAGACGATCTGCGCCATGAAGCTGGATGCGGGGCCGGAGGCGGCGACGGGGCCGAAGGCGCCGTCCTCGGAATGGCGGTTCCACCGGGACATCCTCGCCGCCCGACCGGAATTCGGGGCGGTGGTGCACGCGCATCCCACCCATTGCACCGCGCTCGCCATCGCCCGGCGGCCGATCCCGGCGGTGCATTACATGATCGCGCTGTTCGGCGGCGACGACGTGCGCTGCGCGCCCTACGCCACCTTCGGCAGCCAGGCCCTGTCCGACCACGCGCTGGCGGCGCTGGAGGGGCGGTCGGCCTGCCTGCTGGCCAATCACGGCATGATCGCCTGCGGCCCGACGCTGGCCAAGGCGATGGCCGCGGCGGTGGAGCTGGAGGCGCTGGCCCGCCAGTATTGCGCGGCCCTCGCGCTGGGGGCGCCGCATGTGCTGACCCCGGCCCAGATCGCCGACACGCAGGCGGAGATAGCGCGGCTGGGCTACGGAAAGTAGGCCCGCCTGCTCGGCTTCTCGAATGCGAGCCCGTCCGAGCGGGTTCTCGAATGCGAGCCCGTCCGAGCGGGCTACGGAAAGTAGCGCCCCTCGCCCTTCAGACGCAGCGGCAGGCCGGCGGCGACGAAGACCGCATGACCCACGGCCGCCGCGACCCGCTGGTTCAGCCGCCCCTGCGCATCCCGGAACGACCGGCCCAGCGGGGTGTCGGGCACCAGCCCCATCCCGATCTCGTTGGAGACCAGCAGCGTCGGAACCCGGACCGAGGCGAGGGCGTCGATCAGCACCCCGGTCTCCGCCTCGGGATCGCGGCCGGCCATGAGCAGGTTGGACAGCCACAGCGTCAGGCAGTCGACCAGCACCGCGTCCGCGCCCGTCTCCGACGCGCCGAGCCCGGTCAGGGCGGGGGCGAGGTCGAGCGGGACCTCCTCGGTGCGCCAGCCGGCGCCGCGCTCGGCCCGGTGGCGGGCGATGCGGTCCGCCATCTCGGCGTCTCCGGGCTCGGCGGTGGCGACGTAGATCCGCGCCGGCCCCAGCGAGGCCGCCCAGTCCAGCGCGGCGCGGGTCTTGCCCGACCGGGCGCCGCCCAGGATCAGCGCGTGCCGCGCCAGCGTATCGGTCATCTTGCGCCTCCCCCTGCGCCGCGGATCGGCTCCGCGTCGCCAGCTAGGCCGGGCGGGGGCCGGATGGCAACCGCTCCGCGACGGGAGGGGCGCAGGCGCCGCGTCGGGCGGGCGCCCGGCCGCGCCGGCCCGCCCGCGGCGCACGGCCGCGGAGGCGCGGGCGGCGGGGGGCG
>JAYZWL010000051.1:0-11697 GCA_036154955.1 Pseudomonadota bacterium | reverse complement strand
AGCGGGGGAGGGGGCCGCTTGCGGCGAAGGAAGGCGCGGGGCGGCGCGGCCGGGCGCCTCCCTCCCCCGCCTGCGGGGGAGGGCCGGGGAGGGGGTTGGCGCGAACGGAGGGGTCGGCGCGTCCGCGCGTCCGAGCGTCCGGGGCGGCGCGCCGCGGCCCGCTCCTAGCCGCCCAGCAGGCGGGGCAGGAACAGCACGATGCCGGGGAAGATCACCAGCAGCGCCACCCGCGCCATCTCCGCGGCGAAGAACGGGGCCACGCCCTTGAAGGTCTCGATCATCGGCACGTCCCGGGCCAGCGCCGAGATCACGAACACGTTCATGCCCACCGGCGGCGTGATCAGCCCCAGCTCCACCACGATCAGCGCCAGGATCCCGAACCAGACGTTCAGGTCGTCGGTCGACAGGCCGAAGCCCGCCCCCTCCGCCCCCTGGTAGAGCCCGCCGTTCAGCTCCACCAGCACCGGCCAGAAGAACGGGATCACCAGCAGGATCATCGACAGGCTGTCCAGAAAGCAGCCCATCACGATCAGCGCCGCCAGCAGCAGCAGCAGCACGATCATCGGCGCCATGCCCGAGCCCGCGATCCAGGCCGCCGTCTCCTGCGGCAGGCCGATGCGGGACATGTAGATCTTCATCATCTCCGCCCCCAGCAGGATCAGGTAGATCATGCCGGTGGTGCCCGCCGTCTCCTTCAGCGCCTCGACCATCTGCGGCAGACGCAGCCGGCCCTGCGCGGTCCCCACGATCCAGACCAGGAACACCCCCACCGCCGCCGCCGGCGTCGGGTTGTAGAGGCCCGCGTAGATCCCGCCCAGCACCAGCCCGAAGATGAGCAGGACCGGGATCACGCCCAGGCTCGCCGCCCGCCGCTCCGCCGCGTCCACCGGATCGCCGCGGGGGCCGGCCTCGGGGCGCAGGGTGACGTAAAGCGCGATGGTCGCGAGGAACAGCGCCACCGCGATCAGGCCGGGCGCGAAGGCCGCCATGAACATGGTGACGATATTGGCCTCGGTGATGATCGCGTAGACGATCAGCACCACCGAGGGCGGGATCAGGATGCCCAGCACCCCGCCCGCCGCCAGCGTGCCCGTGGCCAGCGCCCCGGAATAGCGGTAGCGCGCCAGCTCCGGCAGCGCGACGCGCCCCATGGTGGAGGCGGTGGCGAGCGACGAGCCGCAGACCGCTCCGAACCCCGCGCAGGCCGCGATCGCCGCCATCGCCGTGCCCCCGGGCAGCCGCCCCAGCCAGGCGTTGGCCGCCCGGAACAGCGCCTGGCTGAGCCCCGCCTTGGAGGCCAGCGCCCCCATCAGCACGAACATCGGGATCACCGACAGCGAGTGGATGGAGAATTGCCCGTAGGCCAGCGTCTTGAGCTGGTTGAGCATCAGGGCCGAGCCGTTCAGCCAGGTGATCCCCGCCCCCGCCACCAGGATCATCGCGTAGGCGATGGGCAGGCGCAGGGCGATCAGGACCACCAGGGCGACCAGCGAGCCGACGCCCATCGTCACCGCGTCGATCATCGCGCGTCCCCTCCCGCCCCTTGCGCCGGTCGGCCGCGCCGCCCCGCCGCCTCCGGCGCGGTTTCGGCCAGGGTCACCGCCGCGGCCAGCGCCAGCAGGACCAGCGAGACCAGGATCGGCGGGAACGCCCACCACACCGGGACCGAGAGGATGGCGGTCACATAGTCGTAGTTCCGCTGATCCTCCATCCCCGCCCACATCCGCCACAGCAGCAGCAGCGCGAACAGCAGCGCCACCGCCGCGCCGGCCAGCGTGAAGCGCGCCGCCCAGGCCGGCGAGGCGCGGGCGGTGAAGATGTCGGCGGTGACGTTGGCCCCGGTGAGCTGGCACCAGGGCAGGAAGGCGAAGGCGGCGACGGCGACGCCCATCTCGGTCAGTTCGAAATCGCCGGGAACGGGGGCGCCGAAGACGCCCCCGATCACCGACGCCGCGTTGAGCCCGACCACCGCCAGCAGGACGACCCCGCCGGCCAGCGCCCAGAGCTCGATCGCGCGGGCCGCCGCCCCGGTCCAGCCGGCGCGGCGGCGGGCGTCGGGCCGGGCGTCGGGCCGAGGGTCGGGGCGGGGCGGGGTCGCGTCGCTCACTTGCCCGAATGGGCGGCGATGCGGGCGCGGGCGTCGTCGACCAGCGCCTGGCCGTCGATGCCCTTGGCCTTCACCTCCTCGACCCATTTGCCGACCACCGGGTCCATCGCGGCCTGGAAGGCGGCGCTCTCCTCCGGCGTCAGGGTGACATGCTCGTTCCCGGCCTTGACCGCGAGCCCGATGCCGAAATCGTCCGAGGCACGCCAGATCTCGCCGACCTGCGCCTGCCATTCGGGGCCGGAGGCGTCGCGGAACGCCTGCTTGATGTCGTCGGGCAGCCCGTCCCAGCGCGCCTGGTTCATCGAGACCTGGAAGGTCGTGGTGCCCAGCCGGCCTTCGTCCGCCAGCTCGATCTGGTATTCGGTCTGATCCTGGATCTTCAGCGGCGGGATGATCTCGAACGGGATGAAGGCCCCGTCGACCACGCCCTTCTGCAGCGCCGGCGGCAGGTCGGGGACCGGCATCGCCACCGGGGTCGCGCCCAGCGCCTCGATCACCCAGGCGTTGGTGCGGGTGGGGGTGCGGATCTTGAGGCCGGCGAGATCGGCGGGCGTGCGCACCAGCTTGTCGCGCATATGCATGGCCTGGCCGGCATGGACGTGCAGGAACATCACCTCCATGCCCTTGTAGTCCTCCGCCAGCGCGCCGGAGGCCAGCATCTCGTTCATCGCCAGATCCGCGGCCTTCGGATCGTTGGTGAAGACGTTGGGCAGCTCGAACACCTCGGTGCGCGGGAACAGGCCGGGGGTGTAGCCGTTCACCGTCCAGATCAGGTCCACGACCCCGTCGCGCACCTGGTTGATCAGTTCCGGCGGACGGCCGCCCAGGGTCATGGCGGGGAAGATCTCGATCTTCACCCGGCCGCCGGAGTTCTTCTCCACCGCCTCGGCCCAGGGGACCAGCATCTTGGCATGCGCCGGGGCCTGGGCCGACAGCAGGTGATGCAGCTTGAAGGTGAATTCCTGCGCCTGCGCGCCGTCCGCGCCGGGCAGGGCGGCGACGAGGGCGGCGGCCGCGGCGGCGGCCAGGCCGCGAAGGCCGGTTCTGCGGGTGATGACGGTCATGGTTCCCTCCCTAGGATCCGCCGGTGAGGGAACCCGGGGGCCTCCTCCCCCGCATCCCATCCCGGACGCTCGTTCCCGGCGCGGGGCGCCCCCGGCCGTCGGCGTCCCCGATCTATCGCCCCGCAAGCCCGACGCGTCCAGTCGGGAATGCGTCCGAAACGCGGCGGAACGCTCCGCCGCGCGCATCCTCGCCATGTTGGTGAAAAAAAATTTAACGCGGCTGAAACCCGTTCAGCCTCGCCCCGTATCTGGACATGCGAGACCGCTTCCCGCTCCGCTCCGGTCCAGTCTTCCGGCGCGGTTGCAGGCGAGAGGCGGATGTGGCGGAAGCGTCGGGCGCAGCGTGGTTTTCCGCGCCCAACCTGGGGAAGTTTCGTGCGTCGTCCGTAGCGTATGGCCCGACCGAGTATCGAGGGGGCCGCGTGCGTAAGGGCCGTCTGGGGGCGGCCGACCCAGCGTCAGTCTCCACCCGCCGGGCCGTCGTGGGAGCGGCCCGGCGGGGGGCGATCACGTCGGATCAGATCAGATCAGATCGGGCGAGGCCCGCCGCGCGTCGGCCGAGGCGGGCGCGCCGGTCAGATCGTCCTCGAATTCCCGCACCGTTCGGATCAGCACCTCGCGCAGCTCCTCCCTGTGCCCGTCCAGCCGGCTCAGCGGCCCGCCCAGCGCGATGCCCAGGCAGGGGCCGGAGCCGGGCATGGGCAGCAGCGTGCAGATCGTCCCCGCCCCGCGCGAGGCGATGCCGTAAGTCTCGATATAGCCCTGGGCGCGGGCCTGGCGGACGTTCTCCAGCGTGCGTTCCTCGTCCGGCCAGCCGTCCTCGGCCCCGAACTCGGCCCGGTGGCGGCGAACGATGCGCCGGATCTCCTCATCCGTGCGCCGGGTCAGCAGCATGATCCCGATCCCCGAGCCGTGCAGCGGCCGCACGATTCCCGGCCGCAGCGAGAAGCGCAGGTTATGCGGGCTCTCGATGATCGAGAGATACTGCATGAACAGTCCCTTCTGCGCCCCCAGCAGCACCGATTCCTCGCTGCGCTCCGCCAGGGTGCGCATCAGGATCTGCACCTGCTCCACATTGCCCGGCCCCCCCAGCGCCCAGTGGCCCAGGAAGGCGAGGCGCGCGGCGGGGCGGTAGCGGCGGGTCTGCGGCTCGAACTCCACATATCCCTGGGCGGCCAGCGTCTTCATCAGGGTGGAGACGGAGGATTGCGGCATCCGCAGCCCCTCCACGATGTCCGAGACCTTCAGGGCCCGACGTTCCGCCTCGAAGAACTCCAGGATCTCGATCACCCGAACCGCGGATTTGACCATCCCGCCGTAGCGAACTTCTTCCGAGCCGTCCAAGTTTCGTCTCCTGAGTAAAACATCAGATGGATGATGGCGGATATCATCCTTTCGATGGCACGACGGCGCGGCTCATGCAAGTCTTGCGCACGGTCCGTGGCGGGACCCGGCGCCAACAGCCGGGCCGCGCGGTTTCGCATGGGAGGAAACACATGATGCTCGCCAGACCGGCGGCCGCCTTCGGCGCCGCCCTCGCCCTCGCCCTCGCCCTGACCGCCGCGCCCGTCGCGCAGGCCGCGGAGGTGCTGTCCTTCACCACCTCGGCCACGCCCACCGCGCCCCAGTCGCCGGTGTTCGAGGCCTGGGCGAAGATGCTGGAGGAGAAGACCGGCGGCGAGCTGACGGTGGAATTCTACTATCAGCAGTCGCTGTCCAAGCTGGCCGACAACCTCAAGGCGGTGTCCTCGGGCCTGGCCGATATCGGGATCCTGGTGCCGGCCTACACCCGCACCGTGTTCCCGCTGACCTACCTGTCGTCGACCTCGTTCGGGACCGGGAACCCCTACGTGATCTCCCAGGCCTGGTTCGCGACCCGCGACCGGTTCCCCGAGATCGCGGCGGAGGACGAGGCCAACAACCTGCGCTTCCTCACCAACCACTCCATCGGCTCGACCGTGCTGGTGGGCGACCAGTTCTATCCGACCCCGCAGGCGATGAACGGCAAGACCATGCGCCTGTCCTCGCACTGGACCTACGCGGCGAAGGTGCTGAACCTCGACGTGAACCCGGCCAACATCCGCTCTCCCGAGACCTACACCTCGTTGGAGAAGGGGACGATCACCGGGTCGGTGACCTATCTGGGCCAGCTCTATCCCTACAAGCTGAACGAGGTGGCGGACCACCTGACCATTCTCGACCTCGGCCAGCACATGAACATGTATTACATGAACCTCGACCGCTGGAACGACCTGGAGCCGGAGCATCGGGAGATCATCGAGGCCTCGCTGCCCCAGCTGGCCATCGACCTCGCCCGGGCCGAGATCGCCTTCGACGACGACAGCCTGGCGAAGGTGCAGGTGGACGAGACCTATCCGATGAAGGTGCTCAAGGTGGAGGGCGCGGACCGCGACGCCTGGCGGGACGGGCTCAAGCCCAGCTACGAGAACAACGTCGCCAAGGCGAGCGAGGTGAACCCGGACGCGCCCAAGATCGCGGAGTATTACCTCGCCAAGGTCGACGAGCTGGAGGCGAAGCTGAAGGCCGAGGGCTATCCGTGGTGAGCCGGGCCGTGGTGAGCCGGGCCGCGGCGAGCCGGGCCGCGGCGAGCCGCGGCTGAGCCGGCCCGGATCCGGGCGCGGTCCCGGCCGCCTCCGGATCCCGCGGCGCCTCCCGCCGCCGATCTCGCCCCCACCCTGACGGCGTCCGCCCGGTCCTTCCCCTCCGGGCGGCGTCCGACGGCGGCTCCCGTTCCTCCCTGGATGCAGCGCCGCCGCCGCCGCGGGCGTGCAGAGGCCGCCGCCCGCGGCCCCCTCCCCCGCCCGCGGGGGAGGGATGGGGAGGGGGCCGGAGCCCGAGGTCCGAGAGGTTGGCGGGCGCGGCGCCTCCGCTCCCGATTTCGGCGCCCTGCGCGGGGCTTCCGCCTCGCCCGCGCGCCCCATCCATCCCGTTTCCGCGCCTGCCCGTCCGGCGCGGCCCGAGCCCTCCCTCCCGACGCTTCAGCCGAGAAAGAGCCCGAGCCCCGTGTTCACCTACCTCATCCATGCCGCCTGGCTCGCCGAGCCGGACAGTTTCTGGACCCCCCTCCACATATCGCTGCTGTGGGGCCTGGCGCTGTTCCTGGACCTGCTGCTGGTCTTCGTGCTGTGGGTCGCCGCCCTGTCGGCGATGACCCTCGCCCCCGGCTCCCGCGCCCGCGGGACCGCCGGCCTCGTCTCCGCCGCCCGCTTCATCGCCGCGGTGGACCGCGTGACCATCTTCGCGGCCGGCCTCGCGCTCGCCGCCATGGTGCTGGTCACCTTCTTCTCGGTGATCGGGCGCACGGTGTGGAAGCCGATCCCCGACGACTACACCATGGCCGAATGGGCGCTGGTGCTGGTCGCCTCGCTGATGCTGGGCGCGATCCAGGGCCGGGGCGAGCATATCGAGGTCACCGCCTTCACCGACAACATGTCGGAGCGGGCCAACCGCACCCTGCGCCTCGTGGGCGTGCTGGCCGGCTGCCTCGCCGTCTCCCGCCTCGCCTGGGTGTCGATCGAGGAGGTGCCGGGCTCATTCCTCGAAATCACCTACGGCTCGCTCTACGACCTGCCGATGTGGCCGCCGCGGCTGATCTTCATGATGGGGCTGGCCTGGTGGCTGGCGCGGACCGCGGCGCAGGTGCTGATCCTGCCGGTGACCGAGCTGGTGGACCCCGACGCGGCGGGCGCCCCGCCGGGCTGGGACCTGACGCCCCTGCTGCCCGCCCATAGCGGCGCCGAGGTCGAATCCTCGGGCGAATTCATCGACACCACCGCCGCGGACGAACGCGGCCCGCGCGCCGGGGGGGCCCGCTGATGGACCGCGAACTGATCGGCGCGCTGGGCGTGCTGGCGATGATCGTGCTGATGTTCGGCCGGATGCCGGTGGCCTTCGCGCTGACGCTGGTGGGCTGGGTCGGCCTCGCCATCCTGCGCTCGGACCGGGCGGCGGACGCGGTGCTGTCCTCGGACACCTTCGGGACCCTGCTCAGCTTCGACCTGACCACCATCCCCGCCTTCATGCTGATGGGGTACATCACCTATGTCTCGGGCTTCACGCGCGAGATCTACGATGCGGCCCGCATCTGGTTCGGACGAACGCCCGGCGGGCTGGCGGCGGCCTCGACGCTGGGCTGCGCGGCCTTCGCCGCCGTGTCGGGCTCCTCGCTCGCCACCGCCGCGGCCATGGGCAAGATCGCGGTGCCCGAGATGCTGCGGCGCGGCTACGACAAGGGGCTGGCGACGGGCGTGGTCGCGGCCTCGGGCACGCTGGGCTCGCTGATCCCGCCCTCGGTGCTGATGATCCTCTACGCGGTGTTCACCGAGCAATCCATCGCGCTCCTGTTCATCGCCGGCATCATCCCCGGCTTCCTGTCGGCGGCGATCTATATCGGCATGGTGCTGATCCGGGCGCGCGCCAACCCCGCGCTCGCCCCCGGCATGACCGAGCGGGTGAGCCTGGGCGAGAAGTTCGCCGCCCTCTCGGGCTCCTGGGGGATCGTGCTGCTGTTCATCCTGGTGATGGGCGGCATCATGATCGGCTTCTTCACTCCGATGGAGGCGGGGGCCATCGGCGCCTCGGGCGCCTTCCTGATCGCGGCGCTGGCGGGGCGGATGAACAAGGCCAAGACCTCGGCCGCCTTCCTCGACGCGCTGCGCCAGACCGGGTCGATCTTCGCCATCATCTTCGGGGCGATGATCTTCTCGCGCTTCATCGCCCTGTCGGGGCTGGGGCAGTTCCTGGCGGACTGGGCGAGTTCGATCTCCACCGACGCCACGCCGGTCATCATCGCGATCTCGGTGATCTACGTGATCCTGGGCACCTTCATCGGGCCGATCGAGATCATGCTGCTGACCCTGCCCATCGTGACCCCGGTGGTGGAGGGCTACGACGTCTCGCTGATCTGGTTCGGGGTCATCATGATCAAGTATCTGGAGATCGGGCTGATCACCCCGCCCTTGGGCTTCAACGTGTTCATCATCTCGTCGGTGGTGGGCAAGGCGGTGCCGGTGACGACGATCTTCCGGGGCGTGATGTGGTTCCTGGCCATGGACATCCTGACGCTGGCGGTGCTGATCGCCTGGCCGGAGATCACGCTGTTCCTGCCGGACCTCTACACCGACTGGATGAGCTTCCTGCGCAACGCCGACATGGGCGCGATGCAGGCCATCGGGCTGTGGCTGCAGGGGGACCTGGCGGCGACGGTGGCCGCGGGCGGATAGCACGAAACGGGCTGCGAGGCCGGGGGCGGCGCGGGAGGATCCCCGCGCCGCCCCTTTTTCGTGTCCAGGAGACCCGGCCATGCCCGCGCTCGACGCCGCCCCCTTCGATCCTGAACTGTCCGCGCTCGACGCCGACGGCCACGCCGATCTCGGCCCCGTGCTGAGCGGAGCCGAATGCGACGCCCTCGCCGGGATGTTCGCGCGGGAGGCGCCGTTCCGCAGCCATATCGTCATGCGCCGCCACGGCTTCGGGGAGGGGGAATACAAATACTTCGCCGACCCGCTGCCCGAACCCGTCGCCCGCCTTCGCGCGACGCTCTACGCCCGCCTGCTGCCGCTGGCCCGCGACTGGGCGGCGCGGCTGGGTCTGCCCGCGCCCTGGCCGGACGACCACGCGGCCTACCGCGCGCTCTGCGCCGCGGCGGGGCAGGGCCGCCCGACGCCGCTGCTGCTGCGCTACCGGGCGGGGGACTACAACCGCCTGCACCAGGACCTTTACGGGCCGCTCGCCTTCCCGATCCAGGCGGTGATCCTGCTGAGCGATCCGGCCGGGTTCGAGGGCGGCGAATTCGTGCTGACCGAGCAGCGTCCCCGAATGCAGACCCGCGCCACCGTCGCCCCCCTGCGCCGCGGTCACGCGCTGGCCTTCGCGGTCAACGACCGACCGGTTCAGGGGACCCGCGGAACCTACCGCGCCAAGCAGCGCCACGGGGTCAGCCGCCTGACGGCCGGGGAGCGGTTCACGCTGGGGATCATCTTCCACGACGCCGCCTGAGGGTGGCCAACGGGACGTCCTCTGCCGCGCCCCTGGGGCGCCCCGGACTTGATCCGGGGCCTCGCGCGGGCGGAAGCGTCGCGAGGCCCCGGGTCGAGCCCGGGGCGCGCCAGACCCCGCGCGTCCCGCCCCTGACGGCGAACGGCGGCCTCAGAACGCCGGGAACTCCTTGCGCAGATTCGCAAGGATCTGGTCCCGCGTCGCGCGATAGGCGTCGAGCTTCTGCTCCCGCCGCTCCCCGATCCCGGTGGGATCGAGGGTGGGCCAGTAGCGGACTTCGGTGGCGAACCAGCGGGTGCGGTCGAGCGCGGCGCGCTGGGCGGCGGGCGACAGGGCCACGATCAGCTCATAGCTGTCGATCTGCTCGCCGCCTGTGGCGAGGTCCTCGAAGCTGCGGGTGCGGTGCCGCTCCAGCTCCACCCCGATCTCGGCGCAGACCGCGACGGCGAAGGGGTCGACCTCCATGTCGTGCTTCACGCCCGCCGACTGCACGAAGACCCGCGTCCCGTGCAGCTTCTTCATCAGCCCCTCCGCCATCGGCGAGCGGACCGCGTTATGGTCGCAGCAGAACAGGATCGAGGCGGGAAGCTGGGCCATGGTCCGCCCGGATCAACCCTTGAAATGCAGGACGCAGACCAGGGTGAACAGCCGCCGGGCGGTGTCCTCGTCGACCTCGGCCTTGCCCTCCAGCCGCTCGCGCAGGATGCGCGCGCCCTCGTTGTGGATGCCGCGGCGGCCCATGTCGATCGCCTCGATCTGGGACGGGGGCAGGCGTTTGACCGCGTCGTAGTAGCTTTCGCAGATCGCGAAATAGTCCTTGATGATCTGCCGGAACGGCCCGAGCGACAGGTGGAACTCGCCGGCCGGATCCCCCGCCTCGGTGGTCAGGGCGAACACCACCCGCCGGTCGCGGATGCCGAGGCCCAGCGCGTAGGGCCCTTCGGGCGCGTCCTCGCGGGCGAGCGTGAAGCTGTTCTCCTCCAGCAGGTCGTAGATGGCGACCTTGCGCTCCTGCTCCACCTCCGGGGTGGGGGCGGCGAGGCCGGCTTCCTCCAGCGTGATCGCGGTCAGGCGGGTCATGGATCAGCCCTCGTTCAAGGCGTCGAGCCGCAGGCGGACCGAAAGCGCATGCGCCTCCAGCCCCTCGGAGCGCGCCAGCGCCTCCGCCGCCGGCCCGATGGCGGCGAGCGCGCCGGGGGTCATGCGGGCGATGGTGGTGCGCTTCATGAAGTCCAGCACCGACAGGCCCGAAGAGAACCGGGCCGAGCGCGCGGTGGGCAGCACATGGTTCGGCCCGCCCACATAGTCGCCGATGGCCTCGGGCGTGTAGGCGCCGAGGAAGATGGCGCCCGCGTGCCGGATGCGGGCGGCGAGCCCTTCCGCGTCGGCCACGCAGATCTCCAGATGCTCGGGCGCGACCCGGTCCGAGATCTCGGCCGCCTGGGCGAGGTCGCGGGTCAGGATCACCGCGCCGTTGGCCCGCCAGGAGGCCGCGGCGATGTCGCGCCGGGGCAGCAGCGCCAGCGCGCGTTCCACCGCCGCGATCACCGCCTGGGCCAGCGCGGCGCTGTCGGTGACCAGGATCGACTGGGCGCTTTCGTCATGCTCGGCCTGGCTCAGCAGGTCCATGGCGATCCAGTCGGGGTTCTGGGCGGCGTCGGCGATCACCAGGATCTCCGACGGGCCCGCGATCATGTCGATGCCGACGGTTCCGTAGACCCGGCGCTTGGCGGCGGCGACATAGGCGTTGCCGGGGCCGGCGATCTTGTCGACGGCGCGGACCGTCTCGGTCCCGTAGGCCAGCGCGCCGATGGCCTGGGCGCCGCCGATGCGGAAGATCTCGGTCACGCCCGCCAGCCGCGCCGCCAGCAGGGTCAGCGGGTTCACCTTGCCGTCGGGGGTGGGCATGCAGACGGTCAGCCGCTTCACCCCCGCGACCCGCGCCGGGATCGCGTTCATCAGCAGCGACGAGGGGTAGGAGGCCGTGCCCCCGGGCACATAGAGCCCCGCCGCGTCCACCGGCGTCCAGCGCCAGCCCAGATGCGCGCCGGCCTCGTCGTCGAAGCCCACCGGCTCGGGCAGCTGGCGGCGGTGATAGGCCTCGATCCGCGCGGCCGCGAGCTCCAGCGCCTGCGCCTCCTCCGGCGGGACGGCGAGCGAGGCGGCGGCGATCTCCTCGGGCGAGATGGCGAGCGTGTCGGGCGCGAGCGCCAGCCGGTCGAAGCGGGCGGTATAGTCGATCAGCGCCGCGTCGCCGCGGGCCCGCACATCGTCGAGGATGGCGGCGACCACCCCGTCGACCTCGGGGGCCGACTCCCGTTTCAGGGCCAGCAGGTCCAGGAAGCGCGTCTCGAAGTCCGGCTGGTCGGCGCGGAGAATGGCGGGCATGGGATCTCCCTCGTCGGCGTCAGGCGGTGATAGCCGGCGACGGGAACGGGGGCAACCGGGGGCGGCGCCGAGAGGGCGCGAGGGCGCGTACCGGGGAATAGCTTCGTGTATTGATTGTGT
>JAYZWL010000050.1:0-6801 GCA_036154955.1 Pseudomonadota bacterium | reverse complement strand
CGCCCCCGATGCCGCCCCCGCCGCCGATGACGACGCCGATCCGGATCGCCGGTCCGGGCCCGACCGCGGACCGGATCCCGACGCGGGCGTCGCGCTGGTCATCGACCTCGACGGCACGCTGGTCCCTGTCGACACCCTGCACGAAAGCGCGCTGGGGCTGATCGGGCTGGGGCTGACCCCGTTCCTCGCCGCGGCGCCCGACCTCGCCCGCGCCGCGCGCCGGGGCAAGTCGCCGCTCAAGGCCCGCATCACCGACGAGGTGACCATCGACCCCGCGAGCCTGCCCTACCGCGCCGCGGTGATCGAGCTGATCCGCGAGGCCCGGGCCCGCGGCCGCTTCGTCATGCTCGCCACCGCCTCCGACCAGCGGGTCGCGGACGCGGTGGCGGCGCATCTGGGCCTGTTCGACGCGGTCGAAGGCTCGGACGGAACCACCAATCTCGGCGGCCAGGCCAAGGCCGACATGCTGATCGCGCGCTTCGGGCGCCATGGCTTCGACTATGCCGGCGACGCGCCCCGCGACCTGCCGGTCTGGGCCGCTGCGCGCCGGGTGATCACCGCCGGCGCCGCCCCGGGCCTGATCCGCCAGGCCGAGGCGCTGCCCCGGCCCGACGCGGCGCCCGCGGCCCTGCATCTCGACCCCGCCGCCCAGGGCCTCGGCCGCCTCAAGCCCTATATCCGGGCGCTGCGGCCGCATCAGTGGATGAAGAACACGCTGGTGTTCCTGCCGCTGCTGGCCAGCCACCAGTCCGGGGCGGGGGCCTGGCTGATCGCGGCGCTGGCCTTCGTCGCCTTCTCGCTGGTGTCGTCCTCGGTCTACTGCATCAACGACCTGCTCGACCTCGACGCCGACCGCGCCCATCCGCGCAAGCGGTTCCGCCCCTTCGCGTCGGGCGCCGTGCCGGCCCTGCACGGGATCGTCATGGGGGCGGCGCTGTTCGGGCTCGGCTTCTCGCTGGCCGCGGCGGTGTCGGAGATGCTGTTCGGCGTGCTCTCGGTCTATTTCGGGGCGACGCTGCTCTACTCCATGGCGCTGAAGCGGGAGCTGGTGATCGACATCTGCATGCTCGCCGGGCTCTATACCCTGCGGGTCATCGCCGGGTCGATGGCGCTGGCGCTGGAGGTGTCGCCCTGGATGCTGGCGCTGTCGGTGTTCCTGTTCCTGTCGCTGGCCGCGATGAAGCGGCAGACCGAGCTGGTGGACCTGGCGGCGGAGGGCAAGTCCGAGACCTCGGGCCGCGCCTACCGGGCCGACGACCTGCCCGTGGTCACCATGATGGCCATCGCCGCGGGCTACACGGCGGTTCTGGTGCTGGCGCTCTACATCTATTCGCCCACGGTGCAGCGGCTCTACGTGTCGCCCCTGCTGCTGTGGGGGGCGCCGCCGATCCTGCTCTACTGGTCGTCGCGCATGGTGATGCTGGCCCATCGCGGGCAGATGAACGACGATCCCGTCCTGTTCGCCCTCAAGGACCCGATGTCCTGGTTCTGCGGCGCCGGCATGATGGCCTGCGCCGTGTTCGCCAAGTGGTTCTGAGCCGATGAGCGGCGGGACCGTCGGCGACCCCGCGGGGCGCGCATGAGGGCGCGGGAGGAGGACGAGGGCCCGCGGCCCGCGCGCCGGATGCCGGATTACGCGCCGGGCGGCCTGCGCGCCCCGCGGCGCCTGTCGGGGCGGGAGCTGGCGGTGCGCTACGCCGGCTTCGCGGTGCTGGCCATGCTGTGCAACCTCGCCACCCAGCGCCTCGTGCTCTCCGCCCTGCGCAAGGGCGAGGCGGTGGCCTTCGGCTGGGCGCCGGACCTGCTCGACTGGGTGCTGCACGACGTGCTGGAGGTGGTGCGCGCCGGCGGCGGTTGGCGGGCGGAGCTGAGCGGGCCGATGGCGCTGGCCATCGCCATCGCCTGCGGGACCGCGGCGGGGCTGGTGCTGAAATACCTGCTCGACAAGCGCTGGATCTTCCATGACCGCAGCCGCGGCGCCGCCGCCCATGCGAAGCGTTTCAGCCTCTACGCCCTGATCGGGCTGCTGACCACCACCCTGTTCTGGGGGGCGGAGGCCGCGGCCTGGGCGATCTGGCACAGCAATGTCGCGCGGGAGACGGGGGCGGCGCTGGGCCTGATCGTGGGGTATGTGGTGAAGTATCACCTCGACCGGCGCTTCGTGTTCTCCTCCTCCGAAGCGACGGGCGTGACGCGATGAGCGCGGACGGGCCGGTCCCCGGCGCCTCGACGGCTGCGCAACGGGCCGGGTTCCCCCCCGACCTGGGCCCCGCGCCGCCCCTGCGCGGCGACCTGCCGGCGCCGGCGCCGCTGTCGGGCTGGGGACGCTTCCCCGTCCTGCGCGGCCATCTGCGCGTCCCCGAAGGCGAAGCCGAGGCGGCGGCGATCCTCCGCGCCCAGGGCGCCGGCCTCGCGCCCCGCGGACTGGGGCGCGCCTATGGCGACGCCGCCCTGCCGCCGGCCGCGGGCCCGGCGCTCGCCCTTTCCACCCTGCGCCTCAACCGCTTCGTCGCGGTGGACGAGGCCGCGCCCCGCATCGTCGCCGAGGCCGGCGTGACCCTCGCGGACATGGAGACCGCGCTCCTGCCCCGCGGCCTGTTCCCGCCCGTGGTCCCCGGCACCCGCTTCGTCACGCTGGGCGGCATGATCGCGGCCGATGTCCACGGCAAGAACCACCACGCGCCCGGCGGCGGCTCGCTGTCCGCGCATCTCGACTGGGTGGAGGTGATGGGCGGGGACGGCGCCGTCCGCCGGCTCGCCCCCGGCGATCCGGGCTTCGCGGCGACCTGCGGCGGCATGGGGCTGACCGGGCTGATCCTGCGCGCCTCCCTGCGCCTGCGGCGGGTGGAGACGGGATGGCTGCGTCAGGAGGTGATCCCCGCCCCCGGCCTCGCCGCCGCTATGGCGGCGATCGAGGACGCCGCCGGCTGGACCCACACCTCCGCCTGGATCGACTGCCTCGCCTCCGGCGACGCGCTGGGCCGGGCGCTGGTCTACCGGGCCGAGGACGCGGGGCTGGCGGAGCTGGGGCCGGCGGAGGCCGTCGACCGCTGGGCGCTGAAACCCGCCGCGAAGCGCCTCGGCCCTCCGCCCGACCTGATCCCGGGTTTCGCGCTCAACGCCCTGACCGTGCGGGCCTTCAACGCGCTCTACTGGCGCTCCGGCCTGCGCGCGGCGGAGCGGGGGGCGGCGCTGACGCCCTGGAGCGCCTGCTTCCACCCGCTCGACGCCGTGCTGGGCTGGAACCGCATCTACGGGCGGCGCGGCTTCGTGCAGTTCCAGTGCGTGCTGCCGCCCGAAACCGCCGCCGCGGGGCTGCGCGAGATGCTGGAGACGGTCTCCGCCGCCCGCCAGGGCTCGTTCCTCGCGGTCCTCAAGGCGCTGGGGGAGGGGGCGGCGGACGCGTCCTCCCTCTCCTTCCCCCGCCGGGGCTGGACGCTGGCGCTGGACTTTCCCGCCACGCCGCGCGCGCTGCGGCTGGTCGCCCGGCTGCGGGCGCTGACCGCGGCCCATGGCGGGCGCCTCTACCTCGCCAAGGACGCGACCCTGGGGCGGGCGGAGCATGACGCGCTCGACCCCCGCGCCGCGGCCTTCCGCGCCGCCCCCGCCCGCGACCCCGCCTTCCTCACCGAACTCGCCCGGAGACTTGGCCTGTGAATTCCGTCCCACCCGCGTCCCCCGAAACCCGTCCCGCGCTGATCCTCGGCGCCCGCTCCGACATGGGGCGGGCGGTGGCGCATCTGCTGGCGGCGCAGGGGCGGTCGATCCTGCTCGCCGGCCGCGACCCGGCGGCGCTGGAGCGGGACGCGGCCGACATCGCCGCCCGCCACCGGGTCGAGGCGCGGGCGCTGGCATGGGACGCGGCCGACCTCGCCGGCCACGCCGCCTGGCTCGACGCGCTGCCCGAGACGCCGGGGGTCGTGCTCTCCGCCGTCGGCCTGCTGGGCGATCAGGAGGAGACGCAGGACGACCCGGCCCGGATCGCCAGGATCGTGACCGCCAATTTCACCGGCCCCGCGGTGATGCTGGAGGCCGCCGCCGCCCGCCTCGCCGCCCTGCCGGGGCCGACGGCGGTGATCGGCATCGGCTCCGTCGCCGGGGACCGGGGGCGGGCGCGCAACTACTGGTACGGCGCGGCCAAGGCGGGTTTCGCCACGATGCTCTCGGGTCTGCGTCAGCGCTATGCGGCGACCGACCTGCTGGTGATGACCGTGAAGCCCGGCTTCGTCGCCACCGCGATGACCGCGGGCATGGACCTGCCCGCCCCTCTGACCCTGACCGCCGAGGCGCAGGCGAAGCTGATCGTGGACGCGCTGGGCAAGCGCCGTCCCAAGGTGATGCACTGGAAATGGCGGGCGCTGATGGCGGTGATCCGCAACCTGCCCGAAGCGGTGTTCGTCAAGACGAAGTTCTGAGCCGCGCGCCGGGCCGCTCCTCGGGGAGCCCGGCGCCCGGCGCCCCGGGCCTGACCCGGGGCCTCGCCGCACGGGCCGCCCGCGCCGCGCGCCGGACCGGGCTCGAACCTCCCCGGATCGCGCCGCCTCCCTCGCAGGTCGCGCAGGCCCCCCCGCAGGTCGCGCCGGCCCCCTCCCCAACCCTCCCCCGCGGGCGGGGGAGGGAGGCGCCTGGCGGCGCCCTCGCGCCCTACCGCGCCGTCCAGCCGCCGTCGGCCATCAGCGCCGAACCCGTGAACAGGGTCGAGGCGTCGGAGGCGAGGAACACCACCGCGCCCATCAGCTCCTCCAGCGTGCCCACCGTCCCGCGCGGGATGGAGGCCTTCACGAACTCCCGAAACGCCGGCTTCTCGAAGAAGGGCGCGGTCATCGGGGTCTCGATGAAGGTGGGGCAGAGCGTGTTGGCCCGGATCCCGGTTCCCGCGAGGTCGAGCGCCATGGCCTTGGTGAACCCCTCCATCGCGTGCTTGGAGGCGCAGTAGACCGCCCGTTCCGGCCCGCCGACATGGCCCATCTGGGACGACACGTTCACGATCGACCCCGCGATCCCCGCCGCCGCCATGCGCCGGGCCACGGCCTGGGCGGCGAAATAGGCGGCGCGCACGTTCAGCCCCATCACCGCGTCGAAATCCTCGGGCTCGGTGTCGAGGAACAGCGAATGGCGCGCGGTCCCGGCGTTGTTGACGAAGGCGTGGAAGGGGGCCGCGGTCTCGAAGAAGGCGCGCAGGGCGGGAAGGTCGGTGACGTCGAGCGTCACGGCCTGCGCCGCGCCCCCCTCCGCCCGGATCGCCTCGGCCGCCGCCTCGATCTCGGGCGCGGAGCGGGCGATCAGCGTCACCTCCGCCCCCGCCTGGGCGAGCGCATGGGCGCAGGCGAGCCCGATGCCGCGCCCGGCCCCGGTCACGGCGGCGCGGCGCCCGTCGAGGCGGAAGGAGGGCGTTCGAAGGGGCGCGGCCATAACGGTCTCCGGTCGGTTCGGCAGGGGAATGAGGGTCGAGAAAGCCCGCGCCGGGCGCCGCCTGTCAAGCCGGGGGCGCCGCGTCGGGGTCGCGCCTGCGGCGCCCGATCGCCCGCGGCGCGCGGGATCGGGGGCGCGGGCGGCGGACGTTTCGGGCGGCATGGCCGGGAGGAACGGCGCGCGGCGGGGCCGCGGAGACGGCGCCGCCCGCGTCCGGATCAAGGGCGGCGCGGGCGCCCCGGTCCGGCCGGGCGCCGCCTGTCAAGCCCGGGTAGGCGCGCCGCCTCCGACCCCGGGCCGCGCCGCCCCGCGTCACTTCTGGAAGACGATGGTCTTGTGACCGTTCAGCATGACCCGCCGCTCCAGATGCGACTTCACCGCCTGCCCCAGCACCCGGCTTTCCACGTCGCGCCCCGCGGCCACGAAATCCTCGGCCGACATGGCGTGGCTGACGCGCTGGGTCTCCTGCTCGATGATCGGGCCCTCGTCGAGATCGGGGGTCACGTAGTGCGCCGTCGCCCCGATCAGCTTCACCCCGCGCTCGAAGGCCTGGTGATAGGGCTTGGCGCCCTTGAAGCTGGGCAGGAACGAGTGGTGGATGTTGATGACCTTGCCGTAGAGCCGCTTCGACAGCCCGTCCGACAGCACCTGCATGTAGCGCGCGAGGATCACCAGGTCGGCCCCGGTCTCCTTCACCAGCTCCAGCAGCCGGGCCTCCTGCTCGGGCTTGTTGTCCTTGTTGACCGGCCAGCAGTGATAGGGGATGCCCTCGCGTTCGGCGTCGGCGCGGCAGGTCTCGTGGTTGGAGACGATGGCCGCCACCTCCGCGTCCAGCCAGCCCACCCGGATCTGGTAGAGCAGGTGCTGCATGGCGTGGTCGAACTTCGACACCATGATCACGATGCGCGGGCGCCGCGCCTGATCGGCCAGCGCGATGCGCATCTCATAGCGGTCGACGGCCGGGCGCAGGGCGCGGTCCACGTCGTCGACGCTCAGCCGGGCGGGGATCCGGAAGGCGATGCGCATGAAGAAGCGGTTGGTCAGCGGGTCCCAGAACTGGTTGGACTCGGAGATGTTGGCGCCCAGCGCGGCGAGCTCCGTGGTCACCGCCGCCACGATCCCCGGCTTGTCGTCGCAGCTCAGGTTGAGGATGCAGGTATGCTCGTCCGCGCCGCCGGAAACGGGCGCGGGCGCGGGCGAGGCGGCGGCGTGGGGCGCGGTTTCGATCATCTCAGGCTCCTCAGGGCGCGGGCGCCGCGCGGGGGATCGGCGTCGGGCGGATCATGGCCACGTCGCGCGGGGCGCGCCGCGTCCGGGCGCGGCGTTTTCGCGCCGGTTCGCGACGCGCGCAAGCCGGAAACCGCGCGCGGGCGCCGCGGCGGCCCCGGC
>JAYZWL010000049.1:0-4051 GCA_036154955.1 Pseudomonadota bacterium | reverse complement strand
CGGCCCGCGCGACCGATGCGGCGGCGGCCGGCGCGGCGCGGACGTCCGCCCCGTCCGGCGCCGCCGCCGGCGGCGCGGGCATGGCCACCTCGGCCGCCGCGATCGCGGGCCCCTCCACGGGCCTGGCCACCGGCTTGACCACCGGTCTGTCCGCGGGCCTGGCCGCCGGTCCGGGGGCGGGTCAGGGGGCGGGCGCCCTGCCCGCGCGGGCGCCGCAAAGCCTTCCGCCCGCCGTTTCGCCCGCCATGCCGCAGGACCGGATCCAGCGCCCGGCGAAGCCGTCGCCGCAGGCGGGCGGCCCCGCTTCCGCCGCCGCCGAACCCGGGACCGGCGCCGGACCCAAGGGCGACGAGCCGACCGCGGAGCGTCCGGCCCGATCCTCCGCCCTGCCCGGCGCCGGAGGCTGAGCCCGGTGTTCCGCCGCCGCGAACCGCAGCCGATCCGGGACCGCGTGCGAGAGTTCCTCTCGCCCCGCAAGGGCTGGCAGCGCGGCTATCGCTATCTGGGCAAGCGGGTGCAACGGCTTCCGGACACGCCGCATCGCATCGCCATGGGCTTCGCCTGCGGGGTGCTGGCCTCGTTCACCCCGTTCTTCGGCTTCCATTTCGTGATCGCGGCCGCCTTCGCCTTCGTGGCGCGGGGCAACATCCTGGCCTCGGCCACCGGGACCTTCCTGGGCAATCCGCTGACCTTTCCGTTCATCGCGGGGGCGTCGATGTGGATGGGGTCGCTGATCACCGGACTGCATTTCCGCCCGCCGCGCGACGGGTGGAGCTTCCATTGGCTGTGGGAGAACCTGGAGCTGATCTTCGTGCCCTACCTGATCGGCGGGATCCTGCCGGGGTTGGCCGCGTCGGCGGCGTGCTATTTCGCGATGCGCCCGGTGATCGCCACCTATCAGAACCGCCGGCGGCTGAAGCTGATGGAGCGGGCCAAGCAGCGGGTCCATGACGCGGCGGAGCGGCGCAAGGCGGCGAAGGAGGCCAAGCAGGCCCTGAAGCTGAGCCGCGGGGCCGGCGCCGGAGCGGGCGCGGGCGCGGGCGACCTGCCCGGCTGACCCCGCCCCGCCCCGTCCCGTCTTTCGGCGGGGGCGCCGCGACGACCCGTCCGCTCCTGGCGCGCCTTCGCCCGCGGCGCATCCCGGCGTTCCGACGATGGCGCCGTCTCCTCCGCTCCGCCCCCGCGCCATGGGCGACGCCGGTCCGGGGCCGCGCGGGCGGCCGGGCGCCACGGGCGGGAGGGTCGTCGCGCGGCACGCGCGCGACTGCAGCAGACACGCGGCATGCGGCGCGCGACGCGCGCGACGCGGGCGGGCGGGCGCCGCGACGCGGGAGAGACAGCGCCCTCCCGAAACCCTATGGTCGGGCGGAACATCGAGTCCCCCGGAGCCCGCCCATGACCTCTCCCCTCCACGGCCGCCTGCGCCTCGGCGTCAACATCGACCACGTGGCCACCATCCGAAACGCCCGCGGCGGCGCCCATCCCGATCCGGTCCGCGCCGCGAAGATCGCCGAGGCCGCGGGCGCCGACGGCATCACCGCCCATCTGCGCGAGGATCGCCGCCACATCACCGACGCCGATATCGAGGCGCTGGTCGGCGCCCTGACCCTGCCGCTGAACTTCGAGATGGCCGCGACCCCGGAGATGCAGGCCATCGCCCTGCGCCACCGCCCCCACGCGGTGTGCATCGTGCCCGAGCGGCGCGAGGAGCGGACCACCGAGGGCGGGCTGGAAGTGGCGCGGGAGGAGAACCGCCTCGCCCATTTCATCGCGCCCCTGCGCGAGGCGGGCTGCCGGGTGTCGATCTTCATCGCCGCCGACGCCAAGCAGATCGAGGCCGCCGCCCGCATCGGCGCCCCGGTGATCGAGCTGCACACGGGCGCCTATTGCGACGCCCATCACGAGGGCCGGCTGGCCGACCGGGACGCGGAGCTGGAGCGGCTGCGCGAGATGTCGGCCTTCGGGGCCTCGCTGGGCCTCGAAGTCCATGCCGGCCACGGGCTGACCTTCGACACCGTGGCCCCGGTCGCCGCCTTCCCGGAGGTGGCGGAGCTGAATATCGGACATTTTCTGGTGGGCGAGGCGATCTTCTCGGGCCTCGACAGCGCCATCCGCCGGATGCGGGGCGCGATGGACCAGGCGAGGCGCGAGGCCTTCGGCGAGGGCGCGGCGTGAGCGCGCTGTGGCTGGGTTTCGCCGCCTTCGCTGTGGCCTCGGCGAGCCCGGGGCCGACGACGCTGGCGATCATGGCGACCGGGCTCGGCCACGGGCGGCGCGCGGCGCTGGGGCTGGCGGCGGGCGTGGTGGCGGGGTCCTGCACGCTGGGGGCGCTGGCGGCGGGGGGGCTGGCGGCTGTGCTGGCCTCCGCGGCCTGGGCGCTGATCGCGCTGAAGATCGCCGGCGCGCTCTACCTCGCGCGGCTGGCGTGGAAGATGGCGCGGTCGGCGGCGACGCCTGACGCGCCGGAGGGTTCGCCGCCCGCGCTGGCGCCGCGCCCGCTCGGCGCATGGATGCGGCGGGGGCTGGCAATGCATCTGGCCAATCCCAAGGCGATCTTCGGCTGGGCGGCGATCATCACCGTGGGCCTGCCGGCGGAGGCGGGGCCGGGCGACGCCTTCGTGCTGCTGGCCGGCTGCGCGGCGATGGCTGTGGCGATCAATTTCGGCTACGCGCTGATCTTCTCCACCGCGCCGCTGATGCGCGCCCATGCCCGCGCCCGGCGCCGGATCGACGCGGTGTTCGCCACGCTCTTCGCCGCGGCGGCCGCGGCGCTGGCCTGGCGGGCGGGCGGCGACCTGGTCCGCGCCCTGCGCGCGCCCGCGGCGGCGGCGGCGCCGTGACCTCGGGGGACCTCGCCTCGGTGGCGGCGATCTACCTGGCCACCATCTTCTCCCCCGGCCCGTCGACCATGGCGATCTCGGCCACCGCGCTGGCCCGCGGGCGGCGCATGGCGCTGGCGCTGGCGGCGGGGGTGTGGTGCGGCTCGGTGTTCTGGTCGGCGATGGCGGCGGCGGGGGTGTCGGCGGTGATGGCGGGCAGCCCCGCGCTGATGGCCGCGATGCGCTACGCGGGCGGGGCCTACCTGATCTGGCTGGGCTGGCGGGCGCTGCGCCGGGCGATGGCGGCGGAGGCCCCGCCGCCCCGCGCCGTCACCGCCCGCGACCTGCGCATGGCCTTCCTGCGCGGCATCGCCCTGCACCTGACCAACGTCAAGTCGGTGCTGTTCTGGGGGGCGCTGTTCTCGCTCGCCGTGGGGCCGGAGGCGAGCCCGCTGGACCTGGCGGAGGTGGTGATCCTGTGCGGAGCGCTGGGCGCGGTGATCTTCCCCGGCTACGGGGTGGTGTTCTCCACCGCCCGGGCCGCGGCGGTCTACGCCCGGGCCCGGCGCTGGCTGGAGGGGGCGTTCGGCGCGGTCTTCGGCGCGGCGGGGCTGGCGCTGATCCTCGGGGGGCTTTCGCGATGATCGTGGGCATCGGGTCGGACATCGCCGACATCCGCCGCATCGAACGCACGCTGGAGCGGTTCGGGACCCGCTTCGTCAACCGCGTGTTCACCGAGGTCGAGCAGGCCAAGTCCGAGCGGCGCAAGGAGCGCGCGGCCTCCTACGCCAAGCGCTGGGCGGCGAAGGAGGCGTGCTCCAAGGCGCTGGGCACCGGGCTGCGCATGGGCGTGGCGTGGAAGGAGATGGGGGTGGCGAACCTGCCGTCGGGCCAGCCGACCATGGTGCTGACCGGGGGCGCGAAGGGGCGGATGGACGGGCTGATCCCCAAGGGCTGGGAGGGGCGCATTCACGTGACCATCACCGACGACCACCCCTACGCCCAGGCCTTCGTGATCATCGAGGCCCTGCCCCCCGGCACGCCCCCCGCCCCCTACCCGACCGCGGGGCGGATGACCTGAGCGGGGGCGGGCGGTCCGCGCAGGGGAAGCGGGAAACGGTCCGTACGATCCGGCGCCGCGCGCGCGTTCACCGCGGGAACCGGTCCGATGGGACCCGCCCTCGCGCGGCTCCGATCCGTGCGCCCCGGGCTCGACCCGGGGCCTCGCACGG
>JAYZWL010000048.1:0-32110 GCA_036154955.1 Pseudomonadota bacterium | reverse complement strand
GGACGGGGAGGGGGCGGGAGGGGGGCATTGTCTCCCCCCCGCCCCCCGGCCTAGGCTGCCCGCGGTTTTCGGAGGCGCGCGTGCAACCCTATTCCGCCCTGTCGGTGTTCTGGAACGGCCTGACCGGCCAGCGCGGCTGGTCCCGCCAATGGCGCGACCGGGCGCCGAAATCGGCCTATGACGTGATCGTGGTCGGCGGCGGGGGCCACGGGCTCGCCACCGCCTATTACCTCGCGAAAAACCACGGGATCCGTCGCGTCGCGGTGCTGGAACGCGGGCTGATCGGGCAGGGCAACGCCGGGCGCAACACCACCATCGTGCGCTCCAACTACATGCTGCCGGGCAATCGGGAGTTCTACGAGCATACGCTGAAGCTGTGGGAGGGCCTGTCCCACGACCTCAACTACAACCTCATGTTCTCCCAGCGCGGCCACATGGCCCTGCATTTCGACCCCGCCGGGCGGGACGCCTGGGCGCGGCGCTACAACACCCTGCGCATGACCGGCTCGGACGGGCGCTGGCTGCGGCGGGACGAGGTCCGCGCCCGCGCGCCCTATCTCAACTGGTCCCCCGACGCCCGCTTCCCCATCGAAGGCGCCTTTCTGCAGGAGCGCGCCGGGACCGCGCGGCATGACGCGCTGGTCTGGGGCCTCGCCCGCGCCGCCGACGCGCGCGGCGTGCAGATCGTGCAGAACTGCGAGGTCACCGGCTTCGTACGCGAGGCGGGCGAGATCGTGGGCGTCGAGACCTCCCTCGGCGAGATCCGCGCCCCCAAGGTGGCGCTCTGCGTCGCCGGCTCCACCGGGCCGCTGGCCGCGAAGGCGGGGCTGAAAAAGCTGCCGCTGGAGACCCACAAGCTCCAGGCCTTCGTGACCGAGCCCCTGAAGCCCATCGTGCACACCGTGGTCAGCTCGGGGCAGGAGGGGCTGTTCTACCTCTCTCAGTCCGACAAGGGCGGGCTGGTTTTCGGCGGAGAGATCGACGGCCACCCCAGCTACGCCCAGCGCGGGTCCCTGCGCATGTATTCCGAAGTGATGGAGAAGGCCGTGGCGCTGATGCCCTGGATCTCCCGCGTCCGCATCCTGCGCCAGTGGGCGGGGGTGATGGACATGTCGATGGACGGCGCGCCCTTCATCTCCACCACGAAGATCCCGGGGCTCTATTTCAACGCCGGCTGGAACTACGGGGGCTTCAAGGCGACCCCGGCCTCGGGCTGGTGCTACGCCCACACCATCGCCCATGACGCGCCGCATGAGCTGAACGCGGCCTTCTCGCTGGACCGGTTCGCCCGCGGCGCCATGCTGGACGAGGAGGCGTCGGGCCCGACGCCCAAGCTGCACTGATGCGCCTCACCTGCCCGTTCTGCGGCCCCCGCGACGAGGGGGAGTTCGCCTACGAAGGCCCGGTCATGGACTGGCCCGCGCTCGACGCCGCGCCCGCGAAATGGGTGGACGCGGTCTACATGCGCGCGCAGCCGAAGGGCGAGGCGCGGGAGCTCTGGCGCCACCGTCTCGGCTGCGGCGCGTTTCTGGAGATCGTCCGGAACAACGTCACCCATGAGGTCGTCTCCGTGGACTTCGCCGACCCGGCGGAGGCCCGCGCCCTGAAGGTGCGCGTCCGATGACCGGTTTCCGCCTGCGCCCCGGATCCGGCGCCCCGGTCCCCTTCCGCTGGAACGGCCGCGAGATGACCGGGCGGGAGGGCGACACCCTCGCCGCCGCGCTGATGGCGCAGGGCGTGCGGCTGGTCGGCCGCTCCTTCAAGTATCACCGCCCCCGCGGGATCATGTCGGCGGGGGAGGAGGAGGCGGGCGCGCTGGTGACGGTGGGCGAGGGCGCGCGGCGCACCCCCAACCTCAAGGCCCCGATGGTGGAGCTGGAGCCGGGGCTCGTCGCCGCCTCGCAGAACCACTGGCCGTCGCTGGCCTTCGACGCGGGGCGGGTCAACGACCTTCTGGGGCGGTTCCTCACCGCCGGCTTCTACTACAAGACCTTCATGGGCCCGTTCGAGGGAACCCGCGTCTGGATGGGGTTCGAGCACCTGATCCGCCGGGCCGCCGGCCTCGGCGCCGCGACGACCGAGCCGGATCCGGACCTTTACGAGCAGGTCCACGACCATTGCGACCTGCTGGTCGCCGGCGCCGGGCCCGCGGGGCTGGCGGCGGCGCTGGAGGCGGCGGAGCAGGGCGCCGACGTGATCCTCGCCGAGCAGGATTTTCGGATCGGCGGCGCGCTGCTGGCGGATCCCGACGGGGCGGCGACGCTGGCCGAACTGGCCGGGGCCGTCGCGGCGCACGACAACATCCGCCTGCTGACCCGCGCGCAGGTCTTCGGGCTCTATGACCACGGCGTCGCGGGAGTGGTGGAGCGCCTGCCGGCCGGGGCCCCGGTGCGGGAACGTCTGCGGCTGGTCCGGACCCGCGCCATCGTCGCCGCCACCGGCGCCATCGAACGCGGGCTGGTCTTCGGGGACAACGACCTGCCTGGGGTGATGGGCGCGGCCGCCGCCGCGACCTACGCGGTCCGCTTCGGCGTGGCGCCCGGGCGGCGGATCGTGGTGGCGACCGGCAATGATTCCGCCTACGCCGCGGCCGCGTCGCTGGCGCTGGCGGGGCTGGACGTGACCCTGCTCGACCTGCGCGACCGCGCCCCGGAAGCGGCCGGGCGGATCGCCGCCGCTGCCGGCGTCGCCATCCGCCCCGGCATGGCCCCGATCCGGGCGCTGGGCGGGGGCCTGTCCGGCGGGCTGCGCGCCGTGCTCTGCGGCCGCCACCGGGGCGAGGGGCGGGCCCTGCCGGAGGAGAAGCTCTCCGCCGACGTGCTCGCCGTCTCCGGCGGCTGGTCCCCGGCCCTGCACCTGACCTCCCACGCCCGCGCGCGCCCGGTCTGGTCCGACGACCTGCTCTGCTTCCTGCCCGGCGAGGGCGAGGTGATCGCCGCCGGCGCCGCCGCCGGGGTCTGGGGGACGGAGGACTGCCTCACCTCCGGCCGCGCCGCCGGCCGCCGCGCCGCCATCGCCGCCCGGACCACCCGCCGCCGCCCGCTCAAGGACGCGGAGCCGGGCGGGTGGGAGACGCCCCCCGCCCCGGTCTGGGAGGTCTCCGCCCGCGGCCGGACCGACCGGAAATTCGTCGACCCCATGCACGACGTCACCGCCGCCGACATCCGCCAGGCGCATCGCGAGGGGTTCGAGGCCCCCGAGCACATGAAGCGCTACACCACGCTCGGCATGGCCACCGACCAGGGCAAGGCGGGGGGCGTCGCGGGGCTGGCCCTGCTGGCCGAGGCGCGGGGAGAGGCCGGGCCCGGCGCGCTCTCGCCCACCACCTTCCGCCCGCCCTACGCCCCGGTGTCCATGGGCGTCTTCGCCGGCGAGATCGACGGGACGACCTGGGCCCCGTTCCGCCCCACGCCCTTCCACGCCAAGGCAGAGGCCGCGGGCGCCGTCTTCGTCGACGCCGGCCACTGGCGCCGCCCGTGGTTCTTCCCCGCTCCGGGCGAGGACCTGCGCGCCGCCTCGATGCGCGAGGCCGCGACGGTCCGCGCCTCGGTCGGGCTCTGCGATATCTCCACGCTCGGCAAGTTCATGGTGCAGGGGCCGGAGGCGGCGGGGTTCCTCGACGCGATGTTCTCCAACCGCGTCTCGACCCTGCCCATCGGCAAGGCCCGCTACGGGTTCCTGCTGCGCGAGGACGGGATCGTCTTCGACGACGGGACCGTCTGGCGGCTGTCGGAGACGGCGTTCCTCGTCACCACCACCACCGGCCATGCGGAGGCCGCGGAGGCGCATTTCGCCCGCTGGAAAGCCCGGCTCGGCCCGTTCCGCGCCGCCGTGACCCCGGTGACGGAGGGCTGGTGCGCGCTGGCCCTGGCCGGGCCGCGCGCCCGCGCCGCGCTGGGGCGGGTGACGGAGGACGACGTCTCGCCCGCCGCGCTCCCCTTCCTCGGGGTCCGGGAGATGACCGTGGCCGGCCTGCCCGCGCGGGTCGCGCGCCTCGGATTCTCGGGCGAGCTCGCCTATGAGGTCCATGTCCGCCCCGCCGACGCCCCCGCGCTGTGGGACGCGCTGGCGGAGGCCGCGGGGGCCGAGGGCGGCGGGCTCTACGGGCTGGAGGCGCTGGACATCCTGCGGGTGGAGAAAGGCTTTCTCACCGGGCGGGAGATCGACGGGCGGGCGACGCTGGCCGATCTGGGCGCCGCGGGCATGGCGTCGCGGGAAAAACCGTTCCTCGGGCGGGCGCTGATGGGGCGGGAGGCGCTGGCCGACCCCGCCCGGCCCCGGCTGGTCGGGCTGATCGCGACCGACAGGGGCGCGGGCCTGCGGGCCGGGGCCCTCCTGCACCGGTTGGGGGAGGAGACCGGGCGCGGCATCGGCTGGATCGCCTCCATCGCCGACAGCCCGGCGATGGGCGCGCGCATCGCGCTGGGCTTCGCGGAAGGCGGCGTCGAGGCGCTGGAGGGCGCGACCCTGATGGCCCATGACCCCACCGCCGGCGCCGTGACCAAGGTGAAGGTCCGCGCGTCGTGTTTCGTCGATCCAGGGGGATCGCGAATGAAAGACGACCCCGAAGGATCGCGCATGAAGCACGGGGGCTCCGCCGATGACTGAGCCCCTGCGCATCGACCTCCTCCCCGCCGGCGCCCTGTGGGAGGCCGAGGTCTGGCGCGGCCCCGACGGCGCCCGCCTCTGCAAGGCGTTCGAGGCCCCGGCCCCCGCCCCCGGCGAATGGGTCGAGGCCGCGTCCGGCGCCCGGCTCTGGCGCCGCGCGCCGCTGGTCTGGCGGGTCTGGACCGGCGCCGACCCGGCCGCGCCCCCGCCCGCCCCGCTGGCGGAACTGGACGCGGAGGCCGGCGCGGCGGCCGAGATCGGGGCCGGGCTCGCCCGCCTGCGGATCGCGGGCGACTGGCAGGCGGTCGCGGCGCTGCTGGCCCGGCTGGTCCCGCTCGACCTGCGCCCGGCCGCCTTTCCTGAGGGCGCCGTGGCCGTCACCGGCTGGCGCCATGTCCCGCTCACCTTGCTGCGCGAACCCGGCGCGGCGGCGCTGCTGGTCCCGCTTTCCCTCGCGCCTGCGCTGGAGACGCAGGCGCGGCGCGTCGCCGCTCGGTTGACGGCCGTCTAGGCGGAGGCGCCGGGGGGGGCTATGCAACGGGAATGAGCGCCTCCGACCTCCTCCCCGCCTCCGAACCCTGGCCCGAGATGCGGCCCGGCTGGGTCTGGCTCGCCGGCGCCGGTCCCGGCGACCCGGGGCTGCTGACCCTGCACGCGCTCAACGGGCTGCGGCAGGCCGACGTGGTGGTCTACGACGCGCTGGTCGACGATCGGGTGCTGGACTTCGCCAACCCCGCGGCCGAGCGGGTCTTCGCGGGCAAGCGCGGCGGCAAGCCGTCGGCGAAGCAGAAGGACATTTCGCTCCGGCTGGTGGAGATGGCGCGGGCCGGGCGCCGCGTGCTCCGGCTCAAGGGCGGCGATCCGTTCCTGTTCGGCCGCGGGGGGGAGGAGGCGCAGACGCTGGTCCAGCACGGGGTGCCGATCCGCATCATCCCCGGGATCACCGCGGGGATCGGCGGGCTGGCCTATGCCGGCATCCCCGCCACCCATCGCGACGTGAACCAGTCGGTGACCTTCCTGACCGGCCATGACGCGCGGGGCGAGGCGCCGGCGGCGATCGACTGGGAGTCCATCGCCCGCGGCTCGCAGATGGTCGTGGTCTATATGGGCCTGCGCACGCTGGGGGAGCTCGCCGCCCGCTTCATGGCGGCCGGGCGGTCCGGGGACGAACCGGTGGCGGTGGTCACCGACGCCACCCTGCCCGCGCAGAAGGTGCTGGAAACGACGCTGGGCCGCGCGGCCGAGGACGTGGCCGCGGCCGGAATGGTCCCGCCCGCGCTGATCGTGATCGGGCGCGGCGCGCTGCTGCGCCGGGCGCTGGCCTGGTGGCAGGGGGAGGGGCCGACGGATCTCGACCCCCTTGGCCGCGGCCGCCCGGCCGAGGAGCCGTAACCCGGCGGCGCCCCTTCGGGGCATTCCCATGTCTCCGGCCGCAAGCGGCCTCCGGGCGGGCGCGAGCCCCCGTCCGCTCGCCCCCATCCCACCCGGCGCCCGGCCGCCACGCCGCGCGGGCGCGCCGGCGCCATCGACGCGAGGGTCGTCGCGCGGCCCCGCGCGCTGACTCGATGTCGCGCGGCCCCCGGCCGACATGGACCCTCGCGACCCCGCTGGACGCGGCGTCCGGCCCCGGCTATCGTCGCCCCCGACCTGCCGACCGGCCGGTCAAGTTCTCGGGGCGGGGTGAAAGTCCCCACCGGCGGTGATGGCCCAGGCATGGGCATGAGCCCGCGAGCGCGCCGGAGGGGCAGCCCGAAGGCGGTCAGCAGAGCCCGGTGGGATCCCGGCGCCGACGGTCACAGTCCGGATGAAAGAGAACGGGAGCGCGGCCTCGGGGCCGGATCGCGCGCGCGCGACCCGCCCGGCGACCGCGGCGCTCGTCGTCCCGATTCATGTCTGTCCTGAGGAGGGACGCGCAATGGATCGGACCCAGACCCAGTCCAACACCGACAGCCCGGCGATCAAGGTCGCCTTCATCCGCGCCCGCTGGCACGCCGCCGTGGTGGACGAGGCCTGCGCCAGCTTCGTGGCCGAAATGGCCCGCCTGACCAACGGCGAAGCCGAGGTCGAGGTGATCGACGTGCCCGGCGCCTTCGAGATCCCGCTGCTGGCCAAGCGCCTCGCCGCCACCGGGCGCTATGCGGCCGTCGCCGGCTGCGCCTTCGTGGTCGACGGCGGCATCTACCGGCACGATTTCGTCTCCGAAACCGTGGTCGGCGCGCTGATGCAGGTGGGGCTGGAGACCGGGGTGCCCGCGCTCTCGGTCGTGCTCACCCCGCACCATTTCCAGGAGACGGCGCCGCACGAGGCCTTCTTCCGCGATCATTTCGTGGTCAAGGGACGGGAGGCCGCCGAGGCCTGCCTCGCCACGCTGGAGGCCCACAAGGCCGTCGCGCCGCTGGCCGCCTGAGCCGACGCAGGCGCCCCGAAACGCAGCGCGCCCGGCCCCATCCCGGGACCGGGCGCGTTCTCCGCCGATCGGGATCGCCGAACGCTCGTGGTGCCGGTCCCGCGCCCCGGCCCTCGCAATCGGCTCCGTCCCGCGTTATCGGAGACCGGCCCGGACCGTCAGGTCCGCAGCGCGCCGCCCGAGGCCTTCTCGACCGCCGCGACGACCTTCTTCGCCACCGCCTCGATCTCGTCCTCGGTCAGGGTCTTCAGGCGGGGCTGGAGGCGGACGGCGATGGCCACCGACTTCTTGCCCTCGCCCAGGCTCGCCGCCGCCTTCGGTCCGCCGAACACGTCGAAGACCGTCGCCCCCGCGATCAGCGCCTTGTCGGCCCCGCGGGCGGCGCGCAGCAGGGTCTCGGCCTCGCATTCCGCGTCCACCACGAAGGCGAAGTCCCGCTCCACCGCCTGCAGGTCCGAGGCGCCGAGCGCCGGCCGCGCGATGGACCGCGCCTTGGGCACGGGGATGGCGTCGAGGAACAGGGTGAAGGCCGCGGCCGGGCCCTTCACGTCCATCGCCTCAAGCGCCTTCGGATGCAGCTCCCCATAGACCGCCAGCGGAACCTTCGGCCCCAGCGACAGCACCGCCGAGCGGCCCGGGTGGAACCAGTCGGGGGCGTTGCGCATCACCATCAGCCGCTCCACCGGCGCGCCGAGCGCGGAGAGCGCCGCCTCCGCCGCGGCCTTGGCGTCCCACAGGTCCACGGCCCGGCGCGTCCCGGTCCATTCCCGCGGGGCGGAGGCGCCGGCGAAGACGCCCGAGGCGACGACGCGCTGGTCCTCGGGCTCGCCGCCTGCCCAGCCCGGCCCGATCTCGAACAGGGCCAGCTCGCCCGCGCCGCGGGCCTGGTTGCGCGCCACGGCGGCCATCAGCCCGGCCAACGGGTCGGGGCGCATATGGCTCATCTCCGAGCTGATCGGGTTCTCCAGCCGCACCGCGTCCGAGCCGCCGCCGAAGGCCGCGGCCTGGGTCTGGGAGACGAAGGAATAGGTCACGCACTCGTTCATGCCGGCCATGGCCAGCGCCCGGCGGGCGGTGGCCTCGCGCTTCTGGCCCAGCGTCATCGTCGGCCGGGTCACGCCGGCGGACGGCCGGGGCAGGGGCCGGGCGACCAGCCTGGTCAGCGAGGCGACGCGGGCCACCTCCTCCACCAGATCCGCCTCGCCCTGCACATCGGGGCGCCAGGAGGGGACGTCGACCATGATCCGCCCGTCGGCCTCGTCGCGGGGGACGAAGCCCAGCGCGGTCAGGATCCGCCGCTGCTCCGCCTCCGGAATGTCCATGCCGACCAGCGAGGCGCAGCGGGCCGGGTCCAGCCGGTAGGCGCGGGCCATGTCGGGGGCCTTGCCGGCCACGATCACCTCGGACGCCTCGCCGCCGCACAGCTCCAGGATCATCGCCGTCGCGGCCTCGACCCCGTCCGCGCAGCTTTCCGGGTCCACGCCCCGGTCGAAACGGTAGCGGGCGTCGGAATTGATTTTCAGCTTGCGCCCGGTCAGCGCGGTGCGCACCGGGTCGAACCACGCCGCCTCGATCAGCACGTCGGTCGTCTGCTCCGTGCAGCCCGAGACCTCGCCGCCCATGATCCCGCCGAGGCTCTCCGCCCCCGCGTCGTCGGCGACCACGGTCATGGTCGGGTCGAGCGCGTAGGTCTTGCCGTCCAGCGCCAGCAGCTCCTCGCCCTTGCGCGCGAAGCGCACCTGCAGGTCGCCGGTCACCCTGGCGGCGTCGAACACATGCAGCGGGCGGCCGCGGTCATAGGTGAAGAAGTTCGTGACATCGACCAGCGCCGAGATCGGCCGCAGCCCAATGGCGCGCAGGCGGCGCTGCAGCCAGGCGGGCGAGGGCCCGTTCTTCACGCCGCGCACCAGCCGCAGGGCGAAGACGGGGCAGGCGAGGTCCGCGACCTCCGCCGCCAGCGACACCGAGACCGGGGAGGCGAACGTCCCCGGAACCGCCGGAATCGCCTTCGTCTTCAGCGTGCCGATCCCCCGGGCGGCGAGATCGCGCGCGATCCCCGCCACGCCCAGCGCGTCCGGACGGTTGGGGGTGATGGCGATGTCGAAGACCGGGTCGTTCAGCCCGGCGTAGTCGATGAAGCGCGTGCCCAGCGGCGCGTCGGCGGGCAGGTCGATGATCCCGTCATGGTCCTCCGAGATCTCCAGCTCCCGCTCGGAGCAGAGCATGCCGTTCGACTCAACGCCCCGGATCACGCCGGGCTTCAGGTCGACCCCGGTGCCGGGGATGTGCATGCCTGGCGCGGCGAAGACGCCGACCAGCCCGGTGCGCGCGTTGGGCGCGCCGCAGACCACCTGCACCTCGACCGAGGCGGCGTCGGGCCCGTTCGGCCAGGTCTCCACCCGGCAGAGCCGCAGACGGTCGGCGTCGGGATGCGGCCCGGCCTCGATCACCCGGCAGATCCGGAAACCGCCCAGCGCGTCGGCGGGGTCCGACAGCTCCTCCAGCTCCAGCCCGAGATCGGTCAGCGCGTCCGCGATCTCCTGCGGGCTGGCGTCGGTGTCCAGATGCTCCTTGAGCCAGGAAAGGGTGAACTTCATCGCATGCGCTCCGCCGGCCGGGGTTCGGGCGCTGTTCTAGCCGCTGCGGCGCGGATGTCCATGGGGCGGGCGCGGCGGTTGATCGGGGGGCGCGGATCAACTAGTTTATAAACCAGTTGGCGGAGGATCCCTGTCATGCGCGAAATCGGCGCCTTCGATGCGAAAACCCACCTGTCCGAGCTTCTGGCGGCGGCGGAGCGGGGGGAAAGCACGCTCATCACCCGCCGCGGCAAGCCGGTGGCCCGCCTCGTGCCGGTGGAGGACACGGCCCGCGAGGCGGCGAAGCAGGCCGCGGCGCGGATCGAGGCCTATCGGGCGCGCACCGCCGGCTACGCCCGGTCGCAGGGCCTGCCGCCCCTGACGGTGGAAGAGATCCTGGAGATGCGCGACGAGGGCCGGCGCTGAGGCCGGCGCCGAGGATCCCCCCGCAATGCCGCTGGTGATCGACGCCTCGGTCGCGGCCCCCTGGGCGCTGGCTGACGAGCCCTATGGGCAGGCGTCCCGCCGCGCCTTCGAGGTCGCCCAGTCCGGGGAGGCCTGCGCGCCGTCCCTGTGGTGGGTCGAACTGCGCAACGTTTTGCTGGTCGCCGAACGCCGGCGGCGGATCGAGGCGGAGGTCGTCGACGGCTTCTTCACGGAGATCGACGCCCTACCGATCGATCTCGACCGGACGCCGGACGGCGCGTCCCTCATCCGCCTCGCCCGGACCCACGGCCTTTCGGCCTATGACGCCCTCTATCTCGAACTCGCCCTGCGGCGGGGGGCGGAACTGGCGACGCTCGACCGAAGGCTCGCCGCCGCGGCGGAGGCGGAAGGGGTGCGGCTGGTCTAGGCTGAGTCCGCCCTACGCGGGCAGCACCGTCCGGATGCCGGCGCCGAGGCTGGCGGCGAGGATCGCGGCGATCAGAAAGCCCTGACCGGCGGCGAAGGCCAGTTCGGGGGGGAGCGCGTCGGGGCCGAGATCCGCGGCGCGCAGGGCGAGCGCGGCCAGCACGCCCGCCACCCCGCCCCAGACCAGCGTCCGCGCCGCGATGCGCAGCGCGCGGAAGCGCACCGGGCCGTTGCGATTCGCAGCCCGGGCGCGGAGCGCCCGCAGCTCGCCCCGGCTGATCCCGGTGCGCGGCGCCGCGCCCATCACCTGCATCGGCGCGCCGCCGGCAGGGGACCGCGGCGCCCGGCGCATCAGGCGCTCAGCCCGCCGCGCATGGTCGGCACGTCCAGCGCCGCGAAGCCGTAATGGCGCAGCCAGCGCAGGTCGGCGTCGAAGAAGGCGCGCAGGTCGGGGATGCCGTATTTCAGCATCGCGATCCGGTCGATCCCCATGCCGAAGGCGAAGCCCTGCCACTGGTTCGGGTCCACCCCGCCGGCGGCCAGCACCTTGGGATGCACCATGCCCGAGCCCAGAACCTCCAGCCAGCCGTCGCCCTCGCCGACCTTCAGCGTGCCGTCCTTCCAGGAGCAGCGGATATCGACCTCGGCCGACGGCTCGGTGAACGGGAAGTGGGAGGCGCGGAACCGGGTCTCGACCCCGTCGACCTCGAAGAAGGCGGCGAAGAACTCCTCCAGCACCCATTTCAGATTGGCCATGGAGATGTCGCGGTCGATGGCCAGCCCCTCGACCTGGTGGAACATCGGCGTATGAGTCTGGTCGAAGTCCGAGCGGTAGACCCGCCCCGGCGCGATGATCCGGATCGGCGCGCCGCGGTCCTGCAGGGTGCGGATCTGCACGGGGCTCGTGTGGGTGCGCAGCACATGGGGGGCGCGGTCGTCGCCCTCCGCCCGCGCCATGTAGAACGTGTCCATCTCCGCCCGCGCCGAGTGGTGGGCGGGCATGTTGAGCGCGTCGAAATTATACCAGTCGGATTCGATCTGCGGGCCCTCGGCCACCCCGAAGCCCATGTCGGCGAAGATCGCCGCGACCTCCTCCGTCACCTGGGAGACCGGGTGGATCGTCCCCATGGCGCGGGGCCGGGGGGCGAGCGAGACGTCCAGCCACTCGGTCCGCAGCCGCTCCGCCAGGGCCGCGTCCGACAGCGCCGCGCGCCGGGCGGAGAGGGCCGAGTTCAGCTCGTCCTTCAGCGCGTTGAGCGCGGGGCCCGCCTGCTGGCGCTCTTCGGGCGTCATCTTGCCCAGCTCGCGCATCATCAGGCTGACCTCGCCCTTCTTGCCGAGCGCGCCGAGCCGCGCCGTCTCCAGCGCCTGCTCGTCCGCCGCCTCGGCGATGCGCCCCAGCCAGGAGGCCCGCAGCGTGTCCAACCCGTCCATGACGTCCTCCGCCCTGCCGTCGTCGTCGATCTTGCCCGAGGGGCGATAGCACGCTCGCGCGCGAACGCAAGCGATGCGGGGCCGCGGGCGCGGCCGGAGCGGGGAGGGCTCGGGCGACGGCGGCGGCGCGGATCAGGCGGCGGCGATGCGTGCGACGGCGAATTTCGGGGAAAATCTCCGTTTCAGGACGGAATCGTATTGCGGTTGGATATTGTTCATCTTAGCTTAATATACATGGCCGGGGCGACGCCACCGAGGCGCGGCGCCGGCCTGGACGCACGCGGCCGACCGGGTGACCGGGGTCGTGTCCGCGGGGGAGGGGCCCCGCGATGCGCTCGCCACCGACGCGCGGGACGCGGCACCTGTCTGGGGCGGGTCGCCGGCGGCCCCGCGGCGGAGGCGGCGGCGTCGACCGGCGGAGGCGGGGCCCCGGTCGACGTCGCCTCGCGCCGGTCGGGGCCGGGGACGCGTGCGGACCTTGGGGAGGATGCGACGGTTCGGTCGGGAGAACGCGCCGGACCGCGCGGCCTCGAAACCCGTCCTCCGGTTCGCGCGACGCCGACGCGGCCAAGCAGGCGCGGGCGCGCGCGACCGGCGGACAAGAGCGGGCCGGTCGCGCGCAGGGCCCTGGCGGTTCAGTGGATCGGTTCGATCCGGGGCATGTCCCACAGCCGGTGGGCGAGCTCGCCCAGCAACGCCGCGGCCAGCGCGGTCAGCGCCGCCGGGAACAGGGCCGGAGACCCGACGATCACCGTGCCCGTGGAAACCGACTTGACCAGCAGGTGATCCAGCAGCGCGTCCACCGTGGCGAAGGAGCCGTAGCTGTAGGTGCCCAGCACCGAGCCGGCGCCGCAGATCAGGCTCAGCACGATGCCCGCCGCCACGGCCGCGGTGATCGCCGCGCCGACCTGGGCGCGGACCCCGCGGCCCAGCGCCCGGGCCATCACCGCCCAGCCGGCCCAGAGCCCGGCGAGGCCCGCGGCGATGTAGAGGCTCCGCTGCGACTCGAACGGATCGGTCGGGATCAGCGAAAGATGAAGGTGGACGGCCCCGAGCCCGATGACGGCGGACAGCACCGCGACGAGCAGGCGAGAGGAGGCGTAGGTTTCTCGCGCCGAGGACGCGACGGCCGTACGCA
Organism: Pseudomonadota bacterium; assembly: GCA_036154955.1. Lineage (GTDB taxonomy): Bacteria > Pseudomonadota > Alphaproteobacteria > Rhodobacterales > Rhodobacteraceae > Albimonas. The sequence goes on along the minus strand of JAYZWL010000048.1, from coordinate 19,095 downwards.
GCCCTTGATTCCGGTCATGCTTCACGCGCTCAACTCCGAGCAGATGGCGATTTACGCATAAGTAACGCTTACGAAATGCAGCCTGACACGGCGGGCGACGGTGTTCAAGTCCGTTCATCCGGGGTGCAGGGCGTTTCCGCAGGGCGGCGCCGCAGGCCGCGCGGCCGGAGGGGGAAAAGGCGGCGAAGGCAGGGGGCGGGGAGCGGGGCGCGGGCGGTCACGCCGCGCCCCGCCCCGTAGCCGGGCGCGGGCGGCGACGTCGCGAGGCCCCGGGTCGCGCCCGGGGCGCGCGCCTTCTCCGCCCTTCCGCCCTCTCTCGCCCCCGCGGCCCCGGCCGGCCGTCAGGCCGTCGCCGGCCGGCGCAGGGTCACCTGGGTCACGTCGGTCGTGCCGGCATGGAAGCAGGCGGCGCAGCTCGCCAGGTAGAAATTCCACATGCGGTGAAACCGGTCGTCGAAGCCCATCGGCGCGATCTCGTCCCAGGCGCCGTTGAACCGGTCCCGCCAGCGGCGCAGCGTCTCCGAGTAGCTCTCGCCGAACTCGATGGAGCCGGCCAGCTCCAGCCCCGCCTGACGCGACTGCTCCACCAGCCGCGAGGGCGACGGCAGCATCCCGCCGGGGAAGATGTATTTCTGGATGAAATCCACGCCCTTGCGGTAGCCGTCGAACAGCCGGTCCGCCACGGTGATGACCTGCAGCGTGGCGCAGGCGCCAGGCTTCAGCCGCTCGCGCACCGTGTCGAAATAGACCGGCCAGAACTGCTCGCCCACCGCCTCGAACATCTCGATGGAGGCGATGCCGTCATAGGTCCCCCGCTCCTCCCGGTAGTCGCGGATCACCACCTCCACCCGGTCCTGCAGCCCGGCGCGGGCGATGCGCTCGGCCGCGAAGTCGTGCTGGGCCTGCGAGATGGTCAGGGCGGTGACCCTGAGCCCCCGGTCGCGGGCGGCGTATTCGGCGAAGCCGCCCCAGCCGCAGCCGATCTCCAGGATATGCGCCCCTTCCGGCGCGCCCAGCGAATCGCAGATGGCGGCGTATTTGTTGCGCTGGCCGGCCTCCAGGCTTTCCTGCCGGCCGCGGAACAGGGCGGAGGAATAGGTCATGCTCTGGTCGAGCCAGCGGGAATAGAACGGGTTGCCCAGGTCGTAATGCGCCGCGATGTTGCGCTTCGAACCCGCCAGCGTGTTGCGGTTCATCCAGTGGCGCAGCCGCTCGATCATCCGGGCCAGCGCGGCGCCGGAGAAGTTGCGCGACATGTTCTCGTTGTTGAGCAGGGCGACGTCGAGCACCGCCTGCAGGTCCGGGCTGTCCCAGGCGCCGTCCATATAGGCCTCGGCGAAGCCCATCTCGCCGTCGCGGATCAGGCGGGCGAAGAGCGAGGCGTCCTTCACCTCGATGCGGGCGTCGGGGCCGGGCGCGTCGCCGGCGGCGCGGAATTCGCGGCCGTCGGGCAGCGCGAAGGTCAGGCTGCCGGCGGTCAGCCCGGAGGCGGTCTCGAACACGGAGGCGAACCAGCGCGGCAGCCCCGTCTGTCCCCGAACGGTGTCGAGCGGTCCCGTCATTTCAGGCGGCTCCTCTGCAGTTCAGGCCAAAAAGGTTAATACGCGATACCGGCGCGCGCCAGACGTTTTCGGGCGGTTCACGCGGCTGAAACCGGCTCTCGCGAGGTGAAATCCCCGGAAGGGGAGGTCGCGGGCGGCGCCGGGGCATGCGCCGCCTCCGGCCCGGGATAGCGGCGGAACGGGGCCCGCTTCAGCGCCAGAAGCAGCGCCTGCCAGTGAATCGCGGCCAGCACCCGGACCGGCATCAGCGGCAGGGCCAGCGCCAGCCGCGCCAGCGTCGCGTCCGACAGCGCCAGCCGGTCGCCGTTCTGGGTCGCGATCAGCAGCTCGCCCTCCGCGTCCCCCTGCCGGATGCGCAGCGCAAGCTTCGCGCCCGGGGGGGCGAGGTGAAAGCGGTAGGTCTGGTCCATGCCGATGAAGGGGGAGACGAACATCTCCTTGGCCTGTTGGTGCCGCCGCGGCGCGTCCTCGGGCGCGCCCTCCGCCCGCTCCGCCGCCAGCACATAGGCGCGCTGGTCGCCGAAGGTGTTCTTCACCTCGTAGATCACGCTTTGCAGGCGGCCGGCCGCGTCCTCGCAGTAATAGACCGACAGCGGGTTGAACCCGATCCCCAGCGCCCGCGGCATGGCCAGCAGGCGGATGCGGGCGGGGCGGGGACGGCGGGCCTCGGCCAGCCGCGCCTCGACCCAGGGCCGCAGGGGGGAGCCGTCGCGCGGCCCGTGGTCGGCGTCGTGGTGGGAGATCAGGCCCCGGCCGTTGACCGCGAACAGGCGCAGCCGCGCCGCCGTCTCCTCCAGCCGGTCCACGTCCAGCAGCAGGGTCCACAGCGGATAGCGGAACCGATGCGCCCGCGGGCGCAGGCGCATGTGCATGACATGGCCCAGATAGGCGCAGCCCTGCTCGGGCGGGAGTGCGGCGGGGGGCGCGGCGCGGGACACGGGGCCTACTCCGCCGGCATCGCCGCGGCGGCCACGGCGGGAACCGGGCCGCGGGTGGCTGGGGCGGTGGCGGGGGCGGGCCCCGCCAGCGGCGCGCCGGGGTCGCGGACCCAGTCGGGCCGGGCTCCCAGCGCGGCCGCGACCCGCAGGCCGGCGCGCAGCCCGTCCTCGTGAAAGCCGTAGCCCAGCCAGGCGCCGGCATGCCAGACGCCGCCCCGCCCCTGGATCGCGTCCATGCCGGCCTGCGCCTCGAAACTGTCGGTGGAATAGAGCGGGTGGTCATAGGCGTATTCGCCATGCACCCGCGCCGGATCAGGCGCCCGCGTCGGGTTCAGCGACACGAACAGCGGCGGCGCGTCGGGGCCGAGGTCCTGGAGCCGGTTCATCCAGTAGGTGACCTGGGCCGGACGCTCCGCATCCGCCTCCGCCCCCTCGGACAGGAAGTTCCACGACGACCACACCTTGCGCCGGCGCGGCATCAGCGCGGGGTCGGAATGCAGCACCGCGCGGTTGCGCGAATAGGGGAAGGCCCCCAGCAGCCGGCGTTCGCGGGCGTCCGCGTCCGTCATCAGCCCCAGCGACACGTCGGCATGGGTGGCGAGCACCGCGTGGTCGAACCGCCCCTCCGACCCGTCGTCGAAGCGGATGCGCACCCCGTCCGGCCCGCGCCGGACCGAGACCGCGCCGACCCCCGCCACCGCCCGGCGTCCCAGCGCCGCCGCGGCCCGGGCCACGTATTCCCGGGACCCGCCCTGCACCGTGCGCCAGCGCTGCGCCGGGTCGAGGCCGGTCATCAGGTCGTGATTGTCGAAGAAGGCCACGAAGTTGGCGGCCGGAAAGTCCAGCATCCGCCGGGTCGAGGTCGACCAGATCGCGCCCCCCATCGGCAGCACGAACCGGTCGCGGAACGCCGCGGAATAGCCCCGCCGCTCCAGCCACTCGCCCAGGCTCAGGCCCGCCAGCGCCCCCTCCGCCAGTTCGGCGGAGGCGGTGCGGTTGAACTTGCGCACCACCTCCAGCAGCATCCGGATATGGCGGGGGTTCACGCAGTTCAGCCGCTGCGCGAACAGGGTCCCGAGATTGTCGCAGGCGTATTCGTAGGCCCCGCCGTTCAGCGAAAAGCCGAAGGACATGTCGGACCAGTCGGTCTCCACCCCCAGATGGTCGAACAGGCTCATCAGGTTGGGATAGTTCCGCGCGTTGCAGACGATGAAGCCGGTGTCGACCGGGATCTCCCGCCCCGCATGGGTCACGGTCGCGGTGTTGGCGTGCCCGCCCAGCCGCCCGTCCCGTTCGAACAGCGTCACGTCGTGCCGTTCGCCCAGGGCGAGGGCGGCGCCGAGGCCCGAGATGCCGGCGCCGATGACCGCGATTTTCATGCGTTGGGGTCTCCGTTCGGGAATGGGAAAGGGGGGAGGGGTCAGGCCGGCGCGCGGGCGTCGCGCAGGTCGCCATAGGCGGACAGCGCCCGCTCGCGCCCGGCCTTCAGACTGATGCGCGGCGCCGGCCGCCGGTCGGAGGGCGACAGGTTCCAGGCGCGCGGGATCGCGTCGAAGAACGCCTCCGCCCCCGCGCCCTTCAACCAGTGGTCGCGATAGGCGCCGTCGGGGTCGAACTTGCCGGCCTGCGTCTCAGGGTTGAAGACCCGGAAAAAGGGGGCCGCGTCGGGGCCGGAGCCCGCCACCCACTGCCAGCCCATGGCGTTGGAGGCCGGGTCCCAGTCGACCAGCGTGTCGCGGAACCAGGCCTCGCCCACCCGCCAATGGGTCATCAGGTGCTTGGTCAGGTAGGAGGCGACCAGCATCCGCGCCCGGTTGTGCATGGTGCCGGTGACCCACAGCTCCCGCATCGCGGCGTCGATCAGCGGCTCCCCGGTCAGGCCGCGGGTCCAGGCCTCGGCGTCGTCGTTGGCGAAGCGCCAGGGGAAGGCGTCCCAGTCCTCGCGCCAGTTCTCCGTCTCCATCCGCGGGGCGTGGTGCAAGAGGTGATAGGCGAAGTCCCGCCAGGCCAGCTCCTGCATGAATTTCTCGACCGGCTTCGCCTTCGCGCCCTGCCGCCGCGGGCGGGCGGCGGTCCAGATCCGGCGGGCGGAGAGTTCGCCCACCGCCAGCGCGTCCGACAGGCCGGAGGTGGCGCGGCGGTCCAGCCGGTCCCGGTCGCTTGCGTAGTCCTCGACCCGCTCCTCCAGGAATTCCTCCAGCCGGTCCAGCGCCGCGGCCTCGCCGGGCCGCACATGGGCGGCGAGCGCGCGGGCGCCGCGGCGCATGTCGGCGGCCATGGCCCAGTCGTCCAGACGGTCCGTCTCCGGCCAGGCCTCCGGGGCGGGCCAGCGGCCGGGGGCGTCGATCGGCTCATGCACCACCCGCTCGGCGATGGCGCGCCAGAAGGGGGAATAGACCTTGTAATGCCCGCCGGCCCCCGTCTCGACCTCCCACGGCTCGTGCAGGAGCGAGCCGTTGAAGGAGCGGATGTCGAGCCCGTCTTCCGTCAGCGCCGCCTTGACCGCCGTGTCACGGGCGCGGGCGGCGCGGTCGTGCAGCCGGTTCCAGCGCAGGGCGCGCGCCCCGGTCTCGGCGACCAGCGCGCGCAGGACCTCCAGCGCCTCGCCCCGGCGCAGGATCAGCCGGCCGCCCAGCGCCTCCATCGCGTCGGCGAGGCGGGCGAGCGACGCTTCCAGCCGCCAGCGATGCGCGGCGCCCAGCGCCTCCGTTTCCGGATCCAGGATCCACACCGCCACCACCGGCCCGCCCAGCCGGATGGCGTCGTCCAGCGCCGGGTTGTCGGCCAGCCGCAGGTCGCGGCGCAGCCAGACCAGGGCGGGCGGGACGGCGCCGTCGGGGGCGCGGGAAGAGGAGATCGCGGTTTCGTTCATCACGCAGAGAGTTACGGTCGGGCCGGGCTTTGGGTTCACTCGACCGCGCGTTTTCCTGCGAAATCTTTCGTGATCGTCGCCGGTTTGACGACAGGCAGAAACCGCCTAGACGCCGCCTTCCAGCGCCAGGCGCTTCACTTCGCGCCGCATGATCTTGCCGGTGGCGGTCATCGGCAGGCTCTGGGCCACATGCACCGCCCGCGGCGCCACATGGGGGGAGATGCGGGCGCGCACCCTTGCGGTCAGCTCCTCCGCCAGGCCGGGGCCGGGATCGGCGCCGGGGCGCAGCACCACGTAAGCCGTCACCGCCTCGGTGCGCACCGGGTCGGGCAGGCCGATCACCGCGGCCATGGCCACGGCGGGGTGGCCGGTGAGGCAATCCTCGATCTCCGTGGGCCCGATCCGGTAGCCCGACGAGGTGATCACGTCGTCGGTGCGGGACGAGAAGAAGAAATGCCCGTCCGGCTCCCGCCGCCCCTCGTCCCCGGTCCGCATCCAGCGGCGGCCGTCGGGGGCGGTGACGAACTTCTCCGCCGTCTTCTCGGGCAGGTTCCAGTAGCCGAGGAACATGCCCGGATCGGGGGCGAGCACCGCGATCTCGCCGACCTCGCCGTCCGCCAGCTCATTGCCCTCGGAGTCGATCACCCCCACCACATGCCCCGGCGCCGCCCGCCCGGTGGAGCCGGGGCGCGGCGGGAACAGGGCGGCGCAATTGCCGAGCACGAGGTTGCATTCGGTCTGGCCGTAGAACTCGTTGATGGTCAGCCCGAAGGCCTCCTCCCCCCATTCCAGCAGGCTCGCGCCCAGCGCCTCCCCGCCCGAGCCGATGGAGCGCATGTCGTAGGCGTATTTCGCCCGCGGATTCTCCACCTGCCGCAGCAGCTTCAGCGCGGTCGGCGGGAAGAAGGCGTTGCGGATGCGGTGGCGGGCGACCAGCGCGAAGGCCTCCTCCGGGTCGAACTTGGACATGCGATGGGCGAGCAGCGGGACCCCGTGGAACAGCGCCGGAAGCATGACGTTGCACAGCCCCCCCATCCACGCCCAGTCGGCCGGGGTCCAGAAGGCGTCGCCCGCCTGCGGGGCGAAGTCGTGATGGGTCTCGAACCCCGGCATATGGCCCAGCACGATCCGGTGGCCGTGCAGCGCCCCCTTGGGCGGGCCGGTGGTGCCGGAGGTGTAGGACAGGAAGGCTGGGTCGTCGGGCCCGGTGCGCACGGTGGCGAAGTCGTCCCGGCCCTTGGCCAGCTCCTGCCAGAAGCCCCAGGCCCCGTCGCCGGGCCGGTCCACCGTCCACATGATGCGCAGGGCCGGAAGGTCGTCGCGGATCGCCAGCACCTTGGGCAGGTTGGCGGCGTCGGTGACGATATGGGCGGCCCCGCTGTCGGCGAGCCGCATCCGCAGCCCGTCCTCGCCGAAGAGCGTGAACAGGGGCACCACCACCGCCCCGATCCGGTAGCAGGCCAGATGGGTGAGCAGCGCTTCCTGCGTCTGCGGCAGCAACAGCCCGCAGCGGTCCCCCCGCCCCAGCCCCCGCGCGACCAGCGCGTTGGCCAGCCGGGCCGAGGCGCGGTCCAGCTCCGCGAAGGTCCATTCCCGGTATTCGCCGTCATGGCGCAGCAGCCGCAGGGCGGGGCGGTCCGGCGCGATGCGGGCCCAGCGGCCGCAGCAGGCCTCGTACATGTTGAACGCCGCCCCCGGATCCACCGCCTGCCGCGGCCAGCGGAAGCCGGCGCGCAGCGCCTCCCAGCTCCGCCCCCGCGCCACCAGGGGCGCGCCGGGGGCGGGAAGGTCGGGGGCGGAGGCGGGATCGGGGGCGGCGGTCAAGCGGGTCTCCCTCAGGCCGCGGCGGGGTTGGAGGCGGCGAATTCCGGCAGCGCGTCGCAGCGGTCGGCCAGCGCCTCCAGCTTCGGATAGCCGGGGTCGAGCAGATAGGGGTTGGTGGCCCGGATGAAGTCGCGCGCCAGCGTCAGGCAGATGTCCGCGCCGTCGGGCCGATCGCCGCCGTGAAAGCCGCTTTCGGGCGCCCGGCCCTCCAGTTCCGCCAGCCCGCCGGCGATCTGGCCTTCCAGCCGCGCGCGCCATTCGGGCCACTGGAACTCCTCGGGGCGGCGGTTCTTCTCATAGACCAGCGCCACGCCCTTCTCGACCGTGGAATGGGCGAAGGCCATCACCTGCATCGCCGCGCGCCGCGCCGGACCGGAGGCGGGGATCAGCCGCGCCTCGGGCGCCGCGTTCTCCTCCATCCAGTCGAGGATGGCGGCGGTCTCGATCAGCGCCTCGCCGTCCTCGGTCACCAGGATCGGCACCCGGCCCATCGGGTTGACCTGCTTGAGCGCCTCGAAATCCGGACCGTTGACCATGAGCGGCTTGCGCTCCAGCTCCAGCCCCTGCAGCGCGGCCCAGACCGCGACGCGACGCACGAAGGGGCTCAGATCGCGCCCGTAGAGAATCTTGGCCATGTCGGCCTCCCTGTTCTGCGGTTTTTCATTGGGCGAAGCTTTGCGGCGCCGCGGCGCCCTGCGCAAGTCGGGGGATCCGGCCGGGGAAGGCCTCACGGCCGCGGGGCGGCCCCCGTCTCCCAGTCCAGCGCGTGCTCCAGCCGGTCGGCGCCCCAGAACAGCTCCCCGTCCGAGGTCACGAAGGTCGGCGCGCCGTAGATGCGCAGGGCCATCGCCCGCTCGGTCTGGGCGCGCAGGGCGGACTTGTTGGCCGGATCCTGCGCGGCCTCCATCGTCGCCCGCGGGTCCAGCCCCAGCCCGTCGAGGATCGGGGCCAGCGTCTCGGGGCGGGAGATGTCGCGCCCCTCGGCGAACTCGGCCATGTAGACCCCGCGCCCGAAGGCCGGGACCTGCGCGGCCGGCAGGATCAGCGCCACCCGGGCGGCGAGCACCGAGTGCTGCGGGAAGGGCGAGGGCGGAACCATCGGCGGCAGGCCCTGCAGGGCGCAGAGCCTCTGCATGTCGCGCAGCATGTTGGCGCCCTTGTCGGCGTAGATCGCGAAGGGCGAGGTGTTCCAGCCCTGCGCCGCGAAGATCGGGCCCAGCAGGAACGGCCGCCAGGTCACGGCCACGCCGCGGGCGGCGGCCGCGTCCTCGATGCGCTGGGCGGCGAGGTGGGAATAGGTCGAGGCGAAGTCGAACCAGAACTCCACCGCGGGCACGGCGGGGGCGGTGGCCACGGGGTCGGCGGGATCGGTCATGGGGCTCTCCGCGCCGCCTGCGCCGCCGGGCTCCGGCGTCTTCCGCGCCGCGGCGGGGACGGCGGAAGCGCCGGCATCAGAGGCGGAGGCGGCCGCGGGGTCAAGATTGGAGGCGCGAGCCCCCTCAGCCGAGGGCGGCCCCGTCCGCCGGCCGTCGCAGGCGCGCCTCCTGCCCCGCCCCGGGAACGGCGAGGGGCACGGGAATCGGCAGGGGCGCGGCCTCGGGCATCGGGTCGGCGAAGTTCCGCGCGGCCAGCGCGCGCAGGGCGGCCAGCCCGGCTCGCGGCCCGCGGCCCAGCCGCCCGCGCGGCGCGGCTCCGGCCCCCGCCCCCGCCCCCGCGGTCCGGCGCGCCTCCGTCATGCGGCTGTCGGGGCGGGCCGCGGCGGGCGACGCCGCGCGGGCGACCCCCGCGAGGAAATCGGCCTCCACCTCATGCATGGCCCCATCCCGGTCGATGGCGCGCAGCCCGCCGGCGGCGGCGGCGGCGCGGCGCGTTCTGGCCCGCCGGGCGGCACGCCGCCGGGCCTGGCCGCGCGCCTGGGCGGCGGCGCGCGCCTCGTCGTCCTGCAGGATCGAGGCCAGCATCACCAGCGTCGCCAGCCCCAGCGCGAAAACCAGATGGCCGATGGTCATGTGCGGCGTGATCAGCGGGATCAGATACCAGGCCCGGCGCGCGGGGCGGGAGGCCTCGGACGCCACCCGCAGCCCCAGCGCCGCCCGGGTCGGGCTCAGCGCCAGCGAGCAGGGGCGCAGGCCCCGGACGCCGCCGGTCAGCATCACGCCCCAGACGGCGAAATAGGCCAGGCTCAGCCCGTAGACCGCGAGGTCCGACTCGAAAGACCACACAACATGCGGGATCGGCCGCCACAGCGCGACCAGCGCCGCGGTCGCCGCGACGGTGGCGAGCAGGTAGGTCGGCCGCTCCGCCCCCTCGGGCAGGAACCGCGCCCAGCCGCGGAACCGGCGCATCCCCCAATGCTGCGCGCCGAACAGCGTGATCAGCGCGATATCCAGCGCCATCGCCGAAGCCACCGGTCCCGGCAAGGCTCCCGCCCCGCCGGAATCGATGCTCCACGGCACGAACACATCGCCTATGAAGCCCACCAGATAGACCAGCGCCGCCAGCGCCAGACCGTGGGCGATCACCGAATAAAGCCGCAGGCACAGTTTCGCGATCATGGGTTTCCGCTCGGACAAACTCGTTACGGACGGCCGGAACGCAACTCGACACCCGGCGCTGACGCCACTCTGACACGAACCCTCGGTGATTCGCCGTGACGGAGGCGTGACGCGGGCCACCTCCGGACGAGTCGTTTCGGGCGGGTGAATGTCCCCCGCGTGATTTTCGACGGGCGCGGGCGCGGCCTTCCCGACGGCGGAATGCGGCGACGCGGCGCCGACGTCGCGCCCTTTCGTCGGCGCGCCCGGTCGAGCTATGAAGGCGTCTCCCATCGCAGAGGTTCTCCCATGTCCCAGCCCGGTTCCGCGCCCGCCCCCGCCGCCAACATGCGCCACGGAGGCCGGATTCTGGCCGATCAGCTGCGTATCCTTGGGGCTGAACTAGTGTTCTGCGTGCCCGGGGAAAGCTTCCTCGGGCTGCTCGATGGCCTCCACGACCACAAAGACGCCATACGGACGGTCGCTTGTCGTCACGAAGGCGGCGCCGTCAATATGGCGGAGGCCTACGGAAAATTGACGGGAAAACCGGGGCTTGCCGCCGTCACCCGCGGGCCCGGGGCCACCAACGGCTCCAACGGGCTGCACACGGCGCGGCAGGATTCGACCCCGATGATTCTTTTCGTCGGGCAGGTCAGCCGCGACCATTTCGACCGCGAGGGCTTTCAGGAGATCGACTACCGCCGGATGTTCGGCCAGGTCGCCAAATGGGTCGCCCAGATCGAGGACGCGGCCCGCATCCCCGAATACATCTCCCGCGCCTGGGCCGTGGCGCAGGAGGGGCGGCCCGGCCCGGTGGTGCTGGTGCTGCCGGAGGAGACCCTCTCCGACACCGCCGACGTGCCCGACATCCGCGTCCCGGCGATCGCCGAGGCCGCCCCGACCCCGGCCGCCATCGCGAAGCTGGGCGAGATGATCGCCGCCGCGAAGAATCCGGTGATGCTGATCGGCGGCGGCGCCTGGTCGGCCGAAACCGCGGCCGCCGCGACCGCCTTCGCCGAGGCGCAGGGCCTGCCGGTGGTCACCTCCTTCCGCCGCCAGGACTACATGGACAACCGCCATCCCCAGTTCTGCGGCACGCTGGGCATCGGCGCGAACCCGAAGCTGGTGAGCTACGTGGCCGAGGACTGCGACCTGCTGATCAACGTCGGCTCGCGGCTGGGGGAGATCGCCTCCCAGGGCTACACGCTGCTGGGCGTGCCCAACGCGCGGATGCCGCTGGTCACCGTGCATCCGGGGCCGGAGGAGCATAACGTCGCCTACGCCTCCGACCTCGCCATCGCCTGCCGGGCCCTGCCGTTCTTCGAGGCCGCCGCGGCGCTGCCCGCCCGCCCCGGCCCGGTTCCTGGCGTGGCCACCCTGCGCGCGGCCTACGAGGCGTTCTCCGCCCCCGTTCCCGGCATCGGCGCCATGGACATGGGCGCGGTGATCGCGGAGCTGAACCGGGCGCTGCCCGACGACGCCATCGTCTCCAACGGCGCGGGCAACTACGCGATCTGGCTGCACCGCTTCCGCCAGCACCGCGGCTACCGCACCCAGCTCGCGCCCACCTCGGGCTCCATGGGCTACGGGGCGCCGGCGGCGGTGGCGGCGGCGCTGACCCATCCCGACCGGGTCTCGGTGGTGCTGGGCGGCGACGGCTGCTTCATGATGACCGCGCAGGAGATGGCGACGGCGGCGCAATACGGCGCCAAGGTCATCGCCATCGTGGTCAACAACGGCATGTTCGGCACCATCCGCATGCACCAGGAGCGGCACCACCCGGGCCGCACCATCGCCACCGATCTCGGCAACCCCGATTTCGTGAAGCTGGGCGAAGCCTACGGCGCGGCGGCCGAACGGGTGGCGAAGACCGAGGACTTCGCCCCGGCGCTGGCCCGGGCGCTGGCCGCGGATACCTCCTACCTGATCGAGATCGTGGTGGATCCCGAGGCGCTGACCCCGGTCAAGTCGCTGTCCGCGATCCGGGCCGAGGGCGAGGCGGCGAAGGCCGGCGCCTGACGCCTCTCCCCTCCCGACACGCCCCCCCGGCATGTCCCCGCCGCCCGCGCCGGAAAGCGCGGTCGGCGGGCGGGCGACCTATTCCGCCGCCAGCGCCTTGAGCGTCGACGGGCGGGCGCCGGGGCCCGATGCGGGACCGGGTCCGGGACCGGGACCGGAGGCGGGGCCGGGGCCGGAGTCGGGACCGGGGGCGACCGCCTCCGCCGCGGCCGCCCGCTCCCGCTTCGCGCGCTGCCAGGCGCGGATGAAGCGCAGGTCCATGAAGCCCATGAACAGCGCCGCCCCGATGAACATCATCACCAGATAGGCGATCCGGGAGCCGGAGAAATCCACCGAGCTCGGGATCGCGAACAGCGCCAGCCCGCTGACCATCTGCGAGGGCGCGATCAGCAGCAGGTTGATCAGGTTGTTGCCGAAATGGATGCCCGCCGCCGCCCCCAGATTGGCGGTGCGCGAGGTCACCGCCGCCATCACCAGCCCGAAGACGAAGTGATACCAGGACATGGACAGAAGCCCCGCGTCGGACGGGTGCGCCAGCCCGAACAGGATCGAGGGCAGCACCGACCAGCCCAGCACCGACATCGACCGCGCCGCGAACTGCTGCAGCAGGTAGCCGCGGAACATCAGCTCCTCCGCCACGCATTGCACGAAGACCATCGGCATGGCGATGGCGGCGAGGATCGCCCAGTCGCGCAGGTTGGGGAAGATCAGGATGGAGTCGGCATGGAGATAGACCAACGGCCCCCAGGCCGCCGCGCCCACCAGCATCGAGGCGGCCATGCCCAGCCGGAAATGCCGCCATTTCATCTTGCCGTCCGGGCCGAACAGCGTGTTGGCCTTGCGCTTGTGCACGATGGGAAGCACCAGCCACAGCGCCGGCCAGACCGCGAGGAACGATCCCAGCGTCATCAGCACCCCGAGCGGGGAGTGCAGGTCCGCCGAGCTCGCCACCAGCTCGTCGCCCGAACGGCCGACCAGCGCCTCCGCCGTGCCCATGCGCGCGATGCGCACGAAGATCAGCACGAACGCCACCACCAGCGCGAAGCCGATCAGCGTGCGCGCCACCGTCGCGCCCTTCCTCGCAGGTTCGGCATAGGCGACCAGCGGGTGCTTGAACTCGATCATGGGCTCCTGCCGGCCGGAGAGCGAACCGGACCACGTTAGGCCCGCGCGGGGTCAACGTCCACCCGAAGGGTTCATTTTTGGTTCACATAATCGCCGGATCGCGCCGGATCGTCCCTGGCGGGGCGCGATCGTGGACAATTCGACGCCGCAGGGGCCCGCCGCACCGTCATCCGGCCTCCCTTCCCCCCGGCGCGCGGGGCGCGGCGGGGCGTGCGGGCCGGCCGATTCTCCGCCCGCGGCGCGGCGCGGAGGGGAGGGCGAAGCGGCGGGCCAGGCCGCGCGCCGAGGGGCGGCGACGCACCGCGGTCCCCGCGACCCCTTCGCGCCCTTTCCTACCGGCGGCCCGCCGCGTATCGTCCGCGGGCAGCAACCGGGCGGCGCCGCCGTCCGTCGGGAGGAAACCACCGCCGCCACCGACGCAGCCGCATGCCGGCCCGTTCGCGTCCAAGCGCATCGCGGCGCGCCAGCAAGATCGAGCCCATGGACGACCAGACCCGATTGAAGCCTCGCCTGCCGAGCCGTCGCCCCTCGCCGGAACCGCAGCGCGCCTCGCGTCGTCCGCGTCGCTCCGCCCCCCTCGGCCGTGCCGCCGCCACCCGCGCCGGAACGGCGGCGTGACCCGAACCGACGCATCCGCCTCCATCCCGGCCGCCCCCAACCCGGCCGCCCCCACCGTTCCGGCCCGAAGCCGTCTCGCCGCGGCGCTGCGCCGGGCCGGGCCTGCGCTGGCGGGGCTCGGTCTGCTCTCGGTCCTGCCGGGCTGCCTGCCGCCTCCGGGCGCGGTCAGCGGCGCCACGCCGCTCGGCCCCTCGGTCACCGCGGGGGGGCGTGTGGTGCGCCTGACCCCGCCGCAGGGCTTCTGCGTCGATCCCGACAGCATCCGCCCCGGCGGCGCCGCCGCCTTCGCGCTGATCGAGGACTGCGCGCTCGCCGCCGCCGCCCGCGACCCGTCGGGGACCGCGTCGCGCGAGGCGATGGTCGACGGGCTGGTGTCGCTGTCCATCGGCGACACGCGCCTGTTCGCCAAGGGCCTGAACGACGAAGGCTTCATCGAGCTGGAGCGCTATCTCCGCTCCGACCGCGGCAAGGCCACCGCCGGCATGGGCGGCGACCCCGAGACCATCCGCATCGTGCAGACCCGCCGGGCCGGCGACACGCTTTACGTGCTGGTCGAGGACAAGGGCGAGCAGGTGGTGCCGGTGCTGGGCGCCCGCTTCTGGCGCGCCTTCACCGAGGTCAACGAGCGCGCGGTGATCGCGAGCCTGGGCGTGTTCGACACCCACCAGATGCGCGACGGGCTGAAGCTGGCCTATCTGGCGCGGGTGGTCACGGCGCTCAAGCAGGGCAACGGCGACATTCCCGAGGCGGAGGAGCTTCAGGTCGCCGCCGCCGCCCCGCTGGCGGCGCCGCTGGCCTCGCCCCGGCCCGGCGGCGCGCCGGCGCCGCGGCCGCGGACCTCGCGCGAGGCGTCGGGCGTGGTCACGGCGGCGGCCGGGAACGCGGCCGGGAACGCGGCCGGGATCTGGGCGGCTGGGACCGAGGCTCCGGCCCCCGTCGCCTCGCTGAACGTCGAGGGCGAGGCGACCACCGGCGACGAAGAGGCCGGCGACGCCGAGACGCCGGAGATCGCCACCGCCGCCGACGCGGCCGCGGCCGGGCTGGCCGACGGGGTGACCCAGGCCAGCCTGAACGCCGCCTCCGCCGCCCGGATCGGCGCGGCGGCCCAGTCTCAGGCGGCGACCCGGGCGGCGGCGGGCCAGGTCGCCGTGGCCGGCGCGGCCCAGGGCCCCGTGGCGCGGCCGGACGGCGGCACAAGGCTCGCCCCCGCCCGCGCCCCGCGCGCCCCCCAGCGCCCCGCCCGCCGGTCCTGAGGCTTCCGGTCCGGGCGCGCGCGCCCCGGGCCTGACCCGGGGCCTCGCGCGCGCCGCCTTCGCGAACCGCTCCGCTCAGCGACCCAGCGCGGTCTTGATCGTCGCCGACAGCGGCGTGGCGGGGCGGCCGATCAGCGCCTCCAGCGCCTCGGGCGAGCCGTCCAGCGCGCCCTGCGCCGCGCCCGCGTCGCTGTCGGCCAGCATCGCGGCGACCGGGCCGGGCAGGCCGTTGGCCTCCAGCGCCGTCGCGTAGTCCGCCGGGGACAGGTCGACATAACGGACCGGCGTCCCGGCGATGGCCGCGACCGCCTCGGCCAGCCCGGCCATGTCGAAGCCCGGGCCCGCAAGCTCGAACGTCCCCGGCGCGCCCGCGATCAGCGCCGCCGCCGCGGCCTCGGCGTAGTCGGCCCGCGCCGCCGCCGCGATCCGCCCGGACCCCGCCGCGCCATGGATCGCGCCCAGACCCGGCGCCGCGGCGATGGCGGGGGCGTGGTTCTCCGCATACCAGCCGTTGCGCAGCAGGATCGCGGGCAGGCCCGAAGCGGCGAGCGCGGCCTCGGTCTCCCGGTGCTCCTCCGCCAGCATCAGGGGCGAGGTCGGGGCGTTGAGCAGGGAGGTGTAGGCGACCAGCCCGACCCCGGCCGCTTTCGCCGCCGCGATGGCCGCGCGGTGCTGAGGCGCGCGGCGGCCGATCTCGGGGGACGAGATCAGCAGCAGCTTCTCCGCCCCCGCGAAGGCGGCGGCGAGGCTGTCGGGACGGTCGTAGTCGGCTTCGCGCAGCTGGACGCCCCTAGCGGCGAGGTCGGCGGCTTTCGCCGGGGTCCGCACCCCGGCGACGATCTCGCCGGCGGGGACGCCTCGGGCGACGAGCGCGTCGATGGCGAGGCGGCCGAGCTGGCCGGCGGCGGCGGTGACGACGATCATGGGCATGGTCCTTCGGTTGGAACGGCGTTGCCCGACCGACCTAGGCGCCCTACTTTCTATCCGTAAGTACGCACGAAAAGGTAAGCGCCCCGATTTGCGCCCCGCCCCCCCGACCCGGAGCCCGCCATGCCCCCTCGCCCCCCGGCCCCGCCCGAAGCCTTCGACGGCCCGCAGCCCCCGCTGGCCGAGCAGATCCGCATGGGCCGGGTGTTCTCGGTCGACTGCCCCTCGCGCGCGTTCCTCGCCCACATGACCTCCCGCTGGGGGGTGCTGGCGCTGGTGGCGCTGCTGTCGGGCCGCCAGCGCTTCGCCGAGCTGCGCCGCGCCATCGGCGGGATATCGGAGCGGATGCTCGCCCAGACCCTGCGCCAGTTCGAGGCCGACGGGCTGGTGGAGCGCCGCGACCACAACGAGGTCCCGCCCCGCGTCGACTACGCCCTGACCCCGCTGGGACGGGAGGCGGCGGAGCATGTGCGCGCGCTGGCCGACTGGATCGAACTCAGCCTCCCCCGCCTGCTGGCGGCGCAGGCGGCGGCGCAGGCAGGGGAGCGGGAGGTCGAGGCGGCGGAGTGATCCCGCCCGAACGGCGCCCTTGGAACGACCTCCGCGGAACCGGGCGAAGCGCGCCGCGCCGGGCGCGCGCCCCGGGCCTGACCCGGGGCCTCGCGCCCGCCGTCCGCGCGACGCCCGGGTCAGGGGGACGCCCGACCCGGGGCGCCGGCCGGCCGTCAGTCCTCCCGCCCCGGGGGGCGGCGGCGGGCGCGTTGCAGCGCGTCGGAGAAGGCCGCGGCCATGATGCCCGCCGGCAGCGCCACCAGCGCCACCGACCCCAGCGCCGTCAGCCCGGCGATCAGCCGCCCCGCCGGCGTGACCGGGATGGCGTCGCCGTAGCCCACCGTGGTCAGCGTCACCACCGACCACCACATCGCCCGGGGGATGGAGCCGAAGGCCTCCGGCTGGGCCTGGCCCTCGGCCGCGTACATGGCGACCGAGGCGCCGACCAGCGCCAGCCCCGCCACGCAGACCGCGATCGCAAGCTCCATGCGCCGCTCCGCCACCGCGCGGGCGATCTCCCGCCCCGCCCGGGCGACGGCGCCGTCGCCGGCCGAGTGAAACACGTGCAGCACCCGCATGAGCCGCAGCATCACGGTCAGCCCGAACCCCGCCTCCACGCCGACCTCGACCCAGATGCCGACCAGCGCCAGCAGGTCGAGGATCGTGTACCAGCGCGTCAGCCAGCGCAGCGGCCCCATCGGGTCGGCCCGCATCCTCGGGCTTTCCCACTTGACCCAGAGCCGCGCGGCGAATTCCAGCGTGAACAGGACCGCCGACCCGAGCATCGCGCCGTAAAGCCAGCCGTTCCAGGCCGCCAGCGTCGGCTCGGTCAGCAGCGCCGCGGCGAGGGTGGAGACCATAACCGCCGCCGTGGCCGCGAGGTTGAGCGGCGACAGCCCGTCCCCCGGCCAGCCGTCGGGATCGAGCTGGACATAGAGCCAGCGGCGCAGACGGCGCAGGGGCCGCGGCGCCTCCGCCGCCGCCTCGCGCGCGTCGCGCCGGCGCGCGGCGGGGGAGGTCGGGGAGGCGGCCGCGTCGCGGGGGGCGGGCGCGGCGCCCGCAGGCGACCCGCCCGGGGCAGGCGCCTCCCGCGCGCCGCCCGGCGGGTCGTGCGGCGGGTCGCCCTGCGGGCCGGTCATCGCGCGCCCGCCTCCGCCGCAGCCATCAGGCCAGGGTCTTCGCCCGGGCGCGCAGCTCGAACTTCTGCACCTTGCCGGTGGAGGTCTTGGGAAGCTCCCCGAAGCTGATCCTCCGCGGCGCCTTGAAATGCGCGAGCTCGGCCCGGCAATGCGCGATCAGCTCCGCCTCCGTCGCCTCGGCCCCCGCCTTCAGCTCCACGAAGGCCGCCGGCGTCTCGCCCCATTTCTCGTCCGGCATCGCCACCACGGCGCAGAGCGCCACGGCGGGGTGGCGGAACAGGCTCTCCTCGACCTCGATGGAGGAGATGTTCTCCCCGCCCGAGATGATGATGTCCTTGGAGCGGTCCTTGATCTGCACGTAGCCGTCCGGGTGCTTGACCGCGAGGTCGCCAGACCAGAACCAGCCGCCCTTCAGCGCCGCCTCGGTGGCCGTGGGGTTCTTGAAATAGCCCTTCATCACCACGTTCCCGGCGAAGACGATCTCACCGATGGTGGTCCCGTCGGCGGGGACGGGCTCCATGGTCTCGGGGTCGAGCACGTCCAGCGCCTCCAGCGCCGCGTAGCGCACGCCCTGGCGGGACTTGAGGCGCGCCTGCTCGCCGGGGGGCAGCGCGTCCCATTCCGGCTTCCACTCGTTGATCACCGCGGGACCGTAGACCTCGGTCAGCCCGTAGACATGGGTGACGCGGAATCCGGCCTCGGCCATCGCGGCGAGCACCGCCTCGGGCGGGGGGGCGGCGGCGGTCAGGAACTCGACCGCGTGGGGCAGGGGGCGCTTCTCCGCCTCCGGCGCGGCCAGCAGCGTCGACATCACGATGGGCGCGCCGCACATATGGGTCACGCCATGCTCGGCGATCGCCTCGAAGATCGGGGCGGCGCGCACGGCGCGCAGGCAGACATGCGTGCCGGCCTTGGCCGAGATCGTCCAGGGGAAGCACCAGCCGTTGCAGTGGAACATCGGCAACGTCCACAGGTAGACCGGCGCGTCCCGCATGGCCGAATGCAGGATGTTGCCGGTGGCCAGCAGCGTCGCGCCCCGGTGGTGATAGACCACGCCCTTGGGGTTTCCGGTGGTGCCCGAGGTGTAGTTGAGCGCGATGGCGTCCCACTCGTCCTCCGGCCCCGGGCCGGCGAAGCCGGGGTCGCCGGCGGCGAGGAAGGCTTCGTAATCCTCCAGCGCCCCGGCCGCGGCATGGGTCTCGGGGACCGTGGGGTCGCGATAGACCACGATGCGGGGGGAGACCTGGGCCCGGGCCAGCGCCTCCCGCGCCAGGGGGACCAGCTCCGCGTCCACGATCAGGATCTTCGCCTCGGCATGGTCGAGGATGAAGGCCACCCCCGCCGCGTCGAGCCGCGTGTTGATGGCGTTGAGCACGGCGCCGATCCGGGCGGGGCCGTAGTGGCATTCCAGCATGGCCGGCGTGTTGAGCAGCAGGGCGGAGACGACGTCGTTCCGCCCGATCCCCGCCCCGGCCAGCGCCGAGGCGAGGCGGCGGGAGCGGGCGTGGAAATCGGCGTAGGAGGTGCGCAGATCGCCATGGATGATGGCGGTGCGCTCGGGGAAGGTCTCCGCCGCGCGGGCCAGCAGGCCCAGCGGCGTCAGCGGCCGGTGATTGGCCGGCCCGCGGTCGAGCCCCTGAAGGAATGGCGAGGTCATTGGCGAAGCTCCCCCTGTTCGGTTTCGCCCCAATACACCCGTCGGGGCCGGGTCCGGCAAGGGGCGCCTTCGGGG
>JAYZWL010000047.1:0-41312 GCA_036154955.1 Pseudomonadota bacterium | reverse complement strand
GGGCCCGGCGGGGGGAGGGGGCCCGCTCATCGCGCCGCGGCCCCGGCGCAAGCGGCGGGGGCGAATCGCCGATAGGCAGGGGCGGGGACGCGGACGGGAATGGGGACGGGAACGGGGGCGCGGGCGTGCGCCGGACGGCGTTCCGCGCCAAAACCTTCCGTCGGGAAGGTATTTCGTCCCGCTCCGCCCATGCCGCCGCCGCCCCTTCCGTCGCGAATTCCAATCCGAGAGGCCATGGTGATGACTGCGCCCAAGATCGCAACCGGACATTTCCGCATCCACCCGCAGGAGCGGGTGATCTTCGGCCGTCCCGCCGCCGAGGCGGTGGTCGAGGAGATGGCCCGCCAGGGCGTGTCCCGCGCCTTCGTCACCTCCACCGCCTCGCTGGCCCGGGCCGGGGCGGAAGGTCCGCTGGCGCAGGTGATCGCGGGACTGGGCGACGCCTGCGTCGGCGTGCATGACCGCATCCGCTCCCATTCGCCGGAGGCCGATGTGGTCGAGGCCGCCAACGCCGCGCGCGCCGCGGGGGCCGACGTGCTGGTCGCGGTCGGCGGCGGCTCGGTCATCGACGCGACCAAGGCGGTGCAGATGTGCCTTTGGACCGGCGCGGGCGACGTGGAGGCGATGCGCGCCGCGGGCAAGGCGCTCGCCGCCGACCGGGGGGCGGAGGGGGGCGCGATGCGCATGATCGCCGTGCCCACCACGCTCTCGGCCGCTGAGTTCACCCCCACCGCCGGCATCACCGACACCGACCGGGGCGTGAAGGGCGGCTACACCCACCCGAGGCTGGTTCCCCGCGCCGTGGCGCTGGACCCCGCCGCGACGCTGGCCACGCCGCTGCCGCTGCTGGTCTCCACCGGGATGCGGGCCATGGACCATGCGGCGGAGGGGTATTGCTCCGCCACCGCCAACCCGATGACCGACCTCTTCGCGCTGGCGGCGGTGGAGACGCTCGCCCGGTCGCTGCCGGCGATCCTCGCGGCGCCGGAGGACCTCGCCCCGCGGCAGGACGCGCAGTTCGGCATGTGGCAGGCGATTTCGGCGCTGACCGGGGGGGCGGGCTCGGGCGCCAGCCACGCCATCGGCTATGCGCTGGGCGCGGGCTTCGGGGTGCCGCATGGCGAGACCTCCTGCATCATGCTGCCCGCCACCCTGCGCTGGAACGCGGAGGTCAACGCCGACCGGCAGGCGGCGCTGGCCCGCGCGCTGGGCGACCCGGACCGCCCGGCCTGGGAGCAGATGCTGGACCTGGTCCGCGGGCTGGGCGTGCCATCCCGCCTGCGCGACAAGGGGCTGACCCGGGCCGACCTGCCGCGGCTGGCGGAACTGGCCTTCGACTACCCGCCCATGCGCCGCAACCCCCGCCCCGTCGACGGGCCGAAGCGGATCGAAGAGATCCTCGACTACGCTTTCTGAGGGCGCCGTCCAGGGCGGCGCCTGACCCTGCCGCGCGCGCCCCGGGCTCGACCCGGGGCCTCCTGGCCCATGCGATCCGCCCCAGGCCCCGGGTCAAGCCCGGGGCGCCCGGCAGGGGCGATGGGTTCGCCTGGCCTGCATCTCGTCGCCCCCGGCCTGCCCCCCCCGAGCCTGACCGGCGACGCCTTCCGCTAAGGGCGGGCGAAGCGATGGTTCGGCTCGGGGCGCCCAAGGGGGCTTTCGGAACCGCGCCCTACGGTATTAAGCTTCCCTTGGTTCCCCCTGCGGGCGCCCCCCCTTTCCGGACCCGCGGGCCCCTGCCGCCCCGCGCGCCGCGCCCCGACCTGACCTCGCGCCGCCGTCTTCCGCGCCCTCCGCGCCCGACCCCGGCCGCGCCTCCAAACCGCGAGACGATCCTGCATGTCCGACACCCGTCCCACCCCCGCCCCCGACCTGCGCCGCGGCCGCAAGGAGGATCTGCGCTTCACCACCGGGCGCGGGCGCTACACCTCCGACATCGCCGCCGAGGGGGCGCTGCACGCGGTGTTCGTGCGCGCCCCGATGGCCTCGGCCGCGGTGACGGGGATCGACCTGGGCGACGTGGCCGACATGCCCGGCGTGCGCGGGGTCTACACCCATGCCGACCTCTCCGCCGACGGGATCGAGCCCTTCGCCGCCCCGTTCAGCCTGCCCCGCAAGGAGGGCGGCGCCTGGACCCAGTCCCGCCGCCCGTTCCTGGTGGCCGACCGCATCCGCTATGTCGGCGAGGCGGTGGCCATGGTGGTGGCGGAGACCCGGGCCCAGGCGCTCGACGCCGCCGAGGCGATCGGGGTGGACAATGACGAGCTGCCCGCCGTCCCCGACGGCGCCGCGGCGCTGGCGCCCGACGCGCCGCTGGTCTGGGACGACCGTCCGGGCAACGTCGCCTATGTGTGGAACAAGGGCGACTGGGACGCGGTGGGCGAGGCGCTGGCCGCCTCCCACCATGTCGCGCGCATCCATCGCCACGTCTCCCGCGTCGCCGCCGTGCCGATGGAGCCGCGCAGCGCGCTGGCCATCCCCGGACCCGACCGCACCACGCTCTACGCCTCCGTCCAGAACGCGCCGGCCATGAAGGGGGCGCTGGCCAAGGTCCTGTCCCTGCCGGCGGAAACGATCCACGTGATCGGCCCGGACGTGGGCGGGTCCTTCGGCATGAAGTCGGGGCCGCTGCGCGAAGAGACGCTGGTGTTCTGGGCCGCGCGCAAGCTGGGCGCTCCGGTGCGCTGGACCGCGGACCGGACCGAGGCGATGCTGACCGACGAGCCCGGCCGCGACATGACCGCGACGGCGGAGCTGGGGCTCGACAAGGACGGCAAGTTCACCGCGCTGCGGGTGCGGCTGACCATCGGCATCGGGGCCTACGCCTCGGGCCGCTCGCTGGTGGGGATCCTGAACTTCGGCGGCGTCTCCGGCGTCTACGTCATCCCGCAGACGGCGGGGGAGGCGGTGGGCGTGTTCTCCAACGCCATGCCGACCGCGCCCTATCGCGGCGCCGGGCGCCCCGAGGCCACCTTCGCCATCGAGCAGGTGATCGACGTGGCGGCGCGGGAAATGGGGCTCGACCCCGTCGCCCTGCGCCGCGCCAACCTGATCCCGGCCGAGAAGATCCCCTACGACACCGGCTTCATCTTCACCTATGACAGCGGCGATTTCGCCAAGGTGATGGACGAGGCCGCGGCCCGCGCCGATCTCGCCGGCTACCCGGCCCGCAAGGCGGCGACCGAGGCGAAGGGGCTGATCCGCGGCCTCGGCGTGGTCAACTGCATCGAGGTCGCCGGCGGCCCCTTCGGCAATCCCGGCCCCGACTATTCCACCGTCGCCATCGGCGCCGACGGGCGGGTCAAGGTGGTGGCCGGCGTGATGTCGGCGGGGCAGGGGCTGGAAACCGCGCTGGGCGCCTTCGCCTCGCGGGAGCTGGGGATCGACGAGGGCCTGATCGACTACGTGCAGGGCGACACCGGCGCGATGGAGGTCGGCAAGGGCATGGGCGGGTCCGCCGCCATGACCACCGGCGCGCCCGCGGTCTCCGACGGCATCCGCAAGGCGCTCGACAAGGCCCGGGAGGTCGCGGCGAAGGAACTGGAGGTGGCGGAGGCCGACCTCGAATACGACGCCGGCGAGTTCCGGGTGGCCGGCACCGACCGGGCGATGAGCCTCGCCGCCGTGGCCAGGGCGGCCGAGGCGATGTCGGTGGCGTTGGAAGGGTCGGGGGAGTTCAAGCCCTCCGACGCCACCTATCCCAACGGCTGCCATGTCTGCGAGGTGGAGATCGACCCCGAAACCGGCGTCACCCGCGTCGACCGCTACGCCGCGGTGGAGGATATCGGCCATGTCCTGTTCCCGCAGATGGCCGAGGGGCAGATCCATGGCGGCGTCGCCCAGGCGCTGGGCCAGGTGCTGTGCGAGGCGGTTCGGCTCGACCCCGACGGGCAGATGCTGTCGGCGACCTTCATGGACTACGCCATGCCGCGCGCCGACATCCTGCCCGCCTACGACTGCGGCTTCTCCGCCGGCGCGCCCACCGCGATCAACCCGCTCGGCGTGAAGGGCGTGGGCGAGGCGGGCTCGGTCGGCGGGCTCGCCGCCGGCATGAACGCGGTCTGCGACGCGCTGGCGGGGCTGGGCGTGACCGATTTCGAGATGCCGGCCAGCCCGCACCGGGTCTGGGAGGCGATCCAGGCCGCCCGGGGCTGAAACGGGGGGAGACGGGGGGGCTCGCGCCCCTCGCCTCCCCCGGGGCGGGACCTTCGGACGCAGCGTGACCGGACGGAGTTGACGGAACTGGAGTCGGCTCCGAAAACGGGGGGCGAATCTGTGCTGGCTCCGATTTGGGCGAATCTCTCTCCGACGCCTGCGCGACGGGCGACGCCAGCCGTTCGCATAGGTCGCATGCGAAATAAATCGCCAGCGATTCCCGCAGCCTAGTTGCGAGCGGGTCGCAAGCCATGCGAATTCGTTTGCCAGGGTCCCGGCTCTGTGTTTAGGGATGAAGCAGCGACGCCCGTTTCCATGGCAATCCGGCCTGGGAACGTTGGGTGCCCCAGGGCGAAGGCCCGGGCGTTCCGGCGGCGCATCGGGCGTCATCGGACGTTCCGCCGGTCGAGAGCCGCGCCGCCAGGCGCGGGAGATGAAATTGGTCGTCCCTGCCGCCGGACAGGCGAACGCAGCGCGGACGACGGACGAAAGACCCCCCTTGAAGTCATTCGCGGCTTTCCGCGTCGCAGGCCAGGCCCTCCCTCCGCAAGGTGCGGAGCCGAGCCATCGTAGCGACCCCGCCGGTTCCCTCCGCCAGCCCTTCCGCCGGGAGGCGTCCCGCCCCCGCCGGGACGCGCGCGCCGGAACCCGCCGCACCCCCTGTTTCGCGACCCGCCTGCGCGCCTCTTCGGCGCGCGCGTCGCGCATCCCCTCGCAGCGCGTGTCCACCCCGGTCCCGTCTGCGCGCCCACCCGAATAGAGGAGACATCTCGATGGCTACGGGTACTGTGAAATGGTTCAACGGCACCAAGGGTTACGGCTTCATCGCCCCCGATGAGGGCGGGTCGGACGTGTTCGTGCACATCTCGGCGGTCGAGCGTTCCGGCCTGAACGGCCTGGACGAGGGCCAGAAGATCGGCTTCGAGATCGAAGTCGACCAGCGCCGCGGCAAGTCCTCCGCCGTCAACCTGAAGGCCCTCTGATCCGGCCTCCGGCCCGCGCGGCCGGAGACGGACGGAACCGGCTTCGGGCGACCGGCCGCGGGATCCGCGCCGCAGCTTCCTGACGGGGGCGGCGCGCGGTTCCGGGAATTCCCCAGGACGCGCCCGCTTCCGGGACGACCCCAGGACGCGCCCGGAACGCCGGCCTCCCCACGGGCCGGCGCTCGTGGCGGGGACCGCGGGACGCTCGCGCCCGCACGCTCGACCCCCGCATGCATTCGGGGCGCGCACGGCCCAGGCCGCGCGCGCCCCGAAACCGTTTCGGACCCCCGGTCCCGGCGCGGCTCAGATCGGCCGGTCCAGGAAGGCGCGGATCGCGGCCACCGTCTCGGTCGGCCGCTCCTCCATCAGCCAGTGGCCCGAGCCCTCGATGGACAGCCCCTCCACCCGATCCGCGGCGGCCGACATCGCCCCCGCCATGCCCAGGCCGAACGAAGCCGCGCCGCCGATGGCCAGCACCGGCATGGTCAGGCGCCCTCCGGCGGCGAGCCAGGCGCGGTTGTCCGCGGCGTCGCGGTCGAAGGCGGCGAACTGGGCGAAGCCCGCGCGCATCGCCCCGGGCAGGGCGTAGAGCGCGGCGTAGTGCGCGCGCGAGTCCTCGTCGAACCGGGCCGGGTCGGCGGAGAAGTCGTTCCAGAAGCGGTCCAGATAGATCCGCTCCCGCCCTGCGACCAGCCGCTCCATATCCGGCCCGCCGAAGCGGAAATGCCAGAGCAGCGGGTGCTTGACGATCTCGTCCCACGGCCCGACGCCCGGCACCGGCGCGTCCATGACCACGAAGCGGATCACCCGGTCGGGCGCGAGGGCGGCGAGCGCGAAGCCCACCATGTTGCCGATGTCGTGGGTCACCAGATCCGCCTGCCGCACGCCCAGCGCGTCGAGCAGGTCGATCATGTCCCGCGCCTCGGTCATCTTGTCGTAGCCGTCCTCGGGGCGGGAGGACAGGCCCATGCCCCGGAGGTCCGGCGCGATCACCGTGTGATCGCGCGCCAGATCGGCGGCGAGCGGGGCCCACATGTCCCCGGTCTCTCCATAGCCGTGCAGCAGCAGCGCGGCCGGCCCGGCGCCGCCGATGCGCACATGCAGGACCGCGCCGGGCAGGGCGACCTCCCGCGTCTCGAAGCCCGTCGGATAGGGCGGGACCTGGGCGGCGGCGGGAGGCGCCGCGACGGGGAGCGCCGCGGCGGCGAGCAGCAGCGCGGGGACGACAGCCTTGAACAGCTTCGACATGGCGGATTCTCGATGAGCCAGGGTGGACGGGACGTCGCGTGACCAGCCGCGCCAGTCTGCGCCCGGCGCGGGGTCCGCGCCACGATTCCCGCGCCGATCTCCTGTCATCGCGCCGTATCCCGCAACGAAAGCGGGCGCGGGGTTTCCCCCGCGCCCGCCAGGCTCACCTTCGGATGGCGATCCGGATCAGGCGACCTCGAACAGGCCCGCCGCGCCCATGCCGCCGCCCACGCACATGGTGCAGACCACGTATTTGGCCCCGCGCCGCTTGCCCTCGATCAGCGCGTGGCCGACCATGCGGGCGCCCGACATGCCGTAGGGATGGCCCACCGAGATCGCGCCGCCGTTGACGTTGAGCAGCTCGTCCGGAATGCCCAGCTTGTCCTTGGAATAGAGCACCTGCACCGCGAAGGCCTCGTTCAGCTCCCACAGGCCGATGTCGGAGACCTTGAGCCCGTGCCGCTCCAGCAGCTTCGGGACCGCGTAGACCGGGCCGATCCCCATCTCGTCGGGGTTGAGGCCGGCGACCGCGATGCCGCGATAGTAGCCCAGCGGCGACAGCCCGCGCTTCTCCGCCTCCTTGGCCTCCATCAGCACCGAGGCCGAGGCGCCGTCCGACAGCTGCGAGGCGTTGCCGGCGGTGATATGCGCGCCCTGCTTGATGACCATGCCGTCCTTGAAGACGGGGCCGAGGCCCTGCAGGTTCTCCAGCGTGGTGGACGGCCGGTTGCCCTCGTCCTTCTCCAGCGTGACCTCCTTGAACGAGACCTCCTTGGTCTCCTTGTCCATCACGGCCATGGAGGAGGTCAGGGGCACGATCTCGTCGTCGAAGGCGCCGCGCTGCTGGGCCGCCGCGGTCCGCTGCTGGGAGCGGAGCGCGTATTCGTCCTGGTAGTCGCGGGAGACGTTGTAGCGCTCGCCCACGATCTCCGCCGTCTCCAGCATCGACATGTAGAGCGCGGGGACATGCTCCTTGATCCACGGATCGCCGGCCCGGTAGCCGTTGCGATGCTCGTTCTGGCACAGCGAGATCGACTCGACCCCGCCCCCGATCGTGACGGTCATGCCGTCGTCGATGATCTGCTTGGCGGCGGTGGCGATGGCCATCATGCCCGACGCGCACTGGCGGTCCATCGACATGCCGGCGATCTTGTCGGGCAGGCCGGCGCGGATCACCGCCTGACGGCCGATGTTGAGGCCCTGGGCGCCCTGCTGGATGGCGGCGCCGATCACGCAGTCCTCGATCTCCATCGGATCGACGCCGGACCGCTGCACGGCGTGCTTCACGGCGTGGCCGATCAGCTCCTGGCTCTGGGTGTTGTTGAAGGCGCCGCGATAGGCCTTGCCGATCGGCGTGCGCGCGGTGGAAACGATGACGGCTTCCCGCATGGGAACTCTCCTCTCCCGTTATGTCGTGTCGCGTCGTGTCGGGCCGGCCGCGCCCGGACGCGCGGCCGGCCCGGGGGGTTCGTCAGATCGTGTCGCCGCCGTCGGCCACCAGCAGGTGCCCGGTCATGAAGGCGGCGGCCGGCGAGGCGAGGAAATGCGCCACGCCCGCGATGTCGTCCGGCTCGCCGATGCGGCGCAGCGGAACCTTGTTCTCCACCCGCTCCAGCCGCTCGGGATTGGTCCACAGCTCCTTGGCGAAGTCGGTCTTGATCAGGCCGGGCAGGATGGCGTTGACCCGGATCCCCTTCGGCCCCCAGGCCACCGCGAGGTTCTTGGTCAGATGCGCTTCGGCGGCCTTGGAGATGGAGTAGAAGGCCAGCATCTCGGAGGCGCGCAGCGCCGCGACCGAGCTGACCAGGATCACCGCGCCGCCGCCCTGCTTCTCCATGATCGGAGCGACCAGGGAGTTCACCAGCACGTAGTTGGCCTTGACGTTGTTATCCATGATCTTGTCCCAGGCGCTTTCCGGCAGGCCGGGCATGGGACCGTAGACGGGGTTGGAGGCGGCGTTGCACACCAGGATGTCGATGCGGCCCCATTTCTCCATGGTCGCGTCGACCAGGCGCACCAGCTGCTCGCGCTCGCCGATATGGCAGGGGACGGCGATGGCCTCGAAGCCGGCGTCGGTGATCTCCTTGGCGACCGCGTCGCAGACGTCGGCCTTGCGGGAGCTGATCACCACCTTGGCGCCCGAACGCGCATACTGCCAGGCGATGGCGAGGCCGATCCCCTTGGTCGAGCCGGTGACGATGGCGACCTTGCCCTTGATGTCGAACATGCGGGTTCTCCTCCCCTTGGCGTTCTTATGATCGGTCGGCGGGGGCGGAGGCGGCGGCCGCGGCGGCGGCGACCTCCGCATCCGCCTCGGCGCGGGCGGCGAGCGCGGCCGACAGCGGCTCGCCTTCCGGATCCTCGGACCCGCGCAGATACTGGAAGCTGCCGATGCCGTGGGCCAGCACCTCGCCGTCCTCCGACAGCGCCTCGGCGGTGGAGGTGTAGATGCGCCGGCCCGAGGCGACCTTGCGCGCCTCCACCCGGATCAGCCCGGAGCGCACCCGGCCTGTGAACTTGACGGTCATCGACAGCGTCACCGCCCGGCGCACGTTGCCCGGCACGGTGCAGTAGAGGCCGGCTCCGGTCATGCAGGCGTCGAGCAGGGTGCAGTAGACCCCGCCATGCACGATGCCGCCGCGGTTGAGGTGGTAGGGCGTCACCGCCATCTCCCCCCAGATCGCGGTGGGGGAGCGGTGGGTGAGCACCAGCCCCAGCCGGTCCTGGAACCCCTCCCGCGCCAGCGGGCCGGCGGGGATGGGCTGGCGGTCCTCGTCATGGTCCTTCATGCGGCGCCCTCCGGGGGCGTCCCGGCGGCGGTCGGGCGCGGACGGGTGTAGCGCATCACCGCCGAGGCGGTGGCGACCAGCGCGCCCAGCTCGTCCCGAAGCTCGCCTTCCGCGAAGAAGGTGGAGGCGCCGCCGCCGGTGCGCCGCCCCTCGGCGATCAGCAGCCGGCCGGCGGGCAGGCCGACGAAATTCAGGTTCAGGCTCAGGGTCATCGCCCCCACCCGCGGCGCCGGCGGCTCCCGCCAGGTGCCGGCGAAGGCGCAGGCGGTGTCGAGCACGGTGGCGTAGGTCCCGCCATGGGGGATGCCCAGCCCGTTGACATGCACGTCGGGGTCGATGGGCATCTCGATGCGCGCGAAGCCCTCGCGCCACTCCACGGGCCGGTAGCCCAGCACCCGCATCAGCGGATAGGGGCGGTCGGCATAGGGGATCGGGGGCGCGACGGTCATGCGGCCTTGCCCGGGGCCGCCGCGTCGGGGGCGGGGGCCGCCAGCTCCGCCGGCGCCTCCAGCACGCCGAGATCGGGGGCGAAGGCGAGCCGGGCGCCGGTGACGGCCTGCAGGTCCCCGGGGCTCACGCCCGGAACGATCTCGCGGACCACGAAGCCTTCGGGCGTCACGTCGACGACGGCGAGGCTGGTGTAGACGCGGCGCACCACGCCGGCCCCGGTCAGCGGATAGGCGCAGCGTTCCAGCAGCCGCGGGGCGCCGGATTTCTCCACATGGTCCATCATCACGAAGATGCGCTTCGCCCCGGCGGCGAGGTCCATCGCCCCGCCGATCGCCGGCAGCGGGTCGTCGGCCGAACGCGCCCAGTTGGCGATGTCGCCGTTGGCCGCCACCTGGTAGGCGCCCAGCACGCACAGGTCGAGATGCCCGCCGCGCACGATCCCGAAGCTCCAGGCATGGTCGAAGAAGCTGGCGCCGGGCAGGGCGGTGATCGGCTTCTTGCCGGCGTTGATGAGCTGCGGGTCCTCCTGGCCGGCCGGCGGGGTCGGGCCCATGCCGAGGATCCCGTTCTCGGAGTGGAAGATCACCTCGCGCCCGTCGAGATGGTTGGCCACCTTCTCCGGCATCCCGATGCCGAGATTGACGAACCAGCCCTCCGGAATGTCCCGGGCGAGCCGCCAGGCGATCTGGTCGCGGGAAAGCCCTTTCGCTGACAGGGTCATGCGGCGGCCTCCGTCTTCCAGGCGTCGGCGGGGACGGGGCGGGTCAGCACCGCCTTCTGGACGAAGATCCCCGGTGTGATCACGTGTTCGGGAGAAATCGCGCCGAGCTCCACGAACTCGTCGACCTCCGCCACCGTATGCGCCGCGGCGGCGCACATCAGCGGGCCGAAGCTGCGGCCGAGCTTGTCGTAGGTCAGGTTGCCCCAGCGATCGGCCTGTTTCGCGCGCACCAGCGCGTGGTCGGCCTTCAGGGCGTATTCCAGCACATGGCCGCGGCCGTCGATCTCGCGCGTCTCCTTGCCCTCGGCGTGCTTGGTGCCGTAGCCGGTGGGCGTGTAGAAGGCCGAGACCCCGGCGCCCGCGGCGCGGATGCGCTCGGCCAGCGTGCCCTGCGGGATCACCTCCAGCTCGAAGGCGCCCCGGTTCAGCAGATCCATCATGGCGGGGACCATCGCGCCGCGGGGGAAGGAGCAGATCAGCTTGCCGATCAGGCCGGACATGATCAGCGCCCCCGCGCCGACCGGGCCTTCGCCGGCGTTGTTGGAAATCAGCGTCAGGTTCCGCGCGCCGTGGTCGATCAGCGCCTTCATCAGCCAGTTCGGCCGGCCCGAGTCGCCGAAGCCCGAGACCATGACCGTGTCGCCGTCCCTGATATCTGTCAGGCAGGCGCGCGCGTCCTCGTGGCGCTTGTCGATCATCGCCCTGATTTTCCTCCCGATTTTCGCTCCGCGCGTCGATCCGCGCGGACGTCGCGTCCGGACCGCGGGCGGGAATTCCCGGCCGCAGGCCCGTCGCGTTTCATGTTGACTCGGAATTCAGCACTTCTTAGCCTCGACGTCAAATTGCAAAATATATTTCTGCACCGCAGAATATGTGGGCGGAAGGACGTCGAAGCGGGGAGGTAAGCTCGTGTCCGAACAGAAAACATCCATGCGCATGGATGGCCGCGTGGCCGTGGTGGAATCCGACAACCAGCCGGTGAACGCGCTTGGTCATGCGGTCCGCAAGGGGCTTTTCGACAACGTGTCGGCCGCCGCCGCCGACCCGAACGTCGACGCGATCGTCATCGCGTGCAAGGGCCGCACCTTCCACGCCGGCGCCGACATCACCGAATTCGGCAAGCCCCCGCAGGCCCCCGGCCTGGTGGAGGTGATCGAGCTGATCGAGGCCTGCGACAAGCCGGTGGTCGCCGCCATTCACGGCACCGCGCTGGGCGGCGGGCTGGAGCTGGCGCTCGGCTGCCACTACCGGGTCGCGGTTCCCTCGGCCAAGGTCGGCCTGCCGGAAGTGAAGCTGGGCCTGCTGCCCGGCGCCGGCGGCACCCAGCGCCTGCCGCGCCTGATCGGCGCCGTCGCGGCGCTCGAGCCCATCGTGAAGGGCGACCCGATTCCGGCGCCGAAAGCCTGCGAACTGGGCATCGTCGACCGCATCGCCGAGGGCGATCTGGTGGAGGCCGCCGTGGCCATGGCGGCCGAGAAGGCGAAGGAAGGCGGCCCGCTGCCCCGCATCTCCCAGATGCAGACCCCGCCGACCGACATGAAGGCGTTCGAAGCCGAGGCGGCGCGCCTGCTCGCCCGCTCCAAGGGCCTGAAGGCGCCGGCGACCTGCGCCCAGACCGTGCGCAACGCCATCACCATGAGCTTCGCCGACGGCACGGCGCAGGAGCGGGCGCTGTTCGCCGAACTGCGCGACGGGCCCGAGTCCAAGGCCCAGCGTCACGCCTTCTTCGCGGAGCGCGAGGCCAACAAGGTCCCCGGCGTGACCAAGGACGTGAAGGCCCGGCCGATCGCCAGGATGGCGGTGCTCGGCGCCGGCACCATGGGCGGCGGCATCACCATGTCCTTCGCCTCGGCCGGGATCCCGGTGACGATCATCGACCTGAACCCCGAGGCGCTGGCCAAGGGCATGAAGATCATCGAGAAGAACTACCGCGCCACCCAGGCCCGCGGCGGCCTGACCGAGGCGCAGGTCGACGCGGCGCTGGCCAACATCACGCCCTCCTCGAACTTCGACGACGTCGCCGACGCCGACATGGTGATCGAGGCGGTGTTCGAGAACATGGACCTGAAGAAGAAGATCTTCAAAGACCTCGACGCCAAGTGCAAGCCGGGCTGCGTGCTGGCCTCCAACACCTCGACGCTCGACGTGGACGAGATCGCGGCCGTCACCTCGCGGCCCCAGGACGTGCTGGGGATGCACTTCTTCTCGCCCGCCAACGTCATGAAGCTGCTGGAGATCGTGCGCGGCGCCAAGACCGCGCCCGACGTGCTCAAGACCGCGATGGACGTGGGCAAGAAGGGCGGCAAGATCCCGGTGGTGGTCGGCGTCTGCTACGGCTTCGTCGGCAACCGGATGCTGCACGCCCGCGGCGCCCAGATCGAGCCGATGCTGCTGGAAGGCGCCTCGCCCTCCCAGATCGACGGCGCGCTGACCAGGTTCGGCATGGCCATGGGCCCGCTGGCGATGTCCGACATGGCCGGGCTCGACGTCGGCTACCGCATCCGCCAGGAGAGCGGCCGCAAGGCTCCGGTCAACGACGCCATCTGCGAGATGGGCCGCTTCGGCCAGAAGACCGGCAAGGGCTGGTATCTTTATGAAGACGGCAGCCGCCGCCCGATCCCCGACCCGGAGATCGACGCGCTGATCGCCCGCATCGCCAAGGAGAAGGGCGTGACCCGCCGCGAGTTCTCCGAGCAGGAGATCTTCGAGCGGCTGATGTACCCGATGATCAACGAGGGCGCCAAGACGCTGGAGGAGGGCATCGCCCTGCGCGCGTCGGACATCGACGTGATCTACCTCTACGGCTACGGCTTCCCGATCGGCAAGGGCGGCCCGATGCACTACGCCGACAGCGTGGGCGCGGACGTGATCTGCGAGCGGCTCGACCACTACGCCGAGCTGACCGGGGACGAGAGCCTTCGCCCCTGCGCCCTGATGCGCAAGCTGGCCGCGGAGAAGAGCTCCTTCGCCGCCGCGAAGGCCGCCTGAGATCGGCCGGGCCGGGGGCGGGCGACCGTCTCCGGCCCGGACGCATGATGCGCCAGGCGGAAAGGGAGAGCCGCGCGATGCTGGACGAGACGCCCGCCTGGGCCCGCTGGTATGCGGAGGGCGTGGACCCCGACTTCACCCCCGAGGCCACCACGGCGAACCGCCAGTTCGACGCCTTCACCACGGAATTCGCCGACCGGGCGGCGCTGGACTACAACGACCATGTCCTGACCTACGCCGACCTGCGGACCGAATGCGCGCGGCTGGCCAACGCCCTGCGCGCGCGCGGGATCGGGCCGGGCGACGTGGTGGCGCTTTACCTGCCCAACACCCTGTTCCACCCGCTGTTCTTCTTCGCGACCCTGCTGACCGGGGCCACGGTCACGCATCTGTCGCCGCTCGACGCGGTGCGGGAGCTTGAGCACAAGGTCCGCGACAGCGGCGCGAAACTGGTGATCTCGCTGACCATGGCCCCCTTCGGCGCGCGGGCGGTCGAACTGCTGAACACCGGCGCGCTCTCGGAAGCGATCCTGTGCGACGACGCGCTTTACGGCGGCCCCGGCGGGGCGCTTCCCGACGATCCGCGCGTCACCGGATACGCCGCGCTGGTCGCGGGGGCGGAGACCGCGTTCCGCGCCCATCCCGCGCAGCCGGGCGACCGGGCGCTGCTGCAATACACCGGCGGCACCACCGGCCTGCCCAAGGCGGCGGTGCTGACCCATGCCAACCTCGCCGCCGCGGTGCAGATCTACGAATACGCCTGGCTGAACGACCCCGCGCGGCTGGAGGGCTCGGCCTCGCTGGTGGTCTCGCCCTTCTTCCACATCATGGGCCTGACCTCGATCCTGATGACCCGGCTGAAATGCGGGACCGCCATCGTCCTGCATCAGAGGTTCGACGTGAACCGGGTGGTCGACGATATCGAGCGCAAGAAGGTCGCCTCCACCGGCGGCGTGCCGACCATGTGGATCGCAATCGCCAACATGCCGGGGATCGAGACCCGGGACCTCAGCTCGCTCCGCTCCATCGGTTCGGGCGGGGCGCCGATGCCGGTGGAGATCGTGCGCCGGATCAGGGACCTGACCGGGCTCGACATGCGCGGCGGCTGGGGGATGACCGAGACGGGCGCCGCCGGCACCTCCATCCCCGCCTCCCATGCCTGGGAGAAGCGGGCCTCCATCGGCATCCCGCTGCCCGGCGTGAAGCTGGAGATCGTGGACGTCGACGACCCGACCCGCGTGCTGCCCATGGGCGAGACCGGCGAAATGCGCATCAAGTCCCCCGCGGTGATGGGCGAATACCACGCCAATCCCGAGGAGACCGCGCGCAGCTTCGTCGACGGCTGGTTCCTCACCGGCGATATCGGGCATTTCGACGAGGACGGGTTCCTCTATCTCGTGGACCGCAAGAAGGACCTGATCCTCTCGGGGGGCTACAACGTCTACCCGCAGGCCATCGAGCAGGCGATCCATGCCCATCCCGACGTCGCCGAGGTGATGGTGATCGGCGTCCCCGACGCCTATCGGGGCGAGAGCGCGCGCGCCTATGTGGTGCTGAAGCCGGGCGCGGAGGCGTTCGACCTCGCCGCCCTGCGCGCCTTCCTCGACGACCGGCTCGGCCGGCACGAGATGCCCCAGGGGCTCGAATTCACCGCGTCGCTGCCGCGCACGCCGGTCGGAAAGTATTCCCGCAAGATGCTGCGGGACCAGGTTCTCAAGGCGCTGGACGGGGTCTGAGCCCCGCCAGCCAGTTCAGGGAGAGGAACACGCCGTGGATCTTGAATTCACCGCCGAGGAGAAGGCCTTCCGCGACGAAGTCCGGACCTTCATCCGCGAAAATCTGCCGGAAGGCACCCGCACCCGCATGAAGGAAGGCCGCGGCACCACCAAGGCGGACATGGTGGACTGGATGAAGATCCTGGCCGCCAAGGGCTGGAGCGCGCCGCGCTGGCCCAAGGAATACGGCGGGCCGGGCTGGAACGCGATCCAGCAGTATATCTTCACCGAGGAGATCCAGCTCGGCCACGCCCCCGACCCGCAGGGCTTCAACATCTCCATGGTCGGGCCGGTGATCTACACCTTCGGCAACGACGAGCAGAAGAAGCGGTTCCTGCCGTCCATTCTCGACTGCTCGGTGTGGTGGTGCCAGGGCTTCTCCGAGCCGGGCGCGGGCTCCGACCTCGCCTCGCTGAAGACCCGCGCGGTGCGCGACGGCGACCACTACATCGTCAACGGTCAGAAGACCTGGACCACCTTCGCCCAGCACGCCGACTGGATCTTCTGCCTGGTGCGCACCGATCCCGACGCGCCCAAGAAGCAGATGGGCATTTCTTATCTGCTGATCGACATGAAGACCCCCGGCGTGGAGGTTCGTCCGATCCAGACCATCGACGGCGGCGTCGAGGTCAACGAGGTGTTCCTCACCGACGTCAAGGTGCCGGTGGAGAACCTGGTGGGCGAGGAGAACCGCGGCTGGGACTACGCCAAGTTCCTGCTGGGCAACGAGCGCATCGGCATCGCCCGCGTCGGCGCCTCCAAGGCCAAGCTGCGCCGGGTCAAGGAGCTCGCCGCCTCGGTGCCGCTGGGCGCCGGCACGCTGATGGACGACCCCCGCTTCCGCTCCAAGGTCTGGGAGACCGAGGTCGAGCTGAAGGCGCTGGAGATGACCCAGCTTCGCGTGCTGTCCGACATCGCCATCCGCGGCGGCAAGAAGCCCCATCCGGCGTCCTCGGTGCTCAAGCTCAAGGGCTCCGAGATCCAGCAGTCGATCACCCATCTGCTGATGGACGTGGTCGGCCCCTACGCGATCCCCAAATCGGACGGGGTCGAGGGCTCGAACGAACCCTCGGTCGGGCCGGACTGGGCCGACGCCATCGCGCCGGGCTACTTCAACTACCGCAAGGTTTCGATCTACGGCGGCTCTTCGGAAGTTCAGAAGGGCATCATCGCCAAGGCCATCCTGGGACTGTGAGGACGATATGGACTTCGAACTGAGCGAGGAGCAGCAGCTCCTGAAGGACATGGTCGGCCGCTTCATGCAGGACCGCTACGACTTCGAGAAGCGCAAGGGCTACATGAAGGAGCCGGCCGGCTTCTCCGACGAGATCTGGGCGGCCTATGCCGAGCAGGGTCTGCTCGCCGTGCCCTTCGCGGAGGAGGACGGCGGCATCGGCGGCGGGCCGGTCGACCTGATGATCGTGATGGAGGAGATGGGCAAGGCGCTGGCGCTGGAGCCTTACCTGTCCACCGTGGTCATCGGCGGCTCGATCCTGCGCACCACGGCGACCGCGGCGCAGCGTTCGGCGCTGGCCGAGGAGATCATCGGCGGGGCCTGCAAGCTGGCCTTCGCCCATGCCGAGCCCAAGGCGCGCTATGACCTGGCCTTCGTGGAGACGAAGGCCGAGCAGGCGGGCGCGGGCTGGACGCTGACCGGCGTCAAGACGCTGGTGATGTATGGCGGCGCGGCGGACAAGCTGATCGTCTCCGCCCGCGTCTCGGGCGGGGCGACGGACGAGGCCGGCGTCGGCCTGTTCCTGGTCGACCCGAAGGCCGCGGGCGTCGCGATCCGCGACTACCCGACCCAGGACGGCCTGCGCGCCGCCGAGGTGACGCTTTCGGGCGCCGAGGCGGAGCTGCTGGGCGAGACCCCGGACGCGATGGCCGCCATCCGTCAGGCGTCGGACGAGGCGATCGCGGCGCTCTGCGCCGAGGCCGCGGGCGCGCTGGGCAAGTCGCTCGACCTGACGGTGGCCTATATCAAGGAGCGCGAGCAGTTCGGTCGGGCCATCGGCTCGTTCCAGGGGCTGCAGTTCCAGGCCTCCGAGATGTTCGTGGAGCTGGAGCTGGCGCGCTCGATGATGATGTACGCGGCCATGGCCTCGCGCGATCCCGACCCGCAGGAGCGGTCGCGCGCGGTGTCGGCGGCCAAGGTGCAGATCGGGCGGTCGGCCAAGCGGCTGGGCGAGAAGTCGATCCAGCTGCATGGCGGCGTGGGCATGACCATGGAGTATTCCATCGGCCATTACTTCAAGCGCCTGTCGATCATCGACCGGACGCTCGGCGACACCGACCATCATCTGGCGCAGCTCGACGCCGTGGGCGGCATGGCCGCCTGATCGGGGCCGCCTGATCGGGGCGAGCCCCGGGACGACATCGAAGGGGCGCGGCGGGGAACCGTCGCGCCCCTTTCCCATGTCGGGGGCCGCGCGCCGACCCGTCCGCCAGGCCTGACCCGGGCGCCCGCGCGGCGCAGGGCCGTGGGCGCGGGCGTCGCCGTTTCGGGCGGGCCGGGGGCGGCGCCCGGGTGGGCGCCCCTCCACGCCCGCGCCCCCGCCTCCCGGCCGCGCGGGCGAAGCGGTCCGGCCAGGCGCCCGGGCGACGCGCGGCCCGCGACGGCGGCCGGCCTCGCCCGTCGTCGCGTCGCCGCGCACCGCCCGGGATCCTGCCCGCGGCAGCTCGCCGCCCAGGGCTTCCGCCCGGGCGGGGCGGACCCCATCTCCGGGAACCTGATGCCACGCCCCGGGACTCCGCCATGCTGAACCTGATCTACCGCATCCCCCTCATCGGCTGGATGATCCGCGACGCGATGGAGGGCGACGAGAACGCCCCGCTCTGGTTCGTCGGCAACCTGCTGATGCTCTGGGTTCTGGCCGCTCTCATCTTCGGCATCCAGGGCGTCGCCATGCTCGCCCTGATCGCCACGCCCATCGTCTTCGGCCTGATCCTGACGGTGACGCTGGGCAAGTGACCCGGCCCGCCGCCGCGCCGCCCCGGACTGCGGCCCTCAGTGGCGCGAGATCCGCGCGGCGAGGTCCAGCAGCATCGGCCCGACCTCCTTCTCCAGCTTCAGCCGGGGCAGGGTGTAGGCCGCTCCGCCGCAGGTGAGGGTGTAGAGCGTGTCGTCATGGGCGAGCTTCAGCGGCACGCCGGCCGTGTTCACCTGCGCCCGCCAGTTGCCCAGCGACATGCAGAACCCCCGCTCATGCACCGAGCGCACGGAATCCCGGATCCCGGTCAGCGTCGCGGGCCACATCGCGGGGTCGGCGCGGGCCTCCAGCTCCACGATCAGGCGCTCCCGCTCCTCGGTCGTGGTGGCCGCCAGATAGGCCCGCCCCGCCGCGGAGCGTCCCAGCGACAGGCGGGAGCCGACGTCGAGCTGCAGGCTCATCACCCCCTCGGACGACCGGGCGCAGGCGAGGTAGACCATCCGCAGGTTGTCGCGCGCCGACAGCGCGACCAGCACGCCGCCGCCCACGGCCTCGGCCATCTCCTGCATGTGGACCTGCGCCGTCTCCCGGATCCGGAACCCGGCGAGACAGGCGTAGCCGAGCCCTAGCACCGCCACCCCCAGCCGATACCGCCCGGTGCCCGCGTCGTAGCGCAGGTAGCCCAGCCGGGTCAGCGTGTAGGTGATGCGCGAGACGGTCGAGGGGCCGAGGCCCGAGCGCTGGGAGAGTTCGAGATTCCCCAACCCGTCGTCGCCGGGCTGGAAGCAGCGCAGCACCTCCAGCCCCCGATGCAGGGCGGCGACGAACTGGCGGTCGCCCTCGAAGGGCTTGGCGCCGACGGCGATATCCGCCGCGGGCTCCGGTATGGCGCTGCGTTTTCGCAAGGTCGGGACCCCCGGACAGGGACAGGGGCGCCGCGCGCGGCCTGGCAGGGCCCCCGCGCGGCGCGGTTCTTCGGGGAGCGTTCGGCCGGACGCGGACCGGTCCGGCCGAGAGGGGGGCGGATCAGCCCGCCGCGGCGTCCGAGGCCTTGAGCAGGCGCCCGTAGGCCGGGTTGGCGGCCTTGGGGACCATGCCGTTCACCCGCTCGATGGCCGCGAAATACTCGCGCTCCAGCCGGGCGACCAGCTCGGCCGTCGGCACCACCTTGTCGATGGGGCCGATGCCCTGGCCCGCGCCCCAGATGTCCTTCCACTTCTTGGGCTTCGGGCGCTCGCCGTCCGCGTTCAGGGTGAAGTTCATCTTGGAGGGGTCGGAGGATTCCAGGTTGTCCGGATCCATCCCCGCCGCGATCACCGAGGGGCGCAGGTAGTTGCCGTGCACGCCGGTGAACAGGTTGGTGTAGATGATGTCCGACGCGCCGTGCCGGGTGATCATGTCCTTGTAGCCGGGGACGGCGTTGGCCTCCTCCGTGGCGATGAAGGCGGTGCCGATATAGCCCATGTCGGCGCCCATCGCCTGGGCGGCGAGGATAGAGTCGCCCTTGGAGATCGCGCCCGACAGCAGCAGCGGCCCGTCGAACCATTCCCGGATCTCGCGGATCAGGGCCAGCGGCGACTGGGCGCCGGCATGGCCGCCCGCGCCGGCGGCGACGGCGACGAGGCCGTCGGCCCCCTTCATGATCGCCTTGTGGGCGAAGTGGTTGTTGATCACGTCATGCACCACCACGCCGCCGACCGAATGGGCGGCGTCGTAGACCTCGGTGCGCGCGCCCAGCGAGGTGATCCAGACCGGCACCTTGTGCTTCACGCACAGCTCCACGTCGCGGTCGAGGCGGACGTTGGACTTGTGCACGATCTGGTTCACCGCGAAGGGGGCGGCGGGCGCGTCCGGGTTGGCCTGGTTGTAGCGGTCCAGCTCCTCGGTGATCCGGGTGAGCCAGATGTCGAGCATGTTGGGCTCGCCTTCCTTCTCGCGCGCGTTGAGCGCGGGGAAGGAGCCGATCACGCCGGCCTTGCACTGGGCGATGACCAGCTCGGGGCCGGAGACGATGAACAGCGGCGACGCCATGACGGGGATGCGGGTGCGCTGAAGGATGGGCGGCAGGCTCACGGGGCGGCTCCCTCTGGAATTCCATGATGTCCCGCGCCTCCGCCCGGCCGGTGGCGGCCGTGGCGTTTGCGACGGGGGCGTTCCTCCCTGCGGAACGGACGCAGGGTAGCGGGATTCGCGAGACTGCGAAATATATTTCTGCATGTCGAAATTCGCTGACGGTCGTCAGGCGACCTGATTATTTTTGCGGAGCGGTTTTCGTCAGCCCGATCAGGGCGTTGGGCGTTCCGCGGCGGCGCCGGCGCTTGGCGGCGCCGCGAAACGGCCGTGACGGCGGCCGCGGAATCGGGAACTCTCGCCACCGGCCGGCGCCAAGACCGGCCGTGGGAGGAGACCCGAGACATGACCACCCCCGCCGCGCCCGACGCCGCCGACGCATCCGCGCCCGCCGCCACCCCGATCTCGCTGCCGCCGGTCGACCGGGCCTGGCAGGCGAAGCTGGTCGAGGAGATCCTCGACCCTGATCTGCCCATCGTCGACCCCCACCATCATCTCTGGGGTCCGCCGCGCAGCAAGTATCTGGCCGACGACCTCGCCGCCGACCTCTCCGCCGGGCACAACGTGCAGGCGACCGTCTACGTGGACTGCCGCGAAGCCTACCTGACCGAGGGGCCGGAGATGATGCGCCCGCTGGGCGAGGTGCGCTTCGCCCGCGGCGTGGGCGAGGCGGCGGACAAGGCCGGCGGCCCGCGGATGTGCGCCGGCATCGTCGGCCATGCCGACCTGACCAACGGCGACGCCGTGGCCGAGCTGCTGGAGGCCCAGATCGCCGAGGGCGGCGGGCGCTTCCGCGGCATCCGCCAATCCGCGGTCTGGGACCCGAGCGGCCTGCGCACCTCGTCCCGCGTGATGCCCAAGGGCCTGCTGCTCGACCCCGCCTTCCGCACCGGCTTCGCCCATCTGGGCCGGCTGGGGCTGAGCTATGACAGCTGGGCCTATTTCCACCAGCAGACCGAGCTCGCCGACCTCGCCCGCGCCTTCCCCGAGACCACGATCATCCTCGACCATGTCGGCGGCGTGCTGGGCGTCGGCCCCTACGAGGGACGGCGCGACGAGCTGTTCGGCCAATGGAAGGCCGGGATCCTGGAGGCCGCTTCCTGCCCGAACGTGAACGTGAAGCTGGGCGGGCTGGCCATGCACACGCTGGGCTTCGGCTACGAGCATCGCGACACGCCCCCCGGCTCCGCCGAGCTGGCCGAGGCGTGGCGGCCTTATGTCGAGACCTGCATCGAGGCCTTCGGCCCCGAGCGGGCGATGTTCGAGAGCAATTATCCGGTCGACGGGGTGTCGTGCTCCTACGCGGTGCTGTGGAACGCGCTCAAGCGCCTCGCCTCGGGCGCTTCGGCGGAGGAGAAGGCGGCGCTGTTTTCCGGGACCGCGCGCCGGGTCTACCGGCTGGACTGAACCGGGACCGCGCGACGCCTCGCGCCCGCGCCCGCGCCGGCAAGCGGCCTTCGTCGGAACCGACGAGGGCCGCTTGCCGCGAGGTTGCTATGGGTTCCATACTGGTGGAGAGCCGCGCCGCGTGGCATGGTCCCGCCCCAGCAACACGCCGGCGTCAGGCCGGACGCGGGCCCGGCAGGCGGACCGGACCCGGACACGCCCACAACCAACCGCCGAAACGGGATGGATACATGACGGACGAAGCCCCGGCGCGCACCGGCTTCCTCTCCCCCTACCGCGTGCTCGACCTCTCGGACCATCGCGGCCTGATCGCGGGGCGCATGTTCGCCCAGCTCGGCGCCGACGTGGTGCAGGTCGAGCCGCCGCAGGGCTCGAACGGCCGCAAGGTCGGCCCCTTCGACGACCGCGGCCGCTCCCTGCACTGGGAGGCCTACGCGGCGGGCAAGCGCAGCCTGGTCCTCGACCCCGCGGATCCGGGCGACAGGGAGACGCTGCTCGCCCTCGTCGCCAAGGCCGATTTCGTGTTCGAGAGCCGCGGGCCCAACGAGCCCTCGCGCCTGACGCCGGACGAGATCGCCGCCGCCAATCCCGCGACCATCCACATGATCGCCACCCCCTTCGGCATGACCGGACCCAAGGCGGACTACGCCGAAAGCGACCTGGTGCTGTGGGCCTCCGGCGGCCCGCTGGCCCCGACCGCGATGATGGGCGGCACGCCGACCCGCATCTCGGTGCCGCAGGCGTGGACCCACGCCTCCGCCGATGCGGTGGGCGGCGGGCTTGTGGCGCATTTCGCCCGGCTGAAGTCGGGGAAGGGGCAGCTCGTCTCCACCTCCGCCCAGCGCTCGGCCACCCAGTCCACCCTGTCCGGCTCGCTCGCCAACGTGGTCGGCCAGCCCGACTTCTCGCTGCGCCCGCGCTACACCGGCTCCAAGAAGCCGCTGGACCTGTCGGGCTCCGGCGCGCGGACCCAGCGGTCCAAGTGGCAGGGCAAGGACGGGCTGCTGGAGATCCACCTCGCCATCGGCCCGGCCACCGGACGCTTCACCAACAATTTCATGAAGCTGATGATCGACCGCGGCGCGCTGTCGGAGGAGTTCCACGCCTGGGACTGGGGCACCATCCATCACCGGATCATGGCCGACGAGGTCTCCGACGAGGACATGGAGCGGGTGCGCGAAGAGGTCGGCGCCTTCCTGCTGACGCTGGGTCATGAGGAGGCGGTGAAGGAGGCGATCGCCCGCAAGCTGCTGCTCGCCCCCGTCGCCACGGTCAAGGACCTGGTGGAAAGCCCGCATGAGGCCGCCCGCGGCTTCTTCGACGTGGTCGCCGGCTCCGACGGCGCGCCCGTCACGCTGCCCGGACCCTTCGCGCTGACCGCCGCGCCCGGCTTCATGCGCGGCGTGGGCGCGCCCGCCATCGGCGCCCATTCCGAAGCGGTGCTGACCGAGTGGCTCGGCTCCGCCGCGCTCGCCGCCTCGAAAACCCCCAGCATGGAAGGAGCCGCGCGATGAACGCCGCCGCGAAGATCGACGACGCCCCCTTCGGCGGCCCGGACGGCCCGATGCAGGGGCTCAAGGTGCTGGACCTCGCCTGGGTGGTGGCCGGCCCGATGATCGGCCGCAACCTCGCCGATTTCGGCGCCACCGTGATCCGGGTCGAAAGCTCCAAGCGCATCGAGACGGCGCGCAACATGGGCCCGTTCTACGGGGCCGTGCAGGACCCGCAGAAGTCCTCGCTGTTCGGCAACTGCAACGCCTCCAAATTCGGCCTGACGCTGGATCTGGCGCAGGAGCAGGGGCGCGACGTGGTGCGCGACCTGGTCAAATGGGCCGACGTGGTGGTGGAGAGCTTCGCGCCCGGCCAGATGAAGCGCTGGGGGCTGGGCTACGACGCGCTGCGGGAGATCAACCCGGGCCTCATCATGCTGTCCACCTCGCTGATGGGCCAGTCGGGGCCGTGGATGGCGCTGGCGGGCTTCGGCAACATCGGCGCGGCGATGGCCGGCTATCAGGGGCTGGTCGGGCCGCTGGACGGGCTGCCGATCGGGCCTTACGGGCCCTACACCGACTATGTCGGCCCCCGCTTCGGGCTGGCGGCGCTGCTGTCGGCGCTGGACTGGCGCAGGCGCTCGGGCGAGGGCTGCTGGCTCGACATCGCCCAGGCCGAGGCCGGGATGCAGATGCTGGCCCCCGCCATCGCCGACTACGCCGCCACCGGCCGGGTCGCCAAGGCCGAGGCCAACCGCGATCCGCAGATGGCCCCGCATGGCGTGTTCCCCTCGCTGACGCCGGAGGGGGAGGATCCCCGCTTCGTCGCCATCGCCGTCCGCTCGGACGCGGAGTGGAAGGCGCTGGCCGGGGTGATCGACGGCGCCGGAGGCGGGACGCTCGCCGCCGATCCCGCCTACGCCACGCTGGAGGGCCGCAAGGAAGCCGAGGACGCGCTGGAGCTGCGCATCGCCGAATGGACCGCCGGCCGCTCGCCCGAGCACGCCGAGGCGGCGCTGCAGGCGGTGGGCGTGCCGGCCTATGTGGTGGCGACCGCCAAGGACCTGATGCACGACGCCCAGATCGCCGAGCAGGGGCATTTCGTGACCGTGCCCGGCTATGACTGGGAGGTGATCGTGGAGAAGTGCAAGATGGACCTCTCCGACACCCCCGCCCGCGTGGCGCGGCCCGCCCCGACCTTCGGGCGGGACCGGGACATGGTGCTGTCCGGGATCCTCGGCTACGACGCCGCGAAGATCGAGGCGCTGGACGCCGCCGGCGCGCTGAGCTGAGCGGCGCGCCTCCGCGCAAGTGCAAGGACAAGAAAGGGCGAGGCCGGGACACCGGCCTCGCCCTTTTCTCGTGCCGGCGCGCTGCGGGGGGCCCGCGCCTTACGCCTTCAGCGCCGCGGCGGCCCGCGCCATGGTCCCGATCTCCTCCCACGCGCCGGCGGCGACCAGCTTCGCCGGCGCCATCCACGACCCGCCGACGCAGACCACGTTCTTGAGCGAAAGCCATTCCGGCGCGGTCTGCGGCGTGACCCCGCCCGTGGGGCAGAACTTCAGCCCCGCCAGCGGCGAGGCCCAGGCCCCCAGCGCCGAGGGGCCGCCATTCGCCGCGGCCGGGAAGAACTTCAGATGCTCGAAACCGCGGTCGGCGGCGGCCATCGCCTCGGACGGCGTGGCGACGCCGGGCAGCAGCGGCAGCCCGGCCTCCGCCGCCGCGTCGGCGATGGCGGGGGTGAGCCCGGGCGAGACCCCGAACCGGGCCCCCGCCGCCACCGCGGCCCGGACGTCGGCCGGGGTGCGCAGGGTGCCCGCGCCCACCACCGCCTCGGGCGCCGCATCGGCCATCGCCCGCATGGCGTCGAGCGCGACGGGCGTGCGCATCGTGATCTCCAGCGCCCTGAGCCCGTTGTCGGAGAGCGCCTTCGCCAGCGGCGCGGCGGCGGCGAGGTCGTCGACGATCAGCACCGGGATCACCGGGGCGAGGGCGCACAGGTCGGCGACGGCGATGGGGGCGGTCATGTCGGGCTCCTTCGCGGGAACGGTCGGGCAGGGGCGGCGGCGCGGCCGGGCGCCCCGGGTTCAGGGCGGCGTGGGCGCCCGGTCACGGCTCGCGTCCGGGTCGGCGCGCCGCTCCGCCCGCGCCGCGGGGCGCGCGGCGGAGGCGCGGCGCGACGGCCCGGACGAGGGCGGGCAGGGCGCGCCCGCGCCGCGGGGGCGACGGCGGCGCCAGGCCGGGCCGGGCGAGGGCTGCGCAGGCGTGGCGAGGCCGGGCGGGCATGGCGGTCAGACCACCACCGCGGCGCCGGTCTCGGCCCGGCCGACCACGTCGCGGAAGGCCGCGAACATCTCCCGCCCGATGCCATGGGCGTTGGCCGACAGGTCGGGCGCGGCCGGCGTCCGGGCGGCGAATTCGGCGGCGTCGACCAGCACCTCCAGCGTCCCGGCCTCGGCGTCCACGCGCACCACATCCCCGTCGCGCAGCCGCGCGATGGGGCCGCCATCCGCGGCCTCGGGGCTCACATGGATCGCCGAGGGCACCTTGCCCGAGGCCCCCGACATGCGCCCGTCCGTCACCAGCGCCACCGCGTGGCCGCGGTCCAGCGCCACGCCGAGCGGCGGGGTCAGGGAGTGCAGCTCCGGCATCCCGTTGGCTTTCGGCCCCTGGAAGCGCACCACCACCACCACGTCGCGGTCGAACTTGCCCTCCCGGAACGCCTGCTTCACGCTCTCCTGGTCGTGGAAGACGAGGCAGGGCGCCTCGACCACCCGCCGCTCCGGCTTCACCGCCGAGACCTTCATCACCGCCCGGCCGAGGTTCCCGCCCAGCACCGAGAGCCCGCCGGTCGGCTGGAACGGGTTGGACAGCG
This sequence comes from Pseudomonadota bacterium, assembly GCA_036154955.1. Taxonomy (GTDB): domain Bacteria; phylum Pseudomonadota; class Alphaproteobacteria; order Rhodobacterales; family Rhodobacteraceae; genus Albimonas. The sequence continues at coordinate 15,434 of JAYZWL010000047.1, read as the reverse complement.
GCCGCAGGATGCCCTCGGCCCCGGTCTCCGCCGGACCCTCGCCCCACACCGCCTCGCCGTCGACGAGCTTCGGCTCCTGCGCATAGCGCGAGAGGCCGGGGCCGGCGACGGTGCGCACATCCTCGTGCAGCAGGCCCGCGCCCAGCAACTCCCGGATCATGAATTGCAGCCCGCCCGCGGCGTGGAAGTGGTTCACGTCCGCCAGCCCGTTGGGATAGACCCGCGCCATCAGCGGCGTGACGGACGAGATTTCGGCCATGTCACGCCAGTCGATCGCCACCCCCGCCGCCCGCGCCATCGCCACCAGGTGCAGCAGCAGGTTCGTGGACCCGCCCGTGGCCATCAGCCCGACCATGCCGTTCACGAAGGCCTTTTCGTCCAGCACATGGCCCGCGGGCGTGAATTCATTCCCCGAGGCCGTGATCTCCAGCGCCCGGCGGGCCGCGGCCCGGGTCAGCGCGTCGCGCAGCGGGTCGCCGGGGTTCACGAAGCTCGCGCCCGGCAGGTGCAGGCCCATGAATTCCATCAGCATCTGGTTGGTGTTCGCCGTGCCGTAGAAGGTGCAGGTGCCCGGCCCGTGATAGGAGGCCATCTCGGCCCGCAAAAGCGTGTCGCGCCCGACTTCGCCGGCGGCGAATTGCTGGCGGACCTTCGCCTTCTCGTCGTTGGGCATGCCCGAGGTCATCGGCCCGGCCGGCACGAAGATCGCCGGGATATGGCCGAAGGTGGCCGCGGCCATCACCAGCCCCGGCACGATCTTGTCGCAGACCCCGAGGAACACCGCCGCGTCGAAGCAGTTGTGGCTCAGCGCCACCCCGGCCGACAGCGCGATCACGTCTCGGGAGAACAGCGACAGCTCCATCCCCGGCTGGCCCTGCGTGACCCCGTCGCACATCGCCGGCACCCCGCCCGCCACCTGCGCGGTGCCTCCCGCCTCCCGCGCCGCCGCCTTGAGGATGGCGGGGAACCGCTCGAACGGCTGATGGGCCGAGAGCATGTCGTTGTAGGCGGTGACGATGCCGATATTGCCGCCCCGCTCGCCCGCCACCGCCGGCTTGTCCTGGCCCGCCGCGGCCGCGACATGGGCCATGTTCCCGCAGGAGAGATGCGCGCGCGCCGGCCCGGCCTCCGCCGCGCGGGCCACCCGGTCCAGATAGGGGCCGCGCAGGGGGGCGGAGCGTTCGACGATGCGGTCGGTCACCGCGCGGATGGTGGAATGCATGAGCCTTGCCTCCGTCTCATCCCGCGGGAGGGGGCCGCGGGCGGGTTTCAGTCGGCGTTCGGGTCCCGGCCGGGCGCGCGCGCCCGGCCGGGTGGGTCAGTCGGCGTAGTGGACGACGGCGCCCGCCAGAACGGCGCGGATCGGGGCGTCTGCCGTCTCCGCCGTCGCCAGCGCCCGGTCGAGCGCGGCGCGCTTGCCCGCGCCCGCGATCAGCACATGCCGCTCTCCCGCCCCGGCCAGCACCGGGGCGGTCAGGGTCACCCGCGGCTCCCCCGCCCCCGCGGCGCGGATCACCGCCACGGGCGGCGCGTCGGGGGCGAGCGCGGCGGCGAGCCCCACCGCGCCGGGGAACAGCGAGGCGGTATGCATGTCCTCCCCCATGCCCAGCACCGCGATGTCGAGCGGCAGGCACAGCGAGCTCAGCGAGGCCGCCACCGGGCCCAGCGCGTCGTCCGGCTCCCCCGCCCCTCCATAAAGCGGCACGAACTCCGCCGCCGCGGCGGCGCCGGCGAAGAGCGTGCCGGCCAGCAGCTTCTGGTTGGAGCGGTCGGAGGACGGCGGAACCCAGCGTTCGTCGGTCAGCGTCACCGCCACCCGCTCCCAAGGCAGGGCGGCGGCGCCGAGCCGGGTCAGCATCGGGGCGGGCGTGGTCCCTCCGGGAACCGCGATGCGGGCGCGGCCCGCGGCGGTCAGCGCCCTGAGGCGCGCGGCCAGCCTGTCGGCGAGGCCCTCCATCAGCGCCTCCCGGGTGGGGTAGGTCTCGATTTCAGGGGTCAGGGTCATGCGGCGATCTCCCTCCATCTGCGCCCGTCACGGTGCAGCAGCATGAGGGCGTCATCGGGGCCGGAAGATCCCGGATCGTAGGCGGCGGGCCGGTCGCCCCGGTCCTCCCAGGCGCGGATCACCGGATCCACCCAGGACCAGGCCGCCTCGCATTCGTCGCCGCGCATGAACAGGGTCTGGTCGCCGCGGATCACGTCCATCACCAGCCGCTCATAGGCGTCGGGCATGCGCAGGCTGTCCTTCTCGCTCATCGCCTCGGCGAAGGTCATGTCCAGCACCGCCGGCGCCAGCCGCAGCCCGCCGGGGCCGGGATCCTTGATGGTCATGCCCAGCGTGATGCCCTCGTCCGGCTGCAGCCGGATCGCCAGCACGTTCTGCCCCACCTTGCCGCCGCCGGGGAAGATCGAGTGCGGGGCCGGCTTGAACGCCACCGCGATCTCCGACATCCGGCCGCGCAGGCGCTTGCCGGTGCGCAGGTAGAAGGGCACGCCCGACCACCGCCAGTTCGCCACCTCGGCCTTGAGCGCGATGTAGCTTTCGGTGCGGCTGGCCGGGCTCTGCGCGTCCTCGGCATAGGAGGCGGAGGCGGGGCCGGCCGCGTATTGCCCGCGCACCACGTCGTCGGGCGAGGACAGGGGGGCCAGCGCGCGCAGCACCTTCACCTTCTCGTCGCGCACCGCGTCGGGCTCGAAATGCGCCGGCGGCTCCATCGCGATCAGGCACAGAAGCTGGAGCAGGTGGTTCTGCACCATGTCCCGCATCGCGCCGACGCCGTCATAGTAGGGGCCGCGGCCCTCGACGCCCACGCTTTCGGCCACGGTGATCTGCACATGGTCGATATGGCGGGCGTTCCACAGCGGCTCGAACAGGGCGTTGGCGAAGCGCAGCGCCATCAGGTTCTGCACCGTCTCCTTCCCCAGGTAGTGGTCGATCCGGTAGACGTGATGCTCATCGAAGGCCCCCGCCAGCGCGGCGTTCAGCGCCTGAGCGGAGGCGAGGTCGTGGCCGAAGGGCTTCTCGATCACGATCCGGCCCTCGGCCCCCGTCAGCCCCTCGGACTTCACCCGCGCCGCGGCGGGGCCGAAGAAGCGGGGGGCGAGCGAGAGGTAAAAGGCGCGCGGCCGGGGCGAGGCCGGGTCGGGCAGCGCCGCGCCCAGCGCCTTCCAGCCGTCCTCGCCGGAGATGTCGACGGGCACGTAGTCGATGGCGCGCAGGAACGCCTCGCGGCTGGCGGGGTCGAGATCGGCGGGGGCCACGAACTCGTCCAGCGCCGCGTCCGCCATGCGCCGGTAGCCGTCAGCGTCAAGGTCCGCCCGCGCCGCCCCGACGATGCGCGCGCCCTCGGGCGCCTGACCGTCATGCATGCGGTGATAGAGCGCCGGGATCAGCTTGCGCCGCGCGAGGTCGCCGGTGGCGCCGAACACCACCAGGTCGAACGGATCGACGGGGACGACGCGGGCGACCATCAGCGGATCTCCCGGCGCGGGGCGGAGGGGGGGGCGGCCGCAGGGACGGTTTCGGGGACGGGTCGGGGGGATCGGGTCATCGGGGGGCCGCGCTCCTCGGCAGGGTGGGGGCGGTTCGGGACGGTTCCGCGACACAACACCCTCGCACGGGGTCGACGCAAGCATTTGCCGTCCGGCGCGCGCCGGGCCGTCGGGGAACGCGGTCCGGGCGTGGCGCGAAGGCCGCGCCAGGGCGGGGCGGCGGGTTAACCCGAAGTATTCACCGGACATGCGGTTCAACTCGGGACTATCGTGCTTAACGCTTCGTGATTGCGTGGACCGGGGGCGTGCGACCCGGCTAATGCGGACGCCTACGGTTCGCAGCCTCTCGGAGCGTTCGTCATGCCGGTTTCGTCCCACGCCGTCCCTTCCCGCCTTGCCGGTCGCGCCTGCGCCGCCGCGCGGGCCTGGCCGGCCGCCGTTCTGGCGCTGGTCCTTTCGGCGGCGACGGGTCCGGCCGCGGCGCTGTCGCTGATCGACCCGGGCGACGCGGCCTGGGCCGCATCGCTCGCCGCCGGCCCCTCCACCGGGTTCGAGGACGCTTCGGCCGCGGGAACCGGCGTGGACGCGGGCTTCGCCAGCCTGCGCGCCCTCTCCCCCGCCGCGGTCATGCCCGGCTACGACCCGAGCCTGCCCGGCGGGACCGGCGGCGCGGCGGGGCTGGAGGATCTGGGCGTCGGCGCCTGGGGGGCGAGCGGCATGGCCGTCTCCACCCGCGATCTCGCCTGGCCCTACGGCCTGGTCATCGACTTCGAGACCCCCGCGATCGCCGTGGACGCGGTCTGGGCCGCGGCCAACGCCGACTGGCTGGTCATGGCCTATGACGCGGAGGGCGCGCTGATCGGCGAGACCGTCGTCCCCGGCTTCGACGCCGCGAAAAGCCCCGCCAGCGGCGGAACCGGGGCGGAGGCCGGCCGGCTGGCCGTCGCCGTCGACGCGGAGGAGGCGGAGGCCGCGGTGGGCGGCGGCATCTCCCGCCTCGAACTGCGCAGCCTGGGCGGCTACGACTGGCTTTACCTCGACGACCTGCGGATCGCGACCGCGGCGCCGGCCGGCGCGGGCGGGCCGGAGGCGGCCCCGACCCCGACGCCGACCCCGCCCCCGGGCGCGCCCGCCGCCGCCCTGTCCGCGGTGCCGCTGCCGGCGGGCGGGCTGCTGATGGGGTTCGGGCTCGCGGCGCTGCTGGCGGCGGGACGCGCCCGGGCCGGGCGCCGGGCGAAGGCCGCCGGCCACGCCCGAGGCTGATCCGCCGCAGCCCGCCGCCCCGGCCCGCCCCCGGCGGCGCCTTGCAAGCCCGGTCGCAATGCGGGATCAACCGCGCTAGGCTGAACGCACGCGCAACCCGAGGGACCGCAACGGGCATGACGGACCGGGGACCAGACCCCGCACGCCAGGACCATCCGTCCGGCCGGGCCGAGGCGTCCGCCGACCCTGATCCCGTGGCGGCCGCCCCCGTTCGCCGCGCCGCCAGGACCCCCATAACCTCCGTCGCCATCGCCTCCGACCCGCTGATGACCTCGGAGGCGGAGCAGGGGTCCAACCTGCGCTGGATGAAGGACCTGTTCTCCCGCCCCATCGCGCGGGCCACGGGCCTGCCGGTGCGCGCGCTGATCTCGGGCGAGGGGGAGGCGGTCGCCTTCTCCCGCGCCCGGGCGTTCGAGCTGTCGGACATCCCGCTCGACCCCTACGCCACCCAGTTCTGGTTCGACGAGACCCGGATCTCCGACGCCACGCTGGACTATCTCGTGCGCTGCGGGCTCGACGCCTCCACCCTCGTCGTGGGCTACGAGATGTCGGCCCAGACCCGCCACGCGCTCCACCGCATCGGGGCGCCCTGGGTCGACGTCTGGCTGCACCCGGTCCGCTTCTACGACGACGTTCTCTTCGGCTTCCGCGCCTCGGACGCGGAGGTTCACGCCGCCTTCGCCGCCTTCCACGTGCCTGAGGATCAGTTCTTCCTCTACGCCGACCGCATCCGCATCCAGACCTACAAGGGCTGGAAGAAGGCCGAGCCGCGGATCGAGCCGGGCGCCTCGGTCTTCGTCGGGCAGCGGATGGTGGACAAGTCCGTGTGCCGCGACGGGCGAATGCTCAACCTGCTGGATTTCCGCGAGGACTTCTCGGCGCTCGCCCGCCGGTCCTCGCAGCTTCTCTATCAGCGCCACCCGTTCGAGCGGACGGGCGACGAGGCGGTGCTCGATTTCGTCGCCTCCCACCCCAAGGCGGAGCTGTCGCGCCACCCGGTCTATCACCTGCTGTCCTCGCCCGATCTGGCGGAGGTGATGACGATATCGTCCTCCGTGGCGCAGGAAGCGGTCTATTTCGACAAGCCCGTCACCCTGCTGCACCGGCCGGTGGTGGACTTTTCCGACCCGTCGCAGCCGGGCCGGTTCCACTCGATCTGCCAGGATTTCGTCAGCCCGCATTTCTGGGCCGCGGCGCTCGCCCCGCTGATGCGGGTGGCGGCGGACGCGCCGAAGGTCGCGTTCCTCGACCCCAAGGACAAGATCCGCGACATGCTGGGCTTCTACTGGAGCTATCGGCATATCGACAAGGTGGAGGCCGACCGCTTCACCCTGGCCAATTCCCGCCTCGGCGCCCCGCGCGCGGGGGCGCCGGACCCGGACGCGCCGCCGCCCGAGGCCCCGGAGGCCGCGCCGCCCCCGGCCGAGCCCGATTTCACCGGCTTCGCCAACACCCTGCGGGCGCGGGACGCGATGTTCGCCGCGGTCGACGAGGCCGACATGATCTCGCTCGACGTGTTCGAGACGCTGATCGAGCGGCTGGTGGAGCGTCCCGGCCAGCTGTTCCTGTTCCTCGCCGATCCGGCGCGGGAGCAGCTGGGCGGCCAGCTTCCCAACTTCGCCCGCGCCCGCCTGACCGCCGCCGAAGAGGCCGTCGCCGCCGGCGACGTGGTGGGGGAGGAGGTGACCCTTCGCGCCCGCTACGAGGCCATCGGCCGGGCCCATGGCCTGACCTCCGCGCAGGTCGAAACCCTGCTGGCGCGCGAACTGGACTGGGAGCGCCGCCTGATCCGCCCCCGCCCCATCGGCCGCGCGGCGTTCGAGCGGGCGAAGGCGCAGGGCAAGCGGGTGATCCTGGTCTCCGACACCTATTTCGAGCCGGACTTCGTGGCGGGCCTGCTGCGCCAGTGCGGCTACGAGGGGTGGGACGCGCTCTACTGCTCCTCCGAACACGGCGTGACCAAGAAATCGGGCAAGCTCTTCCAGCATGTGCTGACCACCGAAGGCCGGCGGCCTGCGGAGATCCTGCACATGGGCGACAACCCGCGCACCGACCTGCGGCCGGCGCGGGACGCGGGGCTCGCGGTGTTCCACATGCGCTCGACGGCCGACATCGCCCGGCGCATCTCGCCCTTGCCCGCGATCTGGGACCGGATCGAGGACCCCCGCGCCGTCGCCGCGGTCAAGGGCCTGACCGCGCGGCGCGTGGCCGGAACCTTTCGGCGCGGGGCGCCCGGCTTCTCCCAGGGGGAGGCGGAGACGCTGGGCTACGCGGTGCTGGGGCCGATGTTCTTCGGACTGGCCAACTGGCTGCGCCGCCGGGCGCGGGCCGACGGGGTGTCGGACCTGCTGTTCCTCAGCCGGGACGGCGACATCGTCCGGCGTTGCTACGACGTGCTGGCCGCGCTCGACCCCGAGGCGCCGCCGTCGAGCTACCTGCTCGCCTCCCGCCGGGCGCTGGGCGTCGCCACCTTGCGCGGGCCGGAGGACCTGGCCCCGCGGCTGGAGGCGAATTTCGCGCCCATGCCGCTGGGCGCGCTGCTGCGCAACCGCTTCGGGATCGCGCCCGAGACCTTGCCGGCCCATGCGCTCGCCGCCCATGGCCTCGACCTCGCCGACGAGGTGGTGTGGCGGGAGGATCGCGGCCGGCTCGCCGCCCTCCTCGCCGAACCGGCGGTGGCCGCGAAGATCCTCGACCACGCGGCGGACGAGCGGGAGGACCTGCTGGCCTTCTACGCCGAATGCGGGGTCGGCGCGGCGCAGGCGGCCCGCGGCGCGGTGGTCGATATCGGCCATCGGGGCACCCTGCAGAAAGGGCTGCGCGACCTGCTGGGCGCGCCGGGCCTGCGCGGCTATTACTTCGCGACCTTCGAGGGCATCCGCGCCAACATCCCCGACGCCGAGTCCGGGGGCGCCGCGGGCTACCTGCTCGACCGGCTCGACCCGAAATCAAGCCGGGACCACGGCTATTTCGGGCATTCGATCCTCTACGAGGTCGCCTTCCTCAACGACGCGGGCTCCTTCCTGCGCGCGCGTCGGGGGGCGGACGGCAAGCCGGCGGCGGAGCTGACCGACGCGGAGGCGGAGCGCGGCCGGGCCGCGTTCGCCCGCGCCTGCCATGCCGGGGCGGTGGCCTTCTGCCGGGATATGGCCGACGGCTTCGGCGAAGCGGCGCTGGGTCTGCGCCTGACCGGGGCCGAGGCCGCCTCCGCCTTCCGGGCGATGCTGGAGCATCCCTTCGCCGCCGACGCCCGCCTGTTCCGCGGCATGGGCTTCGAGAACAGCTATAACGGCCGCGACTACGGGGAGATCGTCGCCGAGAACCCGGAGGCCGAGGGCGCCCTGTCGCTTTGGCCCGAGGGCGCGGCGGTGCTGGCCGAACAGGCCCGCGCCCGCGCCGAGGCCGCGCCGCCCCCCCGTCCCCGCCCGGCCGGGGGACGGCTGGCGCGCGGTCTCGCCGCGCTGCTCGGGCGGCGCGGTTAACGGAAACGCAACGCAGCTTTCACGAATTTGCATGAATGCGAATCTTGCGATTCGCAGTCGCCCCCCTTAAGTGACGTGCACGTCAGGAGGGGCCGCGGCGATGTCGCCGACAGCAGCCTGACGGGTCCGGAGGGGGCTCCGGACCGTTTGGGGAACCGACATGACCATGCTTCGCTTTTTCGGCGCGGCCGGCCTGGCCGCCGTCGCCGCTTTCGCTCTCTCCGCCGTTCCGGCCTCCGCGACCACGCTCAACGAATACGACGTGACCGGCGGCGAGTTCAGCGCCGACTTCCGCGCGCCGACCCTGGTGGGGACCGACGTCACCTCGATCACCGGCGTCGGCGGGAACAGCTCGGACGACTATTTCCTGTTCTCCGGGCTTGAGGGCGGCGACACGCTGACCCTGTCCTTCTCCGCCCCCTCGGGTATCGGCTATTCCTATTCCGCCGGCGGCGTGGCGCTGTGGAGCGACTCCGCCTTCCGCTACGAGTGGGACGGCGTCCGCGTCGACCCGCAGATCCAGCTCGACTGGGCGACCCGGGAACAGAGCCTGACGCTGACCCTGCCGGACGATTTCCTGGGGTCGCTCTATCTCGCGCTGAACTTCACCCATGGTGAGAACCTGACCTATTCGATCGACGGCTTCCGCGCCGCGGCCGGCCTGCCGACGATCGGGAAGCCCTCTTCGGGCGTGCCCGCCGGCGGGTCCGCGATCGACGCGGCGGTGCCGGCGCCCGCGCCCCTGCTGCTGCTGGGATCGTCGCTGATCGGCCTCGGCGCCCTGCGCAGGCGCGCCCGGCGCCCCGTCGCCCGAGCCGCCGCCTGAGCCGCCGCGGGACGCGGAGCCCGACCGCCGGTCCCCCAGCCGGCGTCGCCCTCCGCCCTTCCCGCGCCCGATCGCGACGACGACGCCCCCGCGCCGCCCCGCCGGCGCGGGGGCGTCTTTTTTCGGCGGGGGAGATGGGGGAGGCGAGGGAGCGTCCGCGCGGGCCGCCCGAAAGACCGCCGCGTCCGCGGGGCGCGCGCGCCCCGGGCTTGACCCGGGGCCTCCTGCGAGCGGTCGGAGGCGGGCGTCCGCTCAGCCCAGAAGCGTCCCGGCCGGAACCGACAGCCCGCGCAGCACGGCGTCCGCGTCCTGGGCCGACTTGCCGGCCCGTTGCAGGCGCGTGATCCGCAGCGCGCCGCCATCGCCGCAGGCCACCAGCAGCGCGTCGTCCAGCGTCTCGCCAGGCTGGGCGGCGGCGCCTCCCGCCGGCCGCGGTTCGGGCCGGGCCAGCAGGATCTTGATCCGCTCGCCCGCAAGCCCGGTCCAGGCGCCGGGGAAGGGGGCGAGGCCGCGGACCAGCCGGTCCAGCGCCTCCGCCGGGCGGGTCCAGTCGATCCGCGCCTCGGCCTTGTCGATCTTGGCGGCGTATTCCACGCCCGTCTCCGGTTGCGGCGCGCCCTGTTCGCCGGCCGCGATGCGGGGCAGGGCGTCGACCATCAGCGCCGCGCCCATCGCCGAAAGCCGGTCATGCAGGTCGCCGGCGGTGTCGGCGGGCCCGATCGGGGTGCGCGCCTCGGCCAGCACCGGCCCGGTGTCGAGCCCGGCCTCCATCCGCATCACGTCGACCCCGGTCTCGGCGTCGCCCGCCATCACCGCGCGCTGGATCGGCGCGGCCCCCCGCCAGCGCGGCAGCAGCGAGGCGTGGACGTTCCAGCACCCGAAGGTGGGCGCGTCCAGCACCGGGCGGGGCAGGATCAGCCCGTAGGCCACCACCACCGCGGCGTCGAGATCCAGCGCCGCGAACTCCGCCTGCTCCGCCTCGCCGCGCAGGGAGACGGGGGTGCGCGCCTCGATCCCCATCGCCTCCGCCGCCGCGTGGACCGGCGAGGGGCGGGGCTTCTTGCCCCGGCCCGCGGGGCGGGGCGGTTGGGAATAGACGCAGGCGACCTCGTGCCCCGCGTCGACGATCGCGCGCAGCACGGGAACCGAGAAATCGGGCGTGCCCATGAAGGCGAGGCGCATGGGCGGGGCTCCTGTCGGGGGGAGGGGGTGAGGGGAGGGGGCGACGGCTCAGCCGTCCTCCTTCGCCCGCTCCCGCTTCAGCTTCTTCATCTTCTGGGTGATCAGGCTGCGCTTCACCGCGCCGAGATAGTCGATGAACAGCTTGCCATCGAGATGGTCGATCTCGTGCTGGGCGCAGGTCGCGCCGAGGCCCTCGAACTCCGCCTCCCGCGCTTCGCCGTCCCGGTCGAGGAACGTCACACGCACCTTCGCGGGACGGGTCACCTCCTCATAGATCTCGGGGATCGAGAGGCAGCCTTCCTCGTAGGACGAGGTCTCCTCCGACGCCCAGACGATCTCGGGATTGATCATGGCGAGGGGGGCGGGCGGCTCGTCCTTGCCGGCCACGTCCATGACGAAGACGCGCTTCATCACCCCGATCTGGGGCCCGGCCAGGCCGACGCCCGGGGCGTCGTACATGGTGTCGAGCATGTCGTCGATCAGCTTGCGCGTGGCGTCGTCGACCCCCTCGAAGGCCGCGGCGACCTTCTTCAGGCGGGGATCGGGGTGGATCAGGATCGGACGGATGCTCATGCGCCGGGAAGTATGCGGCGGCGAGGGCGCGGTCAAGCGGCCGCGGAGCCGCGGGAGGGGCGGGCGCCGCGAGCCGAAACGGGCGCGCGGGCGCCGCGCGACCGTCGCGGTCCCGGAGCCCGGCCGCCCGCGGCGCGCGGCGACGGCGACGCAGGCGGCGGGGGCGCCGGTCTCAGGCGGCGACGGGAACCGCGAAATCCGCCGGCCGGGCCCCGGGCCGCTCGTTCCGCGGGCCGGACGGAGACGCCCTCCGGCTCCGAATTCCGCTACGGAAGCCTTATGACATCTGGCGACCCGCCGGCAAACCGGCTTAAGTCGACCCCGACGGGTTCCGCCCGCGCGCGCTCCCGCGCGGCCCGGCCCCACGCCGCCGACGCTTCCCGAGGACGCCCCCAATGCCCACCGATTTCGACTTCGACGCCCGCATCGACCGCCGCGGCACCCATTCCTCCAAGTGGGACAAGATGGAGGCGCTCTACGGCGTCTCCCCGGTCGACGGCATTCCGATGTGGGTCGCGGACATGGACTTCGCCGCCCCCCCCGCCGTGCAGGCCGCGCTGCGCAAGGCGGTGGAGCTGAACGTCCACGGCTATTACGGCGACGATTCCGACTACCGCGCCGCGGTGGCGAACTGGATGAAGACCCGCCACGGGTGGGAGATCGACACCGACTGGCTGTCCACCACCCACGGCCTCGTCGCCGGCCTCTCGCACTGCATCCGCGCCTATACCGCGCCGGGCGACGGCATCATCCTGTTCACCCCGGTCTATCACGCCTTCCACAAGATCATCGCCGCCAACGGCCGCCGCATCGTGCAGTCGGTCATGCCGATGGTCGAAGGGCGCTACCGCATGGACCTCGACGCGCTGGCCGCCTCGCTCGACGGGTCGGAGAAGATGGTGGTGTTCTGCTCCCCCCACAATCCCGGCGGCATGGTGTGGAGCGTGGAGGAGATCCGCGCGCTCGCCCAGTTCTGCGAGGCGCATGACCTGATCCTGGTCTCGGACGAGGTGCATCACGACCTGGTGCTGCCCGGCGGCCCGAAGCACGCCGTGGCGATGGTCGCGGCGCCGGAGCAGGCCGACCGCATGGTGATCATGGCCGCCGCCTCCAAGACCTTCAATCTCGCCGGCGGCATGACCGGGGGCGTGTTCATCCCCAATCCGGAGCTGCGGGCGAAATTCGCCGCCAAGCACGCCACCGCCGGGGCCTCGCCCAACTCCATGGGCATGCTGATGTCGACCGCCGCCTATGCCGAGGGGGCCGAGTGGCTCGACTCGCTGCTGGTCTATCTCGACGGCAACCGGCGGCTGTTCCACGACGCGGTGCAGGCGATCCCCGGCCTCAGCTCGATCTGGCCCGAGGCGACCTACATGTCGCTGGTCGATTTCGCCGGGACCGGCATGGAACCGGCCGAGTTCCAGGCGCGGGTCGAAAAGACAGCCCGCATCGCCGCCAACCATGGCGACGGCTTCGGGCGGGGCGGCGAGACCACGATGCGCTTCAATTTCGCCCTGCCGCGCGCGCTGGTGCGCGAGGCGACGGAGCGGCTGGCCGGCGCCTTCGGCGACCTCCAGTAACGGGGCGAGGCGTTTCGGGGCCGCGGCCGTCGCGGCCCCTGCCGCACTCTCGCGCAAGGACGGGGGGCGGCGATCCGGGAGGAGACAGGGAAATGGGCGTTTCGCTCTACGACGTCAGCGTGGCCACCTACCGCCAGGCGCTGGCCGGGGTGACGGACTTCATGGGCGTGGCGGAGACGCATTTCGCCGCGCAGGGCGAGGATCTCGACGCGCTGTGCGAGTTGCGGCTGATCGAGGACATGGCCAAGTTCCGCTTCCAGATCGTGTCGGTGCATCACCACAGCGCCGGCGCGCTGGCCGCGCTGAAATCCGGCGAGTTCAGCCCGCCCTCCGACAAGCGCCGCCATGACTGGGCCGGGCTCAAGGGGCTGGTGGAGGAAGCGAAGGCTGCCGTCGAGGCCGCGACGCGCGAGGAGATCGAGGCGGCGGAGGGCCGCGACGTGACCTTCCGCATGGGCGAGGTCTCGCGCAGCTACACCGCGCCGAACTTCATCCTCAGCTTCTCGCTGCCCAACGTGTTCTTCCACGCGACCACCGCCTACGACCTGCTGCGCGCCAAGGGCGCCCCGATCGGCAAGCGCAACTTCTCCGGCCCGCACCGGGTCAAGGGCTGAGCGCAGGCGCGGCGCGGGTCCGAAGCGTCCCCGAACGGGCGCCCCGGGCTTGACCCGGGCCTCCCGCCGCCGGCCGCCCGCGCCCTGCCTGCGGCGCACGCGCGCCCCACGGCCGGGCGCCCCCGGTTCCGCGCGCCGCGGGCGTCCCGTCGCCGCCCTCGTCCGGCCGGGCGCGGCGCCCGCGTCCCCGGCGCCGCGCCCTCCATGCGGCGCCGCCGCGCTCGCGTTGACCTGCGCCCGGCAATATCCTACGCCACGGCCCGACGAACCCGACATTTCCTTGCGCGAAGGAACCCCGCCCCGATGAGCTTCAAGGTCCAGCCGACGCCCCCCGCCCGCCCGAACCGCTGCCAGCTCTTCGGCCCCGGCTCCAACCCCAAGCTGCACCCCAAGATGGCCGCCTCGGCCGCCGACGTCATCAATCTCGACCTCGAGGACGCCGTCGCCCCCGCCGACAAGCCGCAGGCCCGCAAGCACATCATCGAGGCGATCAACACCCTCGACTGGGGCAAGAAGACCGTCTGCGTGCGCATCAACGGCCTCGACACCCCGTTCTGGTATCGCGACGTGGTCGAGGTGCTGGAGGAGACCCAGGGGCGCCTCGACATGATCATGATCCCCAAGGTGGGCTGCGCGGCCGACGTCTACGCCGTCGACGCGCTGGTCTCGGCCATCGAGGCCGCCAAGGGCGCGACCAAGCGCATCGCGTTGGAGGTGATCATCGAGACCGCCGCCGGCCTCGCCCATGTCGAGGAGATCGCCGCCTCCTCCCCCCGCCTGCAGGCGATGAGCCTCGGCGCCGCGGACTTCGCGGCCTCCATGGGCATGGCCACCACCGGCATCGGCGGCACGCAGGCCAATTATTACATGCTGGCCGGCGACGCTTCGTCCGAGACGCGCGCCGTGTCCTATCCCGACCCCTGGCACCACGTGACCTCGGCCATCGTCTCGGCCTGCCGCACCCATGGCATCCTGCCGGTGGACGGGCCGTTCGGCGACTTCTCCGACCCCGAGGGCTACCGCGCCCAGGCCCGCCGCTCCGCCACCATGGGCATGGTCGGCAAATGGGCGATCCACCCCAACCAGATCGCGCTGGCCAACGAGGTCTTCACCCCGTCGGAAGAGGCCGTGACCGAAGCGCGCGAGATCCTCGCGGCGATGGAAGAGGCGACGAAATCCGGCGCCGGCGCCGTGACCTACAAGGGCCGGCTCGTGGACCTCGCCTCGGTGCGTCAGGCCGAGGTGATCGTGAAGCAGGCCGACATGATCTCCGCCGCCTGATCCGGGTCTTCGACGACGACGCGCGCCGCTCCCCATCGGGGGCGGCGCGTTGCGTTTCGGGGCGGGTCAGTCCCGCCGCGCCTCCTCCAGCAGCCGGTCGGAGGCGGGCTCGATCACCGCCTTGAGCCGCGCCATCAGCTCCGCCCGCGGCAGGCCGGGGGGGATGGGGTCGAGGAACTCGATCACCGCCACGCCCGGCCGGCGGGATAGGCCGACGCGCGGCCAGAAATGGCCGGCATTGGTCGCGACCGGGACCACCGGCAGAGACAGCGCCTCCTGCAGCCCCGCGACGCCGGATTTCCACGGCGCCTCGACGCCCGGCGCGACGCGGGTGCCCTGCGGGAAGATCACCAGCTGCCCGGGCTCGGCATCGGCCGCCGCCTCGGCGATCATGTCGCGCAGCGCCTTGCCGCCCGCGCCCCGGTCCACCGCCACGCAGCCCATGCGCCGGGCGTAGAAGCCCAGCACCGGCGCCCAGACCAGCGACCGCTTCATCACGAAGCGGGGACGGTCCAGCGCCAGGGTCAGCATCATGATGTCCAGAAAGCTCTGGTGCTTGGCCGCCACCAGCACCTCGCCCGAGGGGACCGGGCCGCGGACCTCGGTGCGCAGGCCGCAGATGACCCGGGCGCCGGCGAATTCCAGGCGCACATAGGCCTGCATGATCGCCAGCGTCCAGCGCCGCGGGCCGAAGGCGGCGAAGGGCGCGCACACAAGGCCCATGACCGCCATCAGGCCGTAGGTCCACAGCACGAAGATCAGGCCGCGGATCTGGGTCATGCGAGGCTCTCCTGTTCGGGCCGGCGTGTCGGGACACGGCGTGTCGGGACTCGGGGGGTCAAAGCGGCTCGGCCCGGGCGCGCAGGGCGAGGGCCGCGCCGGCCCAGGCGGCCAGCGCGGTCCAAAGCGGGACCGCGGCCAGCGCCGCCCAGTCCCAGCCGTCGGGGGTCAGGGCCGGACGCGCCTCGGGGCCCCAGACAAGTTCGGGTCCGGCCAGCGCCGCGGCGACCAGGCCCGCGCCCAGCGCGCCGGCCCAGGCCCCCCGCCACGCGGCGCGTCCCGGCCAGGCGAGGCGCAGCCGGACCGGCGGCGCGCCCAGCCGGCGCAGCAGCGCCTGCGCCTCGCGCCCCGACGCGGTCCA
>JAYZWL010000046.1:0-34701 GCA_036154955.1 Pseudomonadota bacterium | reverse complement strand
CCGCGCGGCGCGGAGAGGGGGGCGGCGGCGGCCCGGTCTGCGGCGGCCGGGAGGGCGGGGGAAATGGGGTGGCGAGGGCGTCGACGGCGAGCAGCGCGCGCCGCCTGTCCCGGACCTCCGCCCGGGTCAGGCGGCGCGCGGGGCGGTCAGTGCAGCAGCACCTCGTGGTTTCGGTAGCTCACCTCGCGGGCGCCGATCAGGCGCGAATGGCAAAGGCGGACCGAATGCAGGGGCCCTTCAAGCTCCCGTGTCCAGAAGGCGAGGAAATCCCGTAGTTTGGGGAATTCCGGGGCGAGATCGTAGTCCTGCCAGAGATAGGTCTGCAGGATCGAGCGGGCGTCCGGCAGGCGGTAAGTGATTTCGGCGGTGGCCAGCGACCAGCCCTCGAGCTGGCGGCGGAAGTCGGGATCGACCTGGGTCATGCGCAAACTCCTCTATGGCGTCTCCTTCAACAGGGTTGCGCGCGGACGACGGCGTGCGTTTCGGCACGGGCCCGGCGCCGGCGGTCCGTCCAGTTTGGCGCCGACGCGTTCAGGGTCCATTGATTTTCTTGGGGCGTGTCGACGATTTGTCCGGATCGCGCGGAAAAATGCCGGAGGCGTGGGCACGGCGCCTGCGAACCGGTCAGCGCCCGGATGGCGGGCAGCGGAGGATCGGGGACCGGCATCGGGCGCCAGGCGACGGGACCAGGCGACGGGACCAGTCGACGGAGACAGGCGACGGGGCCGGGCGCGGTTCGGTCGGAAGCCAGGCGCGCGCGGTTTCCGCCGGCGGCCGGCTGCGGAGGCCGGCCAGGGCGGCGGCGCCCGTGCGCGCGATCATCCCTGCGCGATATCCACGCCCTTTCATCCCCACCGTTCCTCCCCGCCCTTCGTCAAAGTCCGAGCGCCTGAGCCTGCGTGTCTCCTCCAGCCCGGCTTGTCCGATCCCTCGGGCGCCTGCGGACCTCCAAACCGCGATCACGCCGCGCGGCCGCGGCGGGCCTGTTCGATCACCAGGCGGCCGACATGGGACGACAGTTCCGCCATGTCGTCGCGCAGCCGTCCGACCGCGGTGGCGGCGCGTTCGGCGGTGGCCGCGTTCTCCTGCGTGGCGGCGTCGAGCTGAGTGACCGCGTGGTTCACCTCAGACACGCCCTGCGACTGCTCCCGCCCCGCGGAGGCGGCGTCGGCGATGGCCCGGGCCAGCCGCTCGATGCCCTCGGTGATCTGTCCGAGCGAATCGCCGGTGCGCTGCACCAGGGTCACCCCGTCCGAGACATGGCCGGTGCTTTCCTTGATCAGCGCGGCGATATCCTTGGCCGCCTCCGACGAGCGCTGGGCGAGGGTCCGCACCTCGGCCGCGACCACGGCGAAGCCCTTGCCGGCCTCCCCCGCCCGCGCCGCCTCCACCGCCGCGTTCAGCGCCAGCAGGTTGGTCTGGAACGCGATGGAGTCGATCACCGAGATGATGTCGGAGATCTTGGTCGAGCTCTCCTCGATCCGCGCCACCGCGTCCACCGCTTCGCGCGCCGCGCCCTCCCCGGTTTCGGTGCGGCGGGTGATTTCGGCGGCGAGGCGCTCGGCCTCGGTCAACCGGTCGGCGGAGGAGGCGACGGTGGACGAGATCTCCTCCATCGTCGCCGCGGTCTCCTCCAGCGAGGCGGCCTGGCCTTCGGCCTGCCGGGCCGCGGCGCCGGCGCTGGCGGAGATGTCCTCCACCGCCCCGTCGGCGCGCGACACCGCGTCGGAAATGCCCCGCGCCATGTCCGCCAGCGCGACGGAGGTGCGGTTCAGGCTGGTGCGCGCCGTCTCGAACCGCCCGTCGCGGGCGCGGCGCGATTCGTGGGTCAGGTCGCCGCCGGCCAGCGCGGCCAGGTGGCTTTCGAGATCGTCGAACACCTCCCCCATCCGATCGTAGAGGCGGTTCAGCCCGTCGGCGAGGCCCTGCAGAACCGGTTCGTCGAACCGGTCGTCGATGCGGCGCGAGAAGTCGCCGGCGAGGCCCCGGCGCACGGTTTCGCCGAACACCGCCTCCAGCCGGGTCATCATCTCCTCCCGCTTGCGGGCGTCCTTCGCCTCGCTCTCGCGGGAGCGGGCTTCGGCGGCCTGGGCGCGCGCCGCCTCCTCCCGCGCTCTGGCGCGCTCCTCCTCCGCCGCGCGGTCCAGCGCGCGACGGTCGGAGACGGCGGCGACCAGAACCCCGGTTTCCAGCACCACGATCCAGGCATGGAACAGGGTGCGCCCGATATCGGCGCCGCCGGGATAAAGCATGGTGGGCAGGGCGAAATTCAGCGACAGGTGATGCACGGCGATGGCGCCCGCGCCGGCGAGCAGGGCCGTGACGTCGACCATGGCGGCGATCGCCGCGAGCACGGCGAAGAAATACATGTGGGTGTCGACCTGCCAGGCATGGCCGGAGAAGGCGGCGGCGAACAGCGCGGCCTGCCCGACCAGCGCCACGGCCACCGCCGGCCGGGCGGAGTCCGGCCCGCCGCGCATCGCCCCCTCCATCAACGCGGACAGCAGCAGGGACAGGCCCGCGACCCATGCCGCCGGCCCGCCGGTCAGCAGCGCCACCGCCCCCATCACCGGGGCATGCGCCCAGGCGTACCAGGCGAGGCCCCGCGTCGCCCGGGCCTGAGCGAGCGCCAGAGAATCCGCGTCGCCGGATCCGGCGGAGACGAGCAGGGAGGCGAGGTTGGTCATGCAGCCGCTCCGCAAAGTTGGACGAGTCGTTTCGCGTCCAGCACCAGCCAGGCGCCGGCGGCGACGAGACGGTCGTCGAAGCCCGGCGCGTCCCCGGCCGCGAAGGCGGCGAAGGGAGCCTGGACCGGCCCGACCAGCCGGCCGCCGGCCCGGTCGGCGATGGCGTCGAGGTCGCGCCAGGGCGGCGCCACGGCCAGCACCGGCCCCCCGGACGCATCCGCGGCCCCCCCGGCCCCCGGCGCGGCGGCGAGCCCGGCCAGCGCCGCCAGCGGCCCGACCAGCCCGACCGCGACCAGCAGGGCCGCGAGCCCGGCGACGCGCCGCGCCCGCCCCCCGCGCGCAGGCGGCGCCGCCGCGGGCCGGGCGGCGATGCGTCGGTCGCGATCCGGCGCCGCGCCGGACGGGTCTGCGGGTTTCGGCGGGGTCATCTGTCGGCTCGGCCTTTCGCGACGGGATTCCTTCGGGCGACGCCCGCCGCGATAGATGAACCGAACCGGTAAAGGCCGCGCTAACGCCGCCCGCCCCAAGGGTCCCCGCGCCCGGCCTCCGTCCGCCGCGAAGGGGGCGTCGGGCGGGCCGGATGCGGCCGCCCGGCACGGGCGGGCGCGATGGGCCGGCCGGCGCCGCGCCCCCAGCCCCCCGGAACGCGAAAGGGCCGCCCGGGGGGGCGGCCCTTCCCTGTCCGACGATGCGCCCCGCGTCAGGCGACGGCGGCGAGGTTGCGCAGCACGTAGTGCAGGACGCCGCCGTTCTCGACGTATTCGATCTCCACCTCGGTATCGATCCGGCACTTGAGGTCGATGACCTCAACCGTCCCGTCGGCCCGGGTGATCTCGGCCTTCACGATCGACAGCGGCTTCAGGTCGCCCTCCAGCCCCCGGATGGTCACCGTCTCATCGCCCTTCAGGCCCAGCGACTTGCGGGTCTGGCCGCCGGTGAACTCGAACGGGATCACGCCCATGCCGACGAGGTTGGAGCGGTGGATGCGCTCGAAGTTCTCCGCGATCACCGCCTTCACGCCCAGCAGCGCCGTGCCCTTGGCGGCCCAGTCGCGGGACGAGCCGGCCCCGTACTGCTCGCCGCCGAAGATCACCAGCGGCGTGCCCTCGGCCTGATAGGCCATGGCCGCGTCGAAGATCGAGGTCTGGCCGCCGTCCGGGCCCTTGGTGTAGCCGCCCTCGACCCCGTCCAGCATCTCGTTCTTGATGCGGATGTTGGCGAAGGTGCCGCGCATCATCACCTCGTGGTTGCCGCGGCGCGAGCCGTAGGAGTTGAACTCCCGCACCGGCACCTGCCGCTCCACCAGGTATTTGCCCGCCGGGGTGGTGTCCTTGAACGACCCGGCCGGAGAGATGTGGTCGGTGGTGACCATGTCGCCCAGCACCGCCAGCACCTTGGCGCCGACGATGTCGGTGATCTCGCCCGCGGTCTTGGCCATGCCCTGGAAATAGGGCGGGTTCTGCACGTAGGTCGACTGCGCCGGCCAGTCATAGGTCTTGGAGTCGGTGGTGGCGACCGCCTGCCACTTCTCGTCGCCCTTGAACACGTCGGCGTATTTCTTCTGGAACGCCTCGCGGGTCACGGTCTTCTCGACCAGTTCCGCGATCTCCTGCGTGGTCGGCCAGATGTCCTTGAGATAGACGTCCTGCCCGTCCTTGCCCTGCCCGATCGGATCGGTGGCCAGGTTGACGTTCAGATCGCCGGCCAGCGCGTAGGCCACCACCAGCGGCGGCGAGGCCAGGTAGTTGGCCCGCACGTCCGGAGAGATCCGGCCCTCGAAGTTGCGGTTGCCCGACAGGACCGAGGTGGCGATCAGGTCGCCCTCCGACACCGCCTTCGACAGCTCCGGCGCGATGGGGCCCGAGTTGCCGATGCAGGTGGTGCAGCCGTAGCCGACCAGGTTGAAGCCCACGGCGTCCAGATCCTCCTGCAGGCCGGCGGCCTCCAGGTATTCGGACACGACCTGCGACCCCGGCGCCAGCGAGGTCTTCACCCAGGGCTTGCGGTTCAGGCCCAGCGCCCGCGCCTTGCGCGCCACCAGCCCGGCCCCGATCATCACATAGGGGTTGGAGGTGTTGGTGCAGGACGTGATCGAGGCGATGACCACCGAGCCGTCGCGCAGCTCGTAATCCTGCCCCTCGACCTTCACCGACTTGCGCGGATCGCCGCCGGCCGCCGGGGCGGGGCCTTCGGCGGCCATGTCCGAGGCGCGGGCCGACATGTCGACGCCGCGATACTCGCCCACGACCTTGAGGAACTCGTCCGCCGCCTTGTCCAGGGTCACGTAGTCCTGCGGGCGCTTCGGGCCGGAGATGGCGGGGACGATGGTCCCCATGTCGAGATGCAGGGTGTCGGTGTAGACCGGATCGTAATCCGCCCCGCGCCAGAAGCCGTTCTCCTTGGCGTAGGTCTCGACCAGCTTGATCCGGGCCTCGTCGCGGCCGGTGGTGCGCAGGTAGCGCAGGGTCTCGTCGTCGATCGGGAAGAAGCCGCAGGTGGCGCCGTATTCGGGGGCCATGTTGGCGATGGTCGCCCGGTCGGCCAGCGGCAGGCGGTCCAGCCCCTCGCCGTAGAACTCGACGAACTTGCCGACCACGCCCTTCTTGCGCAGCATCTGCACGACCTTGAGCACGAGGTCGGTGGCCGTGGTGCCCTCGACCATCGAGCCGGTCAGCTTGAAGCCGACGACTTCGGGGATCAGCATCGACACCGGCTGGCCCAGCATCGCCGCCTCGGCCTCGATGCCGCCCACGCCCCAGCCCAGAACGGCCAGGCCGTTGACCATGGTGGTGTGGGAGTCGGTGCCGACCAGCGTGTCGGGATAAGCCACTTCCTTGCCCGCCTGGTCCACGTCGGTCCACACGGTCTGGGCGAGGTATTCCAGGTTCACCTGGTGGCAGATGCCGGTGCCCGGCGGCACCACGCGGAAGTTGTTGAACGCCTTCTGGCCCCACTTGAGGAAGGTGTAGCGCTCGATGTTCCGCTCATACTCCCGGTCCACGTTCATCTGGAACGCGCGCGGGTTGCCGAATTCGTCGATCATCACCGAGTGGTCGATGACCAGATCGACGGGGTTCAGCGGGTTGATCTGGTCCGCGTCGCCGCCCAGCGCCACGATGCCGTCGCGCATCGCGGCGAGGTCGACCACCGCCGGCACCCCGGTGAAGTCCTGCATCAGCACGCGGGCCGGGCGATAGGCGATCTCGCGCGGGTTGTCGCCGCCCTTCTCCGCCCATTCGGCGAAGGCCTTGATGTCGTCGACGGAGACGGTCTTGCCGTCCTCGAAGCGCAGCATGTTCTCGAGCACCACCTTCAGGGCGGCGGGGAGCTTGGAGAAATCGCCGAGCCCCGCTTCGGTGGCCGCGGGAATCGAGTAATAGGCGATGGTCTGACCGTCGATGGTCAGCTCGCGGCGGGCGCCCGCGGTGTCCTGTCCGACAATGATCGGCACGCTCGTTCTCCTTATCGACTGGGCCCGCGGATCGCGGCGTCGAGGGCGGAGGGCGCAGCGCCCCTCCCGGCGACGGCTTCACGCGGGCCGGTCCTGGCAACCGGCTTGGTGCGATCCTGATACGACCTTTCGCAGTGCAATGCAATCGCTGTATGCGACTGTATGCGGTAGAATGCGAAGCATCCGCGCCAATGCGGAGCGCGGCTTGCGGCCCGGCCTTCCCGCCGGCCGCGCGACGGGGCGTCATGCCGCAGGGCCGCGGGCGGGCGCGGCGCGGCTTCCCCCGCCCGCGCCCCGGCTTTAAGGATCGGGCCATGGAACTCGTGGCCCAGGACCTCGCCTGCCGACGCGCCGGACGCACGATCTTCCGCGGGCTCGGCTTCGCGGTCCGCGCCGGCGCGGCCGTCGCCCTGCGCGGGCCGAACGGGTCGGGCAAAAGCTCCCTGCTGCGGGTGCTCGCCGGGCTCGCGCCCGCCGCCGCCGGCCGGGCGACCCTCGACGGCCTCGACCTCGCCCGCGACGGCGAGGCGTGGCGGGAGCGCGTGGCCCTCGCCGGTCATCTCGACGCGGTGAAGCCCGGGTTCAGCGTGCGGGAGAACCTGACCTGCTGGGCCGACTTCCACGGCGCCCCCCGCGCCCGCGCCGACATGGCGCTGGAGCGGTTCGGGCTGGAGGGCCGCGCCGACGACCCCGCGCACTGGTGCTCCGCCGGGCAGAAGCGTCGGCTGGGGCTGGCCCGGCTGCTGATCGTCGACCGGCCGGTCTGGCTGCTGGACGAACCCACCGTCTCGCTCGACGCCGCCTCGGTCGCGGTCTTCGCCGGGGTGGTGGCGGAGCATTGCGCGGCCGGGGGGCTGGCGCTGGCCGCCACCCATGTCGACCTCGGCTTCGGCGAGGGGGCGGAGGTGCGGATGCCCGCCCCCGGCGACGCCCCCGCCTCGCCCGCGGCCCCCGCCGCCGACCCGTTCCTCGGCGGGGACTGGGGATGAGGGCGGCCTTCGCCCTCCTGCGCCGGGATCTCGGCCTCACCTTCCGCTCGGGCGGCGGCGGGCTGCTGGGCGTCGCCTTCTTCATGCTCGCCGCCCTGCTGATCCCGCTGGGCGTGGGGCCCGAGGGCGGGGCGCTGGCGCGGATCGCCGCCGGGGTGCTGTGGGTCTGCGCCCTGCTCGCCTGCCTGCTGACCCTCGACCGGCTGTTCCAGGCGGATCTGGAGGACGGCGCGCTCGACCAAATCGCGCTCGGCCCCCTGCCGCTGGAGGCCGCGGTGCTGGCCAAGGCCGCCGCCCACTGGCTGACCACCGGCCTGCCCCTGACGGTCGTGGCCCCGGTGCTGGGCGTGATGCTGTCCCTGCCCGCGCAGGCGCAGGGAACCCTTGTGGCGAGCCTCCTGATCGGGACCCCGGCGCTGAGCCTCATCGGCGCGGTGGGCGCGGCGCTGACCGCGGGGCTGCGGCGCGGCGGCCTGCTGCTGTCGGTGCTGGTGCTGCCGCTCTACGTGCCCACGCTGATCTTCGGGGCCCAGGCCGCCGACCGCGCGGCCACGGGGCTGGAGCCGGGGACGGCGCTGCTGTTCCTCGGCGCCGTCACCCTGCTGGCCGCCGCCGTGGCCCCCTTCGCCGCCGCCGCGGCGCTGCGGGTCAACCTGCGCTGAAGCCTCTCGGATTTTCACCGAACCGAAACGGATTCGGGCGACACCTGCCCCAAGCGAGGAAGCAGGAGGGTTGCATGTCGGAGACCTGGACAAGGAACGAATATCGGCTGACCAACGCCATCTACGAAGCGGCGCTGAGCCATCGGCGCGACGGCAAGGGCACGCTGCGCGAGGACATCGTCGCGCGCTGCCGCAAGGCCACCGGGAGGGAGGCGGAGGGCAAGATGCTGGCCCATCTCGGCGCCCTCAGCTCCGCCCGCCGCGCGCTGGGGCTGGAGACGCTGCCCGACTTCCCGCCGCTGGTGCACTACCCGCGCAAGCTGCTGAGCGTGCTCGACGCCAGCCGGTAGGGCGCGGGCGCCGCTCCCGTCGATGCGTCGAAAATCTTAGCCGGTTTTTAACATCGCACGACCGAGCATGGCGCTTGCGCGACCGAAGCGGAGGCGATCATGGCGATGCTCTGGACGGACGAGGAATACGCGAAGACCAACCGCATCTACGAAGAAGCCCTCGCGGTTCGCCGCGCGGGCCGCCCGAGGCGCCGCGTCGACATCGTGCAGGCGTGCCGGCAGGCCACAGGTCGCAAGGCCGACGGCTCGGTCCTGATGCATCTTGGCAATCTGACCTCCGCGCGGATGGCGCTCGGCCTCGCCACCTTGCCGGAGTTTCCAGCCCTGGAGCACCACCCGAAAAAGCTGACCGCGTTCCTTGAGCGCCGCGTCCCGCGGGACTGAGACAGCGCGCCCCGGGCTTGACCCGGGGCCTCGTGCGGCGCGCGGCGGGAGGCCCCGGGTCGAGCCCGGGGCGCGCGTCGCCCGACGCTTTCGCCTCCCTGCCGAACCGCCCGCCGAACCGTCGCGGGCCGCGCCGGGGAGGCGTGTTCCGCATGTCAGCCGCAGGCCGTCATCGACGCCCGCTCGCCCCCATCCGGTCAGACCCGCCCGGTCACAGCCCCATTCGGCCAAGCCCCGTCCGGTCAGCCCCGAAGCTCAGCCCCGCGCCGTCTGCCGGGCCGGCTGGGCCGCGTAGGTCTCGTCCAGCGCGTAGCCGGCCGATCGCACGGTGCGGATCGGGTCGCGGTCGCCGCGCCGGTTGATCGCCTTGCGCAGGCGGCCGACATGCACGTCCACGGTCCGGATCTCCACATAGACGTCGCGGCCCCAGACCAGGTCCAGAAGCTGCTCGCGCGAGAACACCCGCCCCGGCCGCTGCATCAGCACGTCCAGGAGCTTGAATTCGGTCGGGCCCAGATGCAGGTCCCGCTCCGCCCGCCGCACCCGGTGCGCCTGGCGGTCGAGCACGATGTCCCCGAAGGTCGCCACGTCGCCGGCCAGCGTCGGCCGGGTCCGGCGCAGCACCGCGCGGATCCGGGCCAGCAGCTCGGTCATCGAGAACGGCTTGGTCAGGTAGTCGTCGGCCCCGGTCTCCAGCCCCCGGATGCGGTCGTCCTCCTCGCCGCGGGCGGTGAGCATGATGACGGGCGTGTCCTTCACCTCCGAGCGCGCCCGGATCTGGCGGCAGATCTCGATGCCCGAGACATGCGGCAGCATCCAGTCCAGCAGGATCAGGTCCGGCTTCTCGTCCTCGATGGCGTAGAGCGCCTCGTCCCCGTCGCTCACCAGGCTGACCTTGTAGCCCTCCCGGGTGAGGTTGTATTCGAGCAGCGCGCAAAGCGACTCCTCGTCCTCGATCACCATAACGCGTGCGGTCATAACGGTTTTCTCTCAGCCGCCACGGCGCCCCGCCCCGGCGCGCGGAGCGGCGCGCAGGGGCGGGGCCGGGCTCAGTCTTCGCTCTCGGCGCCGGCGTCGGGCCCGGCGTCCGTCTGGGGCGCCGGGCTCGACGTCCCGCCGTCGCCATAGCCGCGCGGGCCGCGGGGGCGCTCCTCGGTCAGCGGCTCGCCTTCGGCCACGTAGTAGGTCAGTTCCGCCAGATGCGTGGCGTGGTCGCCGATCCGCTCCAGGTTCTTGGCGATGAACAGCCCGTGCGATCCCAGCGTGATGGTCCGCGGATCCTCCATCATGTAGGTGATCAGCTCGCGGAACACGGCGTTGTAGAGCGCGTCGATCTCCACGTCCCGCCGCCAGACCGCGATCGCCGCCTCCACGTCGCGGGACACGAACGCATCCAGCGCCTCCGAAAGCTGCCGCTGCGCCTCGCGCCCCATCCGGGCGATGGAGGCGGTGATCGGCAGCGGCTTGTCGCGGCTGAGGTCGAGCCCCCGGCGGGCGATGGACTTCGACAGGTCGCCCACGCGCTCCAGCGTCGTGGACATCTTCATCGAGGCCACCAGGAGCCGCAGATCCGAGGCCACCGGCGCGCGCAGCGCGATCAGCCGGATCACCTGCTCCTCGGTCTCCTGCTCCAGCCGGTCGAGCCGGCGGTCCCGGCCGATCACCTGCTCGCACAGCGCGATGTCGCGCCGCTCCACCCCTTCGATGGCGTCGGAGAGCATCTGCTCGGCCAGCCCGCCCATCTCGGCCAGCTTGGCGCGGATGCCCATCAGTTCCTCGTCGAAGGCGGAGACGATGTGCGGCCCGTTATCCATATTGCCCATGTCTGGGTCTCCTTCCGGGGACGCGGCTCAGCCGAAGCGGCCGGTGATGTAGTCCTGGGTGCGCTGGTCGGTCGGGTTGGTGAAGATCTTGGTGGTCTCGTCGTATTCCACCATCACGCCCAGGTGGAAGAACGCGGTCTTCTGGGAGACGCGCGCCGCCTGCTGCATGGAGTGGGTGACGATGACGACCGAGAAGCTTTCGCGAAGCTCGTCGATCAGCTCCTCCACCTGCGCGGTGGCGATGGGGTCGAGGGCCGAGCACGGCTCATCCATCAGCAGCACTTCCGGAGAGGTGGCGATGGCGCGCGCGATGCACAGGCGCTGCTGCTGGCCGCCGGAAAGCCCGGTGCCCGGCGCGTGCAGACGGTCCTTCACCTCGTTCCAGATCGCGGCCTTGCGCAGGCTGCTTTCCACGATCTCGTCCAGCTCCGACTTCTTCGAGGTCAGGCCGTGGATGCGCGGCCCGTAGGCCACGTTGTCGTAGATCGACTTGGGGAACGGGTTCGGCTTCTGGAACACCATGCCGACGCGGGCGCGAAGCTGCACCGGGTCGACCTTGCGGTCGTAGATGTCCTCGCCGTCCAGCTTCATGCCGCCGGTGACCCGGCAGATGTCGATGGTGTCGTTCATCCGGTTAAGGCAGCGCAGGAAGGTGGACTTGCCGCAGCCCGACGGACCGATGAAGGCGGTGACGGTCTTGTCGAGCAGGTCGACGTTCACGTCCTTGATGGCGTGGCTTTCACCGTAATAGACGTTCACGCCCTCGCACTGGAACTTCACGTCGTTCTCGACGACGGACTTCGCAAGATTGTGGTCGTACATCCGTGTCGTCTCCGAATTGATGTTCATGGGGCTCACCACCGGCGTTCGAACCGGCGGCGCAGGACGATGGCCACGAGGTTCATGATCACGAGAAACACGAGCAGCACGATGATGGCGCCGGACGCGCGTTCGACGAAGGCGGGGTCGGCCCGCTGGGTGAAGTTGTAGACCTGGACCGGCAGGCCGGTCGCGGGTTCGAAGAGGCCCCCGGGCAGCGCGTCGGGATAGTCGCGCACGAAGGCGACCATGCCGATCAGCAAGAGCGGCGCGGTCTCGCCCAGCGCCTGGGCCAGGCCGATGATGGTCCCGGTCAGGATCCCCGGCGCCGCCAGCGGCAGGACGTGGTGGAAGATGGCCTGCATCTTCGACGCCCCCACCCCCAGCGCCGCGTCCCGGATCGAGGGCGGCACCGCCTTCAGCGAGGCGCGGGTGGCGATGATGATGGTGGGCAGCGTCATCAGCGTCAGCACCAGGCCGCCGACGATGGGGGCGGAGTTGGGCAGGTGCATGAAGTTGATGAAGATGGCCAGGCCCAGGATGCCGAACACGATGGAGGGCACCGCGGCGAGGTTGGAGATGTTCACCTCGATCACGTCGGTCCAGAAGTTCTTCTTGGCGAACTCCTCCAGGTAGATCGACGCGGCCACCCCGATCGGCAGCGCCAGGCACAGCACGATCAGCATCATGTAGAGCGAGCCGAGCAGCGCCACGCCCAGGCCCGCGGCCTCGGGCCGGTTCTCGGACGCGTCGGGGGCGGTGATGAAGTCCCAGTTGAACCGCTGCTCCATCGCGCCGGAGGCGATCAGGGCGTCGGCGGCGTCGAGCTGGGCCACGTCGACCTTGCTGTCGAGCGCGGCGCTCTCGCGGGTCACCTTGCCCTTCAGATACTGGTCGATGCGGGCGTTGGTGAGGAACTCGAACGCCACCGTCTCGCCGATCTGGTCGGGATTGGCGATGACGTAGTCGCGCAGCTTGGCGTTGGCCGCGCCGGAGACCATGTCGGCCAGCATCTGCGGCGTGACGTCGGCTGCGCCGCGGGCCTTCAGGTCCTCGGCCAGCCGGGTCAGCGACGCCTTGATCAGCGGGCTGTAGGAGAAGGTCAGCACCTTGGCGATCTTCGCGGGGTCCCGGTCGCCCGCGGGGTCGAGCACCTTGGCGTCGAGCTGGATCTCGGCCTTCAGGAAGGTCTGCTGGAAGGCGGGCAGGCCCGAGCTGAGGATGGAGATCAGCAGCAGGATCAGCGCGACCACGCCGGCGCCCACGGCGCAGCCGCCGTAGATGCGGAACCGGCGCTCGGCGGCGTTGCGCTTCCTGGTCCGCGCGTCGAGGACGTGAAGCGACTTCTTCGCCGGCGCCGCAGGCCCGGAGGCGGCGGTGGGGAGGGCGGCGTCGGTCATTCGTACTGCTCCCGGTACTTGCGGACGATGTAGAGCGCCAGGACGTTGAGACCGAGCGTCAGGACGAAGAGCGTGATGCCCAGAGCGAAGGCCACCAGCGTCTCGGGGGAGGCGAAATCGGTGTCGCCGGTCAGCTGCGACACGATCTTGACGGTCACGGTGGTCATCGCCTCGAACGGGTTGAGGCTGAGCCGGGCGGCGGCGCCGGCCCCCAGCACCACGATCATGGTCTCGCCGATGGCGCGGGAGGCGGCGAGCAGGATGGCCCCCACGATCCCCGGCAGCGCGGCGGGCATGATCACCGAGCGGATCGTCTCCGACGGCGTGGCGCCCAGTCCCAGCGAGCCGTCGCGCATCGACTGCGGCACCGCGTTGATGATGTCGTCCGACAGGGAGGACACGAACGGGATCAGCATGATCCCCATCACCAGCCCCGCGGTCATCACCGAGGACGCGCTGTCGCCGATGCCCATCGGCTGGGCGAAGTAGTCGCGCAGCAGCGGGCCGACGGTGATCAGCGCGAACAGGCCGTAGACGATGGTCGGGATGCCGGCCAGGATCTCGATCAGCGGCTTGGCGATGGAGCGCACCTTGGGGGTGGCGTATTCGCTGAGGAAGATGGCGGCGAACAGCCCGATCGGCACGGCGACGGCCAGCGCGATGAAGCTGATGTAAAGCGTGCCCCACAGCAGCGGCAGCATGCCGAGGTCGGAGTCGCCGCGGAAGTTCGGCGCCCAGGTGGTCCCGAAGAAGAACTCGGTCCAGGAATACTGGGAGAAGAAGCGCCCGGTCTCGAACAGCATCGAGAACACGATGCCCACCGTGGTCAGGATCGCGACCGAGGCGGCGACGATCAGCAGACCCATCACCATGGTCTCGACCGAGTTGCGCGCGCGGAAATCGCGGTGGATCTTCATCCAGCCCCAGCCGGCGCCGGCGGCGGCGGCGATCAGGCCGACGGTGAAGATCACCGCCATGGGCAGGCCGATGAAGGTGGAGGCGAAGCCGCCGATGGCGAGCACGCCGAGGCCCGGAAGCGCGGCGGCCAGCGCCATGTTCCAGCCGTGATAGGCGACGAGGGAATGCAGCTGCCTGACGTCGCCGCCCGCGGCCGCGACGGCCTTGCGGCGGCCGAGAAGCAGCCCTCCGACGGCCAGGATGACCAGGAGGACGAAGAATATCGTGGCGTTCATGACCCGGGCGATCTCCTAGGCGAAAAGGAAGGCGGCCCTTGGGCGGCCGCCTTCCCCGGTCGTTTCATGCCGCGGCCGAAGCCGCGGCGGAGATCAGTTCATGGTCGCTTCGGCGGCGATGGCGGCCTGGGTGTCCGCCAGCTCCGGATCCGACACGAGGCCGTAGGCCGACAGCGGGCCCGACGGACCGGCGACGGCATCGGACACGAAGAACTCGGCGTATTCCTTCAGGCCGGGGATCACGCCGATATGGGCCTTCTTCACGTAGAAGAACAGCGGACGGGACACCGGGTACTCGCCCGAGGCGATGGTCTCGGTGGAGGGGGTCACGCCGCCCATGGTGGCGACCTTCAGCTTGTCGGTGTTGTTTTCGTAGAAGGCCAGGCCGAACACGCCGATGCCGTTCTTGTTGGCGTCGATGCGGGCGAGCGTCTCGGTGTAGTCGCCGTCGATGTCGACCGAACGGCCGTCGGTGCGGACCGCCATGCAGGCCTTCTCGGCGGCCTTCTTGTCCATGCCGGTGGCGACCATCTTCTCCATCGCGCCCGACTCTTCGCAGCCGGCCAGCAGCACCTTCTCCTCGAACACTTCACGGGTGCCGTGCTTGGTGCCGGGGATGAAGGTCATGATCTCGGCCTCGGGGAGAAGCGCGTCGACCTCGGACCAGTTGGTGTAGGGGTTGGCGACCAGCTTGCCGTCGACCACCACCTGCGCGGCCAGGGCGTGATACCACTGGGTCGGGGTGAAGGCGGCGAAGGCCGGACCGTCGGTCTGCGAGGCGAAGACGATCCCGTCGTAGCCGATGCGGACTTCCATGATGTCGGTCACGCCGGCGTCGGCGCAGGCCTTGATCTCTTTCTCGCGGATCTTGCGGGAGGCGTTGGCGATGTCGATGGTGTTCTCGCCCACGCCTTCGCAGAACTTCTTCAGGCCGGCCGAGGAGCCGCCGGACTCGACCACCGGGGTCGGGAAGTCGAAGTTCTCGCCGAAGGCCTCGGCGACGATCGACGCGTAGGGCAGCACGGTCGAGGAACCGGCGATGGCGATCTGGTCGCGGGCCTGGGCGGCGCCGGCGGCCACGATGCCGGCGGCGGCCAGCGCGATGAGGTTGGTGGCTTTCACGGGGTCTCTCCGTTGTTCGTCGGGCGGCTCCCTGCGCGCTGCGATGCGCAGGGAGAACTTCCGGGGTGGTAGCACCCGCCGCCGCGTCTTTAATCTCAAACCGGCGAAGGTTTGATGACAGTCCAAGACGCTGAGAACAAAGAGATATTCAGGACGATTTTCGTTAACGGCCGATTTCGACCGTCACAAACGGCCAGCCGCGGCGGGGCGCCGCGGCTGGGCCGCCAAGTTCATGCGATGCTAGACAAATTCGCGACAAGTCGATCCCATTCGGGCTTCACCCGGGCCTGGTTCGCCGCCTTGATGTGACCGAATCCCTTGATCTCCAGCGGCAGCGACAGCGCCTCCCGGCAGGTCGCTTCGGTGGCCGGCGACAGCTTCGCCGCCGCCAGGTCGACCAGCGCGAAGGTCTCGCCGACCAGCGCCCGTTCCGAGCGCCGCTCCTCCGTCCGCCCGAACGGGTCGAGCGGGGTGCCGCGCAACCCCTTCAGCCCGGCGAGCGTCCCGAAGGCCTTCTGCACCCAGGGCCCGAAGGCGCGCTTCTTCGGATGGCCGGTCAGCGGATCGGTCTTCGCCAGCATCGGCGGGGCCAGCCAGGTGGAGACCTTGGCGTCCGGCGCGTAGTCCCGGCCGAGCTGAGCCAGCCAGTCGGGATGCCGGTGCAGGCGGGCGACCTCGTATTCGTCCTTGATCGCCATGGACTTGTGCAGGGCCCGCGCCGCCAGCCGCGACAGGTCGCGGCGGCCCGGCCAATGCGCCTCCTCCGCCGCCTCCACTTTCGCCAGCGCCTCGCGGAACTTCCGGGCGTAGCGGGCGGACTGGTAGTCGGTCAGGTAGGCTTCGAACCGCGCGATCAGCGCGTCGTAGTCCTCGGTCTGCCAGGAGGGGAGCTTCCTCTCCCCCGCCGCCGCCTCGGCCCGGGCCGGATCGTGGGCGATCCAGCGGCCCCAGCGGAAGGCGGCGAGGTTCATCTCCACCGCCGCGCCGTTGAGCTTGATGGCCCGCTCGATCGCCTCCGCCGTCACCGGCAGCGCGCCGGCCTGGCAGGCCACGCCGACCAGCATCAGGTTGGCGCCCATGCCGTCGCCGACCAGCGCGGTCGCCAGATGCTTGACGTCCTGCACGATCACCCGGCTTTCGCCCAGGTGCTGGGTCAGCCGGGTGGACAGCGCGCCCGCGTCGGGGCGCGCGTCGGGATCCTTGGCGAAGACCGGCAGCGGCTCCACCTCGGCGTTGGCGATGGCGCGGCCCTCGACCGGGTCCAGCAGCGCCAGCGCCTCGTCCCCCGCGCCCACCAGCATGTCGCAGGCCAGCAGCAGCTTGCCCTTGCCCCGCCCGACGCGCGCCGGACGGTCGTCGATGGGCAGCGGCCCGATCTGCAGATGCGACTGCACCGCGCCGTTCTTCTGGGACAGCCCGGTCTGGTCGAGCGCCAGCGAATGCAGCCCCTCCAGCCGCGCCGCCATGCCCAGCACGGCGGCCACGGTCACGACGCCGGTGCCCCCGATCCCGGTGATCAGCGCGCCCCAGTCGGCGGCGGCCGACACGGCGGGTTCCGGCAGCGCCTCTTCCGGGGGCTGGTGACGGATGCCCTTCTTGCCCAGCAGCGGGTCGGATTCCTCCCCCTCCACCGTCACGAAGGACGGGCAGAACCCTTCCACGCAGGAATAGTCCTTGTTGCACGCGGTCTGGTCGATGCGCCGCTTCAGCCCGAAGGGGGTGTCCAGCGGCTTGACCGCCACGCAGTTGGACTGGATCCCGCAATCCCCGCAGCCCTCGCAGACCAGCGGGTTGATGACCACGCGCTTGGGCGGATCGGCGAACTTGCCCCGCTTGCGGCGGCGCCGCTTCTCCGCCGCGCAGGTCTGGACGTAGAGCAGGACGGTCGTCCCCTCCTCCTCCCGCAGCTGGGTCTGCACCAGCAGATGTTCGGCCCGGTCGTGGAAGGACACGTTGGCCGAGGGCCAGTCCCCCGTCTCCTTCGTCGCCTCCACGTCGTCGGAGACCACGGCCACCCGCTTCGCCCCCACCGAGAGCACCTGCTTGGCCATGTCGGAGGGCAGCGGCTGCCCCTCCATCATCTGGCCGCCGGTCATCGCCACGGCGTCGTTGTAGAGCAGCTTGTAGGTGATGTTCACGCCCGAGGCGACGGCGGCGCGCACCGCCAGCAGCCCGGAATGGGTGAAGGTGCCGTCGCCGATGTTCTGGAACATGTGCTTGCGGCCGGCGAAATTGGCCCGCCCGACCCAGTGCATGCCCTCGGCGCCCATCTGGGTGAAGATCTGGGTCTTGGCCGCGTCATGCATCACCGCCATGGCGTGACAGCCGATGCCCCCGCCCGCCAGCGAGCCGTCCGGCAGCTTGGTGGAGCGGTTGTGCGGACAGCCCGCGCAGAAATAGGGCGTGCGCGGCGCGGCCGGCGCGTTGCCGGTCAGCCGCGGCGGCGCCGGGGGCTTGGCGTCGATCAGCCCCATGCCGCAGGCCTCGCGGGAGATCACCTCGGCCACGGTGTCGGGCAGAAGCTCCCCCCAGTCCTGGGTGAGCGCCGCGCCCTGCGCGTCGAGCTTGCCGGTCAGCAGCGGGCGCGGACCCGGCAGGTTGACCAGCATCCGGGCCAGCGCCTCCTCGACGATGCCCCGCTTCTCCTCGATCACCAGGATCTGGTCGTAGCCCTGCGCGAACTCCAGCAGGCTCCTGGGCTCCACCGGCCAGACCATGCGCATCCGGAACATGCCGATGCCCGCCGCCGCCGCCCGGTCGGCGTCGAGGTCCAGCATCCTCAGCCCCGCCATCGCGTCCACATAGCCCTTGCCGACCGCGACGATGCCCAGCCGCTTGGGGCCGGAGGGCTGGAACACCGCCTCGTTCAGCCGGTTGGCGTAGGCGTA
Organism: Pseudomonadota bacterium; assembly: GCA_036154955.1. Classification (GTDB taxonomy): domain Bacteria; phylum Pseudomonadota; class Alphaproteobacteria; order Rhodobacterales; family Rhodobacteraceae; genus Albimonas. The sequence continues at coordinate 16,933 of JAYZWL010000046.1, read as the reverse complement.
GTCGAGGCAGGCCTGAAGCCGCACGCCCATCCGCCGCTCCTGCGCCACATAGGGCAGCAGGGTTCCGGTGTTGTGCAGGGGCAGCTCGAAACCCGGCAGGGCGGGATACTGGATGTTCTCCGGCCGCAGGCGGTCCAGCGCCACGGTCGCGGTCGAATCCGCGGTGTCGGTGACGATCTTGAGCGAGGTCGCCGCCCCCGTGTGCCGCGACATGGCGATGCCGTGCAGGCCCAGCGGCACGTATTCATGCACCGAGGCCGGGTAGAGCACCGGCACCTGCACATGCATCATCGCGGTTTCCGACTGGTGCGCGGTGGTCGAGGACTTGGACACCGGGTCGTCGCCCAGCAGGAACATCAGCCCGCCCTTCGGCGTCGCCCCGGCCAGCGCCGCGTGCTTGATCGCGTCCAGCGACCGGTCCACCCCCGGCCCCTTGCCGTACCAGAGCGCGAACACCCCCTCGACCTCCGGATCGTCGGAGGCGCCCAGCGTCTGGGTCCCGGCGATGGCGGTGGCGGCGAGGTCCTCGTTGAGGCCGGGGTTGAACACCACCCGGCGCTCATCCAGCTCGGCCTTCGCGCGCATCAGCTCCATGTCGAAACCGCCGATGGGCGAGCCGCGATAGCCCGAGACATAGCCGCCGGTCTTCCAGCCGGCGTCCTTGTCGGCGTCGGCCTGTTCGATGACCAGCCTGACCAGCGCCTGCATCCCGTTCATCAGGGCGGCGCCGCGGCTCACGCGATATTTGTCGGTGAGCGCGACCTGAGCGTCCAGAGGAGCCATGGCTCTCCCTCCCTTGCCTGGGGTTAGGTCCGCATTCCTGACATTGAGGATAGGCGCAACCCAAACGGTTGCAAACGGGAAAACCGTCGCCCGGCGGGCGGCGCGCAGGCGACGCCAGGTCGGAAAACTTTGTTGCGCGGAGCCCGGCGAGAACCCGCGACGACTCAGCGCCGGCGCCTCTCGCGTGGAACTTTCTACGGCTCCGGGCCGGGGGCGGACGGGCGGATCCGGCGACTCAGCCCGGTTTCACCCCGATCCCCGCGCCTTCAGCGCCCGGAACCTGGCCCAGAGCGGGATGCACAGCGCCAGCATCGCGGCCCCGGCCAGCAGCGGCGCGGCGGCGGCGCCGGCGGCGTCGCGCAGCGCCCCCAGCCCGGCGAAGTCGAGCCCCGTCCGCTCCGCCAGCGGGCCGGCCAGCGCCGGGACCGACTGGAACTGCAAGCCCATCGCCGCCTGCGACAGGGTCAGCGCCAGCAACACGATCCAACGCATGCGCATGCGCCTCTCCCCCCGCTGCGCCTCGACCTCCGCCCAACCTCGGGCGCCGCCGCGTCAATCGCAACAAAAGCGCCGTCGCGCCGCCGCAGGCCCGAGCGGCGCCGCGGGTTCCCGCGAAGCTCGGAGACGGCGCGGAAAGCCTCGACCGGAGCGGTTTCGTTTCACACCGCACCCGTGTATTTACCCAAGGTCTCGCTCGATTCTTTCGCGCGGCACAGGCGGGACCTTCGGCCATTGCGCGCGCCTCTGGGGGGCGCGGCGCCGGCCGGGGGGCCGTCGGCGGCCGGGGCTACGCGCCGGCTTCGGCCGCCATTCTCCGCCGCGTCCGCGCATCCGCCATGGACCGCAGCGCCCGCAACAGCGGCGTCGCGCCGGTGCGCGTCCGGCCGTAGCCCAGGTTGAAGCCCAGGTCGAAGCCGGGCGGGTTGTCCCCGACCGCGTGCTGGAGCAGCGTCTCGATCTTGTCGAGCCCCTTGGCCGTCCGCGCCTCCGGGCTGTCGCCGGCCGCGTAGTCGTCCCAGAGCTCGAGGATCTCCGCCCGCAGGTCCTCGGGCAGCGGCGCGCAAAGCGTCGCGAGATCCGCCCGCTCCCGCGCCTCGCGCCCGTCGTCCGCGGCCTGGTCCACCGCCGGCACGTCGCCCGAGATCGCCTCGCCCAGGTCGTGGACGATGCAGATGCGCAGCAGGCGCAGCGGGTCGCATTCCGCCGTCTCGCGGGTCAGCAGCATGGCCATCAGGCAAAGCCGCCAGGTATGCTCGGCCGTGCTCTCCCGCCGGCCCCGCCGCGTGGCGCCGGACCGCAGGGTGTCCTTCAGCGCCTCGGCGCGGTCGAGGAACTCGAGCAGGGCGAGCAGCCGGACGGGATCGGGCGAGTCGGGATCGGACGGGTCGTTCATGGCCCGGACCATGACGCGCCGGCGCCCGCGAAGAAAGGGGGCTCAGCCGGCGGCGCCGTCCTCGCGCGCCACCCGCCGCGCCAGCCGGGCGAGGAAATCCAGCGCCGCGCGGATGCGGGGGACCGCGCGCAGGTCCTCATGCACCGCCAGCCACAGGTCGCGCCGCGGCAGGGGCCCGTCCCAGGGCAGCCGGACCAGGCCCGGCAGCCGGGCGGCGAGGAACACCGGCAGAAGCGCCGCCCCCAGACCCGCCTGCGCCGCCGCGGCCTGGCTGGAGGCGTCGTTGGTGCGCAGCGCCACCGGCCGCCCGTCCCGCGCCGCCTCCAGCCAGGCGTGCTGCGGGATCTCCGCGCGCGCGTCGTCCCAGGAGATGAAGGCCCAGTCCGCCGGATCGGTCGGATGGTCCGGCGCGGCGTAAAGCGCGAAATCCAGCGGCGCCACCCGCCGCGCCGCCAGCCCCGGGCGCGAAGGGCGGGACATGCGCAGCGCGATATCCGCGTCGCGCCGCGCCAGATCGGCGGCCGAGACCTCGCCGGCCAGGGTCAGCGCCACGCCGGGATGCCGGGCGACGAAGCCGCCCAGCCGCGGGGCCAGCACGGCGGTCGCGTAGGCCGGCGGCGCGCTGATCCGCACCGGGCCGACCAGGCCCGCGGGCGCCCCGGCCGCGGCCCGGCGCACCGCCTGCGCCGCCGCCTCCGCCGGGCGGGCCAGTTCGGCGATCCGCGCGCCGGCCGCGGTCAGCGCCACCGCCCGCGGCGCCCGGTCCAGCAGCGCCACGCCCAGCGCCGCCTCCAGCGCCGCGACCCGCCGGGCGACGGTGGAATGATCCACCCCCAGCCGCCGGGCCGCCGCCGACAGCCCGCCGGCGTCGGCCAGCGCCAGGAAATGGCGCAGGTCCTCCCAGTCGACCCGCCCGGCGCCCCGAAGCCCGTCTTGCGCATTTTCGCCCATGGCTCGGGCGTTATCAGGGAATTCCGCGGAGAGCCAGCGCCCCGCATGCTCCGCCCGACCGCCGCGCCGCCTCCGCGCGGCCCGGACCAGGAGCGCCCGATGACCCCTCCCCTTCCCGCGCGTCGCCATGAGATCGACGCCCCCGGCCCCGACGCCCGCCTCGCGCTGCGCGAGGTCGCGGTCCCGCCCCCCGGCCCTGGCGAGGCCCGGATCCGCACCACCCGCATCGGGGTCAACTTCGTCGACGTCTATCACCTGCGCGGCGTCTATCCGCTGCCCGCCCTGCCCGGCGCGCCGGGGGTGGAGGCGACCGGCGAGGTCGAGGCGCTGGGCCCCGGCGTCCGCGGCCTGGAGATCGGCGACCGCGTCGCCGTCGTGGCCGGCGCGCCCGGCGCCTACGCCACCGCCCGCACCCTGCCCGCCGCCCGTCTGGCGCGGATGCCCGACGGGCTGGACCCCGCCCGCGTCGCAGGCGCCGCCCTGCGCGCCCTGACCGCGCGCATGCTGCTGACCCGCCTGCGCCCGGTCGGCCCGGGCGACGCGGTGCTGATCACCGCGGCCGCCGGCGGGCTGGGAGGCGCGCTCGCGGCCCTCGCCCGCGCCCGGGGCGCCCTGACCATCGGCACGGCGGGGAGCCCGGCCAAGGCGGAGACGGCCCGCGCCCACGGCCTCGATCACGTTCTGGTCGGGCGGGGCGCCGCGCTCGCCGCCCGCCTGCCCGACGCGGTGCGCGACCTGACCGGGGGCGAGGGCGCGAGCCTGGCGGTGGACGGGGTGGGCGGCCCGATGCTCGCGGCCTGCCTCGCCGCCCTGCGCCCCTTCGGCGTCTGCGCCTCGGTCGGCCAGGCCGCCGGCGCGCCGCCGGCGCCGGCGCTGTCGGAGCTGACCAACCGCGGCCTGCACCGGCCCAGCGTCATCGCCTGGCTCGCCGACCCGGACCGGTTCCGCGCCGAGGCGGAGGCCTGGTTCGCCGACCTGCTCGCCGATCCCGACGGCCCCGGCGCCGCCGACGTCGCCGTTCACCGGTTCGAAGAGGCGCCGACCCTGCTCGCCGCCCTGGAGGCCGGCGAGACCTCCGGCCCTCTGGCGCTGGTCCCCTGACGCGCGAAGGGCGCGCCGGTCCTCCCGGCGCGCCCCTGCCATGGCGCCTTCCGCGCGGATCAGGCGCGGGCGTAGACGTCCTCGTAGCGGATGATGTCGTCCTCGCCCAGATAGGGGCCCGACTGCACCTCGATCAGATACATCGGCACCTTGCCCGGGTTCTCCATCCGGTGGACGGCGCCCAGCGGGATGTAGACCGACTGGTTCTCGGTCAGCAGCTTCACCTCGTCGCCCACCGTCACCTTCGCGGTGCCCTCGACCACCACCCAGTGCTCGGACCGATGCACGTGGGACTGCAGCGACAGCTGCCCGCCCGGATGGACCATGATCCGCTTGACCTGGAAGCGACGGCCGAGGCTAAGCGTCTCGTACCAGCCCCAGGGGCGGTGGAAGCGGGGGAAATCCTCGGCCTGGCCGGCGTTCTCCAGCTTCAGGGCGGCGACCGCTTCCTTGACCCGCTGGCTCTGGCGCATGTCGGCGACCAGCACCGCGTCCTGCATGGCCACGGCCACGATGTTCTCCAGCCCGATGCCCACGATGCGGGTGCCCTCGGAATCGGTGCGCAGGAAGGTGTTCCTGCAGTCGATCGCCGTCGCGCCCCGCGTGGTCGCCACGCCGTCCGCGTCCGGCCCCGTCTCCCGCCACACCGTCTCCCACGAGCCGAGGTCGTTCCAGCCGCCGTCGAAGGGCACCACCGACAGGTTCGCCGCCCGCTCCATCACCGCGTAGTCGATGGAGATGTCCTCGGCCGCCATGTAGTCCGCCTCTCCCAGCCGGAAGAAGCACAGGTCCGTCGCCCCCGAGGCGACCGAGGCGCGCACCGGCGCCATCAGCCCCGGCGCGTGGTCCTCGAACGCCTTGAGGATGGTGGAGACCTTGAACAGGAAGATGCCGGCGTTCCACAGGAACCGCCCGGTGGCGAGCATCTCGGCCGCCGCGGCCGCGTCCGGCTTCTCGACGAATTGCTTGAGCGGCTGGGCGCCGGCGTCGGGCGCGGTCTCCAGCTCCAGGTAGCCGTAGCCGGTCTCGGGCCGGTCGGGCGTGATGCCGAAGGTCACCAGCTGCCCGGCCTCCGCGGCCCCCGCCGCGGCCTCCACGGCCAGCCGGAAGGCGGCGTCGTCCTTGATCACGTGGTCGGAGGGCGCGACCAGCATCAGCGCGTCCGGCTCATCCTCCAGCGCCACGGCGGCGGCGAGGATGGCGGGCGCGGTGTTGCGGGCCGCCGGCTCGATCAGGATCTTGGAGGCGTTCCCCCCCGCCTCGCCGAGCTGCTGGGTCGCGATGAAGCGGAAATCCGAGTTGGTCAGCAGCACCGGGTCCGCATAGCCCTCCCCCGAGAGCCGCTTGAGCGTGAGCTGGAACAGCGAGGCCTCGCCCATCAGGGCCGAGAACTGCTTGGGATAGCTCTTGCGCGACAGCGGCCAGAGCCGGGTGCCCGAGCCTCCGCACAGGATCACGGGATAGATTTTTCTGGTCATCGACTGGCGGCGCCTCCGAACACGGGTTTCCACACACATCCCCACGGCCGCCGGAGGGGCGGCCGGGTCAAGTGATACCCCGTCCCGCGTGATGGGCAAAGCGCGGGGGCGAAGGTGGGGCGGTTGGGCGCGGGGGGAGGGGGCGTCAGGCGCCGAGCACCATGCGCAGCCATTGCTCAAGGGACGTCAGCAACGCACCCGCTTTCTCAACGACAATGTATCCGGCAGGCGCATAAGCAGTTATGCGCGCCGCTTGTTTACCCAGCTCTTCAGAATAGCTTTCAGCGAACTTATCGAGCTTTCGGCCGAACCAACGAAGAGCCGCTTCGACCCGGCTCGCGGATTCGACGACCGCCACGAGGTTCGGCTCACGCTTATCCAGTTCGGCGTCGATCTGGTCGAGCGCTTCCATCGCCTCGCCGGCGACCTCCTCGCTGAGCCGCTCGCCCTCGGGCGGGTCATTGCCTCCCATACCAAGACGCTCGGCAAAGCTAGCCTCCTCGCGAATGAGCGCACGAAGGTCTTCGGTGAGGGCTTTGATCGCTCGACGTTGCTCAAGCTCCTGCGCACCGCCGAACTCAGGAGGCGGCCCCGAAGCCAGGTGCTCCGCCACGAACTCAGGGACGAGCTGAAGAGAAGGTCGCGCGTTCGGAGGGGCGTGGACTTCGAGTTCCTTCCGGCGCTCAGCAATCAACCGCGCGATCTCGGCGTTGACGATCTTCGGCCCCTGCATCCAGACCACGTCCGGAATCTCAAGCTTTGCGCGTTCGAGCGCGAGGTCGGGGGGGGCACCGCGAAGCCGGGCTTCATACCAGTCGACCCAGACCTCCCACCCCTCATTCGCGGAGAGAAGTCGGGATTTCAGCGCCGCCCACTTTGCGGCGATTTCGTCTGGCCTGGCGGCAAGCCAAAGCGGAGCGGAGACAAGTTCGATAGCAGGCCTTGCAGCGTCGGCTGCGAGAGAAGCGGTTGCATCGTGCAGGCCAAATACAGCGTCTGTGGTTCGGAGAACGCTATTGATGTCGATAGTAGGCGACACGCCGGCGGCGTCGACAGTCATGGCTTTGGAAGCGGCGTCAGCAGCGCGTTCGGCCTCGTAGGCGCGTGCATGCCTAGCGGCCGCCGCAGAATTATGGAGGCCGAAGGCGGGATTCAGGGTCCGGATATGCGGCACCTCCTGCCCGTGGCACAGATGACAAAGCAACGACCATGAACACCCCACGCCACGTAGATACGGCATCAAAATCATTGTCTGCCGGTCTCTAAGCCCGACGAAAAAGACCTCTTCTATGAATGGCAGGACGCGCAAAGCCGCGCGACGGACGATGGCGACGACCTTCTCGCGCGGCTGCTCGCGGAACCACCGCTCCGCCGCCTCCACATCCGAAAAATCCGGAACTCTATCAACCAATCCAAACCCCTCCCCCGCCCGAGCCTAGCACGGGCGGGGGGCCTCGCAACGGCGGATCGGAGGGGCGCCCTCAGCCGAACAGGAAATCCCCGGCCGAGAGGTCGTCCGCCTCCACCCCGACCAGCAGGACCTTGCCGCCGTCATGGGTGATCATCACCCCCTTGCGCAGGTCGCGCAGGGTCAGGTCCTCGAAGCCCGAGGCGGTCTCGAAATACAGGTCGTCGCGGCCGGGGGCGAAGTCCTTCACCTTGTCGCGGCCGTCACCTTCGAAAAACGCGAACACGTCCCGGCCCTTGCCGCCGACCAGCACGTCGCGGCCCTCGCCCCCGACCAGCGTGTCGTCGCCGCCCCGGCCCAGGACCACGTCGCGCCCCGCGTAGCCCCGCAGGATCTGCGCGCCGCTCGTCCCCAGGATCCGGTCGTGACCGTGGAACAGGAGCTCGTCCTCCACCCCGGCCCCGAAGAAGTCGGCGGCCGTCACGTCGATCCCGACCAGCCGGTAGGACAGCCGCCCGTCCTGCCGCACCTCGATGAAATCCAGCGCGCCGTCGGCGCGGGCCAGCATCTCCGGCGCGTCGGGGTCGAGCGTGAAGTCCCCCCTCACGCGGATCGAGGCGTCGCCGGTCGGCGTGCGCCCCTCCACATAGATGTCGCCGTCGTCCAGGGTCCGGTCGGTCACCGTGGTGATCGTGGGGAAGGTCAGGCCGAGGCCGCGCTGAAGAAGGGTCGCCATGCGGGGTCATCCATAGGGCGTCCGGACCTGCGCCGGACGCGGAGCGGGGAGGGTGGCGAAACCATAGCGGCCGCCGCCCCGCGAGGCGACGGCCGAAAACGGCGCGGGCGCCGGGCGGTCAGGCGAACAGGAAATCGCCGTTCGACAGATCGTCGGCCTCCACCCCGATCAGCAGCACCTTGCCGCCGTCATGGGTGATCAGCACGCCGTTGCGCACGTCGCGGATGGTGAGGTCGGCGAAGGCCTCGGTGGTCTCGAACACCAGGTCGTCGAGCCCGGCGACGAAGTCCTTCACCTTGTCCCGCCCGGCGCCGGCGCCGAAGATGAAGTCGTCCGCGCCCTTGCCGCCGATCAGCAGGTCGCGCCCCGCGCCGCCGTCCAGCTCATCGCGCCCGCCGCCGCCCTTCAGCCGGTCGTTGCCGCCGAAGCCGAACAGGTCGTTGGCCTTGCGCGAGCCGGAAATCACGTCGTTGCCCGCCAGGAACCCGCTGTAATCCGCGAAGCTGCCGCCGAAGGCGAAGGAGATGTCGAGGTTGCGGATGCTCAGCACCAGCTTGTTGGCGATGCCGATCTCGAACCGCTCGATCTCTCCGGAGATCGAGGTGATGTCCTGCGGATTGCGCGGATCGACGGAGAAGCTGCCCTCGTAGACGATCTCCACCTTCTGGCCGCGCTGGTTGCGGCCGGTGACGGAGAAGCCTTCGTCGTCGAACTCCATGCCGAAGCTGGAAGGGACCAGGTCGAAGTCCCGGGCGGTCAGATCCCGCTGAATACGAAAGATGGCCATGAGCGTTTCCCCAAGTGGATTGTTTCGCGTTCCCGCAAGATGGATTGCCGCGGAACGCGGCGTCACGCAAGACCGCTCCGCCAGCGGAAACGCGGACGAGGGGTCGGACGGGGAGCATTGTGACTTCCGCGCCGCTAACCGTCAGGCGTCGGGATGGAAATGGGCGTGAATGGTCTCGGCCAGCGCCTCGGAGACGCCGGAGACGGCCTTCAGCTCCTCCACCCCCGCCCGCGTCACCGCCTTGGCGGAGCCGAAATGCGCCAGCAGCGCCCGCTTGCGCGTCGGGCCGACGCCGGGCACGTCGTCCAGCGGGTTCTTCGTCGCCGCCTTGGCGCGCTTGGCCCGGTGGGTCCCGATGACGAAGCGATGCGCCTCGTCCCGCATCCGCTGGATGAAATAGAGCGTGGGGGAGCGGTGGGGCAGCGCGAAGGGCGCGCGTCCGGGGGCGTGGAACACCTCCTTGCCCGCGTCGCGGTCCTCGCCCTTGGCGACGCCGAACAGCGCCACGTCCTCCACCCCCATCTCCGTCAGCACGCCGGCGGTGGCGGAGACCTGCCCGGCGCCGCCGTCGATCAGCAGCAGATCCGGCCACTGGCCAAGCTCCCGGTCCGGATCCTCCTTCATCAGGCGGGCGAAGCGGCGCTCCAGCACCTCGCGCATCATGGCGAAGTCGTCGTCGGTCTCCGCCCGCTTGATGTTGAACTTGCGGTATTGCGACTTGGCGAAGCCGTCGGGCCCCGCGACGATCATCGCCCCGACCGCATGGGCGCCCTGGATATGGGAGTTGTCGTAGACCTCCACCCGCCGCGGCGGGGCGTCGAGCCCGAAGGCCTCCGCCAGCCCCTCCAGCAACGTCGCCTGGGCGGAGCTTTCGGCCATCTTGCGCGCCAGGCTCTCCTTGGCGTTGCGCAGCGCGTGCTCCACCAGCAGCCGCTTCTCGCCCCGGGCCGGCACCGCGACCTCCACCTTGCGGCCGCGGCGCGCGGCCAGCGCCTCGGCCAGCAGCTCGACATCCTCCACCGGGTCCGACAGCAGCACGCGCTTGGGCGGCTCCTTGGTCGAGTAGAACTGCACGAGGAAGGCTTCGAGGATCTCCGCCGGCTCCGCCCCCGCGCCGGTGCGGGGATAATAGGCGCGGTTCCCCCAGTTCTGGTGGGCGCGGAAGAAGAACACCTGCACGCAGGCCTGCCCGCCCTCCTGGTGGAGCGCGACCACGTCGGCCTCGTCCACCGACTCGGGGTTGATGCCCTGCACCGCCTGCACCTGGGTCAACGCCCTGATCCGGTCGCGCAGGCCCGCGGCGCGCTCGAATTCCAGCGCGGCGGAGGCGGCGGCCATCTCCTCCGCCAGCCCCTTCTGCACGTCGGTCGACTTGCCCTCCAGGAACCGCACCGCGTCTTCGACCGAGCCGGCGTAATCCTCTTCCGAGATCCGGCCCACGCAGGGGGCCGAACAGCGTTTGATCTGGAACAGCAGGCAGGGCCGCGTGCGGTTGTCGAAGACCGAATCCGTGCAGGTCCGAAGCTGGAACGCCTTTTGAAGCTGGTTGAGCGTGCGGTTCACCGCCCCCGCCCCGGCGAAGGGCCCGAAATAGCGCCCCGCCTCCCGCCGCGCCCCGCGATGCTTGGCGATCTTGGGAAAGGCGTGGGCGTCGCCGACCAGGATGTTCGGAAAGCTCTTGTCGTCGCGCAAGAGCACGTTGAAGCGCGGCTTGAGCTGCTTGATCAGGTTCTGTTCGAGCAGCAGCGCCTCGGTCTCGGTGTTCGTGGTCAGGAACATCATCGAGGCCGTGGCCGCGATCATCCGCGCGATGCGCGCGGTGTGCCCCGTGGGCCTCGCGTAGGAGGCGACGCGCTTCTTCAGGCTGCGGGCCTTGCCGACATAGAGCACCTCGCCCCTGGCATCGAGCATCCGGTAGACGCCGGGCTGGTCGGGCAGATGGCGAAGCTGGGCGCGGATCACCGCGGCGCCCGTCTCCACCGTCTCGCCCGGGGCGCGGGCGGCGCCGTCTTCCTCGAAGCGGGCCTCCTCGAACCGGGCTTCCGCAGCGTCGCCCGATGCCCCGGCGGGCGCGCCCGATCCGCCTTCCGCAGCGTCCTCGGCGGCGGGTCGGGAGACGACGTCAGGGCCGTCGGGGTCGGGGTCTGGCGCGGTCATGAGTCGGCGCTCCGGCTAGAACAGCGGCCCGGCGAGTTCAAGCATGAAGGAGTCCACGGAATGTGTGGATAAGTCTGTTCGCAACTCTGAATGAAATCCGCTTCCCCTTGAGCGACAAGGCCTTTCTTTGGGTTGACGCTTTTTTAGGCAACTTTTCAAGAGCCTGATTTTGAAGGGAAAAATAACTGATACGGCTGGCTTCTTGATTCCGTTGACGTTTTCGCGACAGCGATGTGTCGACTCGGGACCCTGGTGGAAAACCTTTGACGGACGCAACGTCCGGCGCCCGCGCATCGCGATGGGAAAACGCCTTTGTCCACCATAGGTTGCATTTCGTTACTCGGGTCCCTGCACATCCGGCGTTCGCCATCCCAGATGCTGTCCGCCGTCCAGGGCGACCATCTGGCCGGTGAGCGAATCCGAGGCGAGGATCCAGCGCAGCGCCGCGCAGACCTCGCCGGTCGAGGCGCCCCGCTCCAGCAGCACCGCCCGGCGCTGCCCGTCGAAATGCGCGCGGCTCTGCCGGTCCCCCTGCAGGGTCGGGCCAGGGCCGATGCCGTTGACCCGGATGCCGGGGGCGAGCCCCTGCGCCGCGGTCCGGGTGAAGGCCCACAGCCCCGCCTTGGCCAGCGAGTAGGTCATGAATTCCGGCGTCGGCTTCCACACCCGCTGGTCGATCATGTTGACCACGCAGGCCGTGGCCCGCGCGAAGCCCTCCGCGTCCGTCTCCGGCCCCGGCGCCTGGGCGGCGAAGGCCTGGGTCAGCACGAAGGGCGCCCGGAGGTTGGAGCCGATGTGACGGTCCCAGCTCCGCCGCGTGGCCGTGGCCAGCGTGTCATGCTCGAAGATCGAGGCGTTGTTGACCAGCAGGGTCAGCGGCCGTCCCAGCGCCTCGGCGGCGCGGGGCACCAGCGCCTCGCAGGCCGCGTCGTCCAGCAGGTCGGCCGGCAGCACCGCGGCGCGGCGGCCCAGCGCCCGGATCTCCGCCGCCGCCGCCTCCGCCCCCTCGACCGAGGTCATGCAGTGCAGCGCCACGTCCCAGCCGGCCCGGCCCAGATCGCGGGCGATGGCCGCCCCGATCCGGCGCCCCGCGCCCGTCACCAGCGCCGCCCCCGGCGGCACGCCCGTATCCGATGTCATCCCGTCTCCCCGGCCTTCGGCCCGCGCCCGCCCGTCCGGCGGCTCAGACCGGCCCGCCGGTCAGCGCGAAGGCCACGTAGCCGACATAGACCGCGATCATCGCTCCGCCAGCCAGCCGGCCGATGACCATCTTGCCGCAGATGAACGGCCAGATCACCAGGGCGCTGGCCAGCATCACCCAGAGGTCGATCTCCAGCATCCCCGGCGGGACCTCCAGCGGGCCGAAGAAGCTCGCCACGCCCATGATGGCGAGGATGTTGAAGATGTTGGAGCCGATGACGTTGCCCAGCGCGACGTCCGCCTGCTTGCGCATCGCCGCCATGACGGTCGTCGCCAGCTCCGGCAGCGAGGTACCCAGCGCCACCAGCGTCAGGCCGATCGCGGCCTCCGACACGCCCATGGCCAGCGCGATGCCGCGCGCCCCCTCGATCAGCAGATGCGCCCCCGCCGGCAGGCCGATCAGGCCCACGGCCAGGAAGGCGACCAGCTTCCAGGTCGGCATGTTCGGGTCGGCGTCCGCGATCTCCTCGGGCAGGTCGTCGTCCTCGACCGCGGCCGCGCAGCCGGCGCCCATCCGGTGCGCCCGCGCCGCGCGGTAGGCGTCCCACAGCACCAGCGTCAGCAGCGCCAGCAGCAACAGCCCCTGCGGCCAGCCGAGCGGGCCGAAGAAGCACAGCGCCGCGAACACCGCCGAGGCGCCCAGCATCATCGCGTAGTTGCGCCGGCTGTCGCAGTCCCGCGCGTCGATGGCCGAGATCACCGCCGGCACGCCCAGCACCAGCAGCACATTGGCGATGTTGGAGCCGACCACGTTGCCGAAGGCGATGCCCGGCGCGTCGTCGAGCGCGGCCTGCACCGAGATCAGCAGCTCCGGCGCCGAGGTGCCGAAGGCGACGACGGTCAGGCTGACCAGCAGGGCGGGGATGCCGAGACGCAGGCTCAGCGCCACCGCGCCGCGCACCAGCGCGTCGCCCGCGCCCAGCAGGATGGCGAGCCCCAGAACCGCGGCGACCAGGTCCATGAACGTCCTTTCGCATCGGTTGAGCCGGCGGGCCTCATATGGCTCCTGGCCGGCGGATTGTAAGGGGGAGTGACGATTTGGACGTCAGGCGGAGCGGCGGGCGGATGACGCGGTCAGCCCGGATCGTCCGGCGGCCTGCGCCGGCGCGCGCTCCCCTCTCCGCTCCGGCCCTTTCGCCGGCCCCGCAGCCGCCAGCGGCCGCCGGCGTCGCCCAGCTTCGGACGGCCGAAAATCATCACGATGACCGCCATGGCCAGCAGGAACAGCAAGGCGAGCTTCCACAGCATCCGGGGGTCAGGCTCCGAACCGGGCCCAGGCGGCGCGGCTTTCCAGCGCCTCCAGCGTCGCGGCGGCGGCCTCGGCCGCCAGGCCCGCCGGCGCGCCCGCGCCCGGGCCCGCGCCGGCCAGCCCGATGCGGCGGGCGAAGCTGCGCCGCGCGCCGTACTCGCGGAACCGGGCCTTCTCGCCCAGCTTGCCTTCCATCACCGCGCGCAGATGGCCCAGCCCGTCGGCCAGCCCCAGCTCCACCGCCTTCGCGCCGGTCCAGAACTCTCCGGTGAACAGGTCCCGTTCCGCCAGCTTGGCGCCGCGCCGGGCGCGGACATGCGCGGCGAAGGCGGCGTGGATCTCGGCCTGGAGCGACAGCAGGCGCTCCACATCCTCCGCCTTCTCCTCCTGGAACGGGTCCAGCATCATCTTGCGGGCGCCGGCGGTATGCACCCGCCGCTCCACCCCCAGCTTGCCGATCGCCTCCTGGAAGCCGAACCCGGCGGAGATCACGCCGATGGAACCGAGGATCGACGAGGCGTCCGCCCAGATCTCGTCCCCCGCGCAGGCCAGCCAGTAGCCGCCCGAGGCCGCCACGTCCTCGCAGAACGCGTAGACCGGCACCTTGCGCGCCTCCGCCAGCCGCCGGATGCGGCCCGCGATCAGCGCCGACTGCACCGGGGAGCCGCCCGGAGAGTTGATCGCCAGCGCCACCGCCGCGGGCTTCGCGGCGAAGGCGGCCTCGATCGGCTCGGCCAGACCGGCGTCCGACAGCGACGACGACATGCGTCCCGGCGACCCGATGGGGCCGTATAGGCGCAGGACGCTGACGCGCGGCGCGCGGCGCGCGGCCCGAAGCGCGCGGAGGGGGCGGCGGATATCCATGGCCTTCATCTAGAGGCCGGCGCCCGCGGGGACAACCGCCCCCGCCCGCCGCGCGGCAGGCTGGCGCGGCGGCGCCACAATTCCCCTGCGGCGCCGGCGGCGCGCCCCTCAAACCTCGCCCCGGACCTCGCCCCGCGCGGATCGCTTGCGCGGGCGCCCGGCTCGACTATCATGCGCCCCGTCCCGGCCGCGGGGGGCTCGAAGGGGGGCCGGCCCGGCCGGGACGCGCCAGGACGCAGCCCCCGCAACGGTTTCCCGGAGCCCGCATGACCTCGCACGTGATGAGCCGCGAAGAGCTTCTGACCTCGGAGCTCGAGTCCTTCCGGGCCGAGCATCGCGACCTCGACGCCGCCATCGACGCCCTGCAGGCCAACCCGGGCGCCGACCAGCTGGCGCTCAAACGGCTCAAGAAACGCAAGCTGGCGCTCAAGGACCGCATTTCGCGGATCGAGGACGAACTGTTTCCCGACATCATCGCCTGACCCGGCCCGCCCGCGCCCGGCCGCGTGACAGCGCGGGCGCGAGCGGCTATGGCCGGGCCGGACCCGCGGCCCGCGACGGGCGCCGCGACACGGAGGACGCGCATGGCCGAAGACCCCGATAACGCGCCGGACGAGGATCTCGCCCCGGACGAGATGCTGGACGCCGTGGAAGAGGCCGCCGAGGACGCGGCCGACGCCGTGACCCCGGTGGTGGGCATCGTGATGGGCAGCCAGTCCGATTGGCCCACCATGCGCCCGGCCCGCGACACGCTGCGGGTGCTGGGCGTGCCGCATGAGGTGCGCATCGTCTCCGCCCACCGCACCCCGGACCGGCTGTTCGCCTATGCCGAAGGCGCCGTCGGCCGCGGGCTCAAGGCGATCATCGCCGGGGCCGGCGGGGCCGCGCATCTGCCGGGGATGCTCGCCGCCAAGACCCGGGCGCCGGTGCTGGGCGTGCCGGTGCAGAGCCGGACCATGAACGGGCTCGACAGCCTCTATTCCATCGTCCAGATGCCCCGCGGCATCCCCGTCGCCACCTTCGCCATCGGCGAGGCCGGGGCCGCCAACGCCGCCCTTTTCGCCGCCGCCATGCTGGCGGTGAGCGACCCGGAGCTGGCCGAGCGGCTGGACATGCTGCGCGAGGCGCAGACCGCCTCGGTGGCCGAGGAACCCGATGACCTCTGACGCCGCCCCCTCTCCCGCCGCCCCCATCGGCCCCGCCCCCATCGGCCCAGGCGGAACCGTCGGCATCCTCGGCGGCGGGCAGCTCGCCCGGATGCTGTCCATGGCCGCGGCCCGGCTGGGCCTGCGCGTCGTGATCCTCGCGCCCGAGGCGGAGCCCTGCGCCGGCGACGTCGCCCACCGGGTGATCCGCGCCGACTACGGCGACCCCGCCGGGCAGGCCGCGCTGGCCGCCGCCGCCGACGTCATCACCTACGAGTTCGAGAACGTCCCCGTCGACGCCGCCCGGGCGCTGGAGGCGCTGGCCCCGGTCCGCCCCGGCCCGATGGCGCTGGACGTGGCCCAGGACCGGCTGACCGAAAAGACCTTCCTCAGCGATCTGGGCCTGACCACCGCGCCCTTCCGCGCGGTGGAGACCGCGGCGGAGCTGGAGGAGGCGATGGCCGGCTTCGGCGGCCCCGGCATCCTCAAGACCCGCCGGCTGGGCTATGACGGCAAGGGGCAGGTACGGCTCTCCGGCCCGTCCGACGCCGCCGCCGCGCTGGCCGAACTCGCCGGAGCGCCGGCGATCCTGGAGGGGTTCGTGACCTTCCGCCGCGAGGTCTCGGTGATCGCCGCCCGCGGCCTCGGCGGAGAGGTGGTGGCCTACGACCCGGTGGAGAACGCGCACGAGGCCGGGATCCTGCGCCGCAGCACGGCCCCCGCCCCGATCTCCATGACCCGCCGCCTGGACGCGGTGACGGCGGCCGGCAAGATCCTGCGCGCGCTCGACTATGTGGGCGTGATCGGGGTGGAGTTCTTCGAGACGGACGCGGGCCTCGTGGTCAACGAGATCGCGCCGCGGGTCCACAACACCGGCCACTGGACCCTGGACGCCTGCCCCGTCGACCAGTTCGAGCAGCATATCCGCGCCGTCTGCGGCTGGCCGCTGGGCGACGGGTCGAGGCACTCGGACGCGGTGATGGACAACCTGATCGGGGCCGAGGCCGACGACTGGACCGCGCTCGCCTCCGACCCCGCCGCGCGCCTGCACCTCTACGGCAAGGGCGCCTCGCGGCCCGGCCGCAAGATGGGCCATGTCACCCGGGTCTCTCCGAAAGCCTGACCCGGCCCATCGGCGCCCCGGGCTTGACCCGGGGCCTCCCGACGCCGGCCGTCCCGCGCGCGGCTCACGCGAAGGGCGAAGGTCGGCGCGGACACGCCATCCGGAGCGCCCCAACGCCCCAGCCCCCGCCTGAAACGCGACGCGCCGGCCGCTGGGCAAGGCGGCCGGCGCGTCGAATGTCCCGTGGCGCAGGCGCCGCGCGGCGCCCTGAGGCGCGCGCCCGGCGCCCGGCCCGATCCCGTCCCCGCTCAGGTCCGGGACTTGCCGCAACCCCGGGCGCCCAGCCGCAGCCGGAAGGCGTTGCGCAGCGCCCACATGGACTTGCGCGGAGCTGGGCGCGGCTCGGTCCGCGGCGCCTCGGGCGCCCGCGTGGCGGTGAAGATGGTGGCGGCCATGACGGTCAGCATATCGGGGGCCCTCCTCGCTTCGGGGCGTTTCGCTGGTTGTCAGATGCGCCATTCCCGCCCAGTTTGCGACTCAGGAATTCTCACGATCTGAAAGCGGAGGTTACATGCCGTCCCGTGCCGCCGGCCGCCGCCCCCCCCCCCCCCCCCCCCC
>JAYZWL010000045.1:0-5182 GCA_036154955.1 Pseudomonadota bacterium | reverse complement strand
GTCAAGCCCGGGGCGCCGCTCGTGGTCGCCTACGCGAGACTTGGATTAAGGCGCCGTCCCCGACCTTGCCGCGCCCCGGACCCGATCCGGGGCCTCGCGCCGGCCGCCGCCCCGCGGACCCCCGGCGTTGAGAGGCCCCGGGGCGAGCCCGGGGCGCCGCTCGTGGTCGCCCCCGCGAGACATGGATTAAGGCGCCGTCCCCGACCTTGCTGCGCCCCGGACCTGATCCGGGGCCTCGCGCCGGCCGCCGCCTCGCGGCCCCCCGGCGTGGAGAGGCCCCGGGGCGAGCCCGGGGCGCCGCCGGCGTCACCGCGGGCGCAAGACACTGACCGAAGCGCCGCCTCCGGCCCTCACCAGCCCCCTCAGCCCCGCCGCGCCGCGTCGATGGCGGCGACGTCGATGCGGGTCATGGTCATCATCGCCTCGAAGGCCCGCCGGGCCTCGTCGCCGCCCGCGGCCAGCGCCTCGGTCAGGGTGCGCGGGGTGATCTGCCAGTTCATCCCCCAGCGGTCCTTGCACCAGCCGCAGGCGCTTTCCGCCCCGCCGTTCCCCACGATCGCGTCCCAATAGCGGTCCGTCTCCGCCTGGTCGCCGGTGGCCACCTGGAACGAGAACGCCTCGGTCTGCGGGAAGACCGGCCCGCCGTTGAGCCCCAGGCAGGGGATCCCCAGCACGTCGAACCGCACCGTCAGCACCTGGCCCGCCACGCCGCCGGGGAAGTCCGCGGGGGCGCGGAACACGTCGATCACCCGGCTGTCGGGGAAGGTCGCGGCGTAGAAGCGCGCCGCCGCCTCCGCCTCCGTGTCGAACCACAGGCAGACGGTGTTGCGCGGGACGGGCGGGGGCATGGCGGGGGCTCCGGTTGCGGGCTCAGTCGCCCTCGAACGGCTTGTCCCGCTCGGTCAGCAGCGCCTTCACGCTGCCGCCGTCGCGGCGGAAGCGGTCGCGATAGGCCTGCGAAGACGGCGTGGTGAAGGCGAGCGACTGGATCTCGGTCCCCGCGCGCAGCCCGTCGCGCATCCCCATGATCTCCATCGCCCGGTGGACCGAGCGCTTGTTGATCTGCTGCAGGTCGCTCGGCACCTTCGCCGCCCGCTCCGCGAAGTCCAGCACCTCCGCCTCCAGCCGCTCGGCCGGGAAGGCGCGGGTGGCGAAGCCGTCGGCGGCGGCCTGGGCGCCGGAGATGGAGTCCCCGGTCAGATACATCTCCATCGCCCGCCGCATCCCCATAAGCCAGGGGTGGAACTGCATGTCCGGCGGGCTCATCAGCCGCGTCGGCGGGTAGCCGATCTGCGCGTCCTCGGCCACGTAGACCACATCGCAGGCCGTCGCCAGCTCCGACCCGCCGGCGAGGCAATGGCCGTGGACCTGCGCGATCACCGGCTTGGCGAGGTCCCACATCCGGAACCACCCTTCCACCACGTGCCGGGACCAGTTCTGGTGCCCCCGGGCGGTGTGATAGGGCCGCCCTTCGTCGTTGTTGGCCGACAGGTCGTAGCCCGAGCAGAAGGACGGCCCCGCGCCGCGGATCACGGTGACGCGGACCGCCTCGTCCTCGTCCGCCGCCTCCAGCTCCGCCATCAGCCGGGCGCGCAGGGCGTTGGACAGCGCGTTGCGCTTTTCGGGCCGGTTCAGGGTCAGGCGGCGGACCATGGGCCGCGGTTCGTCGACCAGAAGCACGTCGGTCATCTCAGCCCCCCTTGGCCTCGCGGCGGATCACCTCCATGCCGCTGGGGTCCACGATCCTGCCATGCACCTCCATGTTGTTGGAGTGCCCCACATGATGCAGCGCCATCGCGGTGGCCATGGCCGAGCGGAAGCCCTGCGCGTCCTGCGCCGCGTTGACCGACTGCTTGGCGAGCCTGAGCCCCATGGAGGGCCGCGAGGCGATGCGCTTCGCGAGCCCCAGCGTGAAGCCCTCCAGCTCGTCGCGCGGCACCACATGGTTGACGAAGCCGATGGCCCGCGCCTCCGCCGCCCCCAGCATGCCGCCGGTGAACAGCAGCTCCTTGGCCTTGCGCAGCCCGAAATCCCAGGGGTGGGAGAACCACTCCACCCCGTTGACCCCGAAGGCCACGGTGGGGTCGGAGAAGGTCGCGTCCTCCGAGGCCACGATCAGGTCGCAGACCGCGGCCAGCATCAGCCCCCCGGCGATGGCCTTGCCATGCACCTGCGCGATGGTGGGCTTGGGCAGGTCCCGCCAGCGCTGGCAGAAGCCGAGGTAATACTCCTCCTCCCGCGCCTGCCGGCCCTCAGCGCCGGGCTGGTCGAACCCGCCCCAGACCGTGCCCCGCGGCCGGTCCGGCATGGTCCGGTCGGCGGCGAGGTCGTGGCCGGACGAGAAATGCGGCCCGTCCGCCGCCAGCACGATCACCTTGACGCCCGGATCCTGCGCCGCCGCGTCGAAAGCGGCGTTCAGGTCGTAGAGCATGGCGAGGTTCTGGGCGTTGCGCATCTCCGGACGGGCCAGCGTGATGCGGGCCACGCCCTCCGCCGGGGCGTCGGTGCGGATCGTGGTTCCGGTCCCGGTCATCGCCGCTCAGGCCCCGACCGGTTCCGGCGCGGCCCGGGCCGTCTCGCCCGCAGGCGCGCCCGCGGCGATCCGGTCAAGGTGCCAGTCCGCGTCGCCGAACATCGCCTCGCCCACCGACAGACGCTTGTAATAGTGCCCGATGCCCAGATCGTCGGTCATGCCCATGCCCCCGTGAAGCTGCACGCCCTGGCCGCCCACGAAGCGCGCGCCCTGCGCGGTCACGGTCTTGGCCCGCCAGGCCATCAGCGCCGCGTCGGGCGCGCCCGCGTCCTCGGCGTTCAGGGCGGCGTGAATGGCGGCGCGCGTCTCCTCGCAGCAGATCCGCATGTCGACCAGCCGGTGCTGCAGCACCTGGAAGCTGGCGAGCTTCTGGCCGAACTGCTCGCGGGTCTTGAGATAGTCCGTGGTGATCTCCGCCGCCCTCGTCATCGCGCCCAGCATGTCGGCGCAGGTGGCGAGCGACGCCCGGTCGATCAGCCGGTCGATCGCCGCCAGACGGTCGTCCGTGGTCCCGCCCAGCAGCGCGTCCGCCGCGACCTGCACCCCGTCGAGCGAGGCCGCCGCCCCCCGCCGCCCGTCCATCGCCGGGGCCGGAACCCGGTGCAGCCCCGCCGCGTCGCCGGGCACGAGGAACAGGCCCACCGGCCCGTCGGGCCCGCCGATCCGGGCCGAGACCGCCAGCAGATCCGCGGCATGGGCGCCGAGCGAGAAAGCCTTGTCCCCGGTCAGCGCATAGCCCCCCGCGGTGGGGCGGGCGATGGTCTCCACATGGTCGCGGGCGTAGCCCGAGCCGGGCTCGTAATGCAGGAAGCCGAGGATCTTCTCCCCCTCCGCCACGCCGTCGAGCGCCCCTTGCTGCGCCTCGGTCCCCAGCGCGGTCACCGCGCCCGCGCCCAGCACCAGGCAGGGGATCAGCGGCTCCGCCGCCAGTTGACCGCCCGCGGCGGCGAACAGGATCGCGGCCTCGGTCAGCCCGCCTTCGGAGCCGCCGGCGGCCTCCGGCAGCATCAGGCCCAGCCAGCCAAGTTCAGCGTAGCTCTTCCACTCCGCCCGGCCGAACCCGTCGGGGCCCGCGTCGCGGGTCAGCGCCAGCGACCGTTCCGGTCCGTAGCGGTCGGCGAAGAATTCGGTGGCGCTGTCATGGATCAGCTTGCGCTCTTCGGCGTCGAAAGCGGGCATGGGATATCCTTTCCGGGGGTCGCTCTGGGCTGCGGGGCAGGGGGGCTCTCTCAGAGCCCCAGCGCGCCCTTGGCGATGATGTTGCGCTGGATCTCGGAGGAGCCGCCGTAGATGGTCGCGGCCCGCCGGTGCAGGTGCTCGGCCAGGATGCCGGCGCTTTCCTGCGGGCCGACCAGCTCCCCGTTCCAGCCCGCCATCAGCGCGTCGGCCTGATAGGCGAGCCCGTGGCGGCCCAGCACGTCGGTCATGGTCTGCAGAATGGCCTGCTGAAGCTCCGAACCCCGGATCTTGAGCGCCGCGGCCGAGATCAGCCCCGGCGTCCCCTGCGCCAGCGCGTCGGCATGCATGGCCTTGAGGGTGGAGAGCCGCGTCTCCAGCTCCACGATCCGGCGGCGGAAGGCGGGGTCCTGCGACAGCGGCCGCCCGCCCTCGCGCGTGTCGTCGAGCAACTTGCGAAGCTGGGAGAGGTAGCGGTTGAACTTGCCGATCTCCGCCACGCCGACCCGCTCATGGGCCAGCAGGAACTTGGCGTAGTCCCAGCCCTTGTTCTCCTCCCCGATCAGGTTCTCCACGGGGACCCGCACGTCCTCGAAGAACACCTCGTTGAGATGGTGGCCGAGGTCGAGCGTGATCAGCGGGCGCACGGTGATGCCCGGGGTCTTCATGTCGATCAGCAGGAAGGAGATGCCCTGCTGCTTCTTGGCGTCGGGATCGGTGCGCACCAGGCAGAAGATCCAGTCGGCCCAGTGGGCGAGCGTGGTCCAGATCTTCTGGCCGTTGACGACGTAGTGGTCGCCGTCGCGCACCGCGCGGGTCTTGAGGCTGGCGAGGTCGGAGCCCGAGCCCGGCTCCGAATAGCCCTGGCACCACCACACGTCGTTGTTGCGGATGCCGGGCAGGTGGCGTTCCTTCTGCTCGGGCGTGCCGAAGGTGTAGATCACCGGGCCGACCATGGTGACGCCGAACGGGGTCAGCCAGGGGGCGCCGGCGCCGTCGGTCTCGTCGCGGAACACCGCCGACTGCTCGGCCGTCCAGCCCAGGCCGCCATGCTCCTTCGCCCAGTGCCCGGTCAGCCAGCCCTTGCGGCCGAGCGCCTTGAGCCAGGCGTCGTGCATGTCCTTGGGGATGTGCTGGCCGGCGTCGATGATCTTCTGAAGCTCGGGCCCGATCTCGGCCTTGCAGAAGGCGCGGATCTCCTGCCGGAAGCTCTCAAGCTCGGGGTCGCGGGGGGCGGCGGCGGTGATGAACATGGGCGGGCTCCCTGGGGCGGTTGTTCCGGGCGCGGCGATGGTCCGGGCGCGCCGGTTTTGCCGCAAGCCTATCCCCGCGCCCGGCCCATGAACTTGCGCGGACCGCCGGAGGCCGGGCGCGCCTCCGGTTCCGCGACCCCGGTCCCGGGGGCCGCGGGGCCGCCCGCGGGGGCGGGGGGCGGGCCCCGCGCGGCGCCCCGGGGGGCCGCGGCCCCCCGGC
>JAYZWL010000044.1:0-42722 GCA_036154955.1 Pseudomonadota bacterium | reverse complement strand
GTCCGGCAGGGGGCGGGGCGAAATCCCTCGCGGACCGCAAATGAGACGATCGTCTCATGTCCCGACCGCCGTCCACGCGCCGCCTCCCGGCGCGCCGGGGCGGGCGGGCGGGAGGCGCGCCGGGAGGCGGCGCGCGCGCCAAGCCAGGAGACCGGCCGATGAGCCTCGCCCCCGAACACGCCCCCACCATGGCGCGCGCCGGCCTCGCCCAGCGGCTGGAGCCCCACGCCCCCGCCCTGCTGATCGCCGTCCTCGCGCTGGCGGGGCTGGCGCTGATCCCGGCGGTCTCGTCCTGGATCACGCTGACCGTGGCCGGGCTCGCCATGGGCATGATGATCTTCACCATCGCCTCGGGCATGACGCTGGTCTTCGGCCTGCTCGACGTCATCAATTTCGGCCACGGCGCCTTCATCTCGGTCGGCGCCTTCGTCGGCGTCTCGGCGCTGGCCGCGCTGGGAGGCGGCGCGCCGGGGGCCGAGCCCTCCGCGCTCGCCGATCTGACCGCGCTGGCGCTCGCCGCCATCGCCGCCATGGCCGCCACCGCCCTGATGGGGCTGGTGTTCGAGCGGGTGATCGTGCGGCCCGTCTACGGCGCGCATCTCAAGCAGATCCTCGTGACCATGGGCGGGCTGATCATCGTCCAGCAGCTCATTTTCGTGGTCTGGGGCCCGGACGAGATCCACCTGACCCGGCCCGAGACGCTGAAGGGCGCCTGGACCTTCGCCGGCGCGGCGGTGGAGAAATACCGGGTCATGGCCGTCGCCCTCGGCCTCGCGCTGTTTCTCGGCCTGCGCTGGCTGATGCGGGGCACCAAGGTCGGCCTGCTGGTCCGCGCAGGCGTCGAGAACGGCGAGATGGTCGAGGCGCTGGGCTACGACATCCGCCGTCTGTTCGTGGCGGTGTTCATGGCCGGCTCCGCGCTCGCGGGGCTCGGCGGGACCATGTGGGGGCTCTATCAGGAGGTGATCACCGCCCATATGGGCGCGGACATCATGGTCATGGTGTTCATCGTGGTCATCATCGGCGGGCTCGGCTCGGTCGAGGGCTGCTTCATCGGCGCGCTGCTGATCGGGCTGCTCTACAACTACGTGGCCTTCCTCGCGCCCAAGGCGGCGCTGGTCTCGAATATCGGCCTGATGGTGGCGATCCTGATGTGGCGCCCGCAGGGGATGTTCCCGGTGGTGAAGGCGAAGTGAGATGATCCTCGGTCGACTGATCTCCGGGGACCGGCCCGGCTCGCGCATCCTCGCGGTCCTGCTGGTCGCGATCCTGCTGGGGCTGGCCTTCGCGCCGTTCCTGTTCCCCGGCACGCGGTCGCTGGATACGGCGGCGCGGATCTGCATCTTCATCGCGCTCGCCGCCTCCTACGACCTGCTGCTGGGCTATACAGGCATCGTCAGCTTCGCCCATGTCATGTTCTTCGGCATCGGCGCCTATGGCGCGGCGCTGGGGCTCGACGGGCTCGGGCGCGGGTTCGGGCCGCTGGCGCTGGGGGCGCTCGGGGGCGCGGTCGCGGCGGCGGCGCTGGCTTTCGTGATCGGGCTGTTCTCCCTGCGGGTCCGGGCGATCTTCTTCGCGATGATCACGCTGGCGGTGGCCTCGGCCTTCGCGGTCATGGTCTCGCAGTTCTCCGACATCACCGGGGGGGAGGACGGGTTCTCGTTCTCGGTCCCGCGGGCGCTGACGCCGGCCTTCAAGATCGCGGACGGCAAGCTCTTCGGCGTGTCGCTGAACGGGAAGCTGCTGCTTTACTACTTCGTCTTCGCCGGTTGCCTCGCGATCTTCCTCGCGCTGCTGCGGGTGGTGAACTCGCCCTTCGGCCGGGTGCTGCAGGCGATCCGCGAGAACGACTTCCGCGCCGAGGCGATCGGCTTCCGGGTGGTGCGCTTCCGGATCGCGGCGACGATCCTTTCAGCGGTGGCGGCGGCGCTGGCCGGGTCGCTCTTCGCGGTCTGGCTGCGTTATGTCGGCCCCGACGCGGTGCTGAGCTTCGAGATCATGGTCGACGTGCTGCTGATGGTCGTGATCGGCGGCATGGGGACCATGTGGGGGGCGGTGATCGGGGCGACGCTCTTCGTCATCGCGCAATCCTATCTGCGCGAGGTGATGGGCGCGCTGTCCGAGGCCGCGGCGGGCGCCCCGGTCCTGCCCGAGCTCTTCGACCCCGACCGTTGGCTGCTGTGGCTGGGCGTGATTTTCGTGCTGTCGGTCTATTTCTTCCCCTCGGGCGTCGTCGGCCGGCTGCGTGAAAAGGACTGAACGAATGAAGACCGCGGTGATCACCGGAGGGGCGCAGGGCATCGGCCTGGGCTGCGCGCGCAGGCTTCGGGCGGAGGGCTGGCGGGTCGCCGTGCTCGACCTCTCCGAACCCGCGCTGGCGGCGCTGGAGGGGGACGCGGACCTGCTGCCGATCCGCGCCGACGTGGCGGACGAGGCGGCGGTGGAGGCCGCCTTCGCCCGCATCGCCGAATGGGCGCCCGACGGGCTCGACCTGCTGTTCAACAACGCCGCCATCGCCGGGGCGGATGCGGGACCGGTGGAACGCCTGAGCCTCGCGGAATGGCGCAGACGGGTGGATTCGAGCCTCACCGCGACGTTCCTTTGCGCCCGCGCCGGGATCCCGATGCTGCGGGCGCGGCGGGGGGCGATGGTCAACATGGCCTCGACCCGCGCCTTCCAGTCCGAGCCGAATTCGGAAGCCTACGCCGCCGCCAAGGGCGGGATCGTGGCGCTGACCCATGCGCTCGCGGTGTCGCTGGGGCCGGAGGTCCGGGTCAACGCCATCGCCCCGGGCTGGATCGAGACCGGGCACCTGCAGGCCGGCGCCGACCCGACCCCGCCGGAACACCGACCCGTCGACCGGGATCAGCATCCGGCGGGGCGGGTGGGCACGGCGGACGACATCGCCGCCGCCCTGCTCTGGCTGGCGGGCGAAGGGGCCGGCTTCGTCACCGGCCAGACCCTCGTCATCGACGGCGGCATGACCCGAAAGATGATCTACGCCCATTGACCCGCGCGCCCCGCGCAACCCGGCTTCGCGCCGCCCGCGCCGCGCCGCCCCCTTCCCCGCGCGTCCAATCGCGCGTATATGCGCGCCATGACCCGCACCCCTCCGCCGCCGCTGCGCTTCCGCAAGATGCACGGGCTCGGCAACGACTTCGTGGTGATCGACGCGCGCGCCGGCGGCCCCGGCGTGACGCCCGCGCTCGCCCGCGCGCTGGGCGACCGTCACCGGGGCGTCGGTTTCGACCAGCTGGCGGAGCTTCTGCCCGCCGATCCCGGCGACGGGGCCGCGCTGCGCATCCGGTTCTGGAACGCCGACGGCTCCACCGCCGGGGCCTGCGGCAACGCCACCCGCTGCGTCGCCAGCCTGGCGATGGCCGAGACCGGGCGAGAGGCGCTGGCGCTGCGCACCGAGTTCGGGCTGCTCCCGGCGGAGCTTCGCGCCGACGGGCTGATCGAGGTCAACATGGGGGTCCCGGTGCTCGACTGGGCGCGGATCCCGCTGTCGGAGGCGGTGGACACCGCCGCCCTGCCCCTGCCCGGCGCGCCCGGCGCGGTTTCCATGGGCAACCCGCATTGCGTGTTCTTCGTCCCCGACGCCGAGGACGCGCCGCTGCTGACCGAGGGCCCGAACTGGGAGCATCACCCGATGTTCCCCGAGCGGACCAATGTCGAATTCGCCCAGATCCTGCCCCCCGCCCCCTCCCCCGCTCTCGACGGGACCGACCGCATCCGCCTGCGGGTGTGGGAGCGCGGCGCGGGCGTGACGCTGGCCTGCGGCTCGGGCGCCTGCGCGACCGTGGTCGCCGCCGCGCGCCGCGGGCTGACCGGACGGCGGGCCGAGGTGATCCTCGACGGCGGCTCGCTCTTCATCGACTGGCGCGAGGACGGGGTGCGCATGGCCGGGCCGGTCTCGGACGTGTTCGAGGCCGAGCTGTCGCCCGCCTTCCTCGCCCGGGTGGAGACCGAGGCCGGCTTGGAGGCCGCGGAGTGAACGCGCCCGCCAAGCCACCCTCCGCGCCCGGACCCGCTCCGGTTTTCGAGACCTTCGGCTGCCGCCTCAACGCCTACGAGACCGAGGCGATGAAGGAGCTCGCGGCCGCCGAGGGCCTGTCTGACGCCGTCATCGTCAACACCTGCGCCGTGACCGCCGAAGCCGTGCGCCAGGCCCGCCAGCGCATCCGCAAGCTGCGCCGGGACAATCCGGGCGCGCGGGTCATCGTCACCGGCTGCGCCGCCCAGACCGAGCCCGAGACCTTCGCGGCGATGCCCGAGGTCGACCTCGTGCTCGGCAACCTGGAGAAGATGCAGGCTCCCGCCTGGGCGCGGCTGGCCGCCGAGGCCCGCAAGGCGGAGGCCGCGGGCGCGCCGGGCTTCGGCGCGGCCTCCGAACCGATCCGGGTCGACGACATCATGTCCGCGACCGAGACCGCGGGCCACCTGATCGACGGCTTCGGGACCCGCGCGCGCGCCTATGTGCAGGTGCAGAACGGCTGCGATCATCGCTGCACCTTCTGCATCATCCCCTATGGGCGCGGGAACTCGCGCTCCGTGCCTGCGGGCGTGGTGGTGGAGCAGATCCGCCGGCTGGTGGCCAAGGGCTACAACGAAGTGGTGCTGACCGGGGTGGACCTGACCTCCTGGGGCGCCGACCTGCCCGGACGCCCGCCGCTGGGCGACCTCGTGCAGCGCATCCTGCGGCTGGTCCCGGATCTGCCGCGGCTGCGGATCTCGTCCATCGACTCGGTGGAGGCGGACCCGGCGCTGGTCGACGCGGTGGCCTCGGACCGCCGGCTGATGCCGCATCTGCACCTGTCGCTGCAGGCCGGCGACGACATGATCCTCAAGCGCATGAAGCGCCGCCATCTGCGCGACGACGCGATCCGCTTCTGCGAGGACATCCGCAAGGCGCGGCCCGACATCGTCTTCGGCGCCGACCTGATCGCCGGCTTCCCGACGGAGACCGAGGCGATGTTCGCCAACTCCCTGAAGCTGGTGGCGGATTGCGGCCTGACCTGGCTGCACGTCTTCCCCTATTCGCCCCGCAAGGGCACGCCGGCCGCCCGGATGCCGCAGGTGGCGAAGGCCGAGATCAAGGCCCGCGCCGCCCGCCTGCGCGCCGTGGGCGACGCGGCCCAGACCGCCTGGCTCGACGGTCGCGTGGGCGAGGTCGAGCGCCTGGTGATGGAGACCGGGACCCGCGGTCGCGGCGAGGGCTTCGCGGAGGTCATCCTCCCCCGCGCGGCCGAGCCCGGCGCGCTGGTCGAGGCGCGCATCGCGGGTCGCGACGGCGCGAAGCTGCTGGCCGCCTGACGGGTCGCCCGCCCCAGTTAGGAGCGTAGCCGTTCAGGCGCCCCGGGCTTGACCCGGGGCCTCCGGCCCCCACCGCTCCGCATGAGGCCCCGGGTCAAGCCCGGGGCGCGCGGGACCTGCGCGGGCCCGCTTTCGGGGGTTTTGGACGCGCATCCCGTCCCGCCGGGCAAACCCCCACCCCGGCCCTCCCCCGCAAGCGGGGGAGGGAGGCGCCTGGCACGGCCTTCTCCAGAAACGAACAGCGGCGTCGCCGTCCCGACCCCGCCGCACGCGGCCCCCTCCCCCGCTTGCGGGGGAGGGATGGGGTGGGGGTCGGCCGCGACGTCCGCGAAAGGCCGGCCGCCGTCAGTCGTCGGGGTCGAACAGGCGGGTCTGGTTGGGATCCTCGTCGGGGTCGTCGGGCCGGGCCTCTCCGGGGGGGACGTTGTCCAGCAGCCCCGCCTCGCGCAGTTCCTTCAGACCCGGGAGGTCGCGGGCGTTGGCGAGGCCGAAATGGTCGAGAAACGCCTCCGTCACCACGAAGGTCGCCGGCCGCCCCGGCGTCATCCGCCGCCGTCCCAGCCGCACCCAACCCCGCTCGATCAGCAGGTCCAGCGTGCCGCGGGACACAGCGACGCCGCGGATGTCCTCGATCTCCGCGCGGGTCGCGGGCTGATGATAGGCGATGATCGCCAGCGTCTCGATGGCCGCGCGCGACAGGGGGCGGGTCTCCACCACCTCCCGCGCCAGCAGCCAGCCCAGATCCGGAGCGGTCCGGAACGCCCAGGATCCGCCGGCTTGAACGAGGGAAACGCCACGCCCCTCATACCGCTTCCGCAACAGTCCGATCGCGCCCGGCACATCGCAGCCATGGGGTAAGCGTTCCGCGATCTCCGCCGGGGTGAGCGGAGCGTCGGACGCGAACAGGACCGCCTCGACCATACGCTCCTGCTCCCCCAAGGGCGGTGAGGGAAACAGGGGGTCCGAGGACGGTCTTTCAGGACGATCCGTCATGCGCCAAGCGCCGTGACCGGACCGTGATTTCTCCGAAAATCGTCTCCTGCCGGATATCGGCCTCGCCCCGGCGCACCAGTTCCAGCATCGCCACGAAGGTCGCGGCGGTGGCGGAGCGGCGGCGCTTGGGGTCGTCCCGCCATTCGGGGGGCAGGAAGGCCTGCAGGGTGCGCCAGTCCATCACCTCGCCGATCAGGCCGCGCAGCCGCTCCAGCGCCATTTCCGGCGTCAGCATCGGCGCGCGGCGCAGGTGCAGGGGCTGGTAATCGTCGCGGGTCTTGATGCGGGCGTAGGCGCGCAGCAGGTCGATGAGGTTCGCGTCGTAGACCACCCGGCGCACCGTCGCCACATGCTCCGGCGCGCCGCGGGCGTGGAAGTCGCGGCCAAGCTGGTCGCGGCCCATCAGCCTCGCGCCGGCCTCGCGCATCGCCTCCAGCCGTTCCAGCCGCCAGGCGAGCCGGGCGGCGAGCTCCTCCGCCGAGGGCCCCTCGGCGGTCGGCTCGGGGGGCAGCAGCAGGCGGGATTTCAGGTAGGCGAGCCAGGCCGCCATCACCAGGTAGTCGGCCGCGAGCTCGATGCGCAGGCGCTTGGCCGCCTCCACGAACACAAGATACTGCTCGGCCAACTGCAGGATCGAGACATGCCGCAGGTCGACCTTCTGGGTCCGCGCCAGCGTCAGCAGCAGGTCGAGCGGGCCCTCGAAGCCGTCCACGTCGACGACCAGCGCCTCCGCGGCCAGCCGCTCCTCCGTCCCCAGCGCGCCGGTGCGGCCGTCGGGGATGTCGCGCTGGCGGCGGTCCTCGACGAAGGCGCGGACCGAGGCGTGGGGATCACGCATCGCAACCCTCCGCCAGCGGGGCGACGAGCGCGGCATGGCGGGCGTCGGCGGCGGCCACGTCGAAAGGCTGCGGCGCGCGGCGGGCGGCGAGCGCGGCGGCGGCGCGGGCCTCGACCCGGCCGGCGAGGCGGGGGGTTCCCTCCAGCGCGCCGTCCATCTCGGCCCGGTCGCCATTGCAATGCAGGATCAGGTCGCAGCCCGCGGCGATGGCGGCTTCCGCCCGGCTCCGCATGGTCCCCGACAGCGCGCCCATCGACAGGTCGTCGGTCATCAGGCAGCCGTCGAAGCCGATGTCCTCGCGGATCGCGCGAATGCCGGCGGGCGACAGCGTGGCGGGCGCGTCCGCGTCGAGCGCGGTGTAGACCACATGCGCGGTCATCCCCAGCGCCTGTCCGGCCAGCGGGCGGAACGCGGCGAAATCCGTGGCGCGCAGGTCCGCGAGGCTCGCGTCGACCACCGGCAGCGCCAGGTGGCTGTCCATGTCGGCGCGGCCGTGGCCCGGCAGGTGCTTGATGACCGGCAGCACCCCGCCCGCGAGCAGCGCGTCGGCGATCAGGCCGGCGCGGCGAGCGACCGTCCCGGCGTCCCGCCCCAGCGCCCGGTCGGCGATGATGGCGTCGGTCCGCGGGAAGGCCACGTCGGCGATGGGCATGCAGTTCCCGTCGATGCCCACGGCCCGCAGTTCATGGGCGATGAGGCGGAAACGCAGGGCCAGCGCCTCGTCCATCGCCTCGGCGCCCAGCATCTCCATCCGCGGCGGCCAGGGCCATTCGCGCCAGTGGGGGGCGCGCAGCCGGGCGACGCGGCCGCCCTCCTGGTCGATGAAGATCGGGGCGTCGCGGCCCACCGCGGCGCGCAGATCGGCGGTCAGGGCGGAAAGCTGGGCGGAGTCGGCCACGTTGCGGGCGAAGAGGATGAAGCCCCAGGGGTCGGCCTCGGCGAAGAAGGCGCGTTCGGCGGCGCTCAGCGCCGGGCCGGCGCAGCCGAGGATGATGGCGCGCGGCGCGGCCATCAGCGCACCTTCGCCACGATGCAGGCGTCGCCCCGGGCTTTGAGCGCGGCGCACAGGTCCTGCGCACGGGTCCGGTCGGCCATCGGCCCGACCCGCAGCCGGAACAGGGTGCGGCCGCCGGATTCGACGGTGGTGACCGCGTGGCCGTAGGCGCCGATCAGGTCCTCGTTGCGGCGCAGGGCGCGGCGCCACTGGCTTTCGGCGATGTCGGCGCTGTTGAAGGCGCCGAGCTGGATCACCACGTCGCCCGTCCCGATCCCGGCGCCGGACGGGGTCGACGCCGGCGCGGCCGCCGGAGTCGCCGCGGGCGTGGTCGCGGCCGGGGCGGAGGCGGCGGACGGCGCGGCGGAGGCCACCCGGGTCCCGGGCGCCGGCGGGCGCGGCCGCGCGGGCGCGAGCGGCATGGCCGACGGCGCCTGCGGGCTGGCATCCGCCGCGCCGGGCACGGCCTCGGCGCTGGAGGCGGTCGCGGCCGCCGTCGCCTCGGCGCTGGCGCGGGCCCGCGCGGCCTGGATGGCGTCCGCCCCGCCCTCGACGGTCGGCGCGGGCGGGATAGCCGCCTGCCCCGCCGCGGAGGACTGCGCCGGCGCCGGCGCGCCGGCCACCACCCGCCCGTCGACGCCGGGCGAGGCGGGGGGCTTCAGATAGGGCTGGGCCAGATCCTCGTCCTCCGGCCGCTCCGGCGCGGGGGCGTAGGCGGTGGAGTCGGACTTGCGCCCCGACAGGATCGAGGTGACGGCGAGGTCCGTGCGTTCCAGCTTGATGCCGCCCGGGTCTTCGGGGACGATCTTCATCGGCCCGTCCTCGGCGCGCAGAAAGGGCACCAGGCCCGCGTCCCGGGTCAGCAGCCCATGGCCCCAGCTCACCAACCCGAAGGCCAGCCCGAGCGCCGCCGCGGCCCCGGCCGCCATCGCGGCCTGCCGGGCCCACCCGCCGCGCGAGGGGGAGTCGTAGCCATAGGGATCGCCCGCAAGGTCGGCCATGGGGTTCGCGCCTGTATCGCTGGCCCGTCCCCCGGTTTTCCGGGTGGCGCGGGCGGTGTGCTGCTCGACCCCGCCCGGCGTCCCGTGCGCTTCAGCGCATCTCGTCCATCGGGGTCACCCCCAAAATACCCAATCCGGCCGCGATGACAACCGAAACGGCGCGGACAAGCGCCAGTCGGGCCGCGGTTCCCTCCGGATCCGCCTCCTGCACGTAGCGCAGCCGCGGCTCGTCCTTGCCGCGGTTCCACATGCCGTGGAAGTCGGAGGCGAGCTCGTAGAGGTAGAAGGCGATGCGGTGCGGCTCGTGATGGCGGGCCGCCGTCTCCACCAGCCGCGGCCATTCCGCGACCTTGGCGGCGAGCGCCAGCTCGGCCGGATGGTCGAGCGGGGCCATCGCCTCCGCCCCCTCCGCCACCCGCGCGAGCCCCGCGGCCTCGGCGGTGCGGAAGATGGAATGGGCCCGGGCATGGGCGTATTGCACGTAGAAGACCGGGTTGTCCTTCGACTGCTCCAGCGCCTTGGCGAAGTCGAAGTCGAGCGGCGCGTCGTTCTTGCGGGTCAGCATCACGAAGCGGGTGACGTCCGCGCCCACTTCGTCCACCACGTCGCGCAGGGTGACGAAAGTGCCGGCGCGCTTGGACATCTTGAACGGCTCGCCGTTCTTGAAGAGTTTCACGAGCTGGGTGAGCTTGATGTCGAGCGGCACGCGGTTGTCCGACAGGGCCGCGGTCGCCGCCTTCAGCCGCTTGACGTAGCCGCCATGATCCGCGCCGAAGACGTTGATCAGCTCGTCGAAGCCGCGCTCCACCTTGTCGAAGTGGTAGGCGATGTCGGGGGCGAAATAGGTCCAGCCCCCGTCCGACTTTTTCAGCGGCCGGTCCACGTCGTCCCCGAAATCGGTGGAGCGGAACAGGGTCTGGGGCCGCGGCTCCCAGTCATCGTCGGCCTTGCCCTTGGGCGGCGGCAGGGCTCCGGTGTAGATCAGCCCCTTGGCCTCCAGCGCCTCCAGCGCGCCTTCGATCCGGCCACCGGAATAGAGCGACTTCTCCGAGAAGAACACGTCCATCCGCACGCCCAGCGCCGCGAGGTCCTCGCGGATCAGGTCCATCATCAGCTCGGTGGCGATGTCGCGGATCTGCGCCAGCCACTCGGATTCCGGCTTGTCGAGCAGGCTCTCCCCGAACCGCGCCTTCAGCGCCTCGCCCACCGGCACCAGGTAGTCGCCGGGATAAAGCCCGTCGGCGATGGCGGGTTCCAGCCCGTTGGCCTCGCGGTAGCGCTCGTAGGCCGAGCGCGCCAACACGTCGACCTGGGCGCCGCCGTCGTTGATGTAATATTCGCGCGTCACGTCCCAGCCGGCGAAATCCAGCATGGAGGCCAGCGCGTCGCCGAAGACCGCGCCGCGGGTATGGCCCACATGCAGCGGCCCGGTCGGGTTGGCCGAGACGTATTCGACGTTGACCTTGCGCCCCAGCCGCGGGGCGCGCCCGTAGTCCGTCCCCGCCGCCAGCGCCGCGGCCAGCGCCTCGCGCCACACGGCGGGGGCGAGACGCAGGTTGAGGAAGCCCGGGCCGGCGACTTCGGCCGACGTCACGCGGGGGTCGGCGGAAAGCTTCGCGGCCAGCGCCTCGGCGATGTCGCGGGGCTTCATGCGCGCGGGCTTGGCCAGCACCATGGCGGCGTTGGTGGCCATGTCGCCATGCGCGGGGTCGCGGGGCGGCTCGACGGTGACGGCCGCGGCGGAGAGCCCGCCGGGGATCGCGCCTTCGGCGGCGAGCGCGTCGAGGCTCTCGGTCACGAGGGTCTTGATATCGGCGAAGAGGTTCATCGCAGGGCTCCGCGGCGCAGGTCGTGAGCCCAGGGGGCGGCCCCGGGCGGGGGCACATCTACCATTCCGGCCGCCCGGGTCAACGCGACGGTCGCCGAAAGCGGCGCCGGCCGCGCGCTTCTTCACGATCCGGGCGCGAGACGCCCGCGCCCGCCCGCCCTTCCGCCCGCCAGCCTACCCGATCGCCATCAGGCTGGCGTTGCCGCCCGCCGCGGCGGTGTTGATCGAGGTCGAGACCTCCTCCAGCACCCAGTCGGGCCGCACGCAGCCGGGCTCGCCCCGCTTCAACGGCCCCGCCGTGACCGCGTGCGGCGTGACGATGGCGCCCGGCAGGTCGGCCAGCGCGCGGCAGGCCGCCGTGAGCGCGGCGTCGCCCGCGGGCCCCGCCCTGCGTTCGATCAACGCCACGTCGCAGGGGCCCGCCGCCTCCACGCTCCGCGCGAAGCGCAGCCGGGAGGCCGCCTCCGCCGGCAGCCCGCCCAGCGCGCCGCGCATCGCGTCCGGGGCCGCGACGACCGCCGCGTTCCCCGCCGCCAGCGCCGCGCCGACCAGCCGGACCAGCCCCTCGCGCGAGGCGGGCAGCACCAGGACGCGCCCGCGCGGATGCAGGGCGTAGAGGTTGCGCTCCCCCACCGGCCCGGGAAGCTCCACCTCGCCGCCGGGGGCCAGCG
This sequence comes from Pseudomonadota bacterium, assembly GCA_036154955.1. Taxonomy (GTDB): domain Bacteria; phylum Pseudomonadota; class Alphaproteobacteria; order Rhodobacterales; family Rhodobacteraceae; genus Albimonas. The sequence continues at coordinate 31,081 of JAYZWL010000044.1, read as the reverse complement.
CCGGCAGATCCGCCTCCAGCGCCGCCGCCTGCCCCGGCGCCGCCGTGCGCGCCCAGACCGCGAAGGCCGCGGCGCCCGGATCGACCCGCGCGCCCGGCAGAGGCTCCGGAACCGCCGCCCCGCGCATCAGGCGCGGCAGATACATCGGCCCCCCCGCCTTCGGCCCGGTCCCCGACAGGCCGCGCCCGCCGAAGGGCTGCACGCCGACCACCGCGCCGATGGTGTTGCGGTTCACATAGACGTTGCCGACCCGCACCCGTCCCCGCACCCGGTCCACCATGCCGTCCATCCGCGTGTGCAGCCCGAAGGTCAGCCCGTAGCCCAGCCCCTCCAACCCCGACAGCAGCGCGTCGAGCCCCGGCCGCTTCCAGCGCAGCACATGCAGGACCGGGCCGAACACCTCCGCCCCCATCTCGTCGAGCCCGCCGATCTCGATCAGCGCGGGGGCGACATAAGTCCCGCGGTCCGCGTCCTCCGCGACCCCGACCCGCGTCACCGCCCGACCGGCGCCGGCCATCGCCGCCACATGCGCCTCGATCCGCGCCCGCGCCTCCTCCGAGATCACCGGGCCCACGTCGGTCGCGAGGAAATCCGCCCGCCCCACCCGCAGCTCCGCCATCGCGCCGCGCAGCATGGTCAGCACCCGGTCCGCGGTCTCCGCCTGCAGGCACAGCACCCGCAGGGCCGAGCAGCGCTGCCCCGCGCTGTCGAAGGCCGAGGCCAGAACGTCCGCCACCACCTGCTCCGGCAGGGCGGTGCTGTCGACGATCATCGCGTTCTGGCCCCCGGTCTCGGCCACCAGCGGAACCGGCGCACCGTCCGCGCCCAGCCGGCCGGCCAGCCCGCGCTGGATCAGCCGGGCGACCTCGGTGGAGCCGGTGAACATCACCGCCCCCACGCCCTCGCCCGCGGTCAGTGCGGCGCCGATCCGCCCGTCGCCCGGCAGGAATTGCAGCGCGTCGGCGGGGACGCCGGCTTCGTGCAGGATTCGGACCGCTTCGGCGGCGATCAGCGGGGTTTCTTCGGCCGGCTTGGCGATCACCGCGTTCCCGGCGCCGAGCGCCGCGGCGACCTGGCCGGTGAAGATCGCCAGCGGGAAGTTCCACGGGCTGATGCAGACCACCGCGCCCCGCGCCGTGGTCTCCGGCCCCGCCTTCGCCCGCGCCTCGGCGGCGTAGAAGCGCAGGAAGTCCACCGCCTCGCGCACCTCGGCGATGCCGTTGGACATGGTCTTGCCCGCCTCCCGCGCCAGCAGGCCGAGAAGCGAGGGCATGGCCGCCTGCATCGCCTCCGCCGCCCGCTCCAGCGCCTGCGCCCGCGTCTCCGCCGGCGCCGCCCAGCCGCCGGAGGCGACGGCCGCGGCCAGCGCCCGCGCCGCCTCGTCCTCGGTCGCCTCGATGACCTCGCCGACGAGGTCGCCATGGTCACCGGGGTTGAGGCAGGGCCGCGCCGCGCCCTCGGGCGCGCGCCCGCCCGCCTCCCCGCCCGCCAGCAGCGGCGCGGCGGTCCAGCGCCGCCCGCCCTCCGCCGCCAGCGCCTCCGACAAGGCCGCCAGCCGCGCCGGGCAGGACAGGTCCCATCCGGCCGAATTCTCCCGCGCGCCCAGGATCGCCCCCGGCGACGCGATCAGCGGATGCGGCGCGCCGGGATCCTCCATCGCGCGCACCGCGGCCACCGGATCCTCGGCCAGCGCCTCCGGGGCCACGTCCTCGTCGGCGATGCGGTTGACGAAGCTCGAATTCGCCCCGTTCTCCAGCAGCCGCCGCACCAGGTAGGCGAGCAGCGTCTCATGGCTCCCCACCGGAGCGTAGATGCGGCAGGGCCGGTCCAGCTTCGCCGACCCCACCACCTCGTCGTAAAGCGGCTCGCCCATGCCGTGCAGGCACTGGAATTCGTAGGCGTCGCGGGGAGCGTCGGTCCCCGCCATGTGCAGGATCGCCGCCAGGGTCTGGGCGTTGTGGGTGGCGAATTGCGGATAGACCGCGTCGCCCGCCGCCAGCAGCCGCCGCGCGCAGGCGAGATACGACACATCCGTATGCGCCTTGCGGGTGAAGACCGGATAGTCCTCCAGCCCGTCGAGCTGGGCGCGCTTGATCTCCGCGTCCCAATAGGCGCCCTTGACCAGCCGCACCATGATCCGCCGGCCCGAGCGGCGGGCGAGGTCGATGACGAAGTCGATCACCTCCGGGCAGCGCCGCCCGTAGGCCTGCACGACGAAGCCCAGCCCCTGCCAGCCCCGGAGCGCCGGGTCGAAGGCCAGCCGCTCCAGCAGGTCCAGCGAGAGGTCCAGCCGGTCCGCCTCCTCCGCGTCGATGTTGAGCCCGATGTCGTGGCGCGCCGCCCGCGCCGCCAGCGCCGCCAGAAGCGGGGCGAGCTCCGCCGCCACCCGCCCCGCCTGCGCGCGGGAATAGCGCGGATGCAGGGCGGAGAGCTTGATCGACACCCCCGGCCCCGCCGCCGGCCCCGCCTGCTTCGCCGCCCGGCCGATGGCGTCGATGGCGTCCTCGTAGTCCTTGAGGTAGCGCGCCGCGTCGGCCGCGGTCATCGCCGCCTCGCCCAGCATGTCGTAGGAATGGCGGTAGCCCTGCCGCTCCAGCGGCCGGGCGCGGCGCAGGGCCTCGGCGATGGTCTCGCCGGCCACGAAACGCTCCCCCATCATCCGCATGGCGAGGTCGACGGCCGCCCGGATCACCGGCTCCCCCGCCCGACCGATCAGCCGGGTCAGCGCGTCCGCGAGCCCGCCGTCGTTGACGGTGGAGACCAGCCGCCCGGTGATCACCAGCCCCCAGGTGGCGGCGTTGACGAAGACCGGACGCCCCGGCCCGAGGTGGGAGCGCCAGTCGCCCGCCGCGATCTTGTCGCGGATCAGCGCGTCGCGGGTGGCGGCGTCGGGCACGCGCAGCAGGGATTCCGCCAGGCACATCAGCGCCACGCCCTCCTGGCTCGACAGCGCGTATTCCTGCACCAGCCCGTCGACGCCCGAGCCCGCGCCCCTGGCCCGGATCGCCCGCACCAGCCCTAGCGCCGTCGCGCGGATGGCGGGGGCGAGCGGGCCGGGATCCGCCTCCGCCAGCAGGGCGGCCACGCAGTCCCGCTCCGCCTTCCGGGTCGCGGCCCGAATCGCCGCGCGCCGCTCGGGAACCGGCGAGGGCGGGAAGGCTTCAGGCGCCAGCCCGGCCAGCGCGTCGGCGGGGTCGGCGGAAGCGAACGGGGCGGGTCGGGCGTTGGGCGCGGTCATCTCAGCCTCCGGAGACGCGAGCGGCGACAGGATCGGGGCGCGCGGCCGGGGCGCGGCCTCCCCGCCCCGCCGGCCATTCGCCGCCGCCCGCATCCTACCACGCCCGTGCATCGGGGTTCGGACTTGAATTCGCGCCTGCGGCAGGCGATCAGACTTCATTCTTAGCGAATGGAAGGCGAAATCATGCCCGATGCCGACCCAGACAGGGATTTGGACCCCTTCGACCGACGCATCGCCGAGATTCTCTCCGCCGAAGGCCGCCTCCCCGTCACCGAGCTCGCCGCCCGCGTCGGCCTCTCCAAGACCCCGACCCAGACGCGCCTGAAGCGGCTGGTGGAGCGCGGCTTCATCATCGGCTTCCGCGCCGTGCTGTCGCCGGCGCGCTTCGGGCTCGACCATGTGGCCTTCGCCGAAGTGAAACTCGCCGACACCCGCGAGGCGACGCTCGCCGAGTTCAACGAAGCCGTCGCTCGCATCCGCGAGGTCGAGGAGTGCCACATGATCGCCGGCGGCTTCGACTACCTGCTCAAGATCCGCACCCGGGACATGGCGCGCTACCGGCGGGTGCTGGGCGAGAAGATCTCCGCCCTGCCCCATGTGGCCAGCACCTCGTCCTATGTGGTGATGCAGGCGGTGAAGGACCGCGGTCTCTGAGCGCCGCTCCGCCGGCGAGCCCCGCCGGGGCCGCAAACGCCCCCCTCCCCCGCTTGCGGGGGAGGGATGGGGTGGGGGCATGCGCAGGTCGAGGGGGGCGGCGCAGGTCGAGGGGGGGCGCGGGCTGAGGGGAGCGGCGCTTGCGGGGCCCCGCCGCGCTCAGCCGGCCCGCAGCCCGCCGATGACGATGGAGACCAGCCGCTCCGCCCGGCCGCGCCACTCGGCGCCCTCGCCGGCGTTGTAGAGCCCGCCGAGCGCCTGGAACACGTCCAGCTCGTCCACGTCCCCGCGTAGCGTCCCCGCTTCGACCCCGGCGCGCAGCAAGGCGCCCAGCGCCGCGGTCAGCCGGTCCCGCACATCGGCGAACAGGCAGGATTCGCCCGCCTCCATCAGCAGCTTGAGCGAGGAGGCGAGGCCGCGCTTGGTCTCCATGTAGTCGATCATGCGCATCATCCACGCCTCCAGCGCCCGGTCGGGCGGCAGGGAGGCGAGCAGCGCCGGCGCCGCGCCGCACAACAGGTCCAGCTCGCGCCGGTAGACCGCGCCGACCAGATGCTCCCGGGTCGGAAAATGCCGGTAGAGCGTGCCGATGCCCAGGCCCGCGTCCCTCGCGATCGCCTCCAGCGAGGTCTCGACCCCCTCCGCGGCGAAACGCGCGGCGGCGGCCTCGACCAGCCGGTCGCGGTTGCGCGCGGCGTCGGCGCGCATACGGCGCGGCGCGGCATCGGCGGACGCGGCGGGGTCGGATCCGGCTTCGGCGCCCCGCCCGGCGTCCGGTCCGGCCGCGGGCGCCTGGCCGCAGCCCGCGCGGCCCGCGTCCGGCTCCCGTTCCGCCGTCGTCGCCTGCTCCGCCGCCCGATCCTGCGCCATCCGTCGCATCGCTCCTTTTCCGGCCCGCGCCGTCCCGCCGCTCGCCCGGCTCCCGCCCCGACCGCCGCGCGGCCCCGAGGCGCGCCATCGCGGCCCCCGCCGATTCCGACCGTCACATCCGCCTGAACCCGCCGTTTCGCAAGGGCAGGTCACGAAAATGCGCGCGCCCGGCCCCGCCCCCCTTGAAAGCGGCGGACCCGGGCGCGATATTCACAACCGGAGGCCGCCTCCGGTTATCGGAGCCGGCGCCGGCCTCCACCCTTATCCCACGCCGGGCGCGGCTTGTCATGCGTTCCGCGACCCACCGCAGATCCGGGCCCCGATCCCGACCCCGACCGTTCCGCCCACCCTGCAAGCTCTCGCGCCCCGGCCGCCCCGCCGGTCCCGCGCGCCAGCCGGAGGAGCACGCCATGTCCCCGCACCCGTCCCCGAACCCGACCTCGCCCGCATCCGCATCCGCGCCGGCCACCATTCCCATCCTCCGCGCCGGCGCCACCCGCCGCCCCGTCCGCCTGACCATCAACGGAACCGAACGCACGCTGCTGCTCGAACCCCGCGCCAGCCTGCTCGACGCCCTGCGCGAGGGCGCGGGCCTGACCGGGACCAAGAAGGGCTGCGACCACGGCCAGTGCGGCGCCTGCACCGTGCATCTGGACGGGCAGCGGGCGCTGGCCTGCCTCACCCTCGCCGTCCAGGCCGAGGGGCGCGAGATCACCACCATCGAGGGCCTCGCGGAAACCGCGGCGGACCCCGAAGCCGACCCGGTCCTGCACGCTGTGCAGCGCGCCTTCATCGACCGCGACGCCTTCCAGTGCGGCTACTGCACCCCGGGCCAGATCATGTCCGCCGTCGCCTGCATCCGCGAGGGCCGGACCGGCTCCGACGACGAGATCCGCGAGGCCATGTCCGGCAATCTCTGCCGCTGCGGCGCCTATCCCCACATCGTCGCGGCCGTGCGCCAGGCCGCGGAGGAGCTGGCATGAAGAACTTCGACTACATCCGCCCCGAAACCGCCGCCGAGGCCCGCGACGCCGCCGCGCGCCCCGGCGCCCGCCTGCTGGCCGGGGGCACGACGCTGGTCGACCTCGCCCGCGCCGGGGCCGAGACGCCGGACCTCGTGGTCGACATCTCCCGCCTCGCCGCCGCCGAGCCCCGCCTCGGCGCCATCGAGGCGCTGGAGGGCGAGGGCGGCTCCGGGGGCGAGACCCTGCGGCTGGGCGCGCTGGTGACCATGGCGCGGGCGGAGGCCGACCCGACGCTGCGCCTCGCAGCCCCCGCCGTGGCGCAGTCGCTGGCGCTGGCCGCCTCGCCCCAGATCCGCAACATGGCGACGCTGGGCGGCAACCTGCTGCAACGCACCCGCTGCCCCTATTTCCGCGACCCCGCCGCCTTCCCCTCCTGCAACAAGCGGGCGCCCGGCTCCGGCTGCTCGGCGCTCGGCGGGCCGTGGAAGGGCCGGGCGGCGCTGGGGGCGACCGCATCCTGCGTCGCGGCCTATCCCGGCGATCTCGCCGCCGCCCTCGTCGCCTTCGACGCGGTGGTGGAGATCGCGGGGCCCGAGGGCGTCCGCGACCTGCCCGTCGCCGGGCTGTTCCTCACCCCGCTCGACGCCGGCTCCGCCGCCCGCGACACGGGCCTCGCCCCCGGCGAGATGATCGAGGGGATCCGCCTGCCCGCCTCCGCCGCCGCGGCCCGGTCGACCTATCTCAAGATCCGCGACCGGGCGTCCTACGAATTCGCGACGGTGGGCGTGGCCGCGGGGCTCGACCTCGGCCCCGACGGGACCGTGCGCGACGCGCGCATCGCCCTGACCGGGGTCGCGCCGGTCCCGCTGCGGGCCCGCGCCGCGGAGGCCGCCCTGCTGGGCGCCCCCCTGACCGAGGAGGCCGCCGCCCGCGCCGGCCGCCTCGCCTTCGCCCCCGACCCGGCGGGCCCGGACTCCGACGCCCCCGACCCGGGCGCCGCCCGCTTCAAGCTCACCCTCGGCCCGCGCGTCGTCGCGCGCGCCCTTCTCACGCTGGGAGGCCTCGCATGACCGCCGAAATCCTCGCTCCCTTCCTGCCCCGCAAGCATGGCTCCGCCGACGACGGCCTGCCCGAAGGCGTGCTGGGCGGCCGCCTCGCGCGCATCGACGGCCCCGCCAAGGTGACCGGCGCCGCCGCCTTCTCGCTCGAACACCGGCCCGAGGGGCTGGTCTACATGGCGCTGGTCCGCGCGCCCGTCGCCGCCGGCGCGCTGACCGTCGACGCCGAGGCCGCCCGCGCCGCGCCCGGCGTGGTCGCGACGCTGACGCCCGAGACCTTCCCCGCGCTCGCCTCCGCCTCCGACTGGACCGGCGCCCCCGGCCCCGAAGGCCCCTGGCGCCCGATCGGGCCGGAGGCGCGCTGGATGGGCCAGCCCGTCGCCGCCGTGGTGGCCGAGACCTGGGAGGAGGCCGCCGAGGCCGCCGCCCTGGTCCGCATCTCCGGCGAGGACGGCGCCGCCTTCGCCTCCGACCTCCACGCCCCCGACGCGCCGGAGGGCTTCGCGATGGAGCCCGCGGACATCGTCTGGGGCGACGCGGAGGCCGCGTTGGCCGGGGCCGAAACCGTGATCGAGGCCACCTACCGCACCCCGCGCGAGCATCACGTCGCCATCGAGCCCCATGGCATGATCGCGCAATGGGACGGCGACCGGCTAACCATTCACGAGCCCAGCCAGTGGGTCGACGGCATGGCCCGCGCCCATGCCGAACGCTTCGGCATTCCGTTCGAGAACGTGCGCATCGTCTCCCCCTATATCGGCGGCGGCTTCGGCTCCAAGGCCATGGCCTATGCGTGGAGCGCGCTGGCCATCCAGGCGGCCCGCGACCTCGGCCGCCCGGTGAAGCTGGCGCTGACCCGCGCCCAGACCTTCACCGCGCTGGGCGGGCGGGCCGCCACCCGCTCCACCCTGCGGATCGGCGCGGATGCGGAGGGCAAGCTGGTCGGCATCGACCTCAACTCCGCCTCCGAGACCTCGCTCGACGCGATCTGGCCGGAGAACCCGGGCCCGCCCGCCTCGGAGATGTACGCCGTCCCCAACTTCCGCGCCCGCCATCGCCTGGTGCAGGTCAACTCGGTGACGCCGGGGGCGCTGCGGGCGCCGGGCGAATCGCCGGGGGCCTTCGGGCTGGAATGCGCGATGGACGAGCTGGCCTGGGCGCTGCGCATGGACCCGCTATCGCTGCGCCTGAAGAACTACGCCGAGACCGACCCCCGCTCCGGCAAGCCCTGGTCGACGCGCCGCCTGCGCGAGGCCTTCGCGGCAGGCGCCGAGCGGTTCGGCTGGTGGGACCGCCCCCTCGCCCCCCGCTCGATGCGCGAGGGGCGGGAGCTGATCGGCTGGGGCATGGCCTCGGGCGCCTTCCCGGTCATCAACACGCCGGCCGAGGCGCGGGTGAGGATCGGGACCGACGGGCGGGCCGAGGTGCTCTCCGGCGGGACCGAGATGGGCCAGGGCACCTACACCATCCTCGCCCAGACCGCGGCGGAGGCGATCGGCCTGCCGGCCGGCGCGGTCTCGGTCCGGCTCGGGGACAGCGAGCTGCCGGGGGCGCCGGTGTCGGGCGGCTCCCAGCTCGCCAACCTGATGACCGGGGCGGTGATGAAGGCGGCCCGGGCCGCGCGGGACGAACTGGTGGCGCTGGCGCTGACCCATCCCGCCTCGCCCCTGCGCGACGCGGGCAACGACCTGGAGATCTCCGGCGGCCGCCTGCGCGCGCCCCGCGACGGGGGCGAGGGGGTGAGCATCGCCGACCTCTTCGCCGCCACCGGCGCGCCGGGGATCGACGTCATGCGCGACACCCTGCCCGAGGGCTCGACCGCCCAGGACCGGTTCGAAACCTTCACCACCGTCACCCGCATGGGCCGCGGGGCGAATTCGCCCACCGCCTCCATGTCCTGGATCGCCCATTTCGCCGAGGTGCGGGTGGACGAGGATTTCGGGACCGTGCGGCTTTCGCGGCTGGTCTCGGCGGTGGATGCGGGGCGCTTGTATAATCCGCGGCTGGCCGAGAGCCAGGTGAAGGGCGGGGCGATCATGGGGATCGGCATGGCGCTGCTGGAGGAAGGGGTGATCGACCGCCGCTTCGGCCGGGCGATCAACGACAACCTCGGGGATTACCTGGCGCCGACGCAGGCCGACGTGCCGGGGATCGAGGTCATCGACGTGGGCGTGCCCGACTACGACGCCTCGGCGCTCGGCGGCAAGGCGGTGGGCGAGATCGGCATCGTCGGCGTGGCGCCCGCCATCGCCAACGCCGTCTTCCACGCCACCGGCAAGCGCATCCGCGACCTGCCGATCACGCTGGAGAAGGTGCTGGAAACGCCCGCCTTCGCCTGAAGCGGGCCCGCGCGGCCCCCGGCGACGGGAGCCGCGCGCCGACCCTGGCGCCTGCGCGGCCCTGGACCTGCGGCGCCGGCGGGGACGGGCGCGACGGCGCGCTCGCCGCCCCCCTTCCGCCGTCCCCCCTCCCGCCGCACCCGTCGACTCGACGCCGCCCGGGCCCCCGCCCGGGCGGCGTTGCGCATGACCGGGACCGCCGCGCCCCGCGGGCGGCGCCGCGGCCCGGGTCGCCTCGGCCCGCAAGCGCGCGTAGGGTCGACGGCGCATCGCAGGGAGGGACTCCATGGCCCGGCTTCTGATCGTCTATCATTCGAGAACCGGCGGCAGCCGACGCATGGCCGAGGCGGCGGCCGGCGCCGCGCAGGCGGAGACCTCCGTCCGCCTCCTGCGCGCCGACGCCGCCGGGCCCGACGACCTGCTCGACGCCGACGGCTACCTGTTCTGCGCGCCGGAGAACCTCGCGGCGATCTCCGGCGTGATGAAGGACTTCTTCGACCGCTGCTACTATCCCGTGCTCGGCCGGATCGAGGGCAGGCCCTACGCCCAGATGATCTGCGCAGGGTCGGACGGAGAGAACGCCGCCCGCCAGACGGCGCGGATCGCGCGGGGCTGGCGCCTGCGGGAGGCGCAGCCGCCGCTGATCGTATGCACCCATGCGCAGACGCCCGAAGCGATCCTGGCCGAGAAGATCCTCCCCGACCCCGATCTCGCGCGCTGCCGCGATCTGGGCGCCGCCTTGGGCGCGGGCCTGGAGATGGGGGTGTTCTGACCGAGGCCCCCGGCGCCGGCGGCGATCAGGGCCGCGCCGGCGACGCGGCCGGCCCGATCGGGGACGGGGACGAGGAAGGGGCGTGCTCCGGGTTCAGAAGCCTCGGCAACGGGCGCCCCGCCGCGAAGGCCTCGAAAATCTCCGCGGCCATGCGGGCGACCCTTGTCCGGCTCTCATGGGTCACGCCGGCGAGATGCGAGGTGGCGAGCACCGAGGGATGCCCCAGCAGCGGATGATCGGGCGCGGGCGGCTCGCGCTCCCACACGTCGAAGGCGGCGCCGGCGAGGCGGCCGGCGTCGAGCGCGGCCAGAACCGCGGCTTCATCATGCACGCCGCCGCGGGCGGTGCTGACCAGGCAGGCGTCGGGGCGCATCCGCGACAGCGCCTCGGCCGAGATCAGGCCGCGCGTCGAGGCGTCCAGCGGGCAATGCAGGCTGACCACCTCGCTGCGCGCCAGCAGGTCGGGCAGCGCGACCTTCTCCGCCCCCCGCGCGCGGCAGGCGTCGGCGTCGAGGAAAGGATCGCAGGCGAGCACCCGGCAGCGGAACGCCCCCAGCAGCGCCGCCAGGGCCGCGCCGGTATGCCCGAGCCCGACGATGCCCACGGTCCGGCCCGACAGCTCCCGGCCGATCAGCCGGTCGCGGTCGGCGGCCTCCCCCCGGGCGATGGCGGCGCGGGCCTCCGGGATCCGCTTCAGAAGCGACAGGATGAAGGCCAGCGCATGTTCGGCCACCGCCCCGGCGTTGCCGCCGGCCTGGTTGCACACGGCGACCCCGCGCCGGGTGCATTCGGCCAGATCGATGGTGTCGAAGCCGGCGCCGTAGCTGACGGCGAGGCGCAGGCGCGGGGCCCGGTCCAGCAGGGGCGCCGCGACATGCAGATCGGCGGGCAGCTCGTTGCGCGCCGAGCTCAGGTAATAGGCGTCGCAGCCGGCGATCGTGTCCAGCGCCTCGTCCATGGGCGCGCCGGCGGCGATGCGCACCAGCGCGCAGCCGGGAACCCCGGCCATGGCGTCGAAGAAGGCCGGATGCGCCGGGGCGCCGATCATCGCCACGCGCACGGGCTGGGTCCGGGCTTGCCGCATCTGTCGCGTCCTCTCGCTATCCTCCGCCCTGCGGCGCCGGGGCAATGTCGAAGCCCCGGACGCGGTTGGCAAGAGGCGGTCGGGGGGAGGCGGTCGGGGGGAGGCGTCAACGCCAGGGCGACCCCGGGGTGAGGTTCAGCGCCGACGCGACCAGCGCGTCGCGGTCGATCCCGAAGCGGCGATAGAGGTCGCCGATGGTTCCGGTCTGCCCGAAATGCTCCACGCCATGCGGCGCCACGCGGTGTCCGGCGACGGAACCCAGCCAGGACAGCGTCGCGGGATGGCCGTCGATGGCCGTGACCAGCGTGCAATGCGCCGGCAGGTCGCCCAGCAGCCGTTCCACATGGGCGCGCGCATCGGCGACGCCCCGCGCCCGCGCCCGCAGCGCCGCGGTCCAGCCCGCGTTCAGACGGTCCGCCGAGGTGACGGCCAGCACGGCCACGTCCCGGCGATGCTCCCCCACCCGCCCCGCCGCCGCGATGGCCTCGTCGGCGACCGCGCCCTGATAGGCGATCGCCACCGAGCAGTTGGGCCCCGGCGGGCGCAGCCAGTAGGCCCCGTCCACCACCCCCTGCCGGAACGCCTCGTCCATCGGCCGCGCCGGCTGCTCCAGCGGTTTGGTCGTCAGCCGCAGATAGACCGAGCCGCCGGTCTGGTCGCGCAGCCAGGTCCGCTCGTCCGGGTCGCCCTGCCCGTCGCGCTGCAGATAGTCGAAGGCCCATTCCATGATGACCGCGAGCTCGTCGGCGAAGGCCGGCTCGAAGCTCGCCAGCCCGTCCTGCGCCATGCCGGTCAGCGGCGTGCCGACCGACTGGTGAGCCCCGCCCTCCGGCGCCAGCGTCACGCCCGAGGGCGTGCCGACGATGATGAAGCGCGCGTCCTGGTAGCAGGCGTAGTTCAGCGCATCGAGGCCCCGATGCACGAACGGGTCGTAGACCGTGCCGATCGGGATCAGCCGCTTGCCCCACAGACTGTGCGCCAGCCCCGCCGCCCCCAGAAGCAGGAACAGGTTCATCTCGGCGATGCCCAGTTCCACATGCTGCCCCTCGGGGTCGAAGTTCCACTTGGCGGTGGAGGGGATGCGGTGCTCGATGAAGGCGTCCCCGCGCGCGGTCCGCGAGAACAGCTTGCGCCGGTTGACCCAGGGCCCGAGCCCCGTGGTGCCGGTCACGTCGGGCGAGGTGGTCAGGATCCGCGCCGCCAGTTCGCCGCCGCCGCGCGCCAGGTCGTCGAGGATCTTGCCGAAGGCCATCTGGGTGGAGATCTCGCGCGTCGTGTCCACCGTCAGCGCCGACGCCGCGAGCCGGTCGTCCCCGAGCCGCCGCGGCCCCCGCGCGAAGAACGGCGTCCGGTCGAGGAAGGCCCGGAACCCGTCGGGGTCGGCGACGGTCGCCATCGGCTCCCACTCCTCGCCCTCCGGCACGCCCATATGGGCCTGCCACTCGGCCATCTGCGCCTTGGTCATCAACCCGCCGTGGTTGTCCTTGTGGCCGGCGATGGGCGTCCCCCAGCCCTTGATCGTGTAGGCGAGGAAGCAGGTCGGGCGGTCATGGTCCACGGCGGCGAAGGCGTCGGCCATCGTCTCCACGCAATTGCCGCCGAGATTTTCCATCAGCGCCGCCAGCTCCGCGTCGCTGCGCCGGTCGATCAGCGCCGAGGCCGCGCCCTGGTCGCCCAGATCCTCCATCAGCCGCGCCCGCCAGTTGGCTCCGCCCAGATAGGTCAACGCCGAGTATTCGGCGTTGGGACAGGCGTCGATCCAGCCCCGCAGCGCCTCGCCGCCCGGTTCGGCGAAGGCGGCCCGTTGCAGGGCGCCGTATTTGATCCGCACCACGTCCCAGCCGAAGGTCTCGAAGATCTTCTCGACCCGGCCGAACAGCCCCTCGCGCACGATCCCGTCGAGGCTCTGGCGGTTGTAGTCGATGATCCACCAGGTGTTGCGCAGATCGTTCTTCCACCCCTCCTGCAGCACCTCGTAGACGTTGCCCTCGTCCAGCTCCGCGTCGCCGACCAGCGCCACCATGCGCCCCGGCGCGACGTCCCGGCCCCAGCTCTTGGCGGTGATGAAGTCCTGCACGATGGAGGCCAGCGCCGTGATCCCCACGCCGAGCCCGACCGAGCCGGTGGAGAAATCCACGTCGTCGACGTCCTTGGTGCGGCTCGGATAGCTCTGCGCGCCGCCGAAGCCGCGGAAGTTCTTCATGTTCTCAAGGGTCTGCGCGCCCATGAGATAGTGCATCGCGTGAAAGACCGGCGAGGCGTGCGGCTTGACCGCGACCCGGTCCTCGGGCCTGAGCGCCGAAAAATACAGCGCGGTCATGATCGAAACCATCGAGGCCGACGACGCCTGATGCCCGCCGATCTTGATGCCGTCGACCTTGGGCCGGATGTGGTTCGCGTGGTGGATCATCCAGTGGGACAGCCACAACAGCCGCTGCTCCACCGTCTTCAGGCGCCGGACATCGCCAGCCATGGCATTCCTCCCTCGGGCGTGCGCGGCGCATGGCCGGGGCCCGTGCAACATATGGGCGTGCGCGGCGCGGTCTCCGGCCGCCGGTCGGTCACGCCTTCCCGCGGTCCTGCGAGGCGGTCGCCAGCACCATGCCCGCGAAGACCAGCGCGAGTCCGGTCAGATAGACGACGGACAAGCGGTTCGACAGGAACAGGACCGAACCCGCGATCCCGATCAGCGGCACGCCGAGCGTGAAGTTCGACAGCGCGAAGGTCGAGATCCGGCGCCCGTGCTCCGCCGAGATGACGAAGCAGGCGGAGGTCGCCACCGGGCCGATGAACACCAGCATCTCCACCAGCCGGAGGTCCCAGCCGATGCCATGCGGCGCGCCCTCCACCGTCGCCGCCAGGACCGCGAGCGGAACCGTCGCCAGCAGCATCTGCCAGGGCGCGAGCGTCAGCGGCGCGGACACCCAGCGATGCCGGCGGACATGCAGGATCACCGCCGACCAGGCGATCGCCGCCGTCACCAGGAACCCCGCCCCCATCACCGCGCCCGGCGCGGTCCAGTCCGTTTCGAGCGGCGAGCAGATCAGCGCCACCCCCGCCAGCCCGGTGACCAGCGCCAGCGCCTGCCATCGGCTCGGCCGCGCCCGGAACGCCGCCCAGGACAGCGCCACGGTCCACAGCGGCGTGGTGTAGGCGATCAGCACCGAATGGCTGGTGTCGGTCCGGGTCATGGCGATCATGCCGAGGCCGGTGAAGGTCATCATCTGCAGAAGACCGATGCTGAACACGATGGGCAGGTCCCCGCGACGCGGCAGAGCCAGCGCGCCGCGCAGCGCGAGGAAGCCGAACAGGCACAGCGCCGCCGACCCGAAGCGGAAGGCCGCGAGCCACAGCGGCGGGATCTCGACCAGCGCCATCTGCGTCGCGGGCCAGCTCAACCCCCAGAACAGCACCATCACCGACAGCCAGACCCAGCTGTTCGCGGATGTGCGGCAGTCGATTTCGGCGGCGGGCGCGAGGCAGGACATGGTCGATTCCGGGTCGGTTGCGATGCGCGCATCCTGCCACCGGACCGAAGCGGAAACTGGTCTTTCTCATTCCGGAATCCGACGATCTCAGGTAGATCCTTCCCCGAATTCCGACGATGGAGAAACGATTGACCGACGACCGCCCGAACCTGGACACGGCCAGCCTGCGCATTCTCGACGCGCTCCAGCAGGACGCGGAACTGAGCAACGCCGAACTGGCCGAGCGCGTGAACCTGTCCGCCTCGCCCTGCTGGCGGCGCGTCGCCGACATGCGGGAGCGCGGCGTGATCCGCGGCTCCGTCGCGTTGGTGGATCCGGTGAAGCTGGGCCTGCTGGTCAACGTCTTCGTGCATGTCACGCTGGAAAAGCAGGACAAGGCCTCGCTCCGGACCTTCACCGACGCGATCAAGGACCGGCCGGAGGTGATGGAATGCTACCTGATGACCGGGGCGGAGGACTTCATGCTCCGCGTCGTGGTCGAGGATCTCCTGCGGTATCAGGAGCTGGTGATGAACGTCCTCACCCAGATCCCGGGCGTCGCCAACATCCGCTCCAGCTTCGCGCTCGATCAGGTCAAATACACCACGGCCCTGCCGACCGGGCATCTGAGCGGACGCTGAGCTTCGGGCCGCGCGATCCCTCTTTTCAGCCCGGCCCGCCCTAGCGTAAACTAGACATGCGGCGGCCGGTCGAACCCGGCCGCGGGCGGGACCGGATCGGCGCGGCGCGGCGGATCGCACGCCCCGCTGCGACGCCGACGGCGGCCGCCGGATCGAGGGCTTTCATGCATCGGATCGCGCGCGGTCTCGCGGCGGCGACGCTCCTGGCGTCCGCGGCCTCGTGCCAGACGAGCGGGACTGGAACGGGAGGCGCCGGAACAGGCGGAGCGGGGGCCTCCGCCTCGGCGGCTCGATCCCCTGGATCGATCGCAGGCGCGGCGACCGCGCCGGCGGCGCCCCCGACCTATCTGCCGCGCGCCGGGGACGGCCCCAGCGGCACGCTGCGGATCTTCGCCCGCAAGGGGGGGCCCACGATCCTGTTCGACAAGGGCGTGGCCACGGTCCCCTTCGGCGCCTGTCTTTCGGTCGACGCGCCGGTGATCGTCAACGGCCCGGCCTCGCTGCGGGCGGTGCGCTGCGACATGCCGGCGGGCGGCGAGGGGGAGCTGGTCGACTCGGTCCGCCTCGCCTGGGACGGCCGCGTCCTGACCTACGAGCAGGTCAACACCTCGATCATCCGCGACGCGCGCGGACGGGTGCGGGAGCTGTCGCGCTCCATCACCACCCTCGGCTTCGAGATCTCGGGCGGCGCCTGCCGCTTCCTCTCCTACCGGGAGGACGCGGTGGGCCAGCGCCCGAACGGGCGGATCGACACCCAGCATTTCGAGACCGAGACCGAAAACGACTATTACGGCTACGCCTGCACGGTGAGCGAATGGCGCGCATGACCCCGATATCGAAGAAAATCCTGCGGACACCCGTCGCCGTCTCCGTCGCGCTCGCCGCGACGGCGACGGGGCCGGGGCCGGGGCCGGCGACGGCGGCCGATTTCGGCAGCCCGGCCGCGACCGTGGCGAGCTGCGTGTTCGACGCCTGCGCCGGCGGCGCCTGCTGCCCGGCGGCGGAGGCGCAACGCGACGCCTGCGACCGGACCTTCGCCGCCAACGCCGCGGCGGCGGCGCGGATGGGCGCGGCCGGACAGGCGGCGCAGCAGGCGACGCGCGAATGCCTCCGCTGCTCGGCCGTCTACCTCCAGACCTATTGCGGGCGCCCGCGGCCCGAGGCCGCCTGGACGCCGGCGCCGGTCGACTACGACGCGCTGGCCCGGAACCTCGGCGACCTGAAGGTCGATCCGGCGGTGGTGTCCGAGAACAGCTCGATCTTCGGGAACGGCGCCTGGGACGGGATGGCCCCGTCCACGTCCTCGCAGGTGATCGGGTTCCTGACCGGCTTCGTCTCGGCGGTGGCCACCGGATACGCCGCGGCGCGATCCGGCGGCGCCGCGTCTTCGGCCCTGCCTTCGGCGAGCGTCGCGCCCTGCCGCAGCCGGACGGGCCACAGCTCGCTGACCGGGCCCGGCTCCGGACCGCGGGTGAGGGAGAATGTGGAGGGACGCGCCGGCCCGGGATGCTGACCGTCTCCTCCCCGTCTTGCGCGGGGACGGGAGAGCGCCGCAGACCCCGGCGCCTGCGGCATGGTCAGCACGGCGAGCGAGGGGAAGAAACGGCTGCGCGTGGTCACGGCCGCCAGCGCCGCGGTCAGGGCGACGGCCTCCCGGCGTTCGCCCCGGCCTCGGGTCGGGCCGCCGCAGCCGTGGAGCTCGATCATCGCCGGCCTGACGGCGAAGCCGTGGCGCTCCGCCGCCGGCGTCGCGTCGCGGTCGTCGTCGTAGGTCGGGATGAACCGCCTGCTCGCCGTCGAGATCAGGTCGCCGTGGCGGGCGAAGGGCCGGAACAGGCCGATGCCGGTCATGGATCGTTTCTCTTGCGGGTGACGGAAAGGTCAGACCCCCGGGTCGGGAAGGCGTCCGCGCCCCGCGTCGCGGGCCCCATGGCGGCGCAGGACGCGCCCGCAGATCCGGTCCGAAACCGCGCTGCGATGGCGCGGAAACGCCGCGGCGATCCAGGCGCGCGTGCGCAGGAAGGCGAGCCTCGCGTCCATCCGGTCGGTCATCGCCGCGCCGCCGCCGGCGCCTCGGGCGGCTTCGGGCCGTCGTCGCGGTTGCGGGCCCGGCCGATCTCAGCCTCGTCGAGCCGGCCGGTGAAGGCGCGGCAGTCCGCGCAGGGCGCGCAATGCGCCTCCGCGTCGGCGAAGGCCCTGAAAGCTTCGAACCGGCGCGGGTCCTGAAGGCCGGCGATGACGCGGTCCACATCAACAGTCGACAGCATGTCCGTCCGCTTCACAGTCCGTCTTGCCCGTCTCGGCGGAGAAGACCGGCCTGCCGACGCCATCGAAGGGACTCGGCGCGAGGTCCCCGCTCAAAGCCTGGAGAACATCCGGAACTTCGCCGTGAGGCGCCTGCCTATGCTTCGCGATATTCGCCGCCGCGGAAGCCATCATTGGCGTTTTATCACTTTATTCAACTGACGGCGAGATAAATGAAGCCGGAACCAACCGGGAAACAGGCTTGGAATTTCAGCGTTGCGAGGACGTCTGGTGCGCAATGTCGCCGTCAGGCGACGCGTCGGATCACCAGGAGGTTGGGAGGGGTCGTGTCGCAGGCGTCCGGCGCCGCAAGCGGAACTGCGCCGTCGGCTTCGGTCTGCGGCCTGCGGCCACGCCGGGCCCCTGGACGCCCGACGCGCCGAGATCGCCGCGGATCGCGACGCCGGGGCCATCGAACGCGGACGAAGTCACGTGAAGGAAACCCGCCGAGGCGCCGTCGCAGCGGGCGCGACGCCTCCACGGACCGCAAGTCCCGGAGTGACGCGCGCTTCCCGGCGTCAACCCTGCGGCGAGGACCCTCCCGAGGTGAACCCTGGCGCGGCGGACGGGCGCCCTTCCGGCGGCATCGCCTGCCCGAAGCCATATGCGCGGCAAAGCCCGTCGCCCCACATCTTGAAGATCATGTGGGGTGAATTGAGGGGCGCATAAGGTACGCCGCCTCTGAAATCCTGATCTGTGATCAACGGTTCCGCGCAGGTGGCGGAGGGTATGGGCCTGATATCCAACCTTCTCCACCCTCTAGGCGGTGTTGTCGAAGTGGATTCCCAAATCGGCTGAGGCGTGATTCAGAGTCCCGCCTTGGAAGGGGGGTGACGTGATCCCCGCGATCTCTTCCGTCCGAGGCCAGAATCCGGCCCACAAGGAGGGACAGGAGATGAAGCGGAGCAGAGGTTTGGCGAAGACCAGATCATCGGCGTGCTGAAGGAGCAAGAGGCGGGCGCGGCGGTGGCGGACCTTTGCCTGAAGCACGGGATGACCTCGGCGACGGGCTATGCGTGGAAGGCGAAGTTCGGCGGGCTAGAGGTTTCGGAAGCGAAGCGGCTGAAGGCCCTGGAGGATGAGAACGCCCGCCGCAAGCGGCTGCTCGCGGACGCGATGCTGGATAATGCAGGTCTGAAGGATCTGCTCTCGCGAAAATGGTGGCGCCCGCCGAAAGACGCGGCGCGGTCGCTCATCTGGTGGACGCCCGCGGGATGAGCGAGCGGCGGGCGTGCCGGGTGATCGGTGCGGACCGGTCGAGCATCCGTTACGAGGCGAGCAGACCGGACGACGCCGACCTGCGGACCCGGCTGAGAGAGCTGGCGCAGGAACGGCGGCAATTCGGCTGTCGACGGCTGCGCGTGCTGCTGCGCCGGGAAGGCGCGCCGGTGAACCGCAAGCGTATGCAGCGCATCCATTCCCGACACACCGAACGCGCGTTGGTCGCTGGACTTCGTCCACGACCAGATGACGGACGGGCGACGGTTCCGGGTGCTTGGGGTGATCGACGACTGCACCCGCGAATGCCTGGCCCTGGTTCCCGATACATCGCTCTCGGGCCGCCGAGTGGCGCGCGAACTGGACGCCGTCATCGCTCGTCGAGGTCGCCCGGCGTCGATCGTGAGCGACAACGATCGAGGCGGACCGTGGCCCCTGCGGGGCCGCGTAAGCCACCGAGATGAGTTCACCACGAACGCTGTCCTCGCCTGGGCCGAGGCGCGCGGCGTCGTCTGGGAATATATTCAGCCTGACAAGCCCACTCAGAACGGCTTCGCCGAGAGCTTCAACGGGCGGCTCGGAGACGAGCTTCTCAACGAGACGCTGTTCCGCTCGATCCGTCACGCGCGCCTGATCCTGGAAGCCTGGCGGCGGGGCTTCAACGCCGTCCGGCCGCATTCTCGGCTTGGCTGGCTCACCCCCGAAGAACATGCCCGCGGCCTCAGCGGCGCGCTTGAAAGCCATGACAAAGAGGCGTCAGATCAAACTCGGATTCCGGTTCCGGCAGGATGAGAGACGGGGGGCGCGTCAATCCCCGCAATCGGCATCGTACAAACGCCTTTGCGATCGGTCCCGGCATGTCTCGCAAAGGAGAAAGCCATGGATGGATTACCAGGACAACGTTGTCGTCGTCTCCGGCGGCGCGACTGACTTTGGCAAGGCCATGGCAGTCCGGTTCGCCGAGATATCATTGCGGCTGTTTCCGGTGGCGGCAGTGATGAACGCCGGTCAACGCACGATTGACGACCGAGTCCTCCGCCTCGACGGTTTATGTGCGGCACTGCCTCCGGGCAGGGCTACCGCTGCGCTTGGTGCTGGGCGGACGAGTGTTCTGCAAGCTTCGCGCCGATCCGCGCATAGACGTCGTTGCGGACCGTGGCAAGGGTCGCGCCCGCCTCGATCCAGCCGCGCAGGGTCGGCTCAAGAGTATGGTGCTTCTTATCTGGCACGACCATCGCGCGCGCCTGCCCATTTCGCGCGACGGCGACGAGGGTCTCCGGCTTCGGCTCGCCTCGTTCTCGAATGTTCTTCACGCCACGCCTGCGCTCTGGTTACCCGAGCCGACACCCCTTCCCTGCTCAAAGACCTGCCCTTCGGACCCGACGACGTGGCGTTTTCCTCGCCCCACACTCCTAAGGCCGGCAGGCTCTACCTCTACCACCGCGCTGGGAGCACTGCCTGCGGCTTTGGGCTGCGTCGGATCAATCCGGGCCGTGGAGACGAACGGCACGCAGCCTGAGCGCGTTGCCGACCACAGACACCGACGAGAGGCTCATCGCGGCGGCGGCGACAACCGGGGACAGGAGGAGGCCGAAGACCGGGTAGAGCACGCCCGCGGCCAGGGGCACGCCGGCCGCATTGTAGGCGAAGGCAAAGAACAGGTTCTGGCGGATGTTGCGCATGGTCGCCTCGGCCAGCCGGCGGGCGCGGACCACGCCGTTCAGGTCGCCTTTCACCAGCGTCACGCCCGCGCTTTCGACCGCCACGTCGGCGCCCGTGCCCATGGCGATACCGACGTCGGCGGCGGCCAGCGCGGGGGCGTCGTTGACGCCGTCGCCGGCCATGGCGACGGACAGGCCCTCGGCGTGCAGACGCTCGACCAGGGCGTGCTTGTCCTCGGGCGAGACCTCGGCATGGACCTCGTCGATGCTCAGCTCCTTCGCGACGGCGCGGGCGGTGGCCTCGGCGTCGCCGGTGGCCATGACGATGCGCAGGCCCGAGGCGTGCAGGGCGCGGATCGCGGCGGGCGTCGTCTCCTTGATCCGGTCGGCGACGGCCACCAGGCCCGCGGGGCGGCCGTCGGCGGCGACGAACATTGCGGTGCGGCCCTGCTCCTGCAACGCGCGGGCGCGGGCGGCGAGCGGGCCGGGGTCGACGCCCAGGTCGCTCATCAGCGCGGCGTTGCCCAGCGCGACGGCGCGGCCCGCGACGGTCCCGGTCACGCCCTTGCCCGTCACCGCCTCGAACTCCGTCGCGTCCAGGCGTTCGGCCCCCCGCGCCTCGGCGCCGGCGACGATCGCCTCGGCAAGCGGGTGTTCGGAGCCGCGCTCGAGCGCGGCGGCGAGGGACAGGAGCTCGGTTTCGGCCATGCCGTCGGCGGGCTCGGCGTCGGTCAGGGTCGGCTTGCCCTCGGTCAGGGTGCCGGTCTTGTCCACGATCAGCACGTCGACTTTCGCCAGCCGCTCCAGCGCCTCGGCGTCGCGGATCAGGACGCCCGCCTGCGCGCCGCGGCCGGTGGCGACCATGATCGACATCGGCGTAGCGAGGCCCAGCGCGCAGGGGCAGGCGATGATCAGGACCGAGACCGCCGCCACGAACGCGTAGGAGACCGCGGGCGAGGGGCCGAAGGCCAGCCACAGCACGAAGGCGAGCAGCGCCACGCCGACCACCGCCGGCACGAAATACCCCGCGACCCGATCGGCCGCCGCCTGGATCGGCGCGCGGGACCGCTGGGCCTTCGCCACCATCTCGACGATGCGGTTCAGCGTGGTGTCGGCGCCGACGTTCCCCGCGCGCATCAGGAACGTGCCGCTCTTGTTCAGGGTGCCGCCGGTGACGGGCTCTCCTTCGGTTTTCTCGACCGGCACGGGCTCGCCGGTGATCATGCTCTCGTCGACCGAGGAGCGGCCCTCGATCACCTCGCCGTCCACAGGCACGCTTTCGCCGGGGCGCACGCGAAGGACGTCGCCGGAGCGCAGGGCGTCGAGGGGGACGTCCTCCTCCGTCTCGCCCTCCACGCGGCGGGCGGTCTTGGGGGCGAGGTCGAGCAGGGCGCGGATCGCGTCGCCGGTCCGCTCGCGCGCGGCCAGTTCCATCACCTGGCCGACGAGGACGAGGACCAGGATCACCGCGGCCGCTTCGAAATAGACCGGAGCCATACCCATGGAGTCGCGCATCGCCTCGGGAAACACGCCGGGGGCGAGCAGCGAGACGACCGAGAAGACGTAGGCCGCCCCCGTCCCCAGCGAGATCAGGGTCCACATGTTAGGGCTGCGGTTGACGATCGAGGCCCAGCCCCGCTTGAAGAACGGCCGGCAGATCCAGACCACGGGCGTGGCCAGGGCGAACTGAACCCAGCCGAAGGCGCGATGGCCGATCCATTCGGCGAAGGGCAGGCCCAGATGGGCGCCCATCTCCAGGATGAAGACCGCCAGCGCCAGCGGCGCCGTGATCGCGAGGCGACGGCGGAAGTCCACGTATTCAGGGTTCGGCCCGGAGTCGGCCGAGGGGGTCATCGGCTCCAGCGCCATGCCGCATTTGGGGCAGTCACCGGGATGGTCCTGCACAATCTCGGGGTGCATCGGGCAGGTGTATTGCGTGCCCGCGGGCATCGGCTTGGGCGCAGGGCGGTCGCCGAGGTATCGCTCCGGCTCGGCCTCGAACTTCGCCTGGCAACCGGAGGAGCAGAAGTAGAACCGGCCGCCCTCATGCTTCGTCATGTGGGCGGCGGTGGAGCGGTCGACGTCCATGCCGCAGACCAGGTCCCTGGCGGACAGGTAGTCGCCGGGCGCGGCGACGAACTTGCCGCGACAGCCCTCGGAGCAGAAGTGGAAGACATGGCCGTCATGCTCGGCGGTCGGCTTGCCGGCCTCCGGATCGACGGTCATGCTGCAGACCGGGTCGCGCACGACCGGATCCGTCCGGCCGTGATCGTGGCCGTGGGAAGGGGCGGCATTCGCCGGGGAGACATGGGGGGCCATGGGGGCGCTCCGCACTCGGGGGACCATCACAGCCCCTGATGTAGGTATTCCAGCGACTGGAAGGTCAAGGGGGCGGAAGACCCTCCCGACACCTCCCAAACGCCATGTGAAAAGGCCCTTCAAGTCGAAGAGTGATGGTGATGCCCGCCCGGCTCGTCGGCCTGCGGCGCGCTCACCCAGTTTCCGACCCAGACGCGCTCCAGCACGAAGACGACCAAGATCAGCCCGGCGGCGATGGCGACGATCCAGGGATCCTCCAGCAGCTTGGCGCGGCCGAAGGCGGCCAGCACGACGAGGTCCAGCCCGATCGCCGTGCACAGGATCCAGCCTCGCGCTCCGACCCGGGCGCGCAGCCGTCGCAGGATGCCGACCTGCACGATCACGTCCATGGTCAGGTAGAGGAACACCCCCAGCGAGGCGATGCGGCCCAGGTCGAAGAGGACCGTGGCCAGCGCCGCCAGCACCGCCACGCAGACCAGCAGGTGGCGTTGGATCGGCCCCGACATGCCGAAGTGGCTGTGGGGGATCATCTTCATCTCGGTCAGCATGGTCAGCATCCGCGACACCGCGAACAGGCTCGCCAGCACGCCCGAGGCGGTGGCCACCAGCGCCAGCGCCACCGTCAGCCGGAACCCCCAGGGGCCCAGCGTCGGCTCGGCCGCGCGGGCCAGCGCATAGTCCCGCGCCTCCACGATCTGCTCGAAGGTCAGGCCGCGGGCGACCGCCCAGGCGACCAGCAGGTAGGTCGCCGTGCAGACCACGATCGAGATCGCGATGGCGCGCGCCACGTTGCGCTCGGGCGAGACCATCTCGCCGCCGCTGTTGGTGATGGTGGTGAAGCCCTTGAAGGCCATCACCGCCAGCGCCACGGCCGCAAGGAAACTCGCGGCGGAGCCCTGCGGGGCCGAGGACGCCTCGGGCGCGCCGGCGGCCCACAGGGCGGCCGCGCCGAACACCGCGATGCCGCCGATCTTGATCGCGGCCATCACCAGCGAGGCGCGCCCCACCGACTTGGATCCGGAGCTGTTCACCAGGAAGGCGAAGCCGATCAGACCCACGCCCAGGACGGGGGCCAGCCAGTGGTCGGAGCCCAGGTCGAACGGTCTTAGCGCATAGGTCCCGAAGGTCCGGGCCACCAGGCTTTGCGCGATGATCATAGAGAGGGCCATCAGCATCGAGGCGCCGGCGGCGACGCCTCCCACGCCCCAGGCCTTCTGGAGGATCATCGCGATCCCGCCCGAGGACGGCCAGACACGGGTCATGCAGGCGTAGGCGTAGGCGCTGAAGGAGGTGACCACCGCCCCGGCCAGGAAGGCCCACGGAAAGGCGGGGCCGGCCAGCTCGGCGATCTGGCCGGTCAGGGCGAAGATGCCCGCGCCGATCATCACCCCGGTTCCCATCGACACGCCGCCCAGCAGCGTGATGCGTCGTTCGCGGTCGTCTTGGCTCATAGCGATGCCCTCATATCTCTTGGTGATGTCGCTCGCCGTTCATTTCCCGCCAACGGCCGGACCGCTTGATCGCGGAAGAACGACATGCGCGGAGACCGGCACGCTCCCAGCTCCAAACTCCAGCGTCAGATCCAGCCGGTCCCCGGGCGCAAGTGGGCGCCGGAGGTCGACAAGCCAGGCTCGGGCGTGTTCGCTGGCGAGATCGAGGACCTCCTGATCGAGCAGGACGATGCCGGCCTTGACAGGGGTCGCGCGCGGGCCGACGCCCATGCTCAGCTCGACTTCACCAGTGCCAGGCGCCTGTATGTCGCGGAGGACCACCGTCCGGCCGCTGGCATTCTCGAGCTTCAGTCGGAGTCGAGTCTCATCGGGCGGAGTGGCCGCGCCAACCTCGGCCAGCAGGACGACGACGCCATCCAGCGGTTCCTGGCGATCATCGGCGTGGCCGGCGCCTGGCGACATAGTGCTCCAGACCGCGATCAGCATGGCCGCCACGAGCGCATGGCCTGGTCTGGGGGCCAACAGGGTCAGGGCGGGTGCAATCGTTGTCATGCGGATAAGGGCGGTCATGACGCTGCCTCCATCGTATTCACTTCGTCTCGCGCGTGTGATGCCGGAGGGTCTCGTGAGACTTCCGGAAGGTAGAGATGCGCCAGCAGTTCCTGGTAACGCACCCGCACGTCCTCGACCGCCTGGTAGTGGCGCAGCAGTTCGCGGAGCGGTGCGGAGAAATCCTTGTAGGCGGCCAGCACAGCCACCAGCGCGCCCAGGGTCAGCCGGCCCTCGATCACCAACCAGCCGCCGATGGCGTAGAAGAAGAAGGGCGTCAGCGAAGCGAGGAAGTTGCTGACCGACTTCATAAAGAATTTTTCGCGCTGCAGGTTCCGCCGGATAGACTCGATGCGCCGGAAACCGCCGCAGACGTCGGCCAGGCCCTTGCGCGGGGCGAGACCGAGGCGGGCCTCCGGCCGCAGCGACTGACCGGCGAGCTCGCCGCCCAGGGTCCGCATCTCGGCGACGCGGGCGCGGGCCAGCCGGTTCACCCGCCGCTGAAGGCGGGGGATCACCACCAGCTGGACGGGCAGCAGCGAGACGGCGGCCGCGCCCAGCACCGGGTCCTGCATGAACATGAAGGCGAGGATGGTCAGGAAGGTTCCGCCCTGGAACACCGGCAGCACGATGGCCTCGGCCGCGAAACCGCCGATCGGCTCGACCTCCTGGGCGATCAGGGGGATGGTCTCGCCGCGCCTCGGGCCGCCCGCGCCGGCGCGCCAGCGGCGGTAGATCGTAAGGCGCAGGCGGCGCAGCACGCGCTCGCCCACCCGTCCCTTCGCCACGTTGATCGCGAATTTCAGCGCCCCGCTCGTCATCACCGCGAGGAGGTAGAGCGCGCAGAGCAGGAACAGGAACTCGAGTTGGTCGAAGCTCCATGGGCCCGCGGTCAGCGGGAAGCCCTCGGCGTCGATGGCCCGGTTCACGATCAGCTTGGGCAGCTCCAGCGCGGCGTAGAGCACCGGCAGCGCCGCGAGGCTGAGGCCGAGCAGCAGCGGCAGCTCCGTCCGGGTCCAGCGCAGCACGAAGGCGTAGACGCCCGGCTCGAATCCAGGGACCGGCGGCGGCGCGGCGCCGGCGGGACGTCCGCGGGCGCGCAGCGCCGAGACCAGCCGCCACAGCGCGAGCGCGGCCAGCGCGATCGGGGCCCAGACCAGCGTCAGGTGAAAGACCGGATGCACCCAGCCGGGCGTGTCCGCGGTGATCTCATGGCCGACCGCGTGGGCGACCGCATGCATCAGGTCATGGGGGATCTGAAAGAGGAAAGTCGCGTCCATCGGCGTTTGGCCCGGTCTGCGCGTCCGCCCCGGCCGGACAAGTCCGGCGGGGAGACGCCCCCGGATCTCGCCGGGGACGTCTGCCTTAGGGACGCCGGATCAGAAGAGGATCTTCGTCCCCACCACGAAATAGACCGCGTCCGTGGCCTCTCCCGAGGTCTGGCGCATGTCCGCGCTGTCGCCGAAATACCGCTCGTAGTGCACGCCGACATAGGGCGAGACCAGGCGGTCCACGACGTCGTAGCTCAGCCGCAGCCCGGCCTCGAGCTTCGGCCCGAAGGCGCCGGCGTCGATGGCCCGGTCGTCGACCAGCGGGACCGAGACCTCGACGCTCGGCGTCAGGATCAGCCGGTTGGTGATCAGCGCCTCGTAGTCCGCTTCGAACCGGGCGAAGGGCTTGTCCGAGACGAACAGGTCGGCGTCCACCTCGAACCACTGGGGGGCGAGGCCATGGACACCGACGACGCCGTAGACCCGGTCCGGCCCCTCGGGGGTCGAGACCATGACGCCCCCCACGGCGTCGAAGAAGGACGAGATCGGGACCTGGACGCGGGCCTGGTTCTCCAGCGTCTCGAAGGTCCCCGGGCCGGTGAGCAGCTCGGCCTCCGAGCGCCACACGAAGCGGAGCTCGTCGGTTCCCGCCACGGCGTCGAAGTCCCAGGCGAGGACGTCCTCGTCCTCGCCGAAGCGGAATTCCAGCTGCTCGACCTGGAGGCCCCAGATCGCCGGTTCGGCCAGCGCCGGCCCGGCCGCGGCGATCAGCGCGAGGGCGGGAAGAATGCGGGTCGCGTGCATGGTCTCAACCCTCGTCATGCGCATGGGAATGGGCGGCGGCGGCCGGCTCGGCGCCGTGATCCGCGGCGGGCATGGTCATCGCCTGCTTCGGCGCGCCCTCGACGATCACCTTGCGGAACATGCCGCCGGCCATGTGGTAGGAGAGATGGCAGTGGAAGGCCCACTGGCCGGGCGCGTCGACCTCGGTCTCGGTGTAGAGCGTCGTGCCCGGCGCCACGCTGACCGTGTGCTTGATCGGGTCGCGCGCGCCCGAGCCGGTGTCGAGGATGGTCCACATGCCGTGCAGGTGCATCGGGTGGGTCATCATCGTCTCGTTGACGAACTTGAAGCGCACCCGCTCGCCGTAGCGGAGGCGGATCGGCTCCGCGTCCTCGTATTTCACGCCGTTGATCGACCAGATGTAGCGTTCCATGTTGCCGGTCAGGCGCAGCTCGATCTCGCGCGTCGCCTCCCGGTCGGGATAGAGTGGGGCGCGGGCCTTCAGGTCGGCATAGGACAGGAACTTGCCGCCATCCGCGGCCTCGGGCGTCAGCCCGCTGCCTGGCGCGTAGAAGGGGTCGCCGCCGGCCATGCCGGAGTGGTCCATGCCGGGCATCCCGCCGTGGTTCATCCCCTCCATCTGCGAGCCGTCGGGCATCGTGTGGCCGCCGCTCGCCATGGTCGACCCATCGGGCATGACGTGCCCGCCGCCGGCCATCGCCGCATCGGCGTCGCCGGGCATCGTGGAGCCGTCCGGCATCACGTGGCTCGCGCCGCCCTGGCCCATGTCGGAATGGTCCATCTGGGCGCCGCCGCTCATCGCGCCCTGGCCCATGGCCCCATGGCCCATGGCGCCGTGATCCATCCCCTCCATCATGCCCATGTCGGCCATGGTCAGGCGCGGGGCGGGACGCAGGTCGGGGATCTCGGCCGTCATGCCTTCGCGCGGGGCCAGCGTGCCGCGGGCCATGGCGGTGCGGCCCATGGATTCGCCCAGCACCGAGTAGGCGCGGTCCCCGGTCGGGCGCACGATCACGTCATAGGTCTCGGCCACGCCCAGGCGCAGCTCGTCCACCACCACCGGCAGCACGTCGTTGCCGTCGGCGGCGACCACGGTCATCTTCAGTCCCGGGATGCGGACGTCGAAATAGGTCATCGCCGAGCTGTTGATGAGCCGCAGCCGCACCCGCTCGCCCGGCTTGAACAGGCCGGTCCAGTTCCCCTCGGCGTCCCGCCCGTTGATCATCGGCGCGAAGCCCTGCACGTCCTCGACGTCGGTGGGCATCATGCGCATGTCGCCCCACGCCGCGCGGTCGGCCAGCGCCGCGCCCAGGCCCTTGTCGCCGGCGTCGGACAGCATGTCGAACAGGGTCCGCTGCTTGCGGTTGTAGTAGTCGGCCGAGAGCTTGAGGTTGCGGAACACCCGATCCCCGGAGTGGGGATGCTTGTCGGTGAACTGCACCACGTAGTCGCGGTCATAGCGGTAGGGTTCGCGCGTCGTCGGCTCGATCACGATCGCCCCGTAGGCGCCGTCCGGCTCCTGGAAGCCGGAATGCGAATGGAACCAGTAGGTCCCGCTCTGCACGATGGGAAAGCGGTAGGTGAAGGTCTCGCCCGGCTTGATGCCGGGGAAGCTGATGCCGGGCACGCCGTCCTCTTCGAACGGCAGGATCAGCCCGTGCCAGTGGATCGAGGTGTCCTCGGACAGGTTGTTGGTCACCCGGATCGTCACCTCCTCGCCTTCCTTGAACCGGAGGACGGTGGGGATCTGCGAGCCGTTGTAGCCGATGCCGGACTTGGTGAAGTCGGCGGTTTCGATGCGGACCTGGTCGACGGTGATGTCGTAGGTCCCGGCAAGGGCAGCGAGCGGAGCCAGGGCGGCCGTCGCCAGCGCGAGCGTGCGCGCCAGACCAGATGGCGTCATGGTCGGTTTCCTGATGTTGGGGCGTGGGGACCGACGCGCCGCGAGGGCGCATCGGCCCGTCGTCACGTCAGTGATCGATCGCGACCGAGCCGACCATGCCGGACTGGTAGTGTCCCGGCACGTTGCAGGCGAACTCGATCGCCACGTCGGCGTCCTCGGGGAAGGTCCACACGATCTCGCCGGACTTGCCCGGCTCCAGCAGCACGCTGTTGGGATCGTCGTGCATCCCGTGGCCCATCGAGGCCTGCATCTTCTTCGCGGCCGCCATGTCGACATGATCGGGCATCAGCACGCCATGCTGCATCATCATCATCATCTCGTCCTGATGCGAGGCATGCATCTCGGCCGTGCCGATGTTGAACTCGTGCACGAACTCGCCCGCGTTCCTGATCCGGAAGCGGACGGTCTCGCCCGCCTTCACCTCGATCGAGTCGGGCTCGTAGTAGTTGTCGTGCAGGATCACCTCGATCGTGCGCGAGGCGGCCGAGGCCTTGCCCGGCATGCCGGTCGGCGAGGCGCCGTGGCCGCCATCGTGGGAACCGGCGGCGAAGGTGGCGACGGGAGTCGCCACGACGGCTGCCGCCGCAAGGCGCAGCAGGTTGGATTTCAGCATGGTGTCCTCTTTGAAGCTGAAGGTCGGAGACGAAAGCCCTGGGAAGGGCGTTCGGCCGTTCAGCTTCGCGGAGGGGGCGTCTCGAGGTCGGGGGCCGCGAGCTCCGCGAGCTCGGTCGATGCGGACGGATGCCGGATCGGACAGGGCGCCGGTTCGAAGCCCTGAACGGTCTGGCCCGGCGGCAGCGCCGTCGCGCAATGGGCGATCGACATGTCGCAGACACCGCCCTCGGGGGTCATGTGATGGCCCGCGTGCGCCATCCGCTCGGCCATCGTCGCTCTTGCCGAAGCCTCATGCGCGATCCCGGCCGACCCGCCGCCCGCGCAGAACGCGGCGGCGATCGACAGAATCAGGAGAAGGCGGGCGACGATGAGCATCGTGCTGTCCCTAGGGCTTCCCCCTGCTGGAAGGTCAAGAGCTTTCTCTCGGAGGCGCAGCCTTCGGGACGGTGCTGAACTACGGCTCGATCGCGCTGCTGGGGTCGCTGGCGACCGCGTCGGCCGAGGCCGAGCCGAACCCCGAGATTCGCGAGGTCCGCACCCGGCGGATGCTGCTTGCCACCGCCCGCGGGCTGGTGGCGATGCTGCCCTGGTCGCCGCTGAGCTTCGCCATGGCCATCACCACCGCCCTGATCCCAGGCGCGAGCTGGGCGGGCGTGCTCCCCTACGCGCTGGTCTCGGGCCTGCTGATCGCGACCATCGGCTGGGCGATGGATTCGATCTTCAAGCCTCGCCTCTCGTTCCCCGCCCCTGCACGGGCCGAGCCGGAGCCCGGCGGCTGGTCGCGCACTCTGCCGCTGGTGACGCTGCTGGCGGTGATCGGCGGCGGCGCGGCCACGCTGCACCTGGCGACAGGAGGCTACTTTTCTTGATCGGCTGTGCCAACGGTCTGACTGCCGGGAACCGCAGCCGAGGGCGATGGCCGTCTACTCGCTTTCCTTCGCCAACCTTGCCAGCAGGTTCCGGACACTCGACACGCCCCACCGCCCTCCTCGGCGGGTGAGCATCCCTCTGTCATTCAGCGCTTCGGCGACGCCGCGGAGGCTCATCACGCCTTCCGCTCGGATCACGCCGATGACCGGGGCGAGGTCCTTCGCGAAGGCGTCGGCGTTGTCCGAAACGGTCCGCCGGAGCGCGGCGCCTCCATCGCTTGCTCGCCGCAGCGCCGCTGCTCCGTTGGGGTTGCCCAGCTTCACGCCTCGGGCCTTCGCGGCGGCCAGGGCCTCCTTCGTGCGGCGGGAGATGACCTCGCGTTCCTGTTCGGCCACCAGGGCCATGATGCCGACGGTGAGGTCGTTGGCCTGGGGCATGTCGGCGGCGAGGAAACGGACGCCGCTGTCGCGGAGCGCCAGCAGGAAGGCGGCGTTTCGGGAGAGGCGGTCGAGCTTGGCGATGACCAGCGTGGCCCCGGTGACCCGGGCGAGGTGGAGGGCTTTTCCGAGCTCGGGACGGTCGGCCTTGCGCCCGCTTTCCACCTCGGTGAAGCGGCCGAGGACGAGGGCGTCGCGCTCGGCGGAGAAGCGCTCGATAGCGGCGCGCTGGGCGTCCAGGCCGAGGCCGCTGCGGCCCTGGCGGGCGGTGGAGACGCGCTCGTAGGCGACGATGCGAAGTCCGGGGCGCGGGGCGGGGCGGAGAGCGGCGTCGGGATCGGGCATGGGGTGTTCACAGCTGCCAAACGTTGGTTGCGCAGGTGTGTACGGTGAGTTGGGGGCGGTCCCGTAGCGCTTTGTCGGGCCCGCCGGCGGGATCAGAGCACCGAGGCGTCGCCCTCGTCGAGCTCCACGGTGATCGTGCGCGACCGGCGGTCCAGTTCGTCGGCCAGCCGCTCGCGGGCAGAGCCGCGGTCGGACGAGAGCCATTTGACCTCGATCCTCTTGGGCGCCTCCATCCTCGGGTCCAGG
>JAYZWL010000043.1:0-7846 GCA_036154955.1 Pseudomonadota bacterium | reverse complement strand
GCGCACGAATTCGGTGTCCACGCCCGCGTCGATGACCAGATGCGCGACATGGATGCCCTTCGGCCCCAGCTCCCGCGCCGCGGCCTGGGCGACGGCGCGCAGGCCGAACTTGGCGGCGGCGAAGGCGGCGAAGCCCGACCCGCCGCGAAGGCTGGCCGTGGCGCCGGTGAAGAAGATCGCGCCCTTGCCCCGCGGCTCCATGATCCGCGCCGCCTCCCGCCCGGTGACGAAACCGGAGAAGCAGGCCATCTCCCACACCTTGCGGAACACCCGGTCGGTGGTCTCGGTCAGCGGGAAATTGACGTTGGCGCCGATGTTGAAGATGCAGACCTCCAGCGGCGCGACCGCCTCGGCTTCGGCCAGGAAGGCGGTCACGTCCTCGGGCTGGCGGGCGTCGAGACCGCGGCCGGCGGCGCGGCCGCCGGCCGCCTCGATCTCCTCGATCAGGGGGACGAGCTTGTCGCCGCCCCGTCGGCCCAGATGCACGGCGAAGCCTTCGCGCGCGAAGCGCTTGGCGATCGCCGCGCCGATGAAGCTGCCGGCGCCGACGATGGCGACCGAGGCGTCGCGTTCCTGCATGTCTCCCCCCGCATGGCTTTCGCGCGCCGCCCGCGTCGAGGCGGTCGGTCATGCTTCAGGGGTAGAGCGTGCCGATTCGGAATGCAAAGGAAAGCGCGGGTCGGTCGTCGCCGACCGTGCCGGGGGCCTCGCGGGCCGACGCCTTCGGCGCGCCCCGGACCTGATCCGGGGCCTCGCGAGCGGGGGGCGGGCGGAGAGGCCCCGGGTCAGGCCCGGGGCGCCCCTCCCGGCCCGGCGGCCTCAGCCCTCCGCCGCGATGCGCGAGAAGTCGGGGGCGCGCTTCTCCCGGAACGCCGCGGCGGCCTCCCTGAACTCCGGCCCGGCGATGCAGCGGCCGAAGATCTCGCCCTCCGCCGCCATCCGCTCCTTGATCCGGGCGGCGGGCAGGTCGCGGATCAGCGCCTTGGTCAGCTTCATCGCCCCCCGCGGCCTCGCAGCCAGCGCCGCGGCGCGGGCGGCGACGTGGGCGGGCAGGTCGGCGGCGGGCAGGACCGCGTTGACGATCCCGATCTCGCGCGCCTCCTCGGCCCCGAACATCTCGCCGAACATCAGCAATTCCGAGGCCTTGGCCATCCCCGCCAGCCGCGGCAGCAGCAGCGAGGACGCGGCCTCCGGCACCAGCCCGAGATTGACGAAGGGCAGCT
Organism: Pseudomonadota bacterium; assembly: GCA_036154955.1. Lineage (GTDB taxonomy): Bacteria > Pseudomonadota > Alphaproteobacteria > Rhodobacterales > Rhodobacteraceae > Albimonas. The sequence goes on along the minus strand of JAYZWL010000043.1, from coordinate 6,623 downwards.
GCAGCCGCGCCCGGTCCGAGGCGTAGACCAGGTCGCAATGCAGCAGCATCGTGCAGCCGACCCCGATGGCCAGCCCGTCCACCTGCGCGATCAACGGCTTGCCGAAGGACGAGATGGCGTCGAGGAACACGAAGGCCGGCGACGGCTCGCCCGGCGCGCGCGGCGTGAAGTCGGAGACGTCGTTGCCCGACGTGAACACCTCCCCCGCCCCGGTCAGGATGGCGACGGCGACGGCGGGGTCGGACTCCGCTTCGGCCAGCGCGGCGGCGACGCCCTTGTACATGGCGCCGGTGATGGCGTTCTTCTTGGCCGGGTTCGACAGGGTGATGCGCATCACCGCGCCGTCGCGCTCGACGATCGCCTGCGGGGTTTCGGGGGTGGTCATTCGGAAATCCTCCTCGCGTCCGGGGCGTCCGGCCCCGGTGTCGCGCTCACCCTCCGCGGGCCGGGCGGGGCGGTCAAGCGGGACGTTACGTGCGCGTCATGCCGCCGGCCCGCGGAGGCACCTCACCCCGCGACGATGATGCGCGAGACCAGCTCCGCCGCGTTCTTCGCCCCCAGCTTGCGCAGGATCGCGGCGCGGTGGACCTCCACCGTGCGGGGCGAGATGGCGAGCGCGCGGGCGATCTCCTTGCTGGTGCGCCCGTTGACCACATGGGCCGCGATCTCCCGTTCCCGCGGCGTGAGGGCGGAGGCGGGCGCCGGCCCGGCCTCCAGCCGCTCGAAGCTCCAGATCGAGCGGCGGAAGGGCGCCTCCGGCGTCAGCGTCCGGCCGCGCACCCGGGTCCAGAACACCTCGCCGTCCCGGGCCTGCATGAAGCGTTCGTCCACATGGTCGGGCCGGGCGCGCAAGACCTCCAGCCAGCGTTCGCCGGTGGCGCGGAAGTCGCCGGCGGAGGGGTAGAGCCGGCGCACCGAGCGCCCCGCCAACTCCGCCTCGCTCCAGCCGAACAGCCGCGCGGCGGCGGCGTTGGCGGCGAGGATGCGCCGGTCCCCCAGCGCCATCATCGCCACCGGCGCCTCCCGGAAGGCCAGCGCGGCCAGCGCGCCGGGGTCAGGATCGGTCATGGCGGCTCCCTCCGCAGAACCCGTAGTCGTCTACGTAGTCCCACGCATGGCGGTTGCGCGCCAGAGGCGCGACATTCGCCCCGGAAAGCGCCGGGACGGCGCGGGGACGACGACAGCGCCGGGACGGCGCGGGGACGATGAATGCGCCGGAACGGCGCAGGGAGGACGACATGACCGATATCCGCATCACCGGCGCCGGCCACACCAAGTTCGGGCGCCTGCCCGACACGCTGGAGGACCTGATCGTCGAGGCCGCCCGCGAGGCGATCGAGGAGGCGCAGGTCCCGCCGGCGGAGATCGACGCGGTGTTCCTCGGCCATTTCAACTCGGGCCTCGCGTCGGACGGCTTCGCCTCCTCGCTGGTCCACCAGGCCCATCCCGACCTGCGCTTCACCCCCGCGGCGCGCTGCGAGAACGCCTGCGCCTCGGGCGCCGCGGCGATCCATGCCGGGATGAACGCGATCCGCGCCGGCAAGGCCCGCACCGTGCTGGTGGTGGGGGCGGAGAAGATGACCCACCGCTCCACCCCCGACGTCACCGCCGCGCTCGCCGGCGCCGGCTACCAGAACGACCCGGCCGAAGCCGCGCTGAGCTTCCCGCAGGTCTTCGGGCTGGCGGCGGCGGGCTATGCCGAGCGCCATCGCGACCCGCTGCAGGACATGGCCCGCATCGCCTCCAAGAACCACGCCAACGCGATGAAGAACCCGCTCGCCCAGATGCACCGGGAGATGAGCGTCGAGGCCTGCGCCACGGTGACCGACAAGAACCCGCTGATCGCGCCGCCGCTGCGGCTGTCGGACTGCTCGCTGATCACCGACGGGGCCGCGGCCATCGTGCTGCAATCGGCGGAGGCCGCGGCCGAGGCGCCCCGCCGGGTGCGGATCGCGGCGGCGGAGCATGTCTCGGACTACCTGCCGATGTCGCGGCGCGATTTCCTGAAGTTCGAGGGGCCGTCCCGCGCCATCGCCCAGGCCTACGCCGCCGCCGGAATCTCGGTCGGGGACCTGGATTTCGCCGAGGTGCATGACTGCTTCACCATCGCCGAATTGCTGATCTACGAAGCCATGGGCCTCGCCCCCGCGGGCCGGGGCGGCGACGCGCTGGAAGAGGGCGTGGTGATGGCGGGCGGGCGGACGCCGGTGAACCTCTCGGGCGGGCTGAAGGCCAAGGGGCACCCGGTGGGGGCGACGGGCGTGTCGATGCACGCGCTGGGCTTCCGCCAGCTCACCGGGCGGGCGGGCGACATGCAGCGCGAGGGGGCGGAGACCGGGCTCCTGTTCAACATGGGCGGGGCGGCGGTGGCCAATTACGCGACCGTGCTGACCGCCGACCGGGCCTGAGCCGGTGAACCTCGCGACCTGGCTGCGCCAATCGGCGCTGGCCTGGCCGGATCGCCCCGCGGTCTATGCGGGCGACCGGATCTTCGCGGATTATCGCGGGCTGGCGGCGCGGGCGGCGGCGCTGGGCGCGGGGCTGGCCGCGCGGGGCGTGGGGCGGGGGGACCGGGTGGCGATCTTCCTCGCCAACCGCCCGGAATACCTGGAGATCCTCAACGCCTGCTGGTGGATCGGCGCCGCCGCCGTGCCGGTGAATTACAAGCTCCACCCTGCCGAGGCCGCCTGGATCCTGGAGCATTCCGGGGCGTCCCTCGTCCTCACCGACGACGGTGCGGCGGTCCCCGGCGCGCCGTGTCCGGAGCTTGCGGTGGACGGGCCGGACTACGCGGCGATGACGGCCGGGGCGGGGGCGGGGGAGATCCCGCCGCCCGAGCCCCTGCCGGGCGAGGCGCTGGCCTGGCTGTTCTACACCTCCGGCACCACCGGGCGGCCCAAGGGGGTCATGCTCTCCCATTCCAACCTGATGCACATGACGCTGTGCTTCGGGACCGACGTGGACCGGATCCTGCCCGGGGACGTGTCGCTCTACGCGGCGCCTATGTCCCATGGCGCGGGGCTCTACAGCCTCGCCTATATCCGCGCGGCGGCGGCGCATCTCGTGCCCGAGAGCCGCGGCTTCGACCCCGAAGAGATCATCCGGCTGGCCGGCGCCCCCGGGAACCTCTGCTTCTTCGCCGCCCCCACCATGATCAAGCGGCTGGTCGCCGCCGCCCGCGCCCGCGGCTGGCGGGGGGAAGGGCTGCGAACCGTCGTCTATGGCGGCGGGCCGATGTATGGCGCAGATATCGACGAGGCGCTGGACCTGCTCGGCCCCCGCTTCGTCCAGATCTACGGGCAGGGCGAAAGCCCGATGACCATCACCGCCCTGTCGCGGGAACTGGTCGCCGACCGCGCCCATCCCGACTGGCGGGCGCGGCGGGACTCGGTGGGGATCGCGCCGGCCGGCGCGGAACTGGCCATCCTCGGCCCCGACGACCGCCCGCTCCCGCCCGAGGAGGCGGGCGAGATCGCGGTGCGCGCGCCCACCGTCATGCAGGGCTACTGGCGCGACCCGGAGGCGACCGCGAAGACCCTGCGCGACGGCTGGCTGATGACCGGCGACCTCGGGCGGCTGTCGGCCGACGGGTTCCTGACGCTGACCGACCGCTCCAAGGACGTGATCATCTCCGGCGGGACCAACATCTACCCGCGGGAGGTGGAGGAGGCGCTGCTGACCCATCCGGGCGTGTTCGAGGCGGCGGTGGTCGGCCGCCCCGACCCGGACTGGGGCGAGCAGGCGGTGGCCTTCGTCGTCCCCGCGCCGGGCGCCGACTGCACGCCCGCCGCGCTCGACGCCTGGTGCCGGGACCGCATCGCGGGGTTCAAGCGGCCCAAGGTCTGGCGGATGGTCGAGGCGCTGCCCAAGAACAGCTACGGCAAGGTGCTCAAGACCGAGCTGCGCGCCCGTCTGGCGGCGGAGCGGGAGGGCGGGGCATGAGCCGCACGGACTACGGGCTGGCGGTGGTGACCGGCGCGGGCTCCGGCCTGGGTCGGGCCTGCGCGCTGGCGCTGGCGGGGCGGGGGGCGCGGGTGGTCGCCGCGGACCTCGCCGCCGACGCGGCGGAGGCGACGGCGGCGGCGATCCGGGCGGCGGGGGGCGAGGCGCTCTCCCACCCGCTCGACGTGACCGACGAGGCCGGGGTCGCGGGGCTCTTCGCCGCGGCGCAGGACTGGGGCGGCGCGCCCTCGGCGCTGGTCAACAGCGCCGGCGTCATCGCGCTGGGCCCGGCGCTCGACCTGCCGCGGGCGGATTTCGACCGGGTGATGGCGGTCAACGTCACCGGAACCTTCCTCTGCGCCCAGGCGGCGGGGCGGGCGATGGCGGCGGCGGGCTATGGGCGGATCGTCAACCTCGCCTCGGTCTCCGGCCTGCGGGCCGGGGTGGGGCGGGTGGCCTACGGGACCTCCAAGGCCGCGATCCTCGGCCTGACCCGGCAGTTCGCGCTGGAGCTGGGCGCCCATGGCGTGACCTGCAACGCCATCGCCCCCGGCCCGATCGTCACCGCGATGACCGAGGCCGCCTACGACCCCGCCACCCGCGCCAGCCTGACCGGGGCGCTGCCCACCGGCCGGCTGGGCGCGCCGGATGACGTGGCCGAGGCCGCGCTCTACCTCGCCTCCCCCCGCGCCGGCTGGGTGACGGGGGAGACGCTGGTGGTCGACGGCGGCTTCATGGCGGCGGGCATGACCCGCACGGCGGGGATGACGGTGGGGGACGGCTGAGCCGGTCGCGGCCCGGGCCGAAGCGGTCCGCAAGAGCGCCCCGGGCTCGACCCGGGGCCTCCTCCTCTCCGCCTCGGCGCGGACGGAGGCCGTGGAGAGGCCCCGGGTCAGGCCCGGGGCGCCCCGGGGCGCCTCGTCCGGGGGCGCGCGACCGCCCCGCCGCGGGCGAGCGCGCGCCCCCCCCTGTCCGCGAAGACCGTCCGGCCTGCGGGAATCGTCGCGCCCCGGCCTGCGGCGTCGCGCCGGGGGCCGCCTTGCGGCATGGTCGCTGCGGAACAGGCCCCGACCCCGCAGCCGACCCAATCCGGAGCGCCCGCCCCATGCGCGAAAACCTGACTTACGACGAGATCGAGCCCGGCGCGTCCGCCTCGCTGACCCGGCTCTGCGCCGCCGACGACCTCTTCGCCTTCGCCCATTGCTCGGGCAACCACAACCCGATGCACCTCGCCGACCGCGACGGGGACGGCGACGGGGTGGCGGAGGCGGAGGCGCCGCGGCTGTGGGTGGCCTCGCTGATCTCGGCCCTGCTGGGCTGGCGGCTGCCGGGCCCGGGGGTGGCGCTGGAACGGCTCGACCTGCGCTTCGAGGGCGTGGCCCGCGCCGGGGAGGAGCTGCGCGCCGAGGTGGAGGCGCTGGAGAAGCTGGGCGACGGCCGCCTGCGCTTCGCCGTCTCCGTCACCCGCCCCGCCGACGGGGCGCGCCTGCTGGCGGGCGAGGCGGTGGCCAGGGCCCCCGAGAAGAAGATGCGCTTCGAAGAGACCGAGATCCCCGGCCTGACCGTGCAGCGCCACGCCCATTTCGACCGGCTGATCGCGCAGGCGCGAGGGTTGGGGGAGGTCGTCATGGCCGTGGCGGCGGCGGAGGGCGCCTCGGCGCTGGGCGGGGCGCTGGAGGCGGCCGAAGCCGGGCTGGCGCGCCCGATCCTGGTGGGCGACCCCACGAAGATCGCCGAGGCGGCCTCGGAGATCGGCGCCGATCTCGGCGGGTATGAGATCGTCTCGGCGCAAGGACCGGAGGCCGCGGCCGAAGCCGCCGTGGCGCTGGTGCGGGACGGGCGGGCGCAGGCGCTGATGAAGGGGAACCTGCATACCGACGACCTGCTGCGCGCCGTGCTCGACCGCGCCCACGGGCTGCGGGCGGGGCGGCGGCTGACCCATGTCTTCGTGATGGACGTGCCGGGGCTCGGCCATCCGCTGCTGATCTCCGACGCCGCGATCAACATCGCCCCGGACCTGGAGACCAAGGCCGACATCGTGCGCAACGCCATCGACTGCGCCCGGGCCATCGGCATCGAGACGCCCAAGGTCGGCGTGCTGTCGGCGGTGGAGGTGGTGAACCCCGCGATCCCGTCGAGCCTCGACGCCGCCCTGCTGTCCAAGATGGCGGAGCGGGGGCAGATCACCGGCGGGCTGGTGGACGGGCCGCTGGCCATGGACAACGCCGTGGACCTGGGGGCCGCGCGCACCAAGGGCATCAAGTCGATGGTGGCGGGGCGGGCGGAGGTGCTGATCGCCCCCAATCTCGACGCCGGCAACATGATCGCCAAGGAGCTGGCCTATATCGCCCATGCCGAGGCGGCGGGGGTGGTGCTGGGGGCGCGGGCGCCGATCGTGCTGACCTCGCGCGCCGACGGGCCCAAGGCGCGGCTGGCGAGCTGCGCGGTGGCGGCGCTGTGCCGGGCCTGGGCGGCGGGAAGCCGCTGAAACAGGGGGCGTCGGCGGGGAGCCGCTGAAACAGGGGCTTCGGCGGGGAGCCGCTGAAAAGGGGCGTCGGCGGGCAGCCGCTGGGAGACGGCGCCGGGCGGGCGGGGCAGGGGGCGGGGGCGGGGCTCGCGGGGCCCACGGGCCCCCCCCCCCCCCCCCCCCCCCCCCCCCCGCCCCCGGGCGCCCCCCCGCC
>JAYZWL010000042.1:0-165362 GCA_036154955.1 Pseudomonadota bacterium | reverse complement strand
CCGAAGACCGCGGCTGACCGACCGGAGTTCCGCCATGCATCCCGACCTGATCCTGTTCAACGCCCGCGCCACCACGCTGGACCCCGCCGCCCCGGAGGTCGCCGCCATCGCCGTGACCGACGGCGTGGTGACGGCGACCGGCGCCGACGCCGGGATCCTCGCGCTCGCCGGCCCCGACACCCGGCGCATCGACCTCGGGGGGCGCCGCGTCCTGCCCGGGCTGATCGACAACCACACCCACGTCATCCGCGGCGGCCTGAACTTCAACCTGGAGCTTCGCTGGGACGGGGTGCGCAGCCTCGCCGACGCCATGGCGATGCTCCGCGCCCAGGTGGCGATCACGCCGCCGCCGCAATGGGTGCGCGTGGTCGGCGGGTTCTCGGAAACCCAGTTCGACGAGAAGCGCCTGCCCACGCTGGACGAGATCAACGCCGCCGCGCCGGACACCCCGGTCTTCCTGCTGCATCTCTACGACCGGGCGCTCCTGAACCGCGCCGCGCTGCGCGCCGTGGGCTACGACCGGAACACCCCCAACCCACCGGGCGGCGAGATCCAGCGCGACGCCGCCGGCGAGCCCACCGGCCTGCTGCTGGCGAAGCCCAACGCCGGCATCCTCTACGCCACGCTGGCCATGGGCCCGAAGCTGCCGCCCGAATACCAGCTCAACTCCACCCGCCATTTCATGCGGGAGCTGAACCGGCTGGGCGTGACCGGCGTCATCGACGCCGGCGGCGGCTTCCAGAATTATCCCGAGGACTACGAGGTCATCCGCAAGCTGCACGCGGACGGGCAGCTGACCGTGCGTCTCGCCTACAACCTGTTCACCCAGAAGCCGAAGGCGGAGAAGGAGGACTTCCTGCGCTGGACGAAGTCGGTGACCTATCGCCAGGGCGACGACTATTTCCGCCACAACGGCGCCGGCGAGATGCTGGTCTTCTCCGCCGCCGATTTCGAGGACTTCCGAGAGCCCCGCCCCGACCTCGCGCCGGAAATGGAAGGCGAGCTGGAGGAGGTGGTCCGCATCCTCGCCGAGAACCGCTGGCCCTGGCGCCTGCACGCCACCTATGACGAGACCATCTCCCGCGCGCTGGACGTGTTCGAGCGGGTGAACCGCGACATCCCCCTGACCGGGATCAACTGGTTCTTCGACCACGCCGAGACGATTTCCCAACGCTCCATCGACCGCATCGCGGCGCTGGGGGGCGGGGTCGCCGTGCAGCATCGCATGGCCTATCAGGGCGAGTTCTTCGTCGAACGCTACGGCGCCAAGGCGGCCGAGGCGACGCCGCCGGTGAAGCGGATGCTGGAGAGCGGAACCCGCGTCTCGGCCGGCACCGACGCGACGCGGGTCGCCAGCTACAACCCCTGGGTCTCGCTCGGCTGGCTGGTTTCGGGCCGCACCGTCGGCGGGCTGGTCCTGACGCCGGAGCGCAACCGGCTGGACCGGACCGAGGCGCTGCGCATGTGGACCGAGAACGTGGCCTGGTTCGCCGGCGACGACGGACGGCGCGGGCGCATCGCGCCGGGGATGCTGGCCGATCTGATCGTGCCCGACCGGGACTATTTCGCCGTGCCCACGGCCGAGATCGCCGACCTGACCTCGGACCTGACGATGGTCGGCGGGACGGTGGTGTTCGCCAAGGGCGATTTCGCCGCGCTGGACGCGGGCGGACCGCCGCCCGCCATGCCCGACTGGTCGCCGGTCAACGCCTGGGGCGGCTATGCGGGCTGGAAGGCGCCCGGCGCCGCGCAGGCGGTGGCGCGCGCCGCCGCGGCGGGCTGCGGCTGCGGCGCCGCCTGCGCGGTGCATGGCCATGACCACGCCCGGGCCTGGGCGGGCGGGATCCCGACCCGCGACCTGAAGGCCTTCTGGGGGGCGCTGGGCTGCGCCTGCTGGGCGGTCTGAGCCATGGGCGACGCCGCCGCCCCCTCCTCCCGGCCGCAGGAGGCCCCGGGCCTGCGCCGGGCCCTCGCCTGGCTCGGGCTCGCCGGGCTCTGCGCGGCCTATGTGCAGGGGCCGATCGCCAAGCTCTCCGACCTCGCAGGCGCTCGGGCCGAGATGGCGCATTTCGGGCTGGAGCCCGCGCCCCTCTTCGCCGCCGCGGTGATCGGGTTCGAGCTCGCGGCCTGCGCCATGGTCCTGTCGGGCCGTTTCCGCCGCCCGGCCGCCGCCGCGCTCTGCGTCTTCACGCTGGCCGCGACCCTGCTGGCCCTGCGCTGGTGGGAGGCGCCCGCGGGGCTCGACCGCGCCATGGCCGCCAACGCCTTCTTCGAGCATCTGGGCCTGGCCGGGGCCTGGCTCTGGGTGGCGCTGGGGGCGCTCGACGGCGCGCTCCGGCGATGAAAGGGCCCGCGCGGGCGACGCGCGCCCTTCCGCCGGCGCGCGAAACCACGTCGAATGCGCGGAGGATCCCGGCCCGCGCCGGGCGGCGACAGAAGGAGCGGCGTGCGTGATCACCCTCGCCCGCGCGGATGCGCGCTGACCCCGGGGCCGGGCCCACGGTCTTCGTCGTCGACGACGACCCCGACATGCGCGCGTCGCTGGACGCGCTGCTGCGGGCCGTGGGGCTGCGGGTGGAGACCTTCGCCTCCGCCGACGCCTTTCTCGACGCCGGGCGGGCGGAGGCGCCGGGCTGCCTTCTGCTCGACATGCGGCTGGCGGGGCGCAGCGGGCTGAGCCTTCAGTCCCTGCTGCTCGACCGGGGGCATGAACCCGCCATCGTGTTCATGAGCGGTCATGTCGACGTGCCGATGGCGGTGCAGGCGATGAAGAACGGCGCGCTCGACGTGCTGGTCAAGCCGGTGCGGCCGCCCGACCTGATCGACGCGGTCAACCTCGCGCTCGCCACCGACGAGACCCGGCGGGAGGAACGCCGTTCGCTCGACCTGCTCATCCGCGCCCAGGCCGCGCTGAGCGAGCGGGAGCGGGAGGTGATGGCCCGCATCGTCGACGGGCTATCGAACCGCGAGACGGCCGAGGCGCTTGGCGTGGCGGAAGCCACCGTGAAGGCCCGTCGGGCGCGCATCATGCAGAAGATGGGCGTCCGCACCCTGCCGCATCTGGTGGAGGCCGCGCGCCGTCTGCGCGACGCCGACTGATCGCGCCGCCCGGGCGCCCGCCCTCCCTTCGCCCGGCGCGGGACCGCCGGCTTGCGCGACCGGGGCGGGCGGCGAATAGTCCGGCGACGGGCGGGCGCGCGAAAGGGGGCGCATGCATGACGACCTCGTTCCTTCGCCGAGCCGGCCCCGCGCGCCCCGCCGACGGGACGCTGATGCTGATCTCGACCGTGCGGCCGCGGCGGGCGGACTACGTGCTGGCCGGGGCCGTGACGGGCCTGCTGCTGGTCGCGCTGCTGGCGACGGCGCCTGTGGCGACCACGCCGCTTCCGGGAACGGCCGCCCTGGTGCCGGCCTATTTCGTGGCCGTGCTGCTCTGCCAGCTGCTGACCGCGGCGATGCTGGTCGGGCTGCACGCGGCCGAGCCCTCGCGCCCGGTGCTGCCGCTGGCGGCCGGCTACCTTTTCGCAGGCCTGATGATCGTGCCCTGGGCGCTCGCCTTCCCCAGCGCCTTCCCGCCGCTGGCCGCCGAGGTGCGGCTGAACGCGACCGCCACCATCGCCGCAGCGGCGCGGCTGGGCTTTCCGCTCTGCGCGCTGGCCTATGCGCTCTGGCCGCGCGACCGGCCCGCGCGGCCGGGACGGGCCACGCTCGCGGTCATCGCGGCCACATTCCTGGCGGTGGCCGTCACGGTGGCGGCGTTCGGCTGGGCGGTGCTGGCCACGGACCTGCCGTTGCCGCCCTTCATGCGCGACGCCACCCATATCGCGCCGCTCTGGCAGGTGGTGCCGCCCGCGGCGCTGGCCCTGTGCGCCGCCGCGGTCGCCGCGCTGCTGCGCCGCTTCGGCTCGTTGCTGGACCTTTGGGTGATCGTGGCGCTGATCTCGCTGGCGCTGGAGGTCGTGCTGCTGGCCTATGCGTCCGGCGGCACGCGGCTGACCGTGGGATGGTGGGCGGGGCGGCTCTACGGCCTCATCGCCGCGGGCGCCGTGCTGGTGGCGCTGGTGTTCGGCTCCATCGCGCTGCATGCCCGCCACGCCGCCGCGGTGGTGGCCGAGCGGCGCGTGCGCGAAAGCCGGCTGACCGCGATGGAGGCGATCTCCGCCATCGTCGCCCACGAGCTTCGCCAGCCGCTGTCGGGCATCGAGCTCAGCGCCGCCGCCGGCCTGCGCTGGCTGCGCCGCGATCCGCCCGACCTGGCCGAGGTCGACGCGTCCCTGACCCGCATCGCCGCGGTGGGCGAGCGGGCGGGGCAGGTGGTGGGCGCCATCCGCGGGGCCTTCCGCGCCGGCGAGGCGACGCGGATCGAAGTCGACGTCAACGCCGCCCTCGCCGAGGCGCTGGCCCGTTGCCGGGCCGAGGCCGCGATGGAGCGGGTGGAGGTGACCCTCGCCCAGGCCCCGGACCTGCCGCCGATCCTGATCGACCCCCTGCAGCTTCAGCTGGCGCTGGTGAACCTCGTGCGCAACGCGCTGGACGCGATGCGCGAGGCCGGCGGCCGCCGGCGGGTGCTGACCGCGACCACCGCGCTGGAGGACGGGCAGGTGACCCTCGCCATCCGCGACACCGGCGTCGGTCTGCCCGAAGCGCGGCGCGCGCGCCTGTTCGCCGCCTTCTTCACCACCAAGCCCGACGGCATGGGCGTGGGCCTGATGTTCTGCCGCGCCATCGTGGAGACCCATGGCGGCCGGATCTGGTTCGAGCCGGGCGAGCCCCATGGCGCCGTCTTCCGGCTCAGCTTCCCGCCGGCGTCGTCGCCGGGGCCGGGACCGGGCTAGCCGGCCTCGCGCCAGCGCCGCCGCCAGGTCAGCGGCGTGGTCGCGAAATGCCGGCGGAACAGGCGCGTCAGATGCGCCTGATCGGTCAGACCGCACAGGGCCGCGATCTGGCTGAGGGGCTCGTCGGTCTCCAGCATCAGCGCCTGGGCCCGCTGCAGGCGCCGCTCGACGACGAAGGCATGGGGAGTGCGCCCGGTGCTGACCTTGAAGGCCCGGCAGAAATGCCCGCGGCTCAGCCGCGCCACCGCCGCCAGGTCCGCGACCGCGATCGGGGCGCCCAGATGCGCGTCCACATGCGCCGCGACCCGCCGGGCCTGCCAGGGCGCGAGCCCGCCGGCGACGGTCTCCGCGCCATCCGCGCCCGCGCAGACACCGGCCCCGCCCCGCGTCGTCGCCGTCGTCGCCGGGTCGAGCAGGGCGCCGAGCTGACGCAGGCAGCGCCGCGCCCGCCGCGGGTCGCGGTCGAGCGCGGCCTCCGCATCGGCCAGAAGCCGCGCGGCGGCCGCGCGTTCGGCGGGAGGGAACAGGCTTTCGCGCGGCATCGCTGGCTCCGCAGACTGGGGTCGGCGCCAGTCTAGGGAAGGTCGCCGGCGGAGAAATTGAACTGAGGAGCCGCCGGCAGGGCCGATCCGCCGCGCCGCCTATACCTTGGGATAGGGCTGTGCGGTCAGGGACGAGGATCCGGCCCCGCCCGCTCCAGCGTCTCCGCGATCCGGACGAGATCGGCGAGCCGCCGCACCCCCATTTTCCGGAGCATGGCGGCGCGATGCACCTTCACCGTGATTTCGGCGAGCCCCAGTTCCGCGGCGATCTGCTTGTTCATCAGCCCGCGCACGATCAGGCCCATCACCTCGCGTTCCCGGGCGGAGAGCGACGCGAAGCGGGCCTGAAGCGCCTCGCGCGCCCGCGTCGCCGCCGCCTCGTCGGCATGGCGGGCCAGGGCGGCTTCGACGGCGTCGATCAGCTCCTGGTCGCGGAACGGCTTGACCAGCATGTCCAGCGCCCCGTTGCGCATCGCCTGCACCGCCATCGGCACGTCGCCGTAGCCGGTGACGAAGACGATGGGCACGATGCAGCCCCGCTCCGCGAGCCGGGCCTGAAGCTCCAGCCCGCTGAGCCGGGGCATCAGCACGTCGACCACGAGACACCCCGCCCCCTCCGGCATCCCGGCGTCGAGCAGATCCTGCGCGGAGGCGAACAGCCGCGTCGCGATCCCGACGGAGCGCAGCAGACCGTCGATCGCGGCGCGCATGTCCGCATCGTCCTCGACCACCACCACCAGGCGGCGATCGGCGGCGGGGTCGTCGGCTCCCGGGCTGGGCGGCACCGTCCTCCCTCCGTCCAGGCGGCGCCGCCTCGGGGCGGCGGCCGCGTCCCCGGGCCGCGAACCGACGCGCCCGGGCGCCAGACCGTTTGCGCCGGCCGACGGCCCGACGTCAAGCCGCGGCGCGCCGGGGCGACGCGGGCGACCGCCGGCGGCCCCCGCGGCGGGCGAAATGTCCGGTCCGGGCATCGACACGCTCCCCCCTCCCGTCGACGGGCGCCCCGTCGTCCGACCCCTATATGGGGCGCGCGGCGCGGGCCGGGCGCCGCCGCGGGGCGGTCGACTGCGTCGCGCCGCGCGGAACGGCGGACGCGCCGAAGCGGATCAGGACGACGCGAATTTCTCGACCACGAAATCGACGAAGGCCCGGATCCGCGCCGGCGTCTTGGCGCCGCCGACGAACACCGCATGGAACGGCTCCCGGTCGCCGGCGTCGAAGTCGGCCAGAAGCTCCACCAGCCGGCCGGAGGCGAGGTCGTCGGCCAGGCTGAACCGGCCGAGCCGCACGACCCCGGCACCCTCCCGCGCAAGCTGGGCCAGGGTCGCGCCGCTGTTCGCCTCGATGTTCCCCCGCACCGGCACCGAGAACGCCGCGCCGTCGCGCCGGAACGGCCAGCCCTGCCCCGGCGCGTCGCGGTTGTAGCGCAGGCAGTTATGGGCGAGCAGGTCCTCGGGCCGGCTTGGAACCCCCGCGCGGGCGAGATAGGCGGGAGAGGCCGCAACGCAGCGCCCCGACGCCCCCAGCCGCCGCGCGGTCAGCCCGCTGTCGGGCAGCGCCCCCACCCGGATCGCCACATCCGCCTGCCCCGCCGCGAGGTCGAGCACCGCGTCCCCCAGATTGAGGTCGAGCGTGATCCCCGGATAGCGGTCCAGAAACTCCGGCAGGATCGGCAGGATCCGCGCCCGCCCCAGCGAGATCGAGGCCGTCACCCGCAGCCGCCCCCGCGGGCGGGCCTGCTCGGCGAGCTGACGCTCCGTCTCCTCCAGGTCGGCGAGGATGCGCAGGGCGGCGCGGTGATAGGCCTCCCCCTCCGCGGTCAGGGTCATGGCGCGGGTGGTGCGCAGCAGGAGCCGCACGCCCAGCCGCGCCTCCAGCCGCGCCACCGCCCGGCTGACGCCCGAGGGGCTGACCCCCAGCGCCCGCCCGGCGGCGGAGAAGCCGCCGCGCGCCACCGCCTCGGCGAAGAGCCGCATCTCCCCAAGCCGGTCCGTGCCGATCCGATCCACGGCCCCTCCATTCGTGCGATTCCGTCACAGAAGTCGCGATCGGGACCGGTCTAATCGGGACGCGGGCCGCGGTCTATGTCAGCCCGACACGCGTTCCCCTGTCTTCACCCCGTTCCGGAGCCTCCCGATGCGATCCGATCTCGCCATCCTGTCCCTCGCCGTCGGCGCCTTCGGCATCGGCGTCACCGAATTCTCTCCCATGGGCATGCTGCCCGCCATCGCCGAGGGGGTGGACGCCTCCATCCCCCGGGCCGGGCAGTTGATCACCGGCTATGCGCTGGGCGTGATGCTGGGGGCGCCTCTGATGACGCTGACCACCACGCGCTGGCCCCGCAACGTGCTGCTGGTGGCGCTGATGGGCATCTTCACCGCCGGCAACCTGCTGTCGGCGCTCGCCCCCGACTTTCTCACGCTGCTGGGGGCGCGGGTGCTGACCTCGCTGAACCACGGCGCCTTCTTCGGGGTCGGCTCGGTGGTGGCCGCGGGCATCGCCGCGCCGGGGCGGCAGGCGAGCGCGGTGGCGGCGATGTTCACCGGCCTGTCGCTGGCCAATGTGGCGGGCGTGCCGGCGGCGGCCTGGGCGGGGGAGACCTTCGGCTGGCGGGCGGTGTTCCTCGCCATCGCGCTGATCGGGGTCGCGGCCATGGTCTCGCTGGCGCTCGCCCTGCCCCGCGGCCGGACCACGGAGACGGTGAACGTGCGGGCCGAGGTCTCCGCCCTGATGCGGCCGGCGGTGCTGGCGGCCCTGGGGGTCACGGCGCTGCAGGCCTCGGCCATGTTCATCGTGCTCACCTATTTCGCGCCGCTGCTGATCGCGCAGGCCGCGGCGACGCCCGCCTATATCTCCGCCCTGCTGGTGGTGTTCGGCGCGGGGCTGACCGCGGGCAACTGGGTCGGCGGGCGGATGGGCGACCGCTCCGCCGACCGGGCGGTGGCGGGGGGGCTGGTCGCGCTGGTCGCGGCGCTGCTGGTCCTGCCGCTGACGCTGGGCTGGACGCCGGCGGCGGCGGTCGCGGTGTTCCTGTGGGGGGCGGTGACCTTCGCGCTGGTCTCTCCGCTGCAGATCCGGGTGATGGGGGCGGCGCGGGGGGCGCCGAACCTGGCGGCCTCGATGAACATCGCCGCCTTCAATCTCGGCAACGCCATCGGCGCCGGGGCGGGGGGCGCGGTGCTGGCCCTCGGGTTCGGCTACCTCGCCCTGCCCGTGGCGGGCGCGGCGCTGGCCGCCGCGGCGCTGGTCCTGCTGGTCGTCACCCGGCGCTGGACGGCGCGCGGGGCGGAATGCGGGGAGGCGGACGAAGCGGCGCGGACCGAGGCCCGCGCCGCCTGAGCGGGGCTCACCCCCCCTCGTAAATCCGCTGGGCGGCGCGCAGCGCGTCGTCCAGCCGCCCGCCCTCGGGGTAATGCGCAAGCTCCCCGGGGGCGGCGACGCCGGCGGGGACATGGGGGCTCGGCTCCGCCGCGCCGATCACGCTGCGCACCGGGATCACCCCGGCCCAGATCGGCAGGTCCAGGTCCTCCGGCTCGTCCCCCACGCCCGCGGCGCGGACCTTGGCCGAGGCCTGGTCGATCCGCATCCCGATCACCGTGGTCGCTTTCGCCTCCTGCGGCTTGATCGGCCGCAGGCCCGCCGACCGGCCCGGCAGGAACCGGTCCACGACCCCGACCAGCGCGCGGGCCTTCTCGTCCGGATCGTCCACGATCCGCGCCGTGCCGAAGCACATCGCCGCCCGGTAGTTGGCCGAGTGGTTGAAGCCGCAGCGCGCCAGCACGATCCCGTCCAGATGCGAGACCGTCACGCAGACCGGCGCGCCGCCGCGCTGGGACCGCAGCATCCGGCTGGCGGAGGAGCCGTGCCAGTAGAGCATCTCCCCCTCCCGCCAATGCAGGGTCGGGGTGCAGTAGGGCTGTCCGTCGAACACGTAGGAGACGTGGCAGAGCATCCCCGCGTCGAGGATCGCGTTCACCGCGGCGTGGTCATATGCCCCCCGCTCATGGTGGCGCTTGACCCGGTTGCGGGCGTCGACGGGATAGGAGGGGGCGGTTTCGGGGGCGGATACGGACATGGCGTTGCCTTTCGCGGGAGGATGGGTCACGGGTAGCGGAGGCGAATGGTCCGGCGAAGATCCAATATGGCGGAAAGAATTCAGACCAATCCGGCGGACTGGTCCGCGCTGATCCCGGTGCTGCCCGAGGGCGGCCCGCGGCAGGCGGCGCTGCGGGCGGAGATCCGGCGGCTGATCGAGACCGGAGCCCTGCCCGCGGGCGCGAAACTCCCCACCACCCGCGACCTCGCCGCCCGTCTGGGCCTGTCGCGGGGCGCGGCGGTGGCGGCCTACGAGACCCTGCAGGCCGACGGCTATGTGGAGGCGCGCACCGGCGCCGGCACCTTCGTCGCGGCGCGGGTGCCGCGGCTGCCGACGGCCGGCGCCTCCGCGCCTTCCGGAGGCGATGCGGACCCGGGCGCCGCCGCGCGCGCCGACGCGACGGCGCTGCGCGACGTCTCCCCGCCCCTGCCCGGCGCGGTGGGGGTGGCGCAGTCTGATCCGCGCACGCTGGCCACGTTCCGGGCGCTGCTGTCGCGTCACCTCGCGCTCGCCGCGCCGGCGCATTTCGTCTACGGCGACCCCCGCGGCGGGCGGGAGCTGCGCGAGGCCGCGGCCGACTACCTGCGCGCCGCCCGCGGCCTGCGCTGCGCGCCGGAGCGCATCGTGATCACCTCCGGCTCCCAGCAGGCGCTGGATCTGGTGGCGCGCGGGGCGCTGTCGCCCGGCGACCGGGCCTGGATCGAGGATCCGTGCTACCCGATGGCCCGCGCCGCGATGGCGGGCGCGGGTCTGACCCTGGTCCCAGTCCCGGTCGACGCGGAGGGGCTGGTCCCCGCGGCGGGAGAGGCCGCGGCCCCCGACGCGCGCGCGGCCTATGTCACCCCCTCCCACCAGTTCCCGCTGGGCGTGGCGATGACCATGCCCCGGCGGCTGGCGCTGCTGGACTGGGCCAGGCGAGCCGGCGCCTGGGTGATCGAGGACGATTACGACAGCGAATTCCGCTACGCCGGCCCGCCGCTGACCGCCCTGCAGGGCATGGACGGCGCGGGGCGGACGATCTATGCGGGCACCTTCTCCAAGGCGCTGTTCCCGGGGCTGCGGGTCGGCTACCTGGCCCTGCCCGAGCCGCTGCTCGACCCCGTCCTTCGCCTGCGCGCGCGGACCGACCGCCACCCCGCCACGCTGGCCGAGGGCGCGTTGGCGGAGTTCCTTCGCGACGGCCATTTCGCCGCCCATCTGCGCCGCGCTCGGCGCCGGGCGCGCGCGGCGCGCGACGCGCTGGTCGCCGCCCTGCGCGCGGGCGGGGTGATGGCGGAGGCGCCCGACCAGGGCTTGCACCTGATCGCCCCCCTGCCCGAAGCGGTGACGGAAGCGGAGGCCATCGCGCTCGCCCGCGCCGCGGGGTTCGGGGCGCGGGCGCTGGCCGTGCTGCACCACGCCGCCGTCGCGCCCCGGCGGCACGGGCTGGTGGTCGGCTTCTCCGGCTTCCCGCCCGAGACGCTCACCGCCGCCGCGACCCGCTGGACGGCGGCGCTGCGCGAGGCCGTCGCGGCGCGGCGCACTGGATCGTCGGACCCCGCGGCGCTACCTGTGACCGGAGCCGGCGAGAGGCCGGCGACATGAGGGGATGAGCGGATGAGCGGGCTTCTGGCGCTTCTGGACGACGTGGCGGCCATCGCCAAGCTGGCGGCGGCGCAGCTCGACGACGTCGCGGCCCAGACAGCCAAGGCCGGCGCCAAGGCCGCGGGCGTGGTCATCGACGACGCCGCGGTCACGCCCAAATACGTCGCCGGCCTGCCCGCCGCGCGGGAACTGCCGATCGTGTGGCGGATCGCCCGCGCCTCGGCCTTCAACAAGCTGGTGATCCTGCTGCCCGCGGCGCTGGCGCTGAACGCGGTGCTGCCCGAGGCGCTGACCCCTCTGCTGATGATCGGCGGCTTCTACCTGAGCTTCGAGGGGGCGGAGAAGATCCACCACGTCCTCTTCCCCCATCCCGAACCCGGCCCGCAGGAGGCCGAGACGCTCGACGCCGCGCATCTGGAGACGCAGCGCGTGCAGGGCGCGATCAAGACCGACTTCATCCTGTCGGCGGAGATCATGACCATCGCCCTGTCCTCGATCGAGAGCGACCATTTCGTGACCGAGGCCGTGGCGCTCGCCGCCGTGGGTCTCGCCATCACCGCGCTGGTCTACGGCGCGGTGGCGCTGCTGGTGAAGGCGGACGATCTGGGCCTGACCCTCACCCGCATCGGCCGGCTGGAGGCGACGCGGGCGCTGGGGCGGGGCATCGTGAAGGGGATGCCGACGGTGATGAAGGTCATCTCCACCGTGGGCACGGCGGCGATGCTGTGGGTCGGCGGCTCGATCCTCACCCATGGCGCGCACGAACTGGGCTGGCACGGGCCGTCCGAGGTCATCGCCCATGCCGCCGACGCGGTGGCGGCGGGCGTGGGCGAGGGGATGGCGGGGGCGGCGCGCTGGATCGTCACCGCCGGGCTCGACGGCGTGCTGGGGCTGGCGGTCGGCTTCGCGCTGATCCCGGTGGTCGGCCGGGTGATCGTCCCGGCCGTGGCGGCGATCCGGGGCGGGAAGGCCGACGACGCGCATTGATCCGGCCTGCGCGTCCTTGCCCGCGCGCCTCCGGCGGGTTTCGCCTTGCGCGCCTCCGGCCGGCTTTGTCTCGCGCGCCTTCGGCGCGACGAAAGGCGCGTTGCCGTCGCGGCGCTTGGCATGGTTGCTGCACGGGCTTGCTGCAAGTGCGAAACGCCACGACGCGCGGTTTCCGGGGCCCCGGAACGCCCGGCGCCAAGGAGACGCGATGCCCGTTCCGAACCTGTTCATCGTCGGCGCCCCGAAATGCGGCACCACCGCGCTGGCGCATTACATCTCGGAACATCCCGGCGCCTTCATCTGCGACCCGAAGGAGCCGTTTTACTTCTGCGACGACTTCCCGCGGCTGCGGGAAACCCACGCGCTGACCGACGACGCCGCCTATCTGCGGCTGTTCGACGGGGCCGATCCGGCTCGGCATGCGGCGATCGGCGAAGGCTCGACCAACTACTTGCGCTCCGACTCCGCCATCGCCAACGCGCTGCGCATGAACCCGGACGCGAAGTTCATCGCCATGCTGCGCAACCCGGTGGAGGTGGTCCACGCCTTCCACATGGAGCTGCACTTCTCCCGCAACGAGGACGAGGCGGATTTCGAAACCGCCTGGCGCCTTCAGGAGGCCCGCGCCCGCGGCGAGCGCATCCCCGAGGCCTGTCAGGCCCCGCTCTGGCTGCAATATCGCGACATGGCGATGTTCAGCCCGCAGGTGGAGCGGTTCTTCGCCCTCGTGCCCGAAGCGCAGCGGCTGGTGCTGCTGCAGGAGGATCTGAACGCCGATTGCGGCGGGGTCTACCGGCGGGCGCTGGCGTTCCTCGGCCTGCCCGATGACGGCCGCACGGAGTTTCCGCGGGTCAACGCCGCCCACGCCCACCGCTCCGAGTTCATCGCCAGGCTGATCCTCACCCCGCCCGGGCCCCTGAAGGCGCCGGTGGAGGCGCTGCGCGGCGCGCTGCGACGCAACCGGATCCCGCTGATCGAGACGCTGAAACACAAGCTGCGCAAGGACGCGACGCGGGAGGCGATGCGCCCCGAGTTCCGCGCCGAGCTGGAGGACGTGTTCCGCGACGATGTGGCCCGCACCGGCGCCCTGATCGGCCGGGACCTGTCGCACTGGCTGCCGGCCCGCGCCGGGGCGATGTGACGACCCGCCGGCGCGCGCCCCGCGCCGGCAAGCCGCATCCGTTTCCTTCGCCGCGCGTGATCTACTATGCTGGCCGGCGCGCGCGTCGGCCCCGCGCGGGGGCGCGGGCGCATGTGGGATGCCGCCGGGCCGGTGACTGGCCTGGCCACGGATTTCGGGGGACCGGACGCGGATGATCGCGGACCGCTACGTCAGGCGCACGGTCGAGGCGGTGGCCCTGCTCTCGCCCTTCATGGGCGGGCTCGTGGCCGGCTTCCCGATCTCGATCATCGACCTGATGATGCCGATCTTCGTGCTGGTCATGCTGACCGGCGGGCTCGCCGCCTCGCCGATGGCGGGCTACTACTTCGCCTATATCGGCATGTGCCTCGTCTCCTCGCTGCTGCAGATCGGCGAGGCGGAGTTCGGCTCCATCGCCCGTTCGGCCATCGCCGCGATCCGGCAGATCGTGATCTTCGCGCCGTTCATGCTGGTGTTCTGCGTGCGCAACATCGACGAGGCGTTCATCGCCCGGGTGGTGCGGCTGGCGGTCATCGGCCTGTGCCTGTCGGTGGTCATCGGCCTGTTCATGCATTACGCCGGCATCACGGTGGCCGAGAACCAGCAGTTCTGGCAGCGCAGCCTGGGCCGCTACACCTCGTCCAGCCGCGCCGGCGGGCTGTCGGGCAACACCGGCGCCTACGGGCTGACCGTGGTCGCCTTCGCCATGGCGGTGTTCGTCGCCATGCCCGCCACCGGGCAGAAGGTGGGGCGGACCTTCGCGTGGTTCTCGGCGCTGATCGTGGTTCTGGCCACCTATGTCTCCTCCTCCCGCGGCGGGATGCTGCAGCTTCTGCTGCTCGTGGCCCCGTTGATGCTGCTCGGCCGGGTCAAGGTGGGGCCGGGGGCGGTGCTGATCGTGCTGCTGGCGATCTCCGGCATCGCGCTGCTGTTCGCGCTGACCGGGCGGGACCTGCCGATCGACCTCAACTCCGTCGCCTTCCAGCGGCTCGACATCCTCAACCTGTCCGGCGAAAGCTCCTTCCTCGACTCCTCGCGGGCCGAGCTGTTCCGCCGCGCCGTGGCCATGCTGCCCGACTACTGGCTGACCGGCGTCGGCTACAAGCGCCAGCTCGAGGCGCTGGAGCTGGTCGTGGACAACTCCTTCCTGCTGATCCTGCTGGAATCGGGCGTGTTCGCGCTGCTGTTCTTCTCGCTGTTCTGGCTGGCCCTGCTGTATCGCATCCTGGTCCAGATGCGGCGGGAGCGGGTGCTGTCGGTGGTGCTGCTGTTCATCTACGCCTCGGTCGTGCTGCGCATGATGGTCAGCGCCGTGCATACCAACTGGAACGCGATGCCGGTGATCTACCTGCTGATGGCGCTGCTGCTGCGCGCCTCCATCCTGCGCGGCCAGCGGCTGGCGGCGGCGAAACCCACCGCCCGCGCGGCGGAGGGCGGTTACGGGCGCGCGCTCGACGGCCCGGCGCCGCCGCCGCTGGGCGCCCGCTGACCCACGGGCGACGCGGCGCCGCTTCGCCCCGCCCGCATTTATGCTGCGGCGCAAAAAGCGCGGTCGACAGCGCCCGCGGCCCCCGCTAGCGTCAGCCGTCCGGCTTGCGCGGCCGCGTGACGAAGGCGGCGCCCCGGAAGGCGCGATGGGACGGCGCGATGGGACGGAGGGGCGTATGACGGGTGTGGTCGACAAGCTCGCGAAGAAGGCCGCGAGCCAGTGGTTCTACAAGGTCGGGATCAAGCGGCTGGGCCGCGCCACCGACCAGACCCGCATCGACGTTCACCACTGGCGCCCCAAGGGCGCGGCGAATTTCGGGGATGAACTGTCGCTGGTGGTCGTCGACCAGCTTCTCGCCCTGCGCGGCCTGCACCGCGCCTTCCACGCCCGCGCGCCGCAGACCCTGTTCGCCATCGGCTCCATCCTCCAGATGGCGCGGGAGGGGGACACGGTCTGGGGCTCCGGCGTCAACGGCCGGGATACGGAGCGGGAGCCGGGCTTCTCCACCCTCGACGTGCGCGCGGTGCGCGGGCCCAAGACCCGCGAATGGCTGAACCGCTGGCGCCCGGAAATCCATGTGCCGGAGGTCTACGGCGACCCGGGCCTGCTTGTCTTCGACCTGTTCCCGGACCTGCTGACCCGGCGCACGCTGCAGAGCTATCCGGAGACCATCTTCATCCCCAATCTCAACGACCTGCGGCTGAAGGAGCTGGACACCTCCTTCCCCATCGTCTCGCCGCTGGAGCCCTGGCCGCTGGTCTGCGAATACATCGTCAACGCCCGCAACATCGTCACCTCCTCGCTGCACGGCTTCGTTTTGGGCGAGCGGCTGGGCAAGGACGTGAAGCTGGTGCGGCTGTCCTCGACCGAGCCGGCCTTCAAGTATGAGGACTACGTGCTGGGCACCGGGCGGACCGACGGGCCGCGGGTGTTCTCCACCGTCGCCGAGGCGGCGAAGACCGACATGACCGCGGCCCCGGTCCTGCCCCCGCCGGGCCTGCGCGAGGCGTTCCCCTACGATCTCTGGGATTGAACGGCGGGCGCGGGCGGCCGGCGCCGGGAGGCCCCGGGTCAAGCCCGGGGCGCACGGGTCCGTGCCGCGTTCAGGCCGGGTCGGCGTCGGCTGCGAGGTCCGGGGCGAGATCGTCCATGTAGCGGACCTCCGGCCGATCCGCATACATCTCCTCGAAATAGGGGATGCGCGAGACGTAGACCGGCGTGCCGAAGCTGACCCCCATGTCCACGATCCCCGAATGGGTGGAGGACAGGTAGGGGCAGATCAGGGCGCGGGCGTTCTCGAACAGGCCCGGCACCTCCTCGGTCTTGATGAAGCGGCCGACGATGGTCACGCGGTCGGCGAAGTCCAGCACCCGCTTGTCGATCATCTCGCCGGCGATCACCACGCGATGGGTCTTCACCAGCCCGTCCGCCTCCGCGACCAGCCAGTCATAGAGGCCCTTGTAGATGTCGATGCGCCCGAAGAAGAGGATGTAGCCGGTCTCGCCCGCCAGCTCCGGGATCCCGGCGCCGCCCTCGAACAGGTCCGCGTCGAAACGGGGGAACGGGCTGACGATGGTGTCCGACACCGCGTTCCCCGCCAGCATCTTGGCGCGGTTGCTCTCCGAGCCCACCACGATCGCGCGCCAATGCTTGCGGAAATACACCCAGCGGAAATAGCGCTTGCGGATGGTCGCGGCCATCGCCTGCTCGGCGCTTTCATGCGGGTTGGGGTCGTGGGCGAAGAGGTAGCAGCACCGGCGCAGGATCGCGCCCGGAACCATCCAGAAGCAGAAGCCGTCATGGGTGATGAACTGCCGCTTCCGCCCCTCGCGCCAGGTGATCCAGAAAGCGTAGATCGCGAAGATCGGCAGAAGTTTCACCAGGTTGCGCAGCACCTTGCCCTTCGAGCGGAACACATAGACCTTCTCGGCCCCGAACCGCTTGTTCTCCTCGACCAGCTTGTCGACCGGACGGTCGTCGGTGACCCGAACGATGGAGATCATGCCCGGCCGCGGATTGGCCCGCATCCAGGCCAGGTGAAAATCCCGGATCCCTGCGTGATACCAGGCGCAGGTGATCACGTCCGCGTCGACCCGCTCCGCCGCGGCCGCGCCCGTCGTCGCCATCCCCGCCTGATCCCGCATCGCTCGCCCCTTCGTCCCCACGCCGGCCGTTCGCCTGACCGGGGCGGAGCCTAGCACGCGGGCGCCGGACCGGGAACGCGACGGGGGCGCGACAGGTCGCGCCCCCGAGTTCGTCCACTGCGCAGGTCGGGTTCGGATGCGGGGGACGCCCCCCGGATCAGGCGGTGGCGATCACCCCTTCCGGCGTCGGCCAGGCGGTCAGGTGATGCCGGCCCAGCGGCGCCGACGCCCCGGCGCAGACCACCGGCGTGCGCAGGAACACGTTGGACCCGGAGGCGTTCTTCACGAAGACCCGCAGCACCCCGTCCGCGGGCACCAGCGCGTTGAACGCCCGCCAGTTGGTGTCCACCGACCCGCCCGACAGCCCCATCGGCCGCTGGAACTGCAGCGCGTTGGAGCCGTTGCGAACCCCGAAGGTGATGTCGGACAGGTCCGGGGAGCCCTGAACCTCGAACCACAGCTGCACCGTCACCAGATCGCCCGGCGCGAAGTCTTCGACATCATAGGCGACCTGCGCGCCGTTCTTGATGCGCACCCGCCAGCGGTTCGACACCACCAGGTCGCCGCCCCCGGTATGGTTCCAGCCCTGCAGGCTCCCGCCATCGGAATTGGAGAAGGGCGGAAGCCGGTTCGACCAGATCGAGCTGGGATCATGCGTGGTCAGGGCCAGCGGCAGGAACCGGTAGGCGTTGGCCGAGGCGGCGCCCAGCGAGAACTGCGGCTCCAGCGCCGTCGGGGTCTGGTAGACGCCGGTCGGATCGACCGCGCCGCCCGGAGGCGCCCAGTCGAAGCCCGTCCAGTATTTGATGACCGTGGTCGTCCCCGAATCCTGCTTCATCAGCTGGCCCAGGTCGACCACCGCGCTCTGGGTGATGTTGATCTCCTCCAGGTCGAAGGTCCGCCATTTGGAAAAGGTGATCCGGCACTGGTTGGACGGGTTCTCCTCCGCCCCGAAATAGATCCGGTCCCCGGCCAGCGACATGTTGTCGAGCATCACCGAAAGCGTGGAGCGGATGTCGAAGGGCACCTTGTAGCCCTCCGAGAACACCGACTCGAACTTCTGGTTGCCCCCCGCCTCCCACAGCCGGCCCAGCGCGTCGGTGTCGGACTTGAAGGCGCCGATGCGCAGGCAGGCGCCGCGGTGGTTCATGCTGGAATTGGAATAGCCGCCGGCGAAGGCATGGATGTTGGACACCGCGAAGTCGACCGAGACGCCGGCGAAGTTCATCACCCCGGCCTTGCGATCGTCGTTCATCTCGAACGCGCCCTTGCCGCCGCAGCGGCGGAAGAAGCAGTCGTCGATCAGCGACTTGCCCCACAGCTTGTAGCCGTAAAGCCCCCAGCCCGACGCGTCCTGCACGCAGACCCGGCGCATGGTCAGGCCGCCGGCGCCGCCGATGGTGGGCTGCTCGCCGCCCGCGACGGTCTGCATGAAGTTGTGGTTGCGCCCGACCCAGACCCCGACCTGGTAGGGGTAGGAGGCGGTGTCCCACAGCGTGATCGGGCTGACCGGCCCGCCGGCGGCGGCGACGGTGAAGTCCTCCCAATGGGTCAGGTGGAAGGTGTCGGGCGTGTCGACCCGTGGGGCCATCGACAGCATCGGGTTGGCGTCCGACAGCAGCAGCGTCTTGGACACCGAGGCTTCGGAGTTGTTGACCCCGCCCGCGCCGCGCACCCGCACCCCGCCCATGTAGACGGTGCCCGAGCAATAGGCCGTCCCCGCCGGCAGCCGGCCCGAGCGGCCCTTGGTGCGCAGGAAGATCACCCAGTTGTTCAGCGCGATGGTGTCGTCGGTGGACCCGTCGAACTTGGCGCCCAGCTGCAGGGGCGTCGGCTCCTGGTCCGCCAGCTCCCACCACTGCCCGTCCGCGGTCTGCAGCTTGGCCTGGTGGCTGGGGGCCCCGCCCACCCGGACGTACTCGCCGCCGCCGCCGTCGCCCGCCACCTCATAGCCATAGGTGACGATCGTGGCGGGGGCGGCGGGGATCGCGGCGGCCTCGGCGTCGAAGATCGAGGCGAAGAACAGGGTGGACGCGGCCTCGTCGCTCAGCGCGCGCAGAGTGGCGGCGTCCAGTTCCTGCGGCGCGCCGGTCCCCGCCCCGGCCGGCCGGCCCAGCACGCGGCCGGCGGACAGGTCGGCGAGGCGGTCGAGGTCGACGCCCCCCTCCCGCAGCTCATAGGCCCCGACCACCCCCTGACCGAGGGAGCCGCTGGAGCCGTCGGCGAGGACCCGCGCCACGGCGGGCGAGGGAAGGGCGGAGAAGAGCGCGAGCGATCGGAGCATGTCGGACCTCGAAAATGTCGGTCCGGACAGGTCCGCCTCCGTCGCCGGTCTCGTCATCGCCTGGGGGTCGGGTCGCGTCCCCCTCCGGGGACCGTGGGATGTCTCGGAAGCCGGGCCGCGCAGGGGAACGCTCCCCGCCGTCCGACCACGGAGCCAAGTCCTAGCGCGTTTGAGTTTATTCTTCGTAAATTCCAGCATACCCGTCCCCGATCACGCCCCGCCCGTCCCCGAAGGTCGGGCCGGCCGCGCCGCCGGGCAAGCGTTTCGGACTCCGTGACGCGGGGCGGCGGGCGCGAGGCCCCGGGTCAAGCCCGAGGCGCCCGGCGCGCGAGAGGCGAGCGGTCCGTCAGACCTCGCCGCGGCGCATCAGCCGCCAGCCCAGCGCGCCGGTCATCCCCGCCCAGACCACCGCCAGGCCGAACCAGGTGATCGCGTAGTTCAGGTGGTCGTTGCGCAGGTTCACGGTCAGCGGCAGCGCCTTGGGCCAGTCGCCGGCATTGGCCTCCGCCACCACCAGCACCGGCTCGGCACCCAGCGCCTTCGCCATCGGCGGCACGTCGCGGGCGAACCACAGGTTCTTCGCAAGGTCCGGATCGGGCGTGAAGCCGTCCACCTCGTCGGGCCAGAGCAACGCGCCGGTGACCTCCGCCGGGCCGCCCGGCCGGGTCGCGTCGCGACGGGTCTCCTCGACGAACCCGCGGTCCACCATGATCCGCCGGCCGTCCGCCGCGTCGAACCCCGCGATCACCCGATATCCCGGCCCCCAGGGCTTTTCGGAGGTCAACACATGCAGTTCTGACCCGTCATACGCGCCCGCCACCCTCACCCGCAGGTATTCGTCCCCGGCCTCTGTCGGCGCCTCGGGCAGCGGGACCGGCGCGGCGCCGAGCCGCCTCGCCAGCGCCACGAGAAGCCCCCCCAACCCATGCACCCCCCGCACCACCCCGCGCCCCCCACCCCCCCCCCCTGATATTCGACCCCGGCCACTGCCGGCGCCTCGGCCAGCGGGCCGGGCTCGGCGCCCACCCGCGTCTCCAGCGCCTCGATCAGCCCCAGCTTCCATTGCAGCCGCTGCACCTGCCAGGTCCCCAGCCAGCACAGCACGGCGATGCCGCCCAGGCCGAACAGCGCGAGGAAGGCGAGGCGGGCGCGACGGGATCGGCGCATGGGGTCCTCCGGAAAACGGGAGCCGGCGACGGCCCCCGGAACGCGAAGGGGCGGCCGTGAGCCGCCCCTCCCGAAACTTTCCCGCTCGCCGTCCGGACAGGGCCCCTCGCCCCGTCGCGGCCGGCCGGGCCGGCGTCAGCCGCCCCAGATGTAGACGGCGGCGAACAGGAACAGCCACACCACGTCGACGAAGTGCCAGTACCAGGCGGCGGCCTCGTAGCCGATATGCTTCTCGGCGGTGAAGTGCCCGGCATAGGCGCGCATCATGCACACGGCGAGGAAGATGGTGCCGACGATGACGTGGAAGCCATGGAAGCCGGTCGCCATGTAGAAGTTCGCGCCGTAGATGTTGCCGGAGAACCCGAACGCGGCATGGCCGTATTCGTAGGCCTGGGTGATGGTGAACAGCACGCCCAGCGCCACCGCGCCGACCAGGGCGTTGGCCATGGTCTTGCGGTCGTTGTCATGGGCGATCGCGTGGTGCGCCCAGGTGGCCAGGCAGCCCGACAGCAGCAGGATCAGGGTGTTGATCAGCGGCAGGTGCCAGGGGTCGAAGGTCTCGATCCCCGCCGGCGGCCAGGGGGCGGTCAGAACCTCGGTCCCCTCGATCTGCCCCATCGGGTAGAGCGCGTGCTTGAAGAAGGACCAGAACCACGCGACGAAGAACATCACCTCGGAGATGATGAACATGATCACGCCGTAGCGCAGGCCGATCTGCACCACCGGGGTGTGATCGCCGGCGCGGCTTTCGGCCACCACGTCCGACCACCAGGCGAACATGGTGTAGAGCACGCCGGCCAGGCCGATGAGCATGATCCAGGGTCCGGCGTCATGCATGAAGGCGACGGCGCCGCCCAGCATCACGAAGGCCGAGGCCGCGCCGGCGAGCGGCCACGGGCTGGGGCTGAGAATGTGGTAGTCGTGGTTCTTCTCATGGGCCATGAGGCGTCCTCCTGGGCGGATCTCTGGGGGCCGGCGCGGGCCGCGGCGTCAGTTGACGTCCTGCGACCGCGGCAGGACGGCGGAGGCGTCGGTCACGTCCTCGTCGGTCTCGGCCTCGGGCAGGTCGGCGGGGTGGAAAGTGTAGCTCAGCGTGATGGTGCGGACGTATTTCGCCTCGATGTCGTCGACGATCTCGGGGTCCACGTAGAACGTCACCGGCATCATCATCGTCTCTCCCGGCTGCAGGACCTGGAGATTGAAGCAGAAGCAGGCGATCTTGGTGAAGTAGCCGCCGGCCGAAAACGGCGCGACGTTGTAGGAGGCCTGGCCGGCCACCGGGCGATCCGTCGGATTGTGCGCCTCGAAGAAGGCCAGCCCGGTCTCGCCGATGCGCAGCTCCATCTCCCGCACCTCGGGCTTGAAGTCCCAGGCGAAGCCGCGCTCGGTGTTGGCGTCGAAGCGTACCTTGATGGTGCGGTCGAGGATGGTCTCGCTCTCGCTCTCGGCGACCGAGGTTTCGCCCCCGAAGCCGGTGACCTTGCAGAACCAGGAGTAGAACGGCACGGCCGCGGCGGTCAGCGAGGCCATGACCGCGACCAGCGCGCTCAGCCGGACCACGGTCCGCTTCGCGCCGTCGAGCTCATCCCACCAGCGCATGGCTCAGAATCCCTGGATGACCTGGCCGTCGGCCAGCTTGGCGATGGTCACGGCGAAGACCAGCAGGACGAAGACTCCCAGCGCCCCGCCCAGGGCGAAGTTGCGGCCGCGGCGGCGGCGGTGAAGTTCGTGCTCGTCGGGGATCATCGCTTGTCCTCCCGGGGTCAGAGCAGGGCCATGCCCGCGGCGTAGTCCCCAAGGACCGCGCGCAGGCCGGCTTCCGCCAGGATGGCGGCGAAATGGCCGAAAAGATACCAGATCGACAGGCCGAAGAACGCCTTCTCGGCCGCGAACTTGTCGGCGGCGGCCTCCGCGTCCGACCGCCGGCGCAGGCGCAGGGCGCCCAGCGCGAAGCGGGCGTTCAGCGCCACGGCGACGGCCAGATAAAGCGGCCCGCCCGCCACGGTGAAGGCCGGGGCCAGCGCCACCGGGACCAGGGCGAGGGCGTAGAGCAGGATCTGACGGCGCGTCTCGGCATGGCCGACGACATTGGGCATCATCGGCACGCCGGCCTTGCCGTAGTCGGTGTCCGCGAACAGCGCCAGCGCCCAGAAATGCGGCGGCGTCCACATGAAGATCAGCCCGACCATCAGCAGCGGCGCCACGTCGACCGAACCGGTCGCCGCCGCCCAGCCGACGAGCGGCGGCAGCGCGCCGGCCAGCCCGCCGATGACGATGTTCTGCGGCGTAGCCCGCTTCAGCCACATCGAGTAGATCACCACGTAGAAGAAGATGGTGAAGGCCAGAAGCCCGCCGGCCAGCGGGTTGGCGAACACCGTCAGCATCATCACCGACAGCACCGACAGCGCCATGCCGAAGGCCAGCGCCTCGCCCGCCGCCATGCGGCCGGCGGGGATCGGTCGGTTCGCGGTCCGGCGCATCACAGCGTCGATGTCCCGGTCCCACCACATGTTCAGCGCGCCCGAGGCGCCGGCGCCGACCGCGATGCACAGCAGCGCCGCGAAGCCGACCACCGGATTCATGCCCGAAGGCGCGGCGACCATGCCGGCGACGGCGGTGAAGATCACCAGCGACATCACCCGGGGCTTGAGCAGGATAACGTAGTCCCGGACGCTCGGTTCCGGCGAGCCGCCGCCGGCCTCGGCCCCCGCGGAGGCGGAGCGCAGGGGCTCGGGGTCGATGATCGAGGCGTCGGTCATAAGCTTCGTTCGGTCTGGCTTTCGCGCGGGACCCGGCGCGGGTCGCGGTATCGCGAGGGGCGCCGGTCGCGTTGGCGGGGTCCGATCCCGCCGGCGTCGCGCCGGCGGTTCGCATCTGGGTCCGTCGCGCTCCCGCCCGTCACGGGCTGCGGGAGGCGAGGTCGCCGAGGGCCGCCCCTGCGGTCCGCGGCGGATCCTGTCGGCGGCGCGGGCGCGGGGCCCGGCCCGCCGCCCGGCTCACTGCAGGGCGGCGACGGTCACGGTCGGGACGACGCCCGCATAGCGCTCCGCGGCCTGGGTCAGCCAGGTCTGGTATTCGCTCTCGGGCACCGCCTTGACCATGATCGGCATATAGGCGTGGTCCTTGCCGCAAAGCTCCGAGCACTGGCCGAAATAGACGCCGGGCTCGTCGACGCGGAACCAGGTCTCGTTCAGGCGGCCGGGGACGGCGTCGATCTTCACGCCGAAGGCCGGCATGGCCCAGGAGTGGATCACGTCCGAACCGGTGACCTGCAGCCGGACCACCTTGCCCACGGGCACCACCACGGCGGTATCGGTCTGCAGGCGCCAGGTGTCCCGGGTCACGCCGGCTTCCTTGATCGCGTCGCCGGCCTCGGCCATCGCGGTGTCGAAGTCCTTGTAGCCCGGCGCCACCATGTAGCTGTCGAAGGCGAACTCGCTGTCCGGATATTCGTAGGACCAGTACCACTGGTTGCCGGTCGCCTTGATGGTCAGGTCGGCGTCCGGGATCTCCATCTGCTTGTTGAGCAGCTGCAGCGACGGGATGGCGATGACCACCAGGATGATGATCGGCACCACGGTCCACACCACCTCGACCAGCGAGTTGTGGGTGAAGGTCGCCGGGGTCTTGTTCGCCTTGTCGTTGTAGCGGAAGACCACATAGGCGAGCAGCGCGGTCACGAACAGCGTGATGACCGTGATGATCACCAGCAGGAACCCTTCCAGCCAGTGCAGGTCGCGCGCGACCTCGGTGACGGCGTGCTGGAAGCCGGTGCCGCCGGGATGCGGGATCCCCTTGATCTCCAGATCCTGGCCAAAGGCCGTCGGGGCGGCGAGGAGCGCCGCGAGGCCGCCCAGGGCCGATGCCATCGTGCGAAGACGCATGTCCGCTCTTCCCTTCGTTCGTTTCGGCGTCGCGCGCGCGGCGGTCAGCCCCCCCTGGCGCGAACGCATTCCCCATCGCATGAACGGGCCCGTCCGCGCCAGTCCGCTTTCCGTCAAACGGCGCCAATTTCGCCGCGGAAACGACCACATGCGAGACGGTTGAGCAATGCGGCGCTTTGAGCCACTTAAAGGAACGGGCCCGGCGACGCGCCGCGCCCGTCCCCGCTTCCGCCCGAAAGGACCGCCGCCATGGCCGACCGCAGAGACCCGTTCAGACCGTTCGACACGAAGCTGGACGAGGCGCGCGCCCTCGCCATCCTGCGCGAAGCGGTCGCGGGCGCCGACGACGGGGAGCTGTTTCTCGAACGCCGCCGCTCCGAAACCCTGGTCTTCGACGACGGCCGCCTGCGCACCGCCGCCTACGACGCGGGCGAGGGATTCGGCCTGCGCGCGGTGGCGGGGGAGGCCGCGGGCTACGCCCATTCCACCGACATCTCCGAACGCGCGCTGACCCGCGCCGCCGAGACCTGCCGCCTCGCCGCCCGGGCGGCGGAGGGCCGCGGCGCGACGCTGGCCGACCCGCCGCCCCCGACCAACCGCCGGCTCTACGGCGACATGGACCCGCTGGAGGGGCCGGACTTCGCCGCCCGCGCCACCCTGCTGGGGGAGCTCGACGCCTACGCCCGGGCGAGGGACCCCAAGGTGGTGCAGGTCTCGGTCTCGCTCGGCGCCTCGATGCAGGAGATCGAGATCCTGCGCCCGGAGGGCCGGCGCGTCTCCGACGCCCGGCCGCTGGTGCGCATGAACGTCTCGGTCACGGTGGAGAAGGCCGGGCGCCGCGAATCGGGCTCCGCCGGCGGCGGCGGGCGCTTCGGGGTGGAGGGGATGATGGACCCCGCCCATGGCCGCGCCCTGGTGGACGAGGCGCTGCGCATGGCGCTGGTCAACCTGGAGGCCGTCGAGGCCCCGGCCGGCGTGATGGACGTGGCGCTGTCGCCCGGCTGGCCCGGGATCCTGCTGCACGAGGCGGTCGGCCACGGGCTGGAGGGCGACTTCAACCGCAAGAAAACCTCCGCCTTCGCCGGGCTGATGGGCGAAATGGTGGCCGCCCCCGGCGTGACAGTGGTGGATGACGGGACCATCCCGGACCGCCGCGGCTCGATCACCGTGGACGACGAGGGCACGCCCTCCGCCCGCAACGTGCTGATCGAGGACGGTCGCCTGGTCGGCTACATGCAGGACCGGCAGAACGCCCGGCTGATGGGCGTGGCCGCCACCGGCAACGGACGGCGGCAGAGCTACGCGCACCCGCCGATGCCGCGGATGACCAACACCGTCATGCTGGGCGGGACCGCCGACCCCGCGGATGTTGTCGCGGGGGTCGAGGACGGCATCCACGCCGTCGGCTTCGGCGGCGGCCAGGTGGACATCACCAACGGCAAGTTCGTGTTCTCCTGCACCGAGGCCTACCGGGTGAAGAACGGCCGCGTGCTGCACCCGGTGAAGGGCGCGACCCTGATCGGCGACGGCGCGACGGCGCTGAAGCATGTGCGGGCCGTGGGGAACGACATGGCGCTCGACCCCGGCATGGGGATGTGCGGCAAGGCCGGTCAGTGGGTGCCGGTGGGAGTCGGCCAGCCGACATTGTTGATCGGCGGGCTCACCGTGGGCGGCGCCGGGCGGGATTGATCCGCCCGGCCGCGGATTTTACGCAGCGTCGCCGCGACAGCCTGCCGCGCAGGTCGGTCTTCGCGCAACGCTGCGATACGTTCATCCATGGCTTCCGTTAAGGTCGCCGGCACGCGGCCGGGGGCGCGAATCGCGCCGTTTCCCGCTCGACCCTCCCGCGCCGCGCGCGACCCGACGATTGACGCATCGGCCCGCCCCGGCGCACCGACCGGACGGCCGGCCGGCAACGGAGACCGCCCCAGATGCCCCGCGCCAAGATCAAGTTCCTGAACGGCTTCGACGAGCCCGCCCAGCGCGTGTTCGACTACATCGTCGAACTGGGGGACGAGGACAACGACGGCCCGACCTCGTTCACCTCGACCTCGATCACCTTCGAAAGCCGCGACACCATTCTGGTGATGCATGGCCGCGGCATCGCGGTCTCCGGCGACGACGCCCGCGGAACCGTCACCTCCTGGGAGGTGCTGGACCGGGAGAACGACGTGATCGCCGCCCGGGTCGACGGCTTCCGGCTGGACGTGGGCGCGCTGGCCCGCCTGTCGCAGGCGGAGGAGACCAGCGGCGACAAGGCCCAGATGGAAGAATACATGATGGAGCAATCCTATGTATTCAAAGGCGGCTCCGGCAGGGACAAGCTGCTGGAGGGCGACACGGTCGGCTACGACGGCGCCCGGTGGAACCCGACCGGGAACGACGTGTTCAACCTCGGCGGCGGCAATGACCAGTTCTTCGCCGGCGACGGCAACGACAAGCTGCTGGGCGGCGCCGGACGGGACAAGCTCTTCGGCGGGAACGGCCGCGACAAGCTCGACGGCGGGACCGGCAAGGACCAGCTGTTCGGCGGCGCCGGCGACGACACGTTCATCATCCGCGACAGGACCGGCAAGGACGTCATCCGCGACTTCGAGGACGGCGACGCGATCAACCTCGCCCGTCACTCCGCGGTCGACGGCTTCGACGCGCTGATGGACGCGGGCCGCGACACGCGCGCCGGCGCGGTGTTCGACCTCGGTCCGGACACGCTGATCGTGAAGGGCATGTCGCTGTCCGACTTCGGCCAGGACGACTTCATCTTCTGATCCCGCCCGCCGCCGCGACAGGCCGAGGCCGGGGGCGGCGGGCCCGACGCCGAACGGCGCGCAAGTCCTTGCGGCGCGCGCCGTTCACCGCGAGGGTGCTTCGCGCCGCTTGCGGCCGACCGGGGCGAATCGCCCCCCGTTTCATCGCGCCCGCGCGGCGCATGAATTTCTGACCACGGTCCGCCCCGCCGCATTGACCGGACGGCCGACCGAACACGGAGACCACCGCGAATGGCCCGCGTCAAAATCAAGT
This sequence comes from Pseudomonadota bacterium, assembly GCA_036154955.1. Lineage (GTDB taxonomy): Bacteria > Pseudomonadota > Alphaproteobacteria > Rhodobacterales > Rhodobacteraceae > Albimonas. Next base: position 138,188 of record JAYZWL010000042.1, on the reverse strand, counting down.
TCCTCAACGGCTTCACCGCTTCCATGCAGGAGGTGTTCGACTACGCGGCCTCGCTCGGCGACGGCGACGGGCCGACCTCGGCCACCTCGAGGTCGATCACCTTCCGGGGCGAAGACACCACGCTGGTGATGAAGGGCCACGACATCGAGACCTCCGGGCGCTTCGCCAGCGGCACCGTCACCTCGTGGGAGATCTCCAACAACGCGGGCGACGTGCCCATCGCCCGGATCACCGGCTTCCGCCTGGATGTGGAGACGCTGGACCGCGCCGCCCAGGCCGAGGACGGCGGCGACCGCACGCTGATCGAGGACTACCTCCTCTCCTTCTCCTATTCGTTCAAGGGCGGAAACGGCCGGGACAAGCTGCTGGAAAACTCCGTGGTCGGCTTCGACGGCGCGCGCTGGAACCCCACCGGCAACGACGTCTTCAAGCTGGGCGGCGGCAACGACCAGGTCTTCGCCGGCGACGGCAACGACAAGCTGATCGGCGGCGCGGGCCGGGACAAGCTGTTCGGCGGGAACGGCCGCGACCGGCTCGACGGCGGGACCGGCAAGGACCAGTTGTTCGGCGGGAACGGCGACGACGTCTTCCTGATCCGCAACAAGACCGGCAAGGACGTGATCCGCGACTTCGAGACCGGCGACGTCATCAACCTCGCCCGTCATTCCGCGGTGGACGGCTTCGACGAGCTGATGGACGCAGGCCGCGACACCCGGGCCGGCGCGGTGTTCGACCTCGGCGCCGACACGCTGATCGTGAAGGGCGTCGCGCTCGCCGACTTCACCCAGGACGACTTCGTCTTCTGAGCCGGCCCGGTCCGGATACGCGTATCCCCGGCGCCGGCCTCGCGCTGGGCGCCCTGGCGCCGCCGGCGGCCTTCGGCTGCGCGGCGGCGCTGCTGTTCGCGGCGGTCGACGGCGTGCCGGGGGCGTGGCTCGGGCTCGACCGCTGGGCGGTCCACACGCCGGCGAACGGGCTGATCCGGGCGCTCGGCCTGTGGCTGCTGCTGGCCCCGCCCTGCCTGGCCGCATCGGCGGCGCTGCTCCGTCTCGGCCTTCGGCCGACATGGGCGGTGGTCGGGGCCGCGGCGGGCGCGGGGCTGGTCCTCGCCATCGCCGCGGCGCTGACCTGGAACGGCGGCGTCTCCGGTCCGCGGCCGGGCGACGCGATCGGCGACGCCCTGCTGTGGTTCGCCCCGGTCGCCGGGGCGCAGGCGGCGGCGCTTCTGGCCGGCATCCGCATCGCCGCAGGCTGGCGGCTGCGGCTGGAGAGACGCCCGCCGCCCGGCTAAGGTTTCAGCCGGCATTCATTCCAGAGGGGGGAGAGATATGGCGGAGCGCTTCGGCCGGGACTGGTGGCCCGACGGCGTGCGCTATCCCGCGGCGCGTCTGGCGGGCGGGCTGGCGGCGGGCGCGCTCTGCGCCGCCGCGCTGGCCACGCTCGCGACCGTCGCGGTCGGCGGCATGATGGGCGGCGCGCCGATGGGGCCGCCGCCGGCGCAGGTCTTCCTGTCGGCGATCTCCGGCTTCATGGTCTTCGCGGCCACCTTCGGCTTCGCGGCCATGCTGGGTCTGTGGTCGGCGCGGCGGCGCGACGTGAAGGCCTTCGCCGCGACCGGCGCCGCCTGCGGCGTGGTCTTCACCTTCGCGACCGCCCTGCTGTTCGGCGAACCGCCCTCGCCGACCCTGCCCATCGTGATGGGCGCCGCCGGGGCGCTGGTGCTGCTGGTGGCGCGCTGGGCGGCGGGGATCCGGCCGCGCTGAGCGGCCGCCCCCCCGCCCCTGCGGCTCAGTAGCTGTATTCGCCGTAGATCCTGGCGAGGTCCCCGCCCCACTCGCCCTTGTATCGCGCGAGCAGCTCGTCGGCCGGCGTCTCGCCCCGATCCACCGTCTCGCGCAGGGCGTCGAGGAAATGGGTCTCGTTCGGGATCAGCCCTCCGGCGCCGGTCCGCGCCCGCGCCGTCAGCCCGGCATGGGAGATGTCGAGCACCCTGCCCGCCAGCTCCCGCATCGACATGCCCCGGATCTCGGCGTCGAGCCCGCGCTCTCCCGCATCGACGCGCAGCGCCTCGCGCTCCTCCGCCGTCCAGTCCTTGCACAGGTCCCAGGCCGCATCCAAAGACGCGCCGTCGTAGAGCAGCCCGACCCAGAGCGCGGGCAGCGCGCAGATCCGCCGCCACGGGCCGCCGTCGGCGCCGCGCATCTCGATGAACTTCTTGATGCGCGCTTCGGGGAAGATGGTGGTCAGGTGGTCGGCCCAGTCCGACAGGGTCGGCGTCTCTCCGGGCAGGGCCGGCAGCTTGCCGACCATGAAGTCGCGGAAGGACTGGCCGAGCGCGTCGATATACTTGCCGTCGCGATAGACGAAATACATCGGCACATCGAGCGCGTAGTCGACATACCGCTCGAACCCCATGCCGTCCTCGAAGACGAAGGGCAGCATCCCGGTGCGCGCGTCGTCGAGCCCGCGCCAGATCTTGGAGCGCCAGGACTTCATGCCGTTGGGCTTGCCCTCGAAGAACGGCGAGTTGGCGAAAAGCGCGGTCGCCACCGGCTGCAGCGCCAGCCCGACGCGGAACTTCTTCACCATGTCGGCCTCTGAGCCGAAGTCCAGGTTCACCTGGATGGTGCAGGTCCGGTACATCATCTGCGTCCCCCAGGGACCGATGGACTGCATGTAGCCGGTCATCAGCCGATAGCGCCCCTTGGGCATCATCGGCATGTCCTCGTGCTTCCATTCCGGGGCCGCGCCCAGGCCGATGAAGCCCGCGCCGATGGCGTCCGCGATCTCCTTGACCTCGGCCAGGTGCTGGTTGGTCTCGTCGCAGGTCTGGTGCAGCGTCTCCAGCGGGGCGCCCGACAGCTCCAGCTGCCCGCCCGGCTCCAGCGAGACGTTGGCCCCGTCCTTGGTCAGGCCGATGAGCTTGCCGGCCTCCTCGATCGGGGCCCAGCCGAAGCGCTCGCGCAGACCGTCGAGCATGGTGTGGATCGAGGCCGGCCCCTCATAGGGCAGCGGCGCGTGGCTGCCGCGCAGATAGCCGAACTTCTCATGCTCGGTGCCGATGCGGAAATCCGCCTCCGGCTTGCAGCCCGCTTCGAGATATTCCGCAAGCTGCTCGCGCCGTTCGATCGGGCCGCCGCCGCTCTGAGGTATCGACATGCCCGTCTCCCCGTGTCCCCTCGGCCGCTCGTCCCGGCGGCGAGGGCCAGACTTAGGCGGGGGAGGCGGGCTCGGCAATACCGTCCGGTCGCCGGACATTCACCCTTTCCGGAGCGAGCGCTCAAGTTCTCCGACCCGTTGCGCGAGGGTCACGCCCCGCGCGCGCCGCGCGCTCAGAACGCCCGCTGGCGATCGTGGGTGGTCTCCCGCCGCCAGATCGGGCGCACGCCGACGCCGTCCGCGTCGAACGCCTCGCGCACCGCGCGCATGGAGAAGCCCGGCAGCACCGACAGCGCCTCGGGCAGCGCCTCCACCCCCTCGGCCCCGATCGGGACCAGCAGGGGCGGGGCGTCCACCGGCCGCAGCCGCCAGGCCAGCCCGGCATTGTCGCGAAGCTGGATCGCCTCGACCGTCCACAGGTCGGCCAGCGCCACCACGCCGCCCTCCGACAGCCCGTCGGACGGGCCGAAATAGGCGACGCGGCCTTCCTCGACCGTCACCACGCCGGGGCCGGCGAGGCCGCGGGGCACCCGGGCCCGCTCCCAGGCCGCATGCAGCCACAGCAGCGCCACCAGCCCGGCCACCAGCACCGGCCAGCCCATCAGCCCGCCGCGCTGAAGCATCAGCGCGCCGACCGCCAGAAGGCCGCCGGACACGGCCGCCGCCACCCCGGTCTCCAGCCAGCGCGGCGCATGCCGCATGATCCATTCGCCGCCGCTCATGCCTCGGCCTCGCCTCCTGTCCAGTCCCCGAGAACGCTTTGCCATATCGCCAGCGCCGTCGTCGCCGCGGTGTCGGCGCGCAGGATGCGGGGGCCGAGCGCGGCGGGAACCACCCCCGGCAGCCGGCGCAGCCGCGCCGCCTCCTCGTCGGAGAACCCGCCTTCCGGCCCGATCAGCACCGCCCAGGGGCCGGCGTCCCCGCCCGGGCGCGCATGGGGCGCCAGCGCCTCGGCCAGCGGCGGGGCGTCCCGACGCTCGTCGCAGAACACCAGCCGGCGGCCGGCATCCGCCGCCTCCCAGGCGTCGAGCACCCGGTCGAGCCGCTCGGCCTCGGCCAGCTCGGGGATCGAGAGGAACCCGCATTGCTCCGCCGCCTCGACCATATGCGCGCGCAACCGGTCAGGGCGCAGCCGCTCGGCGTTGGTGTAGCGGGTGAACACCGGGCGCAGCGCGGCGCAGCCCAGCTCGCAGGCCTTCTCCACGATGAAATCCGTGCGGGCCTTCTTCACCGGCGCGAACAGCAGGTGCAGGTCCCGGGGCCGGGTCTGGGGGCGCAGGCGATCGCGGCAGACGAGCCGCCCGCCGCGGCGCCCGGCCTCGACCGCCTCGGCCAGCCACTCCCCGTCCCGGCCGTTGAACAGCTTCACCGGCGCGCCGACGCCAAGGCGCATCACCGCGAACAGGTAATGCGCCTGCGGCTGGGTCAGGTCGACCCCGGCCCCTGCGTCCAGATCGCTCTCCACGAACAGCCTGACCTTGGCGGCGGCTTCTGGCATAAGCCCTCCCATGAGCGACATTCGACCCAACCCCGCCGCATGGGATAGCCCGCCGGACCCGGCGGGGCGAGTCTCCGACGCCGTCGATCGCAACTGGGTGGACCGGTATGCGCCTCCCTGGACCCGCCCCTGGCTGCGGCTGAGCCGCGCGGACCGGCCGGCGGGGACCTGGCTGCTGCTCATCCCCTGCTGGTGGGGCCTGCTGCTGGCCATGGCCGCCGATCCGGCCGGCCCGCGCTGGGAGGACGCGCGAATCGCCCTGGTCTGCGCCGTGGGCGCCTTCCTGATGCGGGGGGCCGGCTGCACCTGGAATGACTTCACCGACCGAAACATCGACGGCTCGGTCGCGCGCACCCGCTCCCGCCCGATCCCGTCGGGACAGGTCTCCGCGCGCGGCGCGCTGGTCTGGATGTGCGTTCAGGCGCTGCTCGCCTTCGGTCTGCTGCTGACCCTGTCGCCCGCGGCGATTCTGCTCGGCATCGTCTCGCTGGGTCCGGTCTGCATCTACCCGTTCATGAAGCGGGTGACCTGGTGGCCGCAGATCTTCCTGGGCATCGCCTTCAACTGGGGGATCCTGCTGGCCTGGGCCGCCCATGCGGACGGGCTGGGCTGGCCGCCGGTGGTCCTGTATCTCGCGGCGATGGCCTGGACGATCTTCTACGACACCATCTACGCCTGCCAGGACGCCGAAGACGACGCCCTGATCGGGGTCAAGTCCACCGCCCGCCTGTTCGGAGAGAAGACGCCCGCCCGTCTTCTGCTGTTTCTGGTGATCTGCGTGGTTCTGGCCATGACTTCGGTCCTGCTCGCCACCGCCGAGTCCGGCGCCCCCGCCGCCGGGCTGGCTTTGCTGGGCGTCTGGGCCTTCGGCTGGCGCCTGCACTGGCAGCTCGCCCGGCTCGACATCCACGACACCGACGTCTGCCTGCGTCTTTTCCGCGACAATCGTAATGCAGGGTTCATGTTGACGTTGGGTCTCCTGGGCGCCGCCCTCGTCTGATCCTCACGCCTATGTTAATAGCGTCGTGAAGTCGGGCGGCTAGAACCCCCTCCGCGTAGATGCGCGGCCGGCATTTCGACCCAGGACAGGACGGGACCATGGCGAATCCTACGGATCTCGAACAATACATTGTGGAACTTACGAACCGATTCCGGATCGACCCGGGCGGCGCCTACGACCGCGTGGTCGATGACGAGCCCAGCTCCACCGGTTACGATCCGACGGTCACCGCGGCCCTGCAGTTCTTCGACGTCAACCTCGACCTGCTGAAGGAAGAGCTCGGCGCCCTGCCCCAGGTGCAGCCGCTGGTCTGGAACGACGATCTGAACGAGGCCGCGCAGCTGCACACGCAGCGCATGAAGAACCAGGATTCCCAGTCCCACCAGCTTCCCGGCGAAGGCGACCTGGGCGAGCGCGTGCGCGACGCCGGCTACATGCACACCCGCGCCACGGAGAACGTGTTCGCCTTCGGCGAAACGCCGCTGCATATCCACCAGGCCTTCACCGTCGACTGGGGCGAGGGGCCGAACGGCATGCAGTCCCCGCGCGGCCACCGGGAGAACCTGATCGAAGCCGGCATGCGTGAGATCGGGGTCGGCTCGCTGACCGACAACGACCCGTCCACCAGCGTCGGCCCGATCCTGCTGACCGAGAATCTCGGCGTCCGCTCCACCGCCGGTCCGTTCCTGCTGGGCGCGGCCTTCAAGGACAAGGACCGCGACGACCACTTCTCGTTCAACGAGGGGATGGGCGGCATGAAGGTCAAGGTCGGCGGCCGCGGCGGCGACAAGACCGCGCCGTCCGGCGGCTATGGGGTCGAGACCGGCGAGGGCACGTTCAACGTCATCCTCAAGGGCCGCCCGGTGAAGGGCAAGATCCAGGCGTCCGTCGAGATCGGCGAAGACAACGTCAAGATCGACCTGATGGACAAGAAGCATCTGTTCACCACCGGCTCGCTGGACCTGCGCAAGGGCGCGGCCTCGGTGACCGCGCTGGGCTCGCAGGACGTCGACCTGAGCGGCAAGAAGGGCCGCGACAACCTGATCGGCAACGCCGGCTCCAACACGCTGGACGGCGAGGGCGGCCGCGACCGGATCGACGGCGGGGCCGGCGCCGACGTGATCATCGGCGGCAAGGGCAACGACAAGCTCAAGGGCGGCGGCGGGAACGACGAGTTCGTGTTCGGCCTGCGCGACGGCAAGGACAGCATCCTCGACTGGAACGACGGCGACCGGATCTCGATCGACGGCGACGTGACGGCCCAGGACATCGACATCTCCGCCAGGCGCGGCGACGCGGTGGTCAGCTTCGGCGCGACCGTCGTGACCGTGGAGGATCAGGCGGGCGAGATCACGCTCGACGACCTGCTGTTCTGAACCGGCGTCGCGGACGCGGTTCAAGGGGGGCGCCGCGCGGCGCCCCCCTTTTTCGTTCCGGCCCGGCGTTCAGTCGGGTTTCGCGCCCCGCTCGTCATCGTCGGACGCCCCCCGACCGGGCGCCTTCGGCTCCGGCGGCGGCGGCGGCGCGTCGTCGTCGGCCAGCAGGATGCGCGCGGCGTCGCCTTCCAGGTCCCGATACTGCCCGCGCCTGAGCGACCACAGGAACGCCGCCAGCCCCAGCAGGCCGAGGAAGATCGACACCGGAATCGTGGCCAGCAGCACCGTCATCGCGCGCCCTCCCCCACGCGGCGCAGGCGCAGCGCGTTCAGCGTCACCAGGATGGAGGAGCCGGACATGGCCAGCGCCGCGATCAGCGGCGTGACATGGCCCGAGGCCGCCAGCGGCACCGCGATCAGGTTGTAAAGCGCGGCGAGCGCGAAGTTCTCCCGCACCCGCGCCCGGGCGGCGCGGGCCACGTCCACCGCCAGCGCCACCGGCCCCAGCGCCCGGCCCGCCAGCGCCATGCCCGCCGCCGCCCGGCTGACATCGGCGGCCGAGGCCGGCGAGATCGAGGCCGCCGCCGCCGCCAGCGCCGGCGCGTCGTTGATGCCGTCGCCGACCATCAGCACCGTGCGTCCGTCGCGCGCCATCGCCTCCAGCGCCGCGACTTTGCCGGCCGGCGTCCGTCCGGCCTCGAAGTCCTCGATCCCCGCCGCCGCCGCGGCCCGCGCCACCGGGCCGGGCGCGTCGCCCGAGATCAGCCGGACCGCGAGGCCCCGCGCCTTCAGCGCCGCCACCGTCCCGGCCGCGTCCGGGCGCAGCGGGTCCTCGAAACCGAAGCGGACCGGGGCGGCGTCGCCCAGCCGCAGCCAGACCGCCGACAGCCCCTCCGCGCCGGCGCCCTGCTCCGCCCCGCACCAGTCGGCCCGCCCCAGCCGCGCCGGGCGCCCGCCGATCTCGCCGGCCACGCCGCAGCCCGGAACCTCCGCCAGGCCCGAGGCCGCGGCCGGCGCCACGCCCCGCGCCCGCGCCTCCTCCGCCAGCGCGCGGGAGAACGGGTGACGCGACACCTCGGCCAGCGCCAGCGCCGCCGCCCAGACCTCGGGCGTCTCCGGCCCCTCCACCAGGGCCGGTTCGCCGGCGGTCAGGGTGCCGGTCTTGTCGAAGACCACCGCGTCGACCTCCGCGAGCCGCTCCAGCGCCGCGCCGTCCTTGAGGAACACGCCCGCCCGGAACAGCCGCCCGGAGGCGGCGGCATGCACCGCCGGCGCCGCCAGACCCAGGGCGCAGGGGCAGGTGATGATCAGCACGGCCGCCGCGATCATCACCGCCTCGCGCAGGTCGGCGCCCGCCAGCAGCCAGCCCGCGAAGGACAGCGCGGCGGCCAGATGCACCACAGGCACATAGACCCGCGCCGCCCGCATCGCCCAGTCGGCGTAGCGGCCGCGCGCCTGCTCCGCCGCCTCGATCATCCGCGCGATCCCGGCCAGGACCGTATCGTCGCCGGTGGCCGTCGCCTGGATCCGCAGCGGGCCCGACAGGTTCATCACCCCGGCATGCACCTCGGTCCCCGGGCCCGCCGGCTCCGGCGCGCTTTCGCCGGTGATCATGGCCCGGTCGAGGTCCGAGACCCCCTCGATCACCCGCCCGTCGGCCGGCGCGCGCTCCCCCGCCGCGATCTCCACCACGTCGCCGGGGCGCAGGTCCTCCACCGGGATCACCCGCCGCGCCCCCGCCGCGTCGATCAGCGTCGCCGAATGCGCCTGCAGCCCGCTCAGCTCCACCGCCGCCAGCCGCGCCGCCTGCCGCGTGCGATGGTCCAGATAGCGGCCGATCAGCAGGAAGAAGCACAGCGATACCGCCGCGTCGAAATAGGCGTGTTCGCCGGAGTTGATCACCTCGTGCAGGCTGACCCCGGCCGCGAGGATCAGCGCCAGCGAGATCGGCACGTCCATGTTGACATGCCGGCGCCGCAGCATCCCCCAGGCGGAGCGGAAGAACGGCGCGCCGGCGAAGGCCGTGGCCGGCAGCGCGATCAGCGCCGAGACCCAGTGCAGCAGGTCCCGCGTGGTCCCGTCCGCCCCGGCCCAGACCGAGACCGACAGCAGCATGACGTTCATCATCGCGAAGCCGGCCACGGCCATGCGGGCCAGCAGGTCCCGCCCCTCCGCGTCGCGCTCGATATCGCGCATGGCATGGGCGTCGAAGGGCCGGGCTGCGTAGCCCAGCGCGTCGAGCCCGGCCACCACTGCCTCCGGATCCGCCGCGGCGGGGTCGAACTCCACCCGCGTCCGGCGCAGGCTAAGATTGACCCGGGCCGAGACGACGCCGGGGGTCTTCGGCAGGTCGCGTTCGATGCGCTGGATGCAGGCGGCGCAATGCACCGCGGGGGTCAGCAGCTCGATCGAGGCGCGGCCCGGGCCGGCCTCGGTCACGAAACGCCCCAGCCCCCCGATCCCCGCGAACCCCGCCGCGGCGCCGGTCGGGCAGCAGCCGCCGGCGAGGCCGGGGCGCTCAGGCCCCGTCGCGTCGGGCGTTTCGGCGAGGCTCATTCGGTCGCCTCCCCCGCGCCCTTCGCCGGCGCCGTCGCGGCGTCCGGCGAAATCCAGACCTCGTCGGCGATGGTGTAGACCGCGCCGTCGGACCGGGTCGCGGTCAGGTCCACCCGCCACATCCCCGCCGGCAGGGCGAGCGCGGCGGCGTAGCCGGCCCCGTCCTCGACGAAGCGCGCCTCACGGTCCTCAGCCAGGGTCGCCGGCCGTCCGACCCGCGCGACCAGGTCGAGGCCCCGCACCCGCTCCCCCTCCGGCCCGGTCACGGCGACGCGGAGCGCGCCCGCCTCCCAGGCGAAGCCGAAGGACCAGCCCAACGCCTTCTCCGCCTTCTGCTCGGCATCGTATTTCTGCGCCTCGACATAGGGGTTCGCGGTCACCAGCCCCGGAAACCCGCCGACCGCCAGCGTCGCCATGGTCACGTTCACCGCGATCACCACCCCGAAGAAGCCGACCGCGATGGCCAGCACTCCGCGCCCGGTCAGCGTCCAGCCCTGCTTCGCCATGCTCACGGCCCCCAATCTCCCGGCGCGGGCGCGAGGAACACCGTGTCCACCGCCACCCGCTCCCGCGTCTGTTGATCCTCGACCCAGATCTCGACCTCGGCGTGATCGGTCGGCCGGGCGAAGGGCAAGGTGGTCAGGAACAGGCGCAGCGTGCGCAACTTGTCGGCCTCCACCGTGAACTTCAACCAGTCCTCTCCCTGAAGATTTGCGGAAAGGGGCAGATCGGAGCGGAAGGAGAGCACGAATTCATGGGGTTCGAGGTTCTGATTGGAGACCTTTACGGTATAACCATTTCGGATGGAACCGTCCGAAAGAACAACGAATGTCGGATTACGGTCCCGCGCGATGCTGAGATCTATCGACTCCCGCATGAATAGGGACACGACCATGCCCACCCCGATGCCCGCCCAGAGCACGGTGTAGAGGATCGTGCGCGGGCGCAGGATTCGCCGGACCAGCGGGATGGGGGCCGCGCCCGCCGTCTCCACCGCCTCGTCCTGAAGGGTGATGTAGTCGATCAGCCCGCGGGGCCGGCCGGTCTTCTCCATCACGTCGTCGCAGGCGTCGATGCACAGCGCGCAGGTGATGCAGGCGAGCTGCTGGCCGTCGCGGATGTCGATGCCCATCGGGCAGACCGCCACGCAGGCGTTGCAGTCGATGCAGTCGCCCAGGCCCGCCTCCGCGTTCTTCTTCACATGCTTGCCCCGCGGCTCGCCCCGCCAGTGGCGGTAGCCGACGGTGATGGTCTGGTCGTCCATCATCGCCGCCTGGATGCGCGGCCAGGGGCACATGTAGATGCAGACCTGCTCGCGCATGAAGCCGCCGAACACGAAGGTCGTCGCGGTCAGCACCGCGATGGAGCTGTAGGCGACGAAATGCGCCTGCCCGGCGACCAGGTCCGCCAGCAGGGTCGGCGCGTCGGCGAAGTAGAACACCCAGGCGCCGCCGGTGGCGAGGCCGATCAGCAGCCAGACCACCCATTTGGTCAGCCGCAGCCGGACCTTGCGCGCGTCCCAGCCCTGCTTGTGCAGCTTGATGCGGGCGTTGCGGTCGCCCTCGATCCAGCGCTCCACGGTGATGTAGAGGTCGGTCCACACCGTCTGCGGGCAGGTGTAGCCGCACCAGACCCGGCCCAGCGCCGAGGTGAACAGGAACAGCCCCAGTCCGGCCATGATCAGCAGGCCGGCCACGTAATAGAACTGCTGGGGCCAGATCTCGATCCAGAAGAAGAAGAATCGCCGGTTGGCGAGGTCCACCAGAACCGCCTGGTCGGGCATCGCCGGGCCGCGGTCCCAGCGGATCCACGGGGTCAGATAATAGATCGCGAGCGTCACGCCCATGATCCACCATTTCAGCGTGCGGAAGCTTCCTTTCACGCGACGGGGGAAGATCGGGATGCGGGCGGCGTAAAGCGCGTCGGAGGGCTGCGAGTCGGGCGGCGCCATCTTGAGCCTCGGTAGCTGCAGGTTTGCGGCGGGTATGGGCCGGAGCCCCGCGCCGGGCCTTGATGCAAGTCAAGCGGTCCTGCGGCGTGCTGTCCACTCACAAGTCTCTGTGAAACAGATTGCATTCATCTATTGGAATGTTTCCGCGCCGCGCCGCCGGGTCGCTCAGCGCCCGCGACGGCTGAGCGCCTCCGACGGAAAGCGGCGCGCCAGGTGATCGATGAACAGGCGCACGGCGGGGGGCAGACCCCGGCGGGTCGGGAGCACCAGGTGCACCAGCCCGGCCCGCCCGCGCCAATCCGGCAGCGCCCGGGTCAGGGCGCCTTCGGCCAGCGCGTCCCGGCAGACATGATCCGGCAGCAGCGCCACGCCCAGCCCAGCCATCGCCGCGCGCCGCGTCGCGGCGAAATCGGCGCAGCCCAGCCGGGCCGGGGCCCGCACCGTCCGCCGCTCCCCCGCCTCGGTCTCCAGCGACCAGTCGACCGCCTCCGCCGCATCGTCGGTCGAAAGCAACGGCCACTCCTCAAGCTGCGCCACGTCGCGCAGACCGGTGGCCAGCGCCGGGCTCGCCACCAGGATGCGGTGGGAGACGCCCAGAGACCGCATGGTCAGCGAGGCGTCGCCGGTCAGTTCCTCCCGCACCCGCAGGGCCAGGTCGATGCGCTCTCCGATCAGGTCGAGCGGGCGGTCCCCGGCCACCACCTGCAGCCGCACCTGCGGATGCAGCGCGAGAAACCCCGCGATGGCCGGCGCCGTGACCTCGATCAGGCCGGTGGGGCAGCCGAAGCGGATCAGGCCCGCGGGCTCGGCGCGCGCCTCGGCCACCAGCGCCTCGGCCTCCTCCGCCTCCCGCCGCATGGCCCGGGCGCGCTCATGCACCAGTCGGCCCAGATCCGTGACCCGGAACCGGCGGCTGGAGCGTTCGATCAGGCGCACGCCCAGCCGCGCCTCCAGCTCCGCCACCCGCCGGCTGAGCCGGGACTTGGGCACGCCCAGCGCGCGGCCGGCGGCGGCGAAGCCTTCGTGATCCGCCACCGCGGCGAACAGGGCGAGGTCGTTGAAGTCGGCGCGCATCGATCGTTCCATTTTCAGGACGCTGGGTGCGGGTTTCACCCGCTACCGAATGCCTGACTGAAACGACATCTCCCCGTCAACGGCGATGACGCCGAATGGACAGGAGATCGGAGATGACCGGAACGTTTCAGGACAAGGTGGTGGTGATCACCGGCGCGACCAGCGGCATCGGGCTGGCCACGGCCAAAGCCTTCGCGTCGGAGGGCGCATGGGTGTTCGTCACCGGGCGCCGGCGCGAGGCGCTCGACGCCGCCGTGGCCGCCATCGGCCCGCGGGCCGTCGGCGTGCAGGGCGACATGTCGAACCTCGACGATATCGACCGGCTCTACGACGCCGTGCAGCAGGCGCACCCGCAGATCGACGCGCTGTTCGCCAATGCCGGCGGCGGCGAGTTCGCGCCCCTGGGCGAGATCACCGAGGACCACTACAGGCGCACCTTCGACACCAATGTGAAGGGCGTGCTGTTCACCGTGCAGAAGGCCCTGCCCCTGATGCGCGACGGCGGCGCGGTGGTGCTGACCGCATCGACCACGAGCATTTCGGGCACGCCGAACTTCAGCGTCTACTCGGCGACCAAGGCCGCGGTGCGCAACTTCGCCCGCAACTGGATCCTGGACCTGAAGCCGCGCGGGATCCGGGTGAACGCGATCAGCCCCGGCCTGACCGAGACCGAGGGTCTCGACCATCTGTTCGGCGGCCCTGACGCGTCCGGCGCGACCAAGGACGCGCTCGCCGCCGCGACGCCGTCCGGGCGAATCGGTCGGCCGGAGGAGATCGCGAAGGCGGTGCTGTTCCTCGCCTCCGACGCCGCGAGCTACGTCAACGGCGTGGAGTTGTTCGTGGATGGGGGCATGGCGCAGATCTGAGCCGCGATCGGATCCGCGCGGGGCGCGGATCCGTGCGGGAAATGGCCCGGCCTTCGCAGGCCGGGCGCAGGTCCTCGCGCCGGCGGATACGCTGCCGGTCCAGGCGGCTGGGGTCCGCCCTGGCGATCAACTCGGTCGCCATTTACTGACCTCGGGTTAACGCAGAGGGCGCGCATGAATCAATCACTAATATCGTGTCGCCATACGATTTACCTTTTAGCACGCTCAATTTAAGCGAGCCTTAATCTAAGTGATCCATAAATTAAAGGCGGCGAACCCCGCGGTTCGCCGCCTTCGATTTCATATCAGGTCTCTTTCGACATCCAGCCTTTTCTTCCGCAGGCGGAGCGACCCCGACCTCACTCGGTCTCGCCGCCGCCCAGCGCATGGACGTAGAGCGCGACCTGCTTGACCTCGGCGTCGCTCAGCCGCGCGCCCCAGGCCGGCATGACCCCGCGGCGGGCGTAGGTCACGGTCTGGGTCAGCGTTTCGCGGTCCCCGCCATAAAGCCAGATCTGGTCCGACAGCGCCGGCGCGCCCAGGTCCTGCATGCCCTCGCCCTGCTCCCCGTGGCAGGAGGCGCAGTTGTCGGCGAAGACCGTCGCCCCCGGCTCGGCCAGCGCGGCGTCCGCGTCGGCATGGGTCAGGCCGTAGACGAACTCCACCACCTGAGCGACCTGCTCCCTGTCCAGCAGGCCGTCGGCGCCGAAGGCCGGCATTTCCGAGAACCGGGTGTCCGGGTCCTCGTCCCAGCGGATGCCGTGGGCGATGGTCTCATGGATCGCGTCGCGGGTCCCGCCCCACAGCCAGTCGTCATCGTTCAGGTTCGGGTAGCCCACGCCTCCCGCCGCCCCCGCGCCATGGCACTGGGCGCAGAAGGTGCGGAAGATCGCGCCGCCGCCGGCCTGGGCGAAGCGCATCAGCTCGGGGTCCGCCGCCACCTCGTCCACGCTCATCGCCGCGATGCGGTCGGTGAACACGGACTGGGCCGCCTTGTGCTCCGCGATCGCCTCCACGACATCGGTGCGCGAGGAATAGCCCATCACGCCTCCGAACGCCTCGTTGATCAGCGGCCAGGACGGCATCGCCACGGTGTAGGCCGCCCCCCAGACCACGCAGGCGTAGAAGGTGTAGAGCCACCAGCGCGGCATGGGGTTGTCGAGCTCCTTGATCTCGTCCCACTCATGCCCCGTGGTCCGGACGCCCGAGACCTCGTCGATTTCCTTGTGATCGGCCATCTCAGCGCCCCTTCTCCGAAGCCGCGTCATCGTCGAGCCGCGAAAGATCGTCGTCGCGCAGCGGGATGTCGGCGATGTCCCGATGCAGCCGGCTGGACCCCGGGCGCAGCGCGAAAGCCACGGCGCCCAGGAAAAAGGTCATCATGCCCAGGAGCCACCAGCTGTCGGCGAAGTGGCGAAGAACGGTGTAGGTGTCTTCCATCTCTTCCCCTCCCGGCTCAGCGGCTCGTCTCGACCTGGTAGGTCGAGAAGTCGACCATCGTGCCGAGCACCTGCAGATAGGCGATCAGCGCGTCCAGCTCGGTGATCTCGGCGCGGCCGTCGAAATTGCGGATCTGCGCCTTGGGATAGGCCTCCAGCAGCGCGTCGTAGCGGTCGCTGTCGGGGTTCACCTGGGCGGCCACGTCCGCCCGGGCCGTCTGGATCATCTCCTCGCTGTAGGGCACCCCGACCCGCGACTGGGCCTTCAGGTGGTCGGCCACATGCTCGAAGTCGAGCGGCGTCTCGATCAGGTGCGGATAGGCCGGCATGATCGACTCGGGCACGACCGAGCGCGGGTCCATCATGTGGTCCACATGCCAGCTGTCCGAGTAGCGCCCCCCCACCCGCGCCAGGTCCGGCCCGGTGCGCTTGGAGCCCCACTGGAACGGGTGGTCGTACATCGACTCCGCCGCCAGGCTGAAATGCCCGTAGCGCTCCACCTCGTCGCGCATCGGCCGGATCATCTGGGAATGGCACACGTAGCAGCCCTCCCGGATGTAGATGTCCCGGCCCTTGAGCTCGAGCGGGGAATAGGGGCGCACCCCCTCCACCTTCTCGATGGTGTTCTTGAGGTAGAACAGGGGCGCGATCTCCACGATCCCGCCGATCGCCACGACGATCAGCGAGCAGACCAGCAGGAGGGTGGCGTTCTTCTCCAGGACGCCGTGCTTGTTGAGAATGCTCATGGTCTTCCCTCCGTCACTCGGCCGGAACGGCCGCGGGGGCGGCGTCCTTGCGCTCGGCGGCGGTGATCGTCATCCAGATGTTCCAGACCATGATCACCGAGCCGGCCAGGAACAGCCCGCCGCCCAGGGCGCGGATGATGTAGTAGGGATGCAGCACGGCGACCGTGTCGGCGAAGGAGTTCACCAGGAAGCCGAGCGAGTCGTATTCGCGCCACATCAGGCCCTGGGTGATCCCCGACACCCACATCGAGGCCGCGTAGAGCACGATGCCGATGGTGGCGAGCCAGAAGTGCCAGTTCACCGCGGCCAGCGAATAGAGCCCCTTCTTGTTCCACAGCCGCGGCACCAGGAAGTAGAGCGCCCCGAAGGTGATCATGCCGTTCCAGCCCAGCGCGCCGGAATGCACGTGGCCGATGGTCCAGTCGGTGTAGTGGCTCAGCGAGTTGACCGCCTTGATGGACATCATCGGCCCCTCGAAGGTGGACATGCCGTAGAAGCCCACGGCGATGGTCAGCATCCGCAGCACCGGGTCGGTGCGCAGCTTGTCCCAGGCCCCCGACAGGGTCATCAGGCCGTTGATCATGCCGCCCCAGGACGGCATCCACAGGATCACCGAGAACACCATGCCCAGGGTCTGCGCCCAGTCGGGCAGCGCGGTGTAGTGCAGGTGATGCGGCCCCGCCCAGATGTAGAGGAAGATCAGCGCCCAGAAATGGACGATGGACAGCTTGTAGGAATAGACCGGCCGCTCGGCCTGCTTGGGGATGAAGTAATACATCATCCCCAGGAAGCCCGCGGTCAGGAAGAAGCCCACCGCGTTGTGCCCGTACCACCACTGGGTCAGCGCGTCCTGCACGCCCGAGAACGCCGAGTAGGAGGTCGAGCCCCAGACCGACACCGGCACCGCGAGGTTGTTGACCACGTGCAGCATGGCGATGGTCACGATGAAGGCCAGGTAGAACCAGTTGGCGACGTAGATATGCGGCTCGCGCCGGTTGATCAGCGTGCCCATGAACACGGCCAGGTAGGCGACCCAGACGACGGTCAGCCAGATGTCGACGTACCAGGTCGGCTCCGCGTATTCCCGGCCCTGGGTGCCGCCCAGCACATAGCCGGTGGCCGCCAGCACGATGACCATCTGGTAGCCCCAGAACACGAACCAGGGCAGGTTCCCGCCCCACAGCCGCGTCGCGCAGGTGCGCTGCACCACATAGAACGAGGTCGCGATCAGGGCGTTGCCGCCGAAGGCGAAGATCACCGCCGAGGTGTGCAGCGGCCGCAGCCGCCCGAAGGTGGTCCAGGGCAGATCGAGGTTGAGCGCCGGGAAGGCCAGCTGCAGCGCGATCACCACGCCCACCAGGAAGCCGACCACGCCCCAGCCCGCGGTGGCGATGACGCCGGCGCGGATCACGTCGTCCATGTAGCCGCGATCATGGGCGGGGGCGGCCGCGGCGCGCGCCGGCTCTCCGACCCCGCGCAGCACCCACAGGAACATGCCGACGGAGACCGCCAGCACGATGAGCGCGTTGACCTGATAGGCGAGATCCCGCGCGAGGCCCGCGCCCACCATCGCGAGGATGGCGACGATCGCGAGCGCGATGAGTTTGAATGTCGAGGCCAATGTCCCCTCCTTCGCCGCTAGGGCCGCGGCTTGTCGTGGAGGACGCCCGCTGGCGTCCACGCTGCGGATGCGTCTGGCCCGGCGGCCGCTTTCCCGCCTTGATCCAGGTCAACGAAGGATACCTGCAGTCGAAAACCGTTCAATCGAGAAACCGACCGCCGGCCGGTTTTCCACGATTATCGAAGGGTTTCGAACGGCTTGCGCTGGCGGTGGCGAGGACGATGTCGCGGCGCCGCGCCCGGATGCGGCAGCCCGCCGCATTCGGACGCCGCCGGGCGCGACGGCTCAGTCCAGCTCGGAATCGCCCCCGGCGGCGTCGAGCAGGTCGCTCCAGCTCGGGATCAGCAGGTGCCGGGCGTCGATCAGCTCGATCACCCCGACTTTCTTCAGCGCGCTGATCTGGCGGCTGACGGTCTCGATGGTCAGGCCGAGGAAATCGGCCATGTCCTCGCGGCTCATCGGCAGGACCAGCAGCATGCCGTCGATCGGGTCGCGCTTCTCCAGCCGCAGGGCGCGGCGGGCGGCGAGCGCGAAGAAGGAGCACATCTTCTCCTGCGCCGACTTGCGGCCCAGCAGCACCATCCACTCGCGCGCCGAATCGAGCTCGTCGAGCGTCATCTCCAGCAGCCGCCGTTCCAGCGACGGGGTCTCCCTCAGCGCGGTCTCGAACTGGGGACGGTCGAAGGCGCAGAGCCGCGCCTCGGTGACCGCCACGTATTCGAAGGGCGAGACCGGGCTGAACGGACGCCCCAGCAGGTCGCCGGGAAACAGCAGCCCCACCACCTGCCGCCGCCCGTCGGGCAGCAGCCGCGACATGGAGGCGACGCCCTCCACCATGGTGCCGAGGAAGGTCGCCCGCTCCCCCATCCCGAGGATCGGCTCGCCGGCGCGGTAGCTGCGATAGGTCTTGATCGCGCTGAGGAACTCCAGCTCGTCCACCTCGCAATGCGAGCAGACGGCGTGCTGGCGGATGGCGCAATCCACGCAATGCGCCCGTCCGCGCAGGTCGATGGCGCTGGGCGCGGCGGGATGAGCCAACTCTTTCATGGTGCATCCATTCTGAGCATCGGGCGCGCGACGTCAACCGATCCTCGCCACGGAGGAGCGGACGGACGGGCGAGGTCGTCGACCGGTCCGGGGCGAAAGCGTTAAGCCCCGGGCGCGGACCGCGCCATGGGCCGCGTCGCCGCGGCGCGCGGCCGCCGCCTTCGCCGCGGCGCAGCGTCAAACTTTCGCGTGCAAGCGAGCGGAACTCCTTGTTATGACTTGCACGGGATGTGTACGGGGTGACGAGGTCCCTGCGCGGGACGTCCGGGGGGACGAAAGGCGCAGGCGAACCGAGCGGAGAGGTGATGCCGGTGGACGACTATCCGGGGACCCGGCGGGATGCGCCGGAGCAATCCAGCGACCTGCCGGAGCGGCTGCGACATGCCGCGGCCGACATGCCGGTGCGGGGCGAGGACAAGCCGGACGAGCTGACGTTCGAATCGCTGTTCGCCACCGTGTGGCGGCGCAAGTGGACCGTGGCCGCCTTCGGCTTCGGCTTCGCGATCCTGGTCATGGCGCTCGTCTACACGCTGACCCCGATGTACAAGGCCACCGCGGTGGTGATGCTGGACCGTCAGCAACAGCAGATCATCGACGTGGAAAGCGTCGTCTCCGGCGTGACCACCGACTATTTCTCGATCCTCGCCGAGGCCCAGGTGCTGCGCTCCCGCGCCCTGGCCAACCGGGTGGTGGAGGCCGAGAACCTCGAGGCCAACCCCTATTTCAACCCGCTGCTCCTGCCGCCGGAAGAGCCGGGGATGATCGGCTACGTCATCGGCGGCGCGATCACCCTGCTCAAGACCGCGGTGCGCGGCGCGGTGACCGACGCGGACGACGCCCAGCCCCAGGGCCGCGACCTGCTCGACGAGAATTACTGGATCCGTCAGCGGGCCATCGACCGCATGGTCGGCTCGCTCGACGTGCGCTCGGTCGGCGACACCTATGTCTACGCCCTGACGGTGGAGACGCCGGGCGCCATCCTGTCCGCCGACCTCGCCAACAAGGTGGCGGAGCTCTACATCCTCGACCAGCTCGAAACCAAGTTCGAGGCCACCCAGAAGGCCACCGAATGGCTGTCGAACCGCGTTGCCGAGCTGAAGACCGAGCTTGAGCAGTCCGAGGCGGCGGTGGAGGCCTACAACTCCTCCACCACCCTGATCTCCGAGGCGGCGCTCGCCGGCATGAACCGCCAGCTCAAGGAGCTGCGGGAGCGCGTGGTCAACATCCGCTCGCAGGAGACGGAGACCGAGGCGCGGGCCGCCCAGCTTCGGCAGGCGCTCGACGCCCGCGACTTCGCCGGCTTCGCCGCCCTCGCCAACCAGCCGCGGCTGACCGCGATGGCCGGCGACATCGCCTCCGCGCCCGCCGGCGGTCAGGCCCGCGACCTGCTGGAGGAGCGGTTCGCCAACGCGGCGGAGCGCGTGGTCTTTCAGGTGGAATCCGAACGCGACCGCGCCGCCAGCCAGGCCGCGGCCGTGACCAGCTCGATCGCCGATCTCGAACAGCAGCTGGAGACGCAGACCCAGGACCTCGTCCAGCTGCGCCAGCTGACCCGGGAGGCGGAGGCCGACCGGCGCATCTACGAACAGTTCCTCCGGCGCCTGAACGAGACCTCGGTCCAGCAGGGCGTGCAGCAGGCCGACGCGCGGGTGCTGTCGCCGGCGGTGGTGAACTTCAACCCCTCCTACCCGCCCAAGATGCTGGCGGTTCTGGCGGCGGGCTTCTTCGGCGGCCTCTGCGGCATCGCCTTCGTGCTGATCGTCGAGCAGATGAACAACTCCTTCCGCTCGTCGGAGGAGCTGGAGAAGGGCACCGGCCTCGCCGTGCTCGGCAACATCCCGGTGGCCCCGGTGCGGATGCGCCGCGGCGTGCTCGACTACGCGGTGGAGCGGCCGTCCTCGGCCCTGGTGGAGGCGATCCGGAACCTGCGGACCGGCGTGCTGCTGGCCAATGTCGACCGGCAGCCGAAGATGGTGATGCTCACCTCCTCGCTGCCCAAGGAAGGCAAGACCACCTGCTCGCTGCTGCTGGCGCAGAACGCCGCCGGGCTCGGCAAGAAGGTGCTGCTGGTCGAATGCGACCTGCGCCGCCGCACCTTCCGCACCTATTTCTCGGGGGCGCCCAAGCACGGGCTGATGTCGATCCTCTCGGGCGAGAAAAGCTTCGACGAGGTGGTGCATCACGACGAGAAAGTCGGCTTCGACGTGGTGATGGGCGAGGAGACCAAGGTCAACGCCGCCGACGTCTTCGCCTCGCAGCGGTTCCGGCAGTTCCTGCAGGAGGCGCGGGACCGCTACGACTTCATCGTCATCGACACGCCGCCGGTGCTGGCCGTCCCCGACAGCCGGGTGATCGCGCCGCTGGCCGACGCGGTGATCTATTGCGTGCGCTGGAACTCGACCCACAAGGATCTGGTGCGCCATGGCCTCGCGCAGTTCGCGCAGATCAAGGTGCGGATCGCGGGTCTGGCGCTGACCCAGATCAACACCAAGAAAATGGCCAAATACGGCTACGGCGGCTACAACTACTACTACTACAAGACCTCGTCGCGGTATTACCTCAACTGAGGTCGCCCGGGACGGCGATCATCGGACCGCGTCGGGCGACCGGCGCGGTCCGTTTCGTTTCCAGGACCGCCCTGACGCCGCCCGCAAGCCGCCGGCGCCGGAGAAACGGCGCCGCGCGCGACCCGGCCTCCCCGCCGCGCGGGCGCCCCGGTCCGGCCGGGAGTCCGGGCCGGTCGCGCGGCCCGCGTGCGGGATACGGGCGCGGGTCGCCTCAGAAATCCGAGACGATGCCCTTCTTCTCCCAGTCCCCGAAGCGGGTGGGCTCCGGCCCGTCGCGCCCGCCGAGCTCGGCCGGCAGCCCCGGCGCGCCGGCGGCGGCCTTGCGCCGCGCCTCGGCCTCCTCCAGCGCGCGGGCCGCGGCCTCGCGCAGCCGCGCCTCTTTCTCGTCGGTCGTTCCAGCCATATATGTCTCTCCGAACCTGACGGGGAACCGAACGGGCCACCGCCCGCGTCCCCGGACATAAGCCGCGCAGGCCGCGGGCGCAAACCCGCGCCTGCCGATCCTCGCCCGTCTCCGCCCGGGACCTGAAGAGCCATGAACTACGTCAAGACCGCGATGCTGCTGGCTTTCCTGACCGCCCTGTTCGGCGCGGTCGGGTTCCTGATCGGCGGCGCCTCGGGCGCGCTGATCGCCTTCGTCGTGGCGGTGGGCATGAACGCCTTCGCCTACTGGAACTCCGACCGGCTGGCGCTCGCCGCCCACCGGGCCCGGCCGGTCACCGCGGCCACCGCCCCCGACCTGCACGGCCAGGTCGCGCAACTGGCGCGCAACGCCGGCCTGCCGATGCCGAAGGTCTATGTGATCGACACCGACCAGCCCAACGCCTTCGCCACCGGCCGCGACCCCGAGCACGGGGCCGTCGCCGTCACCACCGGCCTGATGCGGAGCCTGAGCCGGGACGAGCTCGGCGGCGTCATCGCCCATGAGCTCGCCCATATCCGCAACCGCGACACGCTGATCATGACCGTCGCCGCCACCATCGGCGGCGCGATCTCCATGCTCGCCCAGTTCGGCCTGTTCTTCGGCGGCGGGCGCGACCGCGGGGGGCTGGGGATGATCGGCACGCTGGCCGCGGCGCTGTTCGCGCCCTTCGCGGCCATGCTGATCCAGATGATGATCTCGCGCACCCGCGAATACGCCGCCGACCGCGCGGGGGCGGAGATCTGCGGCGACCCGCTGGCGCTGGCGTCGGCGCTGGCGCGCATCGCGGGCGGCGGCAGGGCGCGGCCCATGGAGTCGGCCGAGCGCGACCCCGCCACCGCGCATATGTTCATCGTCAATCCGCTGGCCGGGCGGGGGGCGGACAGCCTGTTCTCCACCCACCCCGCCACGGCGAACCGCATCGCGGCGCTGGAGGCGATGGCCGCGGAGATGGGCCGACCGGCCCGCGCCCCGGCGACCGCCCCCGCCGCATCCGCTTCCGGCCCCTGGCGTTCCGGCGGCGCGTCCCGCCCCGCGGGCGCCGTGCGCGAGACCCGCAGCCGCATTCCGCGCGCGGGCGGCCGCTCCGACGGTCCGTGGTCCTGAGATGAGCCCGGCCCCCGCCCGCCCCCGCCACGCCCCCGGAGCCAGGCCGGCCGCCGCGCCCGACCGGTCCGGTCCGTCCTCCGCGCCCGCCGACCGCCCCCATGCGGAGCGGATCGAAGCGCTGCGCCTGATCTCCGGCGTGCTCGACCAGGGTCGCTCGCTGGCCGACCTCGCCGCCGCCGCGCCGCCGCTCCCCCCCGCCCAGCGCGCCCGCGCCGGGCGGCTGGCGGCGGAGACGCTGCGCCGCGCGGGCCAGGCCGACGCGGTGCTGAAGCGTTTCCTGCGCCGCGCCCCGCCCCCCGCCGCCCAGCACGCCCTGCGGCTGGCGGCGGTGGAGATCCTGTGGCTGGGCGAGGCCCCGCACGCCGCCGCCGACGGCGCGGTGGAGGCCCTGCGCGCCCAGAAGGGCGGCGAACGGCTCACCGGCCTGGTCAACGCCGTCGCCCGCAGGCTGGCCGCCGAGGGCCCCGCGCCCTGGGCCGCCGTCGACGCGCCGCGCGCCAACATGCCGGGCTGGATGTGGGGCCGCCTGTCGTCGGCCTGGGGCGCCGCCGCGACGCGCCGCATCGCCGAGGCGCATATGGTCCCGCCCCCGACGGACCTGACCCCGAAAGACCCCGCCCGCGCCGCGGCGCTCGCCGAGGCGCTCGGCGCGGACCTGCTGCCCACCGGATCGCTCCGCCTGCGCGAGCGCGCCCAGATCACCGCCCTGCCCGGTTACGAGACCGGGGACTGGTGGGTCCAGGACGCCGCCGCCGCCCTGCCCGCCCGCCTGCTGGGCGACGTGAGGGGCCTGCGCGCGCTCGACCTCTGCGCCGCGCCGGGGGGCAAGACCCTGCAGCTGGCCGCCGCCGGGGCGCAGGTGACCGCGCTCGACATCGCCGCCCCGCGGCTGGAGCGGGTGGCGGAGAACCTCGCCCGCACCGGGCTGGCGGCGGAGATCGTGGAGGCCGACGCCCTCGCGTGGGCGCCCGACGCGCCTTTCGACGTCATCCTGCTCGACGCCCCCTGCTCGGCCACCGGCACCGCGCGCCGCCATCCGGACATGCCGCATCTGCGCGCGAGCCTCGACCTGCCGGGTCTCACCGCCCTGCAGGACGCGCTCTTGGACCGCGCCGCGGGCTGGCTCGCCCCCGGCGGCCGCCTCGTCTTCGCCACCTGCTCCCTGCTCCCCGAAGAGGGCGAGCACCGCGCCGAGGCCTTCGCCGCCCGTGGCGCCCTGGCCACGGTCCCGGCCGACCCCGTTGCGCTCGGCGCCCCGCCCGACTGGGCGTCGGAGCGTGGCTTTCTGCGCACGCGCCCGGATTTCCTGCCGGATTCCGGGGGCCTGGACGGGTTTTTCGCCGCCCTTTTCCGCAAGGAGACGTGACAGGGGGCCTGCGTCCCGCCATGTTGCGCGGAATCGCCTGTCGAGGCTGCGGGGACCGGATCCGCGCGGCCTGACGGGTCTTTGTCATGGGCCCCGGCGCCGGGGCCGCAAGGAGGCGAACCACGGGTGAGCGGCTTGCTCGACAGTCTGGGCTTCGGCCTGCGCGTGCCGGACCGGCTCGCCTTCCGGCCCGAGCCGCTGTGGATCGGGGACGCCGCCGCCGCCCGCCGGCTGATGGAGGGGCGCTTCCGCTTCGCGGGGCAGGAGGTGCGGGCCAAGGATCTCGGCCCCTGGCGGCTCGCGCCCCCGTCCGAGGCCTTCGCGGCCGCGCTGCACGGCTTCGCCTGGCTCGACGACCTCGCCGCCGCCGGCACGCGGGAGGCGCGGCGCGTGGCGCAGTCCTGGCTGTTCGGCTGGATCGCCCAGTTCGGCGAGGGCGCGGGACCGGGATGGGAGCCCGAGACCGCCGGCATCCGCGCCACCGCCTGGATGGAGCGGGCGGACTTCGTGCTGCGCGACGCCTCCGCCGACCTCGAACGCCGCTTCCTGCGCGCCATCGCCCTGCATGAGCGCCGCCTCAAGAAGGGGATGGAGACGGCGCCGGAGGGCCTCGCCCGCCTGCGCGCCGCCGCCGGCCACCTGAACTGCGCGCTGGCGCTCCATGCCGACGAGGGGCCGCGCCGCGCCGCCGCCCGCCGGCTCGCCGCCGCCGCCTCGCTGACCGTGGACGAGGACGGCGGGCTGAACTCCCGCGCGCCGGAACGGTTGTGCGAGGCGCTGATCGCGCTCGCCGCCGCCGCCCGTCACCTGCGCGCGGCCGGTCTGGACCCGGAGCCGGAGCACGCCGCCGCCATCGCCCGCGCCCAGTCGGCGCTGCGCGCGCTGCGGATGCGCGACGGCGGGCTGCCGCGGTTTCACGGCGGCGGGGCGGGGGCGCCCGGGCGGCTCGACCACGCGCTGTCGCTGGCCCATCCGCGCAAGGCGCCGCCGCCGCGGGACCGGGCGATGGGCTTCGTGCGCCTCGCCGCCGGACGGGCGACGGTGGTGGTGGACGCGGCCCCGCCGCCCGCCACCCCCGCCGCCCACGCCGCCACGCTCGCCTTCGAACTGGCCTGGGGGGCGCTGCGGCCCATCGTCAATTGCGGCCCCGCCGGCGCCGCCTCGGGCGACTGGGCCGCGGCGTGCAGGGCGACAGCCGCGCAAAGCTCGCTGTCGCTGGAGGGGGTCAGCTCCGCCCGCATCGGCGCCGGCGCCCGCGGTCCCGGCCCCCACCCGTTCGGCGAAGGCCCGCGGGAGGTGGAGGCGGAGACGGCGCAGGACGGCGACGGCTCCTGGTTCCTCGGCGCCCATGACGGCTATCTCGGCTCGCACGGGCTGGTGCATCGCCGCCGGCTGTTCCTGAGCCATGACGGCCGGGACTTCCGCGGCGAGGACGTGCTCGAAAGCCCCGACGCCTCCGCCCGCAAGCGCTTCGACCGGGCGGCCTCCGCCGCGGGCGGCGCGCCCGGACTCGGCTTTTCGGCGCATTTCCACCTGCACCCGCAGGTGGAGGCGCGCCAGGGCCCCGACGGCGCGATCGCGCTGATCCTCGACGGAACCCGCTGGCGGTTCACGGTCAACGGCGGCGAGGCGCGGCTGCGCGACAGCGTGTATTTCGAGCCGGAGCGCACCGATCCCCGCGCGACCAAACAGGTCGTGGTCTCCGCCCGCGCGGTGGAGTATGGAGGCCGCGTTTCCTGGGGCCTGCGCCTGGGCGACCCGGCCTGAGCCGGTCCCGCCCGCACCCTCCCGCGCTCGCCGGCCCCGCTTTCCGCGCCGCCGCGCCCCGGCGGCTCCGCCCCGTCCGGCCCGCGCGCCGGCGCCGATCCGAGGCCAGAGCCCGACCATGTCCGACCCCCGCATTCCCGTCCGCCGCGCGCTGCTGTCCGTTTCCGACAAGGCCGGGCTGACCGAGCTCGCCGCCGCCCTGCACGCGGGCGGGACCGAGCTCGTCTCCACCGGCGGCACCGCCGCCGCCATCCGCGCCGCCGGCCTGCCGGTGCGCGACGTGTCCGAGCTGACCGGCTTTCCGGAGATGATGGACGGCCGGGTCAAGACCCTGCACCCGATGGTGCATGGCGGCCTGCTGGCGCTGCGCGACGACGCGGGCCACGTGGCGGCGATGGAGACGCACGGCATCGCCCCGATCGACCTGCTGGTGGTCAACCTCTACCCGTTCGAGGCCACCGTGGCGAAGGGCGCCTCGGCCGAGGACTGCATCGAGAACATCGACATCGGCGGCCCCGCCATGATCCGCGCCGCCGCCAAGAACCACGGCCATGTCGCGGTGGTGACCGACCCCGAGGACTACGCCCCCCTGCTGGCCGAACTGGCCGAGGGCGGCACCACGGCCGCGTTCCGCACCCGGCTCGCCGCCACCGCCTACGCGCGCACCGGCGCCTATGACGCCGCCGTCTCCACCTGGATGGCCGCCCATGCGGGGGAGGCCACGCCGCGCCGCCGCGCCTTCGCGGGCACGCTGGCGCAGAGCCTGCGCTACGGCGAGAACCCGCACCAGTCGGCGGCCTTCTACCTCGACGGTTCGGCCCGCAAGGGCGTGGCGACGGCGACCCAGCTCCAGGGCAAGGAGCTGAGCTACAACAACATCAACGACACCGACGCGGCCTTCGAATGCGTGGCGGAGTTCGACCCCGCCGACGGGCCCGCCTGCGTGATCGTCAAGCACGCCAATCCCTGCGGCGTCGCCCAGGGCGCCAGCCCGGCCGAGGCCTGGGCGCGGGCGCTGGCCTGCGACTCCACCTCCGCCTTCGGGGGGATCGTGGCGCTGAACGTGCCCCTGGACGCCGAGACCGCCGCCGAGATCGCAAAGATCTTCACCGAGGTGGTGATCGCGCCCGAGGCCAGCCCCGAGGCGGTCGAGGTCTTCGCCGCCAAGAAGAACCTGCGCCTGCTGACCACCGGCGGCCTGCCCGACCCGGCCTCGCGGGGGCTGACCTTCCGCCAGGTGGCCGGCGGCTTCCTGGTGCAGGACCGCGACGCCGGCCGGCTCGACATGTCGGGGCTGAAGGTGGTGACCAAGCGTGCGCCGACGCCGTCCGAGATGGCGGACCTGCTCTTCGCCTGGCGGGTGGCGAAGCACGTGAAGTCCAACGCCATCATCTACGCCAAGGACGGGGCGACCGTGGGCGTGGGCGCGGGCCAGATGAGCCGCGTGGACTCGACCCGCATCGCCGCGCGCAAGGCCGAGGACATGGCGAAGGCCATGGGCCTGCCCGAGACGCCCACGAAGGGGTCCGTCGTCGCTTCCGACGCGTTCTTCCCCTTCGCCGACGGACTGCTGACCGCGGCCGAGGCCGGGGCGACGGCGGTGATCCAGCCCGGCGGCTCGATGCGCGACGCCGAGGTGATCGCCGCCGCCGACGAGGCCGGACTCGCCATGGTGTTCACCGGGATGCGCCATTTCCGGCACTGAGCCGCGTGGGCCTCGGACGCGTAGGGCCGGGCGGGGGGAGACCCCTGCCCGGCCCTTTCTCTTTCCCGGTCGGCCGGTCGCCCCGCGGGCTCAGACCCCGGCGCCGTGGGGGGCCCGGCGCGGCGCGCGCACGCCGCTGGTCAGCCGGTCGAATCCGGTCATCGCCAGCTTGCCCAGCGGGTTGCGGCGCACCGCGGCCTTGGCCTTCTCGATGCGCATGACGTCGGCGATGCGCCGGTCCAGATGCGCCCAGGTGTCGGCGCGCCCCTCGCTCTCGTCGCCCAGCCAGTAGAGCGTCACGGCCGAGACGACGCCCGCCAGCGTGGCGCGCTTGGTATACCAGTTCAGGTCCTCCGACCCGTCGCCCAGCGCGGTCCAGATGGTGTCGGCGGTGTTCCACACCATCCGCGCGCCATGGCCCGCGTTCACCGGCAGCGCGAACAGCGAGGCGGCGCGGCGCACCGCCTCCCGATCCGGCTCCGCCAGTTCCAGCCGCAGCCGCACGGCGCGGGTGATGCGGTCGGTCATGCCGACGCCGCCCTGCGGCTCGGAAGCCAGCGCGGCGGCGAGCCGGCGGTCGCCGCGCAGGTGAAAGCCCATGGCCGCGTCGACGCCGCGGGGAAAGGCCAGCCGGGCCGTTTCGGCCGGGACGCCGGCCTCGGCCGCCGCGGCCTCGATGGCGGCGGGGGACCAGCCGTCGAAGACCACGTGATCGGCGATCCGCTCCAGAATCGCCTCGCGCGCGGCGGCGAGGGAGTCGGCGACCGGGGTCGCGATTTCAGGGTCGACCGGGTCGGCCTGGGGGGCGTCGTGCTCGATTTCGCTCATGGCGGGCTCCTGCGTCGGGACGCGGCACGGGACGCGCGCGGCGCGTCGTTCCCTTGAATATAGGGCGCGCGCGGCGGTGGACAGGGGGGAGGGGCGTTGATATACAGCGCGCTCTTGCGACCAGACAGCTTAGAAAGGTGGTGAAGTCCGTGCAGGTGATGGTTCGCGACAACAACGTCGATCAGGCCCTCCGCGCTCTCAAAAAGAAGATGCAGCGCGAAGGTGTGTTCCGGGAAATGAAGCTGCGGCAGCATTACGAGAAGCCGTCGGTGAAACGCGCCCGGGAACAGGCCGAAGCGATTCGTCGCGCCCGTAAGCTCGCGCGCAAGAAATTGCAGCGCGAAGGTCTCGCCTGAGGCTTGCCCAGTCGCGGGGCCATGTCGCTCCCCGCGCGATGAAGACCGCCGAACCCCCGGACCGCGAGGCCGGGGGTTTCGCATGTCCGGGGTCGCCTGTCCGGAGGCGCGCCGCGGCCCCGATTCCTTGCGCTCGGCGCCGGGCCGTCGCATTTCAGCCCTTCCCTGCGTCATGTTCGGCCCCAGATCACAGCCAGAGCAGACAGACGAAGATCAGACCCGGAGACCCGCCATGAAACTCCCGCGCCTCATCCTCGCCGCGATGCTGGCCGGCGGCCTGACCGCCTGCGGCGCGCCGCAGCCGGGCCAGCCGCGCAGCGCCTCCGCGCAGAGCGCCGAGCTGAACCAGTCCCGCCAGCTGCTGCAGGAGCTGCGCGCCAAGAACCTGCTGGTCGAGGGCGACAGGGTGAACGCCTATCTCGACGCGGTGACCGCGCGGATCGACGCCCAGCGCGGGCCCAACAAGTCCAAGCTGCAGACCTTCATCATCAAGGACGCGGACGCCAACGCCTTCACCTCCGGCGCAGGCTACGTGTTCTTCAACGCCGGCATGCTGGCGGCGCTGGAGAACGAGGCCCAGTTCGCCATGGTGCTGGCTCACGAGATCGCGCATGAGGACCTGGGCCATGTCTCCGCCGGGATGGTCAAGCGCCAGCAGATCGGAATCGCCAGCGCGGTGGCCAGCATCGGCGGCGCGCTGCTGGGCGTGCCGGGCGATCTCACCAATCTCGTGGTCGGCTATGGCGGCAAGGCCTATTACGCCGACTTCTCCCGCGATCAGGAGACGGCGGCCGACCGGCTGGGCATGAAGTATCTGGCCCGCGCCGGCTACAACGGCGCCGAGGGGGCGAAGTCCTTCGAGGTGCTCAAGCGCATGTATGGCGACAACGCCTCGATCTTCGCCGGGCACCCGTCCAGCTCGTCGCGCCTCGCCGACATGCAGCGGCTGGCGCGCGAAGAAGGCGCGACCGAGGGGCGGGTGGCCGCGTCCGGCTATCTGGGCAAGACCAACCCGCTGCGCAAACGGGTGGTGGCGTCGCTGGAGCAGGCCGGCAAGTCCGGCGCGGTGCTGAACCAGATGAAGGCCAACCTGCGCGCCGCGCGCTGAGCGCGGCCCCGCGCCGCCGCCCGTCCCTGAAAACGACGACGCGCCGCCCCGGAGCCCCGGGGCGGCGCGGTCGCACCGGGCCGCCCGAAGGCGCCCGCGCCCGTCCGGACGTCAGGGCGTCTGGGCGTCAGCTGTTGACCAGCGCCATGAAGATGAGGGCGACGATCGACGCGACGGCCCCGATGGTGATCACGTGGAGGAAGCCGGCGAAGGTCTTCTCCTGCTCGGTGATGTCCATCTTGCCGGGCTCGAAATGCGGGGCGTCGTGGTTGTCGGCCATCCGGGCTCTCCCTCCGCGCCGGGGGGTCGCCCGGGCGCCTGCGTCTGCGTGTTCCCGCCCGAATATCCCCGGGCGGGCGTGCCGATCAAGGCGGAAATCGTCGCGGAGACCGGCTCAGCCGGTCAGCCGCCACCACAGCGCGCCGTCGGCGCGAAGCTCGTGGGTCACCTCGCCCAGCTTCAGCATGTGGTTGAGATGGCCGTAAGTCTCGTTCAGCGCCAGGCCGAACACCGTCTCCTCGATCTCGCGACCGAAGATGGGCACGAAGCACTGCACGGCGGTGCGCGGCTGGGTCAGGTGGCGGCGCAGCCGGGCGATGGCGCCGTGATGGTTGTTGATCAGCTGCTCGAACCGGGTCGGCAGGCCGGTGAAGGCGGCCTTGTGGCCGGGCAGCGCCAGGTGATCCTCCCGCGCCACGGTCAGCAGGCGTTCGCAGCTTTCCAGCCACTCGCCCACCGGGTCGGCGGCGGGCTCCGTCGGATGCACGCCGAGATTGGAGCTGATGCCGGGAATCGCCTGGTCGCCCACGATGACCAGATGATCGTCCTTCGACCAGAACGTCGCGTGCTCCGGCGCGTGGCCGTTGCCCATCCGCACATGCCAGCGCCGCCCGCCCATGACGATCTCGTCGCCCTCGGCGATGCGGGTGTAGCCCAGCGGCAGCCGGTAGGTGGCGTTGGAGAAGTTCATCGGCTCCTTCGCCGCGAACCGGTCCACCATGTCCGGCGCCATGCCGCCGCGCACCCAGTGGGCGATCTGCTCGGGCGGGTGCTTGTCGTGATGGTCGAACTGCAGCATCCGCGTCATCAGATAGGCGGTGCGGGTGGTGACGAACTCGACGTCGTCCTCGCGCATGAAGCGGCCGACCAGCCCGATATGGTCGGGGTGGTGATGGGTGCCCACGATGCGCCGGATCGGCTTGCCCGCCAGCGGCCCGGCCCGCAGCTTAGCCCAGTCGTCCAGGCACTGGCGATGGCGCAGCCCGGTGTCCACCACCGTCCAGCCGTCGCCGTCGTCCAGCACCGCGACGTTCACATGAGCGAGCCGGTTGGGCATGCCGATGCGGGCCCACAGCACGCCGGGGGCGAGCTCCACAGCGCCGCCGTTCTCCGGCGGCTCGATCGGAAAGCGGACGCCGGTGCGCTCCGCCATCAGGCCAGGGCCTCGGCCGACAGCGCGTAGATGGCGCCGGCGCCCTCGGTCGCGGTCTCGGCCAGGGCGGCGACCTGGGGAAGCTCGCGGCCGAAATAGTAACGGGCGAGCCCGACGCGCCGGTCCGCGTCAGGCCCGGCCACCCCGGCGCCGCGCAGCAGATAGGCCCCGCCCAGCAGCAGCGCCCAGGCGCGCAGGTAGTCCACCCCGCCCGAGGCGCGGTCGTCCGGCCCGGCCGCCAGCATCCAGTCCGTCGCCGCCTGCACCGCGTCCGCGGCCATCGCCAATTGCTCGCCCAGCGCGGAGAGGTCGCCCTTCGCGGCCGACGCCGTCTCGCGGATCTCCGCCATCAGGGCCTTCGCCGCGGCGCCCCCGTCGGCCAGCTTGCGGCCGATCAGGTCCATGGCCTGCACGCCGTTGGTGCCCTCGTAGATCGCCGTCACCCGCACGTCGCGGGAATATTGCGCGGCGCCCGCCTCCTCGATGAAGCCCATGCCGCCATGCACCTGCACGCCGAGATAGGCGACTTCGTTGCCCACGTCGGTGCCGAAGGCCTTGGCGATCGGGGTCAGGAACGCGCCCCGCGCCTTCCACGCCTTCGCCGCCTCGCCCGAGGCCGCGCGCGCCATGTCCAGCGACAGCGCGCAGTCGAGGCAGATGGCCCGCGCCGCGTCGGTCAGGGTGCGCATGCGCAGGAGCATCCGGCGCACGTCGGCATGGCCGATGATGGTCTTGGAGCCGTCGGCGGTCTTGCCCTGCACCCGCTCCAGCGCGTAGCCGAGCGCCTTCTGACAGGCGGCCTCGGCCACGCCGAGCCCCTCGACCCCGACGCCGAGCCGGGCGTTGTTCATCATCGTGAACATCGCCGCCATGCCGCCGGCCTCAGGCCCGACCATCCAGCCGGTCGCGTCCTCGAAGCTCATCACCGCGGTCGGGGAGCCATGCAGGCCCATCTTGTGCTCCAG
This sequence comes from Pseudomonadota bacterium, assembly GCA_036154955.1. Classification (GTDB taxonomy): domain Bacteria; phylum Pseudomonadota; class Alphaproteobacteria; order Rhodobacterales; family Rhodobacteraceae; genus Albimonas. The sequence continues at coordinate 106,231 of JAYZWL010000042.1, read as the reverse complement.
GCTCACCACCTTCAGCGAATTGGCGACGCCGGGGCGACCTTCCGCATCGGGGATGAACTTGGGCACCAGAAACAGCGACACCCCCCGCGTGCCCGGCGCGGCGTCAGGCAGGCGCGCAAGCACCAGGTGGCAGACGTTCTCCGCGATGTCGTGATCGCCCCAGGAGATGAAGATCTTCTGCCCCGAGACCGCGTAGGTCCCGTCCCCGTTCGGCTTCGCCGTGCTGGCCAGCGCGCCCACGTCCGAACCGGCCTGCGGCTCGGTCAGGTTCATGGTCCCGGTCCACTCGCCCGAGATCAGCTTGGGCAGGTAGAGCGCCTTGATCTCGTCCGAGGCATGGGCCTCCAGCGCCTCGATCTGGCCCTGGGAGAGCAGCGGGCACAGCGACAGGCCCAGATTGGCCGAGGCGAACATCTCGCCGACCGCCGTGCCCAGCGTCAGCGGCAGGCCCATGCCCCCATGCTCGGGCGAGGCGGCGAGGCCGACCCAGCCGCCCTCGGCGATCTGACGATAGGCGTCCGCGAAGCCCGGCGAGGCGCGCACCACGCCGTTCTCCAGCCGGGCCGGGGTCAGGTCGCCGTTGCGGTTGATGGGGGCGAGCACGCCGGCGGCGAGCTTGCCGGCCTCGTCGAGGATCGCGGCGCGGGTCTCCGCCGCGGCGTCGGCGAACAGCTCGGTTTCGGCCAGCCGGTCGGCCCCGACGATGTGATCGAGGCAGAAGGCGAGATCGCGGATCGGGGCCTGATAGGACATGTCTCTGCTCCCTTGACCGGGGGCGGATCGGGCGACGGACGTCCCCGCTCCGCCTCACCGCGGCGTCATGCGCGCCCGAAAGGGCGGGTTTTGCCGCGGAAGCTAGGCCCCGGGCGGGGCCCTGTCCAGCCGCGGCGCGGCCGCAGGTTTACCGGGGCGGAAAGCGGTCGGCGACGCCGGGGTCAGGGAATGTCGATCTCGCCCCGAATCGCCACCGCGGTTTCGCCGCCGATCCAGACGGTCCCCGCCTCCGCGGTCACATGCACCCGCCCCGCGCGCCCCATCCCCGTGCCCTGGGCGGCCAGGTAGGTGGCGGGCGCCAGCCCCGCCCCGATCAGCCATTGCGCCACGGCGGCGTTGAGCGATCCGGTCACCGGATCCTCCGCCGCCCGGTCGCAGATCAGGGCGCGCAGCTCGAAATCCGCCTCGGCGTCGTCCCGCGCCGGATCGCAGCGGGCGACCAGCCCCAGCTTCAGGTCCGACAGCGCGGCGTAGTCCGGCCGGATCGCCAGCAGCCGGTCGCGGCGATCGAGCAGCACCGCCCGCCAGCCCGGCCCGTTGTCGGCGTGCCGCGCGGCGAGGATCGCGTCCCGCGGCACGCCCAGCCCGGCGGCGATGCGGGCGATCTCGGCCTCTTCGAGCGGGCCGTCGCGCGAGAGCGGCGGCGCGGCGAAGGCGAGCCGCCCGGCCTCGCGCCGGATCCGCACCCGCCCCGCTCCGCAATCCTGCGCCACCTCCGCGCCCGAGGGCGTCCCGCCCAGCGCCAGCCAGGCCGCGCAGGCGCCCAGGGTCGGGTGGCCCGCGAAGGGCAGCTCGCGGGTCGGGGTGAAGATGCGCACGCGGTAGTCCCCGCCCGGCTCCGGCGCCATCAGGAAGGCGGTCTCGCTCAGGTTGGTCCAGGCGGCGATGCGCTGCATGGTTTCCACCGGCAGGGCGTCGGCGCCGGCGATCACCGCCAGCGGGTTGCCGCGGAACGGCGCGGCGCTGAACACATCGAGCTGGAGGAAGGGGTGGCGCGGCATGGGGCTCTCCGGGGCTGGGACGGCCGACCCTGCCCCGCCCCGCGCCCCCCGTCCAGCGCCTCCCGTCCAGCGTCCCGCGCCCCATCGGGGCTTGCGGCGGCGCGCCCGACGCGGGATCAGGGGGAGAGCCCGGCCGCCGCCGCCCGGCGCGCCCCGAACGGAGATGCGGATGACCGTCAAGCCCACCCGCCGCCTCGCCCCCGACGGAACCGGCCTGGCCGAGGCCGCGCGGATCCTGCGCGACGGCGGGCTCGTCGCCTTCCCGACCGAGACGGTCTACGGCCTCGGCGGGCGCGCGGACCGCGGGCCTTCGGCGGCGGCGATCTACGCGGCCAAGGGCCGGCCCTCGTTCAACCCGCTGATCGTGCATGTCGCCGACCTCGCCGCGGCGGAAGCGCTGGCCGACCTCCCCGCCCCCGCCCGCGCGCTGGCCGAGCGTTTCTGGCCCGGCCCCCTGACCCTGGTCCTGCCCCGCCGCGCGGATGCGGGCCTCGCCGCCGAGGTCGCCGCCGGCCTGCCCACGGTCGCGATCCGCGTCCCCGCCCACCCGCTCGCCCGCGCCCTGCTGGAGACGGCCGGCGTTCCCGTCGCCGCCCCCTCCGCCAACCCGTCCGGCAAGGTCAGCCCGACCACCGCCGACCATGTGGCGGAGGGCCTCTCGGGCCGGATCGACGCCATCCTAGACGGCGGCCCCTGCCCGGTGGGGGTGGAAAGCACCATCCTCGCCTTCGACCCCGACGGAACCCCGCGCCTGCTGCGCCCCGGCGGCCTCTCGGTCGAGGCGATCGAGGCGGCCTGCGGCGCCCGGGTCGCGGGGGGCGGGGAGAGCGGGCGGGAGCCCTCCGCGGCCCGGGCGCCGCAGGCCGCCGCCCCCGACGCGCCGCGGATCATCGCGCCGGGGATGCTCGCCTCCCACTACGCCCCCGGCGCCGCCCTGCGCCTGGACGCCCCGGCCCCCGCGCCGGGCGAGGCCTGGCTGGGCTTCGGCCCCGACCCCGCCGGGACCGAAGCCGCGGCCCATGCGCTGAACCTCTCGCCCTCGGGCGACCTCGCGGAGGCCGCGGCGGCGCTCTTCGCCCATCTCCGCGCGCTCGACGCGCGCATGGGCGGCGCGGGGACCATCGCCGTCGCCCCCGTGCCCGGAACCGGCCTCGGCCGCGCGATCAACGACCGGCTGGCTCGCGCCGCCGCCCCAAGGGACCCTTCCGATGACCGCTGACGCCGCCCACCTGAACGCCCCCTCCGCCGACTTTCTCGCCGCCCTGCGCGACCGCCTCGGCCCCCAGGGCCTGCGCGAGGGCGACGCCGCCGCCCCCTACCTGCGCGAACCCCGCGACACCTCCCAGGGTCAGGCGGCGCTGGTGGTCCGCCCCGGCTCGGTCGAGGACGTGGCCCATGTGGTGCGCGAATGCTCGGCGGCGCGGGTGCCGCTGGTGCCCTATGGCGGCGGCACCGGGCTGGTCGGCGCCCAGGTCCGGCCCGAGGGTCCGCCCTGCATCCTGCTCTCGGTCGAACGCCTGAACCGGGTCCGCGCGCTGCATCCCGACGACGACGCCATGATCTGCGAGGCCGGCGTGATCCTCGCCGACGCGCAGGCCGCGGCGGCTTCCGTGGACCGGCTGTTCCCGCTCTCCATCGCCTCGGAGGGCACGGCGCGCATCGGGGGCGTGCTGGGCACGAACGCCGGCGGCGTGAACGTGCTGCGCTATGGGATGACCCGCGACCTGTGCCTGGGGATCGAGGCGGTGCTGCCCGACGGCTCGGTGTTCAACGGGCTGAAGCGGCTGCGCAAGGACAACACCGGCTACGACCTGCGCCACCTGCTGATCGGGGCCGAGGGCACGCTCGGCGTCATCACCGCCGCCGCCCTGCGCCTGCACCCCCGCCCGGCCGAAGTCGCGGCGGCCTTCGTCGCCGTGCCCTCGCCGGCGGCGGCGCTCGACCTGCTGCACCTGCTGCGCGGGCGGGTGGGGGAGCAGGTCTCCGCCTTCGAGCTTCTGCAGGGCTCCGGCATCCGCTTCTGCCTCGACGAGATCCCGGGCGCCCGCTGCCCGCTGGACACGGTCCCCGAATGGTCGGCGCTGGTCGAGGTCGGCGGCGGCGCGGGCTCCGGCGCCGCCGAGGCGCTGGAAGCCGCGCTGGAGGAGGCGTTCGAGAAGGGCCTCGCGCTCGACGGCGCGCTGGCCCAGTCCGAGCAGCAGCGCAACGATTTCTGGCGCCTGCGCGAGACCATCCCCGAGGCCAACCGCAAGATCGGCTCCATCGCCTCGCACGACATCTCCGCGCCCCTGTCCGAGGTCGCCGCCTTCGTCGAGGCCGCCTCCGCCCGCCTGCTGCAGGAGGCGCCGGACATCCGCATCAACGCCTTCGGGCATCTCGGCGACGGCAACCTGCACTACAACCTGTTCCCCGCGAAGGGCCGCCGGCGGGAGGACTACGCGAACCTCAAGCCGGTCCTGACCCGGATCGTGCATGACCTGATCGACGCGCATGGCGGCTCGATCAGCGCCGAGCACGGCATCGGCCGGTTCAAGACCGCGGATCTGGCGCATTACGGGGATCCCGCGAAACTGGCGGCGATGCGCGCCATCAAGGCGGCGCTGGATCCGGCGGGAATCATGAACCCCGGCGCCGTGCTGGGCTGAGCGGCCGCAAGCGACCGAAAGGGGCCCGCCGCCAGGCGAAAGGGGCCCGGTCTTCAGACCGCGGCCCCCTGCAACGCAACCGGACCCGGGATCGTCGCGCCCGCGCCCTTCGTTCGCCTTCACGGTCCTGACACCACGCGGGCCGCGTTTCCGCTACGCCTACGGCCTGTCCGGCCCGGTCCGTCCGGCGGGGCGCGCGAACCCCGCGCCCCAACTCACGCCACCCGACTTCACGCCGCCCTACTCAAAACCACCCGGCACGGCCACACCCCACGCCACGCGGCTCGCACGCGGCCGGGCGCGCCCCCCACGGCGCGTCCGGAACCCGTCGCGGCGCGGGAGCCGCCCCCGCGGTCCCGCATCGCCTGCGCTGAAAGGAGCCGGCCCCGCCGGCGTCACGCCACTCACCCCAAACGCTCCAACGTCGCCGAAACACGCGCGAAGCGGCTCCTTCCGCACCTGCCGGGGGGCGGCGGACCGGGCTGAACCCCCGCCCCGCCCGCAGCCCGCGCCGGCAGGTCGGTGTTAGCGCCCCGAGCCTCTATGAGGGGTAAATTTCCAATGGAATCAGAGCTAAGCCGACGTTACGGAGCAAGACTGACAAAGTCTTGCCACCGGCGTCGAACGCAACGGGGCGGCGCCCTGTCCGGCGCCGCCCCGTCGGTCGGATATCCCGGGCGCGCCGCCCTGCTCAGCGCCCCGACAGGTTATGCGCGTCGCCGCCGCCCGGCCGGGTCATCTGGAACAGCTCCCGCACCACCGCGTAGTCCTTGTAGCCGCAGCGCGCGACCGGGTGGAACTTCTCCAGGTCGAACATGCCGTCGGTCAGCAGCGTCTCGTCCAGATGCACCGCGACCACCGAGCCGATGACCACCACGTTGTCCATCGCGTCCGACAGGGTGGGCAGCGGCACCTCCTTCCACAGCCGGCATTCCAGCGTCGCCGGCGCGGCCGCGACCCGGGCGCAGGCGATCTCGGCGCATTCCGCCTTCTCCAGCCCGGCCAGCGCGAACTCGTCCTCCTCGTGGCCATAGGCGCCGGAGGTCAGGTTCATCGCGTCCTTCAGCTCCCAGCTCACGATGTTGACCGCGAACACCCCGGTCTCGCGGATGTTGGCGAGGCTGTCCTTCGCCTCCTCCTCGCGCCCCACCTTGCGGCCGGTGACCGAGAACATGATCATCGGCGGCACATCCGCCACGCCGTTGAAGAAGGAATACGGCGCCAGATTGTCCCGGCCGGACGCGTCGCGGCTCGAGATCCAGCCGATCGGCCGCGGGGCCACGATCGCCTTGAACGGGTTGTGCTTCAGTCCGTGCCCGTCCTGGGTGCGGTAGTGCATGCGGAGCCCTCCCTGGTCCTGTCCCTGCGGTTCTAGACGAAACCGGCGGGACCATGCTACGGGCCGAAGCCGTCGCCCTGCCCCGCAGCGTGGAAAAGGACCGTCCATGTTCCGGATCATGCCCGAGCGGCCGCAGGACGAGCCCGAGGTCGAGTGGCTCTACGATACCTGCTTCGCGCCGGGGCGCACGGCGCTCTCCTCCTACCGGCTGCGCGACGGGGTGGCGCCTGTGGCCGGGCTCTGCGTCCTCGCCCGCGACGAATACGACGCGGTGGTCGGCGCCATCCGCTACTGGCCGGTGCGCATCGGCGAGGCGGGGACGCCGGCCCTGCTGCTAGGCCCGGTGGCGGTGCACCACACAAGGCAGGGCGAGGGGCTGGCCGCCACCCTGATCAACATGACGCTGGACACCGCCGCCGGCCTGGGATGGACCCGCGTGGCGCTGGTGGGGGACGAGCCCTATTACCGCCGCTTCGGCTTCACCCGCGAACTGGGCGCCGGCCTGACCTTCCCGCCCCCCACCAACCCCGCCCGCGTGCTGGGGCGGGAGCTTGCGCCGGGCGGATGGGACGGCGTGGCGGGCGACGTGCGGCGCTGGACGGACTGAGCGCGCGCCGCCCTGTCGCGGCCGCCTCCGCCTGCGCGCCGAAACCTCCCGCGGTCCGGCTCATCCGCACGCGCCGCCCCCCGGATCAGGCGGCCCGCGCCGCGACCCGGGCTTTCGCCGCCTCCAGCGTCAGGTCCTCGTCGATCGCCGCCCGGATCGCGGCGATGGCCGGGGCGCGGGCGCGCAGTTTGGAGGGGTGGTGGAACGCGGTGGGGATCGTCGCCAGGTCGGCCGCCGCCGCCTCCGCCTCCGCCTGCAGGGCGTCGGCCGGGACCAGCCGGTCATAGAAGCCCGCGGCGAGGGCCTCGTCGGGCGGGAACATCTCGCCGGTGGTCACGGTGCGGTTGAAGACGGCCGGGGTCAGCCGCTGGCGCGCCACCTCCACCGCGAAGCGCGGCACGGCGAGGCCGATGCGGGTTTCGTTCAGCCCGATGCGATGGACGCCCGGCGAGGACAGCCGCAGGTCCGAGGACAGGACCAGGAACGCCCCCATCGGGAAGGCCGCGCCCGGGACCGCCGCCACCACCGGGCGCGGGAAGGTCAGCAGCTTCAGGGCCAGTTCCGCGCCAAGGGTCAGGATGCGGTGAAGGTCCTCCGCCACGCCGCCGCGCAGGGTGTTGAGGTCGAACCCGGCCGAGAACACCCGGCCCCGCGCGGTCAGGATCACCGCGCCCGCCTCCTCCTGCGCCGCCCGGTCGAAGGCCGCGTGCAGCGCCTCCAGCATCGGGATCGACATCGCGTTGACCTTGCCGTCGTCGATCACGATTCGCATCGCCGCGCCGGCGGCCTCGATTTCCAGCAATCCGTTCATCTCTCGCCTCCCAGGTCTTGATTAGAGTGCCACTCTAGAACATAACTCCAATATGGCCACGCATGACGTCAAGGACATTCTGCTCGCCGCCGCCCTGCCGCTCTTCGTGTCGGAGGGCTACGACGCGGTGTCGGTGGAGCGGCTGAGGCGCGCCGCCGGCGTCTCCAACGGCAGCTTCTTCCACGCCTTTCCCAACAAGCCGGCGCTGGCCGCGGCGCTGCTGGGCGACTGCGTGGCGGGGTATCAGCGGGCGGTTCTGGCGGGGCTGGAGGGCGGCGCCACGGCCGCGGAGGGGGTGTCGGGGGCGGTGGCGGCGAAGCTCGACTGGGTCGAATCGCACGGCGCCGAGGCGCGGTTCATGCTCGACGACGCCCGCGCCGCATGGTTCGCGCTGGCCGCGCCCCGGCTGGACCGGCTCAACGCCGCGTTCGGGGCCCGCCTCGCCGCATGGCGGGCGCCGCATGAGGCGGCGGGGACGTTGCGCAAGGTCTCGCCCGAGGCGTTCGCGGCCATCCTGCTCGGCCCCGCCAACATGGCCTGCCGGATGTGGCTTCAGGGCCTGCGCCCGGACCTGGAGCGGCCCGGCGCCTTGCGGGAGGAACTGGCCGAGGCCGCGCGCCGGGCGTTGCTGGTCCGTCCCTGACGGCGGACGCCGCGATGCACCGGGTCAGGCCCGGGGCGCACGGACCCCGCCTGCAGGGTCGCGAACGGGGGGCGTCAGCGCCCCTCGCGCCGCCAGGCCAGCACGGCGAGACCGGCGGAGAGCAGCAGCATCAGCCAGCCCGGCGCCAGCGGCGTCAGGGCGATGTCGCGCACCGAATAGGCGTCGGCCCGCGCCAGCCCGATCCAGCCGCGCCCCGCCGCCGCCCGGCCCGGGCGCACCCGGCGCAGGTCCGGCATCCCGTCGGCCACCCGCATCACCCCGCCCCGCGTCGCCTCCGCCAGCCCCGCCAGCAGCGCGCCGGTGGAGACCGGGTTCTCGAACTCCTTCGGGGCCGGCGGGCCGACCGCGGCCACCCCCTCCAGCACCCCGTCGGTGAGGGTCCAGAGCCCGGTCTCGTCGGCTTCGAACGCCGCGCGCCACAGGCCGGGGCCCGCCGGCTCGAACATCGTCTCGACCACCTCGCCCGACGGCGAGGTGGCGGTCAGCCGGCCGGGCTCGGTGGCGACCGAGCGGCGGGTGACCTCGACCTCGGCGCCGGCGACCTCGGCGGTCAGCGCCTCCTCCTCCAGCTCCGGCTCCTTCATCAGCCAGTGGGCGAGGCGGCGCAGCAGTTCCGCCTGCGGGCCGCCGCCCTCGAAGCCGCGGGTCCATAGCCAGGCGTGATCCGAGGCCAGCGCCGCGACCCGCCCCTGCCCGACCCGGTCGAGGATCAAGAGCGGCGCGCCGTCCCCCGACATCACCGTCTGGCCCGAGGTCGGCTCCATCTCGATCACCCGGAACCAGCGGCCCCAGTTCGGCTCCGCCCCCTCCGGCGCGCTCCCGGCCACCGGGGCCGGGCCTTCGTGGGTCAGGCCGGCGGTGACCGGGTGGCGGCGGCCCATCTCGGTGATCTCGGGGCGGAAGCCCTCCTCGATGATCCTTGCCGTGGGGCGGCCGGGCAGGATGTCGCGCAGCGGCGTGCGATAAAGGCTCTCCACCCCCGCGAAGGCCGGGCCCGAAGCGATCAGCACCGCGCCGCCGTCGCGCACGTAGCGGGCGACGTTCTCGATATAGGCGTTGGGCAGCACCCCGCGGCGGCGGTAGCGGTCGAAGATGATCAGGTCGAACTCGTCGACCTTGTCCATGAACAGCTCCCGCGTCGGGAACGAGATCAGCGACAGTTCGAACACCGGCACCCCGTCCTGCTTGGTCGGCGGCCGGAGAATGGTGAAATGCACCAGATCCACCGAGGGGTCGGCCTTCAGCAGGTTGCGCCAGGTCCGCTCGCCGGGATGCGGCTCTCCGGAGACCAGCAGCACCCGCAGCCGGTCGCGCACGCCGTTGACGGTGAACACGGCGGCGTTGTTGCGGTCGGTCAGTTCCCCCTCCCGCATCGGGACGGAGAGCGAGACCACGTTGGCCCCGCCATGCTCGATCTTCATGCGCAGGCGGGCGGGGCGGCCGACCGGGGCCTCGGGCGAGGCGACCAGCTTGCCGTCGACCCGCATCTCGATCCGGGCGGAGCGGGTCGCCTCCTCCGGCGCGTCGCCCAGCGCCTCGATCCGGAAGGCGATCTCGACCTCCTCGCCGACGATGCCGAAGGCGGGGGCGGCCTCCAGCGCGAGGCGACGGTCCCATTCGCCCTCCCGCCCCGTGACCAGCACGTGCACGGGGGCGGGGAAGTTCTCGAGCGCGGCGGCGTCATGGGCCTGACCGTCGGTGATCAGCACGGCGCCGGCGAGCCGGTCGGGCGCGACCTCGGCCGCCGCGCTCTCCAGCGCCTCCAGCAGCAGGGTGCCGCGGTCGGCGTCGGCCACCCCGCCGGCATGGGGGGCGACGCGGGCGTAGCGGACCTCCAGCGGCGCGTCGGGATCGGCGGCGAGCGCGTCGAGCCGCTCGCGCAGCGCCTCCTCCGTCGCGCGGGTCTGTTCGGCGCGGCCGTCGATGGCGTTGGAGGCGGAGGCGTCGGTGACCACGATGGCCACGTCGGGCAGCGGGTCCCGCAGCTCCTGGCGCAGCGAGGGATTGGCTAGCGCAACCAGCAGCGCCATGGCGGCCAGCGCCCGCAGCGCCCAGCCCGGCGCCCCTCGCCAAAGGCAAAGGACCACGGCGGCCAGAGACAGGGCGCCCAGCGCGGCCAGCGCCTCGATCGGCAGCAGGGGGGCGAAATCCAGCTCGGCGTTCATGCGCGGGCTCCCGTCGCTCTCCGGCCCGGGACGAGGCCCGGGGAACTCGTTCGCCGCCCGGCTCGTCCCGGGCGTGGCGCGTCAAAGGTCAATTTCCAAGCCGCTCCAGCAGGGCCGGGACATGCACCTGGTCCGACTTGTAGGAGCCGGTCAGCACATACATCACCAGGTTGACCCCGAAGCGGAACGCCATCTCCCGCTGGCGGCCTCCGTCGCGGCCGACGGGGGCGAGGAAGTCGCCGCGGTCGTTCACCGCCCAGGCCGCGGCCCAGTCGGCGCCGCCGATCACCACCGGCGACACGCCGTCGTTGAGGTGGCGGAACGGGGTTTCCCCGTCCGCCTGTTCGGCGGGGTCGGGCGTCGCCTCCAGCCACAGCTCCGACCCGCGCCAGCGGCCGGGGAAGTCCTGCAGCAGGTAGAAGGTGCGGGTCAGCACGTGGTCCGAGGGCGCCGGCTCCAGCGGCGGCAGGTCCAGCTGCGCGGCCAGCCGGCGCAGGGCCCGCCCCTCCGGCGTGCCCGAGCCGGGACCGGAGGCGAGGTTGGCGTCGCGCGTGTCGAAGACGATCATGCCCCCGGTGCGGGTGAAGGCGTTGAGTTTGGCGTAAGCCGCGTCCGACGGAGTCGGCATCCCGGCGGAGATCGGCCAGTAGAGCATGGGGTAGAACGCCAGTTCGTCCCGCTCCAGGTCCACGCCGATCGGATCGGCGGGCTCCACCGCCGTGCGGGCGGCGAGCACCCGCGAGAGGCCGGTCAGGCCGGCGGCGGACAGGCGGTCGACCTCCGCATCGCCGGTGATCACGTAGGCGAGCACCGTATCCCGCGTGGCGGCCTGCGCGCGCGCGTCCGCCGCCGGATCCGGCCCCGACTGCGCCTGCGCGGGCGGCGCGACGACGGCGCCGGTCAGCCCGAGGCCCAGCGCGAGGATCAGCCCCGCGACGCGCGCGCCGCCCCGCCCCCCGCGTCCGCCCCGTCCGCCGCGCAGGCGGCCGGAGACGGCCAGAGCGGCCACCGCGTCCGCCGCCAGCAGGATCAGCGCCAGCGCCAGCAGCGGGCCCTGCAGGTCGCGTTCCTCGGCCCGGGTCATCCGCTCCACCCGCGCGCCGGCGGGCGGCGGGGGCGCGGGGGACAGCACGGTCTCCGCATCGGCGAGGTTCACCGCGACCGCCCGGTCGCCCGAGACGTAGATGCCCGGAGGCGCATCCGGCCCCGGCCGGGCCTCCGCCAGCCGTGCGCCCTGCACGCCGCGCAGCCGGCCGGGATCGGCGGGCCGCCCGTAGCCGTCCAGCACCATCGACGGGGTCCAGACCGCGCCCTCCAGCGCCTCCAGCGTCGCGCGGGACCCGGCGGAGGCGGCGAGCGCCAGCCGCTCCAGCATCTGCACGAACAGGCCCGACAGCGGCAGGGTCGACCATTCCGCATTGGCGGTGACGTGGAAGAACACCACCCGCCCCAGCCCCCGGTCCGCCGCCGTCACCAGCGGCGTGCCGTCGGCCAGCGTGGCCAGCGTGCGCGCGGCGAGGTCCGGGCCCGGCTGCGCCAGCACCTGCCGGCTGACCACCACGTCCCCGGGCACCGCCAGCCCGTCGAACGCCCCGTCGGGCGGGAAGGGACGGACCGCCTGCGGGGCCTCCCAGCTCATCGCGCCGCCCACCGCCCGGCCGCCGGCGCGCAGCCGCACCGGCATCAGCGGGTCCTCGCCCGCGGTTCCATCGCGCAGCGCCTCGGTCTCCGCCCGGGCGGTGCGGGGGCCGGCGAAGCGGACCAGCAGGCCGCCGGCCTCCATCCACTCGGTCAGGGCCGCGCGGTCGGTGTCGTTGATCACGCCCAGATCGGCGAGGATGATGGCGTCCGGCCCGCTCTCGATCAGCGCCGCGAGCCCGCCCTCCACCACCTCCGCCGTCGGTTCCAGCGCCTTGCGCAGGTAGTGGAGCTGCGAGGTCAGGGGGCGCGCGCCCGCGTCGTCCTCGCCCGAGATCAGCCCGACCCGCTTGCGCCGCACCGCGTCGTCGGCCAGCGTCACGCCTCCGGCGGAACCGCCGATCAGCAGCGCGACCCGCTCCACCTGGTTGCGCAGCTCCAGCGGCAGGTCGAAGACGAGCCGCGCCTCGTTCTCCCCCTCCTCGAACCGGGCCTCGGCCAGGGCGAGCCGCCGCTCCCCTCCCTGCGGACCGCGGCCGATGGCGGCGGCGGAGACCGGGCGCGCGCCCTCCTGCGCATCGGCGCGGATCGCGACCGCGACCAGCGCCCCGTCGTCCAGCACCGGCGGGCGCAGGCCCAGCGCCAGCCGGTCCGGACCGATCACGGTCAGGGGGCCGGCGGCCGACAGCACCTCGGCCAGATCGGTGTCGGTCTCATCCGCGTCATGAGCGAGGCCGTCGGTCAGCCACAGCGTCTCATAGCCGCCCAGATCGTCGGCCAGCCCCTCGGCCGCGTCGGCGAAACCGGCCCGGTCGGGCTCCCACGCAGCGGGGGCCATCGCCTCCAGCGCGCCGCGCCATTCGCCGGCGGGACGCGGGTCGGGGCGGGTTCCGGGCGCGCGCGGCTCGGCGAGGTTCACGAGGATGGCGGCGCGGCCGGCGCGCTCCGCCTGCTCCAGCGCCTCCATCGCCCGGGCGCGGCGCGGCTCCCAGTCGGGGGCCGAGCCCCAGCCCCCGTCCATCACCACCATCAGCGGCCCGCGCCCCGCGAGATCCGCGGTCGGGTTCTGCACCGGGCGGGCGAAGGCGAGGATCGCGGCGGCGATCGCCACGAGCCGCAGCAGCAGCAGCCACCATGGCGTGCGCTCCGGCATCCGCTCGGGGTCCTGCAGGCCCAGCAGCAGGCGCACGCCGGGGAAACGGATGCGCCGGGGCGCGGGCGGGGTGGCGCGCAGCAGCCACCACAGCGCCGGCAGCGCCGCCAGCGCCGCCAGCAGCCACGGGTTGAGGAAGGCGATGGCGCCGATGCTCAGCATCCGGACGTCCCGCCACGGCAGGCGAAGGGCGGCAGCGCGGTCACGTCAGTGGTCTCCGATGGCGCCGTAGAGCCACAGCAGCGCCTTGCGCGGGCTCTCGTCGGTGCGGTGGATCAGGCAGCGCCAGCCGCAGCGGCGCGCGGTGTCCATCAGGTCGGCCCGGCGTTCGGCCAGCCGCTCCAGGTAGGCGTCGCGCAGGCCGCGGGCGCGGTGGGTCTCGAAGCTGATCGCGCCGCCGAGGCTTTCCAGCACCAGCCGCCCGTCGAAGGGGAAGCTTTCCTCCGCCGGGTCGACGATCTGCACATAGGCGCCCGAGACGCCGCGTTCCGCCGCGTGGATCAGGGCGGGGAAGATATCCTCGCGCGGGCCCATGAAATCCGACAGGAACACCGCCTTGCCGCCCGCCGCCAGCGCGGTGCGCGGGGGGGCGCCGAAATCCGGCCGGTCCTCGGTCACGCGGGCGAGTTCGATCGCCATGCGCAGCAGCTGCGGCGCCCCGGTCGCGGGCCGCGCCGCCTGGGTGCCCAGCAGGCTGGTGCGTTCGCCCCCGCGGGTCAGCAGCACGCCCAGCGCCAGCGCCAGCAGGCGCGCGCGTTCGGCCTTGGAGCGCGGCGCGAGGTCGGAGCGGTAGTCCATGCTCTGCGCCGGATCGACCCAGAGCGTCACGGTCTGGGCCGCCTCCCATTCCATCTCGCGGATGTAATACTGGTCGGTGCGCCCGGAGCGGCGCCAGTCGATGGCGGTGGCCGGGTCGCCGGGCATGGCCTGGCGGTATTGCCAGAAGGTCTCGCCGGGACCCGACCGTCTGCGCCCGTGCACGCCGGGCACGGTGGAGGCCGCCAGCCGTTCCGCGGCGGCGAGCAGCGGCGGCAGCGCGCCCGAGACCTGCTCGGCGTCGCGACGCAGCCAGGCCGGGCTGCCGCGATCCGCTGCGGTCTCGGCCGCCCCGCTCACGCGGCGGCCTCTCGCGGCCCGTCGAGCGCGCGGGCGGCGAGGCCGTCGATCACCGCCTCCAGCGTCTGGCCCTCGGCCTTTGCGGAGAAGGTCAGCGCCATGCGGTGCTTGAGCGCGGGGCGGGCGAGCGCGGCCACGTCGGCCACCGACGGAACCAGCCGCTGTTCGAGCAGCGCCTTGGCGCGCACCGCCATCATCAGCGCCTGCGCGGCGCGCGGGCCGGGACCCCAGGCGACCATGCGGTCGACCTCCTCGGTCGCCTCCGGCTCTCCGGGACGGGCGGAGCGGACGAGGCCGAGGATCGCCTCCACCACGCTTTCGCCCACCGGCATCCGGCGCACCAGCCGCTGGGCGGCCATCAGCGCTTCGGCGTCGAAGACCGGGGCGGCGGCGGCGTCGTCCATGCCCGTGGTCGCCATCAGGATCGCGCGTTCCGCGTCCAGCGTCGGGTAGTCCACGTCCACCTGCAGCAGAAACCGGTCGAGCTGCGCCTCGGGCAGCGGATAGGTGCCCTCCTGCTCGATCGGGTTCTGGGTGGCGAGCACATGGAAGGGCTTCGGGAGCGGGCGGTTGGCGCCGGCCACCGTCACCTCCTTCTCCTGCATCGCCTGCAGCAGGGCGGACTGGGTGCGGGGCGAGGCGCGGTTGATCTCGTCCGCCATCAGAAGCTGGCAGAAGATCGGGCCCTGGATGAAGCGGAAGGCGCGGCCGCCGCCGGCGGCTTCCTCCAGCACCTCGGCGCCGAGGATGTCGGCGGGCATCAGGTCCGGGGTGAACTGGATGCGGTTCGCCGCCAGCCCCATGACTCCGCCCAGCGTTTCCACCAGCCGGGTCTTGGCGAGGCCCGGCGCGCCGACCAGCAGAGCGTGCCCCCCCGACAGCAGGGCGTTGAGCGTCAGGTCGACGACCGTCTCCTGCCCGATGACCCGTCGCGCGATCTGCGCGCGGGCTTCGCCCAGCTTTTCGCCCAGGCGCTCGATCTCGGCCACGAGGTCGTCGGTTGCGTCGCTCATCAGGTCTCTCCGGCAGGCGCGGGGGCCGCGGCGCGAGGGCGCTCGGGCGGGCGCGTGGGACGGTCCGGCGGGACGCGCGGTCCGAAGGGAGGCGCGCGTCCCGGTCTTTGAAAACACTAGGGCGCGCGACTAGCTTCTCCAAGAGCGTCGCTGTCGCTGCGGCTGCGAAACGGAGGAAACCATGGTCCCCGCCGATCAACAGGTCGCGAGCCCGGCCCCGGCGCCCAACGCCGAGGGGCTGGCCCAGTCCATCAAGCAGGCCGGCGCGCGCAAGCGCGGACCGGCCCCGGTCCACCTGTGGAACCCGCCCTTCAGCGGCGATCTCGACATGCGAATCGCCCGGGACGGGAGCTGGTGGTATCTGGGCACTCCCATAAGCAGGATTCCGTTAGTGAAACTTTTCGCCTCGGTGATCCGGAAGGACGGGGACGCCTATTTTCTGGTGACCCCGGTCGAAAAGGTCGGAATCACCGTGGAGGACGCGCCCTTCGTGGCCGTCGACTTCCGCGTGACCGACCCCGGGGGCCCCGACCAGGCCCTGACCTTCGTCACCAATCTGGACGAGGAGGCCGAGGCCGGCCCCGACCGTCCGATCCGCGTCGCCCGCGACCCCGAGACCGGAGAGCCCGCGCCCTACATCCTGGTGCGCTCCAACCTGGAGGCTCTGATCGACCGCAAGAGCTTCTACCGCCTCATCGACATCTGCGAACATCGCGAGGTCGAGGGCGTCTCCTGGTTCGGCCTGCGGTCGCGCGGGGCGTTCTTCCCGATCGTCCCGTCCGCCGACCTGCCGGAGGGCTGAGGCCCTATCCGAACGGATAGCGCGCCGCGCGAAAGGGCGCGGCGACGATCCGGCCGCGCGCTCGAACGGTGGCTTAAGGCCGGGTAAACCTGTCCTCGCCACCCCGCCGGAGCCCGCCGCTCCGACCGACGCCCGCAGGAAGGAGCCCGCCATGACCGCCGCCGCTCATGATCTCGACGCCGCCCGCGTCTCCGACGCCCTGCCGGTCCTGCCCGCCGAGATGCTGGAGCGGCTGGCGCTGGCGGTCTCCGCCCGGCTGCGCGGCCGGCTCGCCGCCGCCGAAATCCGCATCGACCGGGCCGAAAGCGACGACGCGCGCATGCTGGCCGAGGACGCCGTCGCGGAACTGGTCTGGCTGCTGGGCCGCATCGATCTGCATGTGGCCATCGCCCGCGACCGGCGCGGCGAGATGGTCGAGATCGACCCGGCCCTGCACGACGTGCTGACCGCGAAGGGCAAGCTGGCCGCGTTCCCGTCCCGCCTTGCCTCGACGCCGCCGGCCTTCGCCGCGGAGGGCCAGACGTTCGCGCCCGTCGCCGTCGCCGTGGCGGGCTGAGCTCCGCCGCCGTCCTGGCCCGCCTTCGTCGCGAAACGGAACGCGCCCTGCGAAAACGCTTTCACGCGCGAAGCATCCGCTTGCCCATCGCCTCCGGTTGCGCCACTTGATGGACATGACCGACGCCGTTCCGCCCCTGCCCTGCGCCGCGCCCCCCGCCGCCGGCGACCCGCCCGCCGCCTTCGCCGCCATCGACGCCGAGATGGTCCGCGCCGCGGTCCTGCATGGCCGCCCGGGCGCGAGTTCCGATTTCGACCTGCTGCCCGGCGGCCGGCCCGACGGGTTCCCGCCCGGAAAGCCGCTGCGCCAGGCCGGCGTGCTCTGCCCGCTGGTCGACCGGGGCGACGGGCTGCGAGTCATCCTCACCCGCCGCGCCGACCACCTGCGCCAGCATGCCGGCCAGGTCGCCTTCCCCGGCGGCCGGGTCGACCCCACCGACCCCTCCCTGCTGCACGCAGCCCTGCGCGAGGCGGAGGAGGAGATCGGCCTGCGCGCCCATCAGGTGGAGATCTTCGGCGCCATCGACGGGCATGAGACCGGGACCGGCTACGCCATCACCCCCTTCGTGGGGCTGGTGGATCCGGACTTCACCCCCGTCTCCGACCCGTCCGAGGTGGCGGAGGTTTTCGAACCCCCGCTCGCCTTCCTCATGGATCCCGCCAACCGGCGCACCGAAAGCCGGTTTTTCCAGGGGCGGGACCGTCGCTACTATGCGATGCCATGGGAAGGGCGTTATATCTGGGGCGCCACCGCGCGGATGCTGGTCGGCCTGTCGGAACGGCTCCGCGCCATCGCCGCGGCCTCCGGCCCCTTGCGGGGCTGAGCCGCCCACGGGCCGCCTGCGAACCGCTTCGTCCCGCTCCACCCCTCCTTCCCGCCTCCCGTTTGGACATGATGGAATGACCGTCGAGGCCGACGACGCCCAAGCCCAGCCCTCCGCGCCGCAGCGCGACGAGGCGACGGGCGACGCGCGCGCGGAAGGGCCGGCCTCCGGCCCGGCCGCGACGGAGGCCCGGCTCGACGCCGCATGGCTCACCGATCCCGCCGCGCGCCAGATCTGCGCGGCGCTGGAGGCGGGAGGCGCGCGGCTCTACTTCGTCGGCGGCTGCGTGCGCAACGAACTGCTGGGCCTGCCGGTGCGCGACCTCGACCTCGCCACCGACGCGGCGCCGGAGGAGGTGCAGCGCCTGCTCGACGCCGCCGGCATCCGCCACGTGCCCACCGGGGTCGAGCACGGCACCGTCACCGCCGTCCTGCGCAACCGCGGGTTTGAGATCACCACCTTCCGCCGCGACGTCGTCACCGACGGCCGCCATGCCGAGGTCGCCTTCGGCGCGAGCCTGGAGGAGGACGCGGCGCGGCGCGACTTCACCATGAACGCGCTCTACGCCGCGCCCGACGGGGCGTTGCTGGATCCCGTGGGACAGGGCCTCGCCGACCTCCGCGCCCGCCGGGTGCGCTTCATCGGCGACGCCGACGCCCGCATCGCCGAAGACCGGCTGCGCATCCTGCGCTTCTTCCGCTTCCACGCGCTTTACGGCGATCCGTGGCGGGGGATCGACGCCGACGGGCTCGCCGCCTGCGCCGCGGCGGCGGAGGGGGTGGAGGACCTGGCCCGCGAACGCATCGGCGCCGAGATGCGCAAGCTGCTGGGGGCCGAGGATCCGGGCCCCGCGCTCTGCGCCATGGAGGCGACGGGGGTGCTGGCCCGCGTCCTGCCCGGCGCGAACGCCGCCGCCGTGGCGCCGCTGGTGGCGATGGAGGCGCGGCTGGCCCCCCTGCCCGACTGGAAGCGCCGGCTGGTGATGATGGGCGTCAGCCCCGAGGCGGCGACCGAGGCCCTGCGCCTCAGCCGGGCCGAGCAGCGGGCGCTGCGCGCCATCCGCGCCGCCCTGCACGAGGACGCCCCCGCCGCCCGGACCGCCTATCGCCACGGGGCCGAGGCCGCCCGCGACGCCGCCCTGCTGCGCGCCGCCGCCACCGGCGACCCGCCGCCCCGCGCCCTGCAACGCGACATCGCCCGCGGCGCGACGGCGACCTTCCCGGTCGGGGCCGACGACCTGATCGCGCGCGGCATGAAGCCCGGCCCCGCCCTGGGCCGCCGGCTGGCGGAGCTGGAGGACGCCTGGGTCGCCTCCGACTTCGCCCTGACCCGGGGCGCGATGCTGGACGGCTGACCGGCCCTACGGCCGACCACGGCCCTCTGGCGTTCGCGGGGCGAAGGCGTTACGTCAACCTGTCTGACCAAAATCGCCAGGAGGCCGCGATGCTCGACCCGGAGGGTTTCCAGCTGTTTCTCGCCACCGCGGTCGTGCTGGTGCTGTCGCCGGGCCCGGACACGCTGCTCGTGCTGTCGCGCACCCTCGCTTCGGGGACCGGGGCGGGGTTGCTGACGCTGCTCGGCACGCAGACCGGCAACGTGGTGCATTCGGTGCTGGCGGGGGTCGGCGTCTCGACCCTCGTGCTGGCCTTCCCCTCGGCCTGGATGGCGCTGAAGGCGGCGGGGGTCGCCTATCTGCTCTGGCTCGCCGTTCAGGCCTGGCGGGCCGCGGGCCATGCGACGCTTTCCGCTCCGCCGCCCGCCGGCGCGGGGGGCGCGGGGGGCGCGGGGGGCGCGGGACGGTTTTTCCTGCAGGGGCTGCTCAACAACCTCGCCAATCCGAAGATGATCGCCTTCTTCCTCGCGCTGTTTCCGCAGTTCATCCGGCCCGACCAGGGATCGGTCGCGGCGCAGAGCCTGTTGCTCGGCGCCACGCTCGCCGGCATGGCGGTGCTGTGGATCGGGGCGATGACCCTCGCCGCCGGACGGTTCCGCAGCGTGGTCGCCGCCGATCCCCGCTTCCTGCGCCTCGCCAACCGCCTCGCCGCGGCGACCTTCGCCGGCCTCGCGCTGCGCCTGGCGGTTCAGCGCCAGACCTGACCTGGCGCAGGGCGCCGCCGCCTGATGGCCGCGTTCACAAGCCTTGATTTGACGTGGCGACCGGCGCCGCGCACCTTCCGGAAAAATGTCAGCCCTGCTGACGCACGAACCGTCGCCGGAGGACGCCCGACATGACCGACACCGCCCTCGCCGGCCTCTCGCTGGAGACGGTCGCCGCCATCGCCGCCATGGCCTTCGCCGGCACCTGGTCGCCCGGGCCCAACAACGCGCTGCTGTCGGCCTCCGGCGCCCGCTTCGGCTTCCGCGCCACCCTGCCCCATGCCCGCGGCGTGGCGCTGGGCTTCCCCGCCATGCTGTTCGCGCTGGCGCTGGGCATGGGCGCGGTGTTCCGGCAAAGCGAGCTTCTGCGCGAGACCCTGCGCTGGGGCGGCGCGGCGCTGCTGGTCTGGCTCGCCTGGCGCACCGCCACCGCGCCGGCGCCGGGCAAGGGCGGCGGCCGGGCGCGGCCCTTCACCTTCCTGGAGGCGGCGGCCTTCCAGTGGATCAACCCCAAGGCCTGGATCATGGCGCTGGCGGTGATCTCCCAGTTCGCCGACGGCTCCGCCCCGCTGCGCGACGCGGGCGTGATCGCGGCGGTCTACGCGGTCTCGGGCCTCGGCTCGTCGCATTCCTGGGCGGGGCTCGGCGCCGCCATCGGACGCTTCCTGGGGGACGGCTGGCGGCTGCGCGCCTTCAACCTCGTCATGGCCGCGCTGTTGCTGGCCGGCGTCGCGGCGCTGCTGACCGAAGACCTGACCCCGCCGCCGGCCTGAGGCTCAGCCCGTCGGCCTGGCGCGGGTGGACGCGGCGGCGTCCAGCGCCGCCACCCGCGCCGCCTCCGCCCGCCACCAGTCCAGCCCGGCCAGCCGCCGGCGCAGGGCGGTGTCGGTGGCGGCCGGCGCGTTCTGGATGTAGCGCACCGCCTCGTCGCGCGCGGGGCCTTCGAGGCCCAGCAACCACGCCTCCGCCGCCCCGTGGTCGAAGGGCCGGCCCGCCGCTTCCGCGAAATTCGCCGGAAGCTCGGTCCACACCGCCCCCGCCGCGCCGGTCGCCGCGCACCATTCCCCCACCAACGGCGCGATTCGCCCCGCCGCGACGCCTCCCCGGTCCCAGACGCCCACATGCGCCTCCGCCGCCCGCTCCCTTCGCGCGAGATCGGCCCGCGCCGCCGCCGCCGTCCCGCGACGCGAGACGATGGCGTGCGACGGACAGGGCGCCCCCTCCACCGGGTCGACGCAGACCACCAGCCCCATCAGCCGCTTGGGCGAGATCCGCGAGAATTCCAGCGGAAACGCGGGCCCCGCCCCCATCGCCCAGCCCCCCTCCACCTGCGGCGCGAGGTCGTCCAGATCCCAGATCAGCGAACCGTAGCCGAGGATGACGATGCGGTCGCGGAAGGCGGGGATCATGGGCGGGGACTTTCGGTGGCGCGCGCCGGAGCGAACAGCCCGACCCGCCGCCCCGCCCAGCGGATCAGCGCCCCGCCGGGGACGAGCGCCACGACCTCCCGAAACGGCGCCGCGTCGCCATGGCGCGAGAGATGCGCCGCGACACCCGCCGGATCCGCCATCATCGCATTTGATCGGCAATGCACCAGCAACACAGCTCCGGGCGCATAGACTTTCCCGCGCTTGGCCTCCGCGGCGCGGGCGATGTCCGCCGCCATCGCGACCTCCCACTCGTCGCCGAGCGCCCCATCCGCGAACCGCCCTCCGCGCCGGCTGATCAGTTCGTGCACGTTGACGGCCGACCTGAATTCGTCGTCCTCGTCGAGATCCTCCGTGGTCCCGGCGATGGTCGCCTCGACCGCGAAACGCGCCGTCCCTCGGAACAGGAGAAAGTCCGGTCGGCCATCGCCCGCCCCCCGATCAGCCCGCGCGACCACGTCGCCCGGCGCGATCACCGGGTCGGCGGGGTCCTGCCGACGGATCAGCTCCCGCACCGACCACCATTCGCGCCAGGTCCGGCCCGGCGCCTCGTGCGGTTCCGGGCGGCCGACCGCGAGCCAGGCGTCGAGCGCGAGCAGGTCCAGCGGCATCCTGAGGACATCGAAGGCCGGCGCGCTCACTCCGCCGCCGCCTCCTCCACCTTCCGCACCCGGCAGGCCGCGAACTTGAACTCGGGGATCTTGCCGAACGGGTCCAGCGCCGGGTTGGTCAGCAGGTTGGCGGCGGCCTCGACGAAGGCGAAGGGGATGAAGGCCATGTCCTCGGCCACCGCCCGGTCGGAGCGGGCGGAGAGGCGGATGGCGCCGCGGCGGGTCTCCACCTCCATCAGGTCGCCGGGCCAGGCGCCCAACTTCTTCAAGGTCTGCGGATGCAGGGCCACCGTCGCCTCCGGCTCCAGCGCGTCGAGCGCCGAGGCCCGGCGGGTCATCGCGCCCGTGTGCCAGTGCTCCAGCATCCGCCCGGTGGTCAGGATCAGCGGATATTCCGCGTCCGGGACCTCCGCCGGCGCCGTCACCTGCGCGGGGGCGAAGCGGGCCCGGCCCGAGGGCCGCGGGAACCGGTCGCCGAACACCACCGCCGCGCCCGGATCGCCGGGGCCGGTGGTCGGATAGGTCACCGCCCCCTCCTCGGCCAGCCGCTCCCAGGTGATGTGATCGAGCGAGGGCATGCCGGCCGCCATCTCCGCATAAACCTCCGAGGGTTGGGCGTAGGTCCAGCCCAGCCCCAGCCGGTTGGCGAGGTCGCGGGTGATCTCCCAATCGGGACGCGCCTCGCCCGGCGGCGCCACCGCGGGGCGGCCCATCTGCACGGTGCGGTTGGTGTTGGTGACGGTGCCCGACTTCTCCGGCCAGGCCGCGGCGGGCAGTATCACGTCGGCGAACATGGCGGTCTCGGTCAGGAACACGTCCTGCACCACCAGATGCTCCAGCCGCGCCAGCGCCTCGCGGGCATGGGCGGCGTCGGGGTCGGACATGGCCGGGTTCTCGCCCAGCACATACATGCCCTTGATGTCGCCGGCATGGGCCGCGTCGATGATCTCCACCACCGTCAGGCCCGGTTCCGGCGAGATCTCCGTCCCGCCCCAGAGGTCCGAGAACAGCTCCCGCGCCGCCCCGGAGGTCACCGACTGGTAGTCCGGCAGCACCATCGGGATCAGCCCGGCGTCCGACGCCCCCTGCACGTTGTTCTGCCCGCGCAGCGGGTGCAGCCCGGTCCCCGGCCGGCCGACATGACCGCAGAGCAGCGCCAGCGCGATCAGGCAACGGGAATTGTCGGTGCCATGAACATGCTGGCTGACGCCCATGCCCCAGAAGATCATCCCCGCCTTCGCAGTTGCGAAAGCCCTTGCCACCTCCCGCAACGTTTCCGGCGGCACGCCGCATAGCGGGGCCATCCGCTCCGGCGTGAATTCGCGGATATGTTCCGCGAATTCGGAGAACCCCTCGGTGAACGCTTCGATATACTGACGGTCAGATAGATTTTCTTCCACGATCACGTGCATCAGCGCGTTGAGCAGCGCCACATCCGTCCCCGGCCGAAACTGAAGCATCCGCCAGGCGTGGCGCTTGAGCCCCTGCCCGCGCGGATCCATCACCACCAGCCGGCCGCCGCGCCTGGCGAACTGCTTGAAATAGGTGGCGGCGACGGGGTGGTTCTCGGTCGGGTTGGCGCCGATGACGATGGCGATGTCGGCGTGCTCGATCTCGTTGAAGCTGGCCGTCACCGCGCCGGAGCCGACATTCTCCATCAGCGCCGCCACCGAGCTCGCGTGGCAGAGCCGGGTGCAATGGTCGAGATTGTTGTGCCCGAAGCCCTGCCGGATCAACTTCTGGAACAGATACGCCTCTTCATTGGAGCATTTGGCGGAGCCGAAGCCCGACACCGCCCGCCCGCCATGGGCGTCGCGCAACCGGGCGAGGCCGCCCGCGGCGCGGTCCAGCGCCTCGTCCCAGCTCGCCTCGCGGAAATGGGTCCATGGGTTCGCCGGGTCGACGTTCAGTCCCTTGGCGGGCGCGTCCTCGCGTCGGATCAGGGGGCGGGTCAGGCGCTGGGGATGGGCGATGTAGTCGAAGCCGAAGCGCCCCTTCACGCAGAGCCGCCCCTCGTTGGCCGGCCCCGGCGCGCCGTCGACCCAGGCGATTTTCCCGTCCCGCAGCCGGTAATCGATCTGGCAGCCGACCCCGCAATAGGGGCAGACCGAGCGCACCGTCTCGTCGACCGCGGCGCCGTCGCCATGCCCGGCCGCGTCGACGGCGGAGGCCGGCATCAGCGCGCCGGTCGGGCAGGCCTGCACGCATTCCCCGCAGGCGACGCAGGTGGAGGCGCCCATCGGGTCGTTGAAATCAAAGACGATTTCCGCCTCCGCCCCGCGCCCCGCCATGCCGATGACGTCGTTGACCTGCACCTCCCGGCAGGCTCGCACGCACAGCGTGCAGTGGATGCAGGCGTCGAGATCCACGCGCATCGCCACATGCGAGACATCCGGCGCCGGGCGATCGGCCTTCGGCTGCGCGGGAAAGCGCGACCGCTCCACCCCCGCCAGCTTCGCCATCGCCCGCAGGTGGGAGGCGGCGTCGGGCGCGGTCTCCGCCGGGGCCTGGTCGGCCATCAGCAGCTCCAGCACCATCGCCCGGGCCTTCTCGGCGCGGGGCGAGGCGGCGCGCACGGTCATGCCCGGCGTCGGGCTGCGGCGGCAGGAGGGGGCGAGGGTCCGCTCGCCCTCGATCTCCACCATGCAGGCGCGGCAGTTGCCGTCGGGCCGATGGCCCGGGGCCTCGGTCAGGCACAGATGCGGCAGCCGGCGGCCGAGGCGCAGCGACACGTCCCACAGCGTTTCGCCCGGACGGGCCTCGACCGTCTCCCCGTCGAAGGTGAAGCGGATCGGTTCGTCCATGGCCTGCCCTTTCGCCGTCGCGTCGCCCGGTCCGGTCCGGTCGATCGCCGCGAGCATAGCGCGGCGCCCGCGCCAGGTCTCGGTCCGTTCGCGACCTGCCGCGGCCTCATCGAGACCCGGGCGCCGGGTGGTTATATGCAACGCAACATGTCAGCCCCCCAAATAATAAGACAAGCAGAGCTTTACATGTAAGTAAGTAAGAAATCCATTTTCGAAACGTCGCGAAAGTTCAAAAACGTTTCGCTGGCCTTACATTTGCAGCTTCGGCCGAATTGATCTAGATCATAGAGCCAGATGCCCGGGCGCATACGTTGCCTGCCATCAACCATCTTGCAAACTTAACAGTGGCAAAGCAAAACTTCGAAAACTTCGGGATACGCCCTATGCAGCTCCAGGCCTTCCTCCCCTTCCGCCTCGCGCGGTTGGCCGCCAAAACGACCGCCGCCGTAGCCCAGGTCTACGGAGAGAAATTCGGGCTTTCCCGGGATGAGTGGCGCGTGCTCGCCGCCGCGGGCGAGGCCGAGGACCAGCCGACCCGCGCCATCGCCGAGCAGACCGGTCTCGACAAGGTCGCGATCAGCCGGGCGGCCTCCAGCCTCGAGGATCGCGGCCTCATCCAGCGCTGGGAAGACCGGCGCGACCGCCGCATCAAGATGGTCCGCCTGACCCGCGAGGGCGGCCGCGTGCTGTCCGATATCGAACGGCTGGCCCAGGCCCGCGAAGCCTACCTGCTGGATGGGCTGACCGAGAACGAACGGCAGGTCCTTGAAACCATTATCGAAAAGCTGTCCGAACGGGCCGAGATCCTGTCCGACCCCGCCCATTCGGACCGCTGCCGCCCCGACTGCAACGGGGAATGTCTGGCCGACCAGGACGGCGATGCGGACGAAGCCGGCGACGCGGCCGACCGCCCCGCCGAGGAGCCGCTGATCGAGGCGCGGATCGAAGTGCAGGAACAGGCCGACACGTCCGCGAACATCAACGGCGCCAGCAGCCATGCCGCCGCCGCAGGGCAGCCCAACAAGGCCACGTCGGCCCTTCGCGGGACCGATGTGGGCAACCGCTTCCGCCGGGCGGCGATGCACTGACCGCCGGCATTCGGCGTCCGCACGCGGCCCGTTCTGGCCGCATGCCGGCCAGCCCCCCCGGCCTGCAAGCGGGGCGCGGTCAGGCCAGCGACTTCGGCGTGGCGTGGGCGATGATCCGCGCCACGCCGAAGTTCGTTTCCGCCCAGTTCGGGGCGTCCACCTCCAGGATCGAGACCGAAGCCGTCGGATAGCGGTCGAAGGCCCAGGCCAGCGCCGCAGGCGGCGCGCCGGCCTGCATCCGCGCCAGCATTCCCGGCGTCCCCGGCTCATGCCCCAGCATCAGCACCGTGCGCGCCTCCGGCGGGGCGCCGCGCAGGGCCGCGAGAATCTCTTCCGGTTCAGCAAGATACAGCCCCCGCTCGGTCCGCGCCGGCGGCGGCGAAGCCGTCCGCCCCGCCCCGTCCAGCACCCCCGCCCAGGTCTCCTGCACCCGGCGCGCCGAGGACAACAGCGCCGCGTCCGGAAAAGCCCCCTGCGCCGCCAGCCAGGCGCCCATGCGCGGCGCGGCGCGGCGGCCGCGATCGTTCAAAGGCCGGTCGTGATCCCCGAGCCCGGGGTCCCCCCAGTCGGATTTGGCGTGACGCATCAGCACGAGGCGGTGCATTTCGTTACCTCCGGGCGGGGGACTCGGTCTCAGGGCGCAACCTAAAGGCGCGAAGACGGGCCGTCCATCGCAGGTGATTCGCGCCGTAAGCCGGCGGGTGGCGCGACGACTCCGGGCATTCGTACATTATCGAAACCGAATATCGCTCGCGACGGAGGTCACTCGATCACGAAACCGTGAGAATTCAGGAAGGCCGCCATATGAAAACGGGCCTGTTCCGGCCCCGGAACCCCCTCGATTCCGGCTGGACAGGCATGTCGCGCCAGGCATCCGCCCCCCCGACACGCCTCTCCAGACGGTCCCGAGACATGCGCGCCGCACCCCGCGACGTCGTAGAGCGGCCCCGCCGGGGTCTCGCGGAACGCGCCGGCCGGGCAGGCGGACAGGCAGGGCGCGGGGCAGCCGAGGCAGGGCGAGACGCCCGCCGCCCGCGGCGGAACGCCAGCCAGCGACGCCAGTCCCAGCGCCCCGCGCCAGGATGCCCAGAGCCCCCGCCGGGCATGGACCAGCGGACCGACCCGGGACGGCCAGACCGGCTCGGCCCGCTGCGCCCAGGCCAGGAACGGCGGCCAGGGCGGACCGTCGTTCGGGCCGGCGGCCACGCCCCCGAACCGCGCCGCCAGACCCGCGCAGATCCGCGCCGACCAGCGGTCCAGCGGGTCCGGCGCGCCGTCCGCCGCCTCCCCCGACGCGCGGAACGCCGCCCACATCCCCGGCCCCGCCGACAGCAGCGCCACGACCCGGGCGCCGGGCAGCGTCTCCGGCGACGGCTCGTCAGGCGCCAGCGCGAAGGCAGAGACGGCGAGCCCCCCCGCCGCCTCCGCCGCCGCCTGCAGCGCCGCGAAATCCCCGGCGCTCATCGCGGGCGGAACGGGAAGGCCAGCGTCCACCACAGGCGCGAGGGCGCGTCGTCCTGATGCGCCGAAAGGCCCAGGGTGAGCCCCGCCTCCCCGCCCTCCGGCCGCGCCGAGTAGGTGCCGAACAGCCGGTCCCACCAGCTCACCGAGAAGCCGTAATTGCTGTCCGCCTCCGCCCGGCGGACCGAATGGTGGATGCGGTGCATCTCCGGCGTCACCAGCAGCCAGCGCAGCGGGCGCTCGATGCCCGCGGGCAGGCGGATATTGGCGTGGTTGAACATCGCGCAGCCGTTGAGCAGCACCTCGAAGACCAGCACCGCCGCCGCGGGCGCCCCCAGGGCGTAGACCAGCCCGATCTTGAGCAGCATGGACAGCGCGATCTCCACCGGGTGGAAGCGGATCGCGGTGGTCACGTCCACGTCGCGGTCCGCATGGTGGACCCGGTGCAGGCGCCAGAGCCACGGGACCTTGTGGAACACCAGGTGCTGCGCCCAGATCGCGAGGTCGAGCACGAGCACCCCGGCCAGGAACGCGGCCCAACCGGGCGCCCCCAGCGCCGGGAACAGCCCCCAGCCCTGCGCCTGCGCGTCCAGCGCCGCGCCGACCGCAGCGGCGGGGAACAGCAGGCGCACCACCAGCGAATCCAGCGCCGCCACCGCCCAGTTGGTCAGCCAGCGCCGCGCCTTCGGCTGGGCCGCGGGGCGCGCGGCGCGGGCCAGCTCCCACCCCGCCATGACCGCGAAGATGCCGAGAAAGGCGGCGAGCCGGATGAGAGGTTCATGCTCCATGGTCCCAGCCTGTGCGGCGGCCGGGGGCCGGCGTCAACCGCGCCGGCCGACCGGTCGCGCATCCGTGTCCGACGACGGGGTCAGACCCCCGCCGCCCGCCGGCCCTGCGACCGCGCCTTGTCCCGGATCCGGTGGCGATAGAACAGATAGAGCGGCAGCCCGCAGCTGACCCCGATGAACAGCGTGGCCGGGATCACCAGCAGCACCCCCGACAGGCCGCGGCGCGCCACGTCGACGATCACCGCGGCGATCAGCGCCACGGCCGCGATGACGAGATCGTAGAGCAGGCCCTCGGCTGCGGCGTTCATCGACCAGGCCTCGATCAGCCCCGGAAGGGAAACGCCGTTGGTTTCGAACCAGGTCATGAAATGGTAAAGAGGCACGATGGCGCCCACCGCTGCGAGCAGCAGATAAAATCCCGATATCAATGGCATAACTATCCCCGAGACGTCACACTACACGCCCCGGCAGGTTCCCCAACCCGGCGGGACCGGCCGTGGCGATGGCCACGATCCGGAAACGACCTTCCGCCCTGAGATATTAACCTGGCATTAACATAAGTGACTTTTCCGCCCGGAAGCGGAGCATTCCGTCGCGCGACCCGCACGGATCGCGCCCCCTTCGGGCCGCCCCGGCCCGGCGGGCGGGCCCGCCGCGTCAGTCTTCGGTGCGGTCGCGGATCGGCTCCACCACCTCGCCCGGGGCCAGCAGCCGCGGCGCGTCCGAGCGATAGGCGCCCGGGGGCGGGACCGGGTCGTCCTTGCGCGCGCAGCCGGCGGCGGCCAGCGCCGCGCCGGCCAGCAGCGCCAGGCCCGCCAGACGCAGCGGCGCGCGGCTCACGCCCCCGCCTCCGCCGCGAGGCGCGCGCGCCAGGCCGCCGCCTGTTCCCGCACCCGGGTCGGCGAGGTCCCGCCATAGGACAGGCGGGAGGCGGCCGAGGCCTCCACCGTCAGCACGTCGAACACGCCCGCGGTGATTTTCGGGTGGGCGCCCTGCATCTCCTCCAGCGTCAGTTCGGGCAGGTCGCGGCCCGTGTCCTCCGCCAGCTTCACCAGCGCGCCGACCACGTGATGCGCGTCGCGGAACGGCAGCCCCGCCTCGCGCACAAGCCAGTCCGCAAGGTCCGTCGCCGTCGAGAAGCCGGAGGCCGCGGCGGCGCGCAGGTTCGCCTGCTGCGCGACCATGTCCCGGACCATCCCCTCCATCGCCGCCAGCGCCAGCATCAGCGAATCGGCGGCGTCGAAGACCTGCTCCTTGTCCTCCTGCATGTCCTTGGAATAGGCCAGCGGCAGGCCCTTCATCACCGTCAGCAGCCCGATCAGCGCGCCGTTGATGCGCCCGACCTTGGCGCGCGTCAGCTCCGCCGCGTCCGGGTTGCGCTTCTGCGGCATGATCGAGGAGCCGGTGGAGAACCGGTCCGACAGGCGCACGAAGCGGAACTGGGCGGAGGACCAGATCACCAGCTCCTCCGACATCCGGCTGAGATGGGTGGCGCAGATCGAGGCGGCCGACAGGAACTCCAGCGCGAAGTCCCGGTCCGACACCGCGTCGAGCGAGTTGGCCGAGGGCCGGTCGAAGCCCAGCGCCGCCGCCGTCGCGTGCCGGTCGATCGGAAAGCCGGTGCCGGCCAGCGCCGCCGCGCCCAGCGGGCATTCGTTCATCCGCGCGCGGGCGTCGGCGAAGCGGGAGCGGTCGCGGGCGAACATCTCCGCATAGGCCAGCATGTGATGGCCCCAGGTCACCGGCTGCGCGGTCTGCAGATGGGTGAAGCCGGGCATCACCCAGTCGGCCCCGGCCTCCGCCTGGCCGACCAGCGCCTCGATCAGCGCGGTCAGGCCGGACACCGCGGCGTCGGCCTGGTCGCGCACCCACATGCGGAAGTCCACCGCCACCTGGTCGTTGCGCGACCGGGCCGTGTGCAGCCGCCCCGCGGCGTCGCCGATCAGGGCGCGCAGGCGGGATTCCACGTTCATGTGGATGTCTTCGAGCGCGGTGGAGAATTCGAAGGTCCCGGCCTCGATTTCTGACAAGACCGTGAGAAGTCCGGCGTCGATCTGTTCCGCGTCGTCGGCCGTGATAATTCCGGTGGCGGCGAGCATCGCGGCATGGGCCCGCGAGCCCGCGATGTCCTGGGCGGCGAGGCGTCGGTCGAAGCCGATGGAGGCGTTGATCGCCTCCATGATCGCATCGGGGCCGGCGGCGAAACGGCCGCCCCACATGGAATTGGCGGCGGCCGGGGTTTTCGTCTCGTCGCTCATGGTCGGGGACCTCGTCCTCGCGTGGAAAGGATCTGGGGAAGGGATATGGGCATGCGCACCGGCCTTCTGGCGCTCGTCATAGGCGCCTTCGCGACGCTTGGAAACCCTGCGGCGGCGGGGGAGCTTTCGGCCGAGGGCCGCGCCCGCGTCGAGGCGCTGCGCGGCGAGGCGATGGCGCGGCTGGTGCTGCTGGACGCCGCGCGCGTCCTGCCGGCGGCGGAGTTCGAGGCGCCCGACGGCGCGACGACCTCCCTGGCCGAATTCGCCGGGCATGTGACGCTGGTCAACCTCTGGGCCACCTGGTGCCCGCCCTGCCGGGAGGAGATGCCGAGCCTCGACGCCCTGCGCGCCCGGCTGGAAGGCTCGGGGATCGAGGTGGCGACCATCGCCGTCCAGCCCGGCGCCCGCGACAAGGCCGCGGCCTATATGGAGGAGATGGGGCTTCGCGCGCTGCAGCCCTATGGCGACGGCCGCAACGCCCTGCCCCGCGCGGTGGGGCTGCTGGGCCTGCCGACCACCCTGATCCTCGACCCCGAGGGGCGGGAGGTGGCGCGGATGCAGGGCGATGCGGACTGGTCCTCGGCGGAAGCGGAAGCGGTGCTGCGCGCGCTGGCGGAGGAGTTCGGCGCGGACGGCTGAGCGCTCGCGCCGCCGGCCCCCGCGCAGGCGCCGCATCGAGCGGGCGCCGGGCGGATCGGCGGCGCCTGCGGCGCGCGGCGCCGGCGGCGTGGGCGGCGACGGGCGCCGGCGGCTCGCGTCTCGCCCCCGTCGCGCCCCGTCGGGAGGCGCCGGCGGGGCTCAACGCCCCCAGGTCATCCGACGCAGGGTGGCGTCCCGGTCGACGAAATGGTGCTTCAGCGCCGCGGCCGCATGCACCGCCACCAGCCCGATCAGGCCCCAGGCCGCGAGCCCGTGGATCTGCCGGAACAGCCCCTCCAGCGCCCGGTCGCCGGGCACGAACGGGTCGGGCAGCGCGAACAGGCCGAACACCATGTTCTTGATGCCGTAGCTTTCCTGAAGCTCGGACGCGGAGGCCATCAGCCAGCCCGAAAGCGGCATGATCAGCATCAGCGCGTACAGCGCCCAATGCGCGGCCCCGGCGATGCGGTTCTGCCAGCGCGGGGCGCCGGGAACCGGGGCGGGCGCGGGATGGGTCGCGCGCCAGACCAGGCGCAGCACGGCCAGCGCGAAGGCGACGAAGCCCCAGCTCTTGTGAAGCTGCACGAGCGCGAACTGCTCGTAGACGTCGGTCACGAAGTCCGACATCCAGAAGCCCAGCCCCAGCAGGAACAGGATCACGCCGGCGGTGAGCCAGTGGAAGGCCCGGGCGGGCCAGCCCCAGGCGGCGTCGGTGTTGCGCAGGCGCATCGGCGAGGTCTCCGGCGGTTTCGTGGCGCGAGGGGGGGGCGCGCCCCGGCCCCGCGGCGAGCGGGGATGCCGGGGCGCGCCGAGCGGTCAGCCGGCGGGGCTGGCTTCCAGGTCGATGCGGATCGGCATCTCCACGCCCACCGCGGGCGCGGCGTAGCTGATGTCGTAATTGGTGCGATCGATGGTCCCGATCACGGTGAAGCCGGCGATGGTCTGCTGCGGGTTGAAGGGCGAGGGGCCCATCTTGTTCAGCACGACCTCGAACGTCTCCTCGCGGGTGATGCCCTTGATGGTGACGTCGCCGGTGACCTCGGCCTGCTCGGCGGTGACCAGCTTCACCGACTTGGAGACGAAGGTGATGTCGGGATGCGCGCCCGCGTCGAGGAAATCCGGGCCGCGCACATGCTCGTCGCGGGGCTGCCAGCCGGTGTCGACCGAGGCGGCCTTGATGGTGAAAGCGACCTTGGAGGCCTCGATCGCGTCCGGGTCGAAGTCGATCTCGGCGTCGAAATCGGAGAAGCGGCCATGCACCACCGAGAAGCCCAGGTGATTGACGGAGAAGGTCACCGCGGCGTGGGACTTGTCCATCACATAGGGTTCGGCGGCGGCGGGAAGGGCGGCGGCCAGCAGCGGGGCCGCGACGAGGGCGGCGAGGAGCGGGCGGCGGGCGAGGCGCATGGGATCAGGTCTCCTTTGCAGCGCGATGGGGCCGGTGGGTAAGTGGCGCCGTGGGGGCGTTCGGTTCGATGGCCCCGAGATAGGACGGGACGCGGCGCGGCGCAGCCTCCGAAATCCGCACAGTTCGTCCACTGCGCGGGGCCAATAAATCGCTTGCAATCCCATTGTGGCGACAATGGCCGATCGCGCCGCCCTTCACGCCGAGGTGAACGCCTCGGGGTCGGCGCGGCGGCGGCCGGGCGCGACGAGGACGCCGAAGCGACGCCGCGCTCGACCTTATGTGTCCGCGCGGCGAGCGACGGGTGAAAACATGTTCACGGGCATATGTTTGGCGTCGCCGGCAGACCGATGCGCGGCGCCACCCGCCCCTCCGCCGGGCTTCGGACGGCGGGCGCCCGGCTCGCATGTTCGTGAGCGGGCGCGAGGTTCCGGCGCGAACCCGCGCGACCGGCGCGCCGGGTCAGGGACGGCGGCGGACATGCCGGCCCCGCATGGCGCCGCTCTCCGCAGCGCGATGCGGGTCCCGGCGCGTCATCCGGCCGCGGCGGTCCGGGCCCGGCTTAGGCCCCGGGCCGCGGCCGGCCTCAGCCTCAGGCGGCGCGGCGGGATTTGCCCGACGCCGGGGTGACGAAGGCGCCGAGGTTCTCGGCCTGGGCGTCGAGGTCCTGGGCGAGCTGCTCGGCCGCCGCCGCCGCCTCCGCCGTCTCGCGGGCGTTCTCCTGCACGGTCTGGTCGAGATGCGACACGGCCGTCGAGATCTCCCGCACCCCCTGCCCCTGCTCCCGCCCCGCGGAGGCCGCGTCGGCGATGGCGGAGGCGAGCCCGTCGATGGAGCTGACGATCTCCTGCAGCGAGGCGCCGGTGGCGTTCACCAGATTCACGCCCTCCGCCACGGTGGTCGCCGAACCCTTGATCAGTTCCGAGATGTCGCGCGCCGCCTCCGACGACCGCTGGGCGAGGGTGCGGACTTCGGAGGCCACCACGGCGAAGCCCTTGCCGGCCTCCCCCGCCCGCGCCGCCTCCACCGCCGCGTTCAGCGCCAGCAGGTTGGTCTGGAAGGCGATGGAGTCGATCACCGCGGTGATGTCGGAGATCTCGCCGGAGCTTTTCTCGATCCGCCGCATGGCGTCGATGGCCTGGTCGGCGGAATCGGCCCCCTGGCGGGCGCGGCCGCGGGCGTCTTCGGTCATCTGCTCGGCGGAGGTCAGGTTGGCGGCGGAGGCCGACACCGTCTCCGAGATTTCGGTCATGGTGGCCGCGGTCTCCTCGATGGTGGAGGCCTGGTTCTCGGCCCGTCCGGTCAGGCCGCGCATCGCCGCGTTCATCCGCGCGATGGCGTCGCGCTGCGCCTCCGCCCCGTCGCGCACATGCGAGATCGCCGTCCCGAGCTGATCCAGCGAGGCGTTGGCGGTCTGCGACAGGCGGCCGAGCTGACCGCCGTAGCGTCCGGTCATCGGGCGGGCGAGATCGCGCTTCGACATCGCCTCCAGCGTCGCGTCGAGATCGACGAGGAAGGCCGACACCGTCTCCGACAAGCGGTCGACGCCGCCGGCGAGCTCCTGCAGTTCCGGCGTGTCGAAGCGGGCGTCGACCCGCCGGTCGAAATCGCCGGCCACCGCGGCTTCGACCACGCCGTTCACCTGGTCGCGCAACTCGGTCAGCATGCGCGCGTTGGCCTTGCGCGCCGCCTCCGCCGCCTCGTCCGCCGCGATACGCTTTCGGTCGGCCTCCGCCAGCGACACCCGGAGTTTGTCGACGCCCTTCGCAAGCTCCCCGATCTCGTCGTCGCGGTCGCGCCCCGCCGCTTCGTGGGACAGGTCGCCCCGCGCGAGCTCGTCCACCGACGCGCCCAGCGCCTTGAGCGGGCGGACCGCCAGATCGGCGGCGAACCAGGCCAGCGCGCCGCCGACGGCGATGCCGAACAGGCCCGCGATCAAGGCGTTGCCCGCTTCCAGCAGCAGCAGGGCCGCCACCTCCGGCTTCTCGACCCCGACATAGAGGATGCCGTCGATCTCCCCGCCCTCGCCATGGATGGGGTAGTAGATGGTGTAATAGTCCTTGCCGAGGATCGTCGCCTCCCCCCGGAACACCTCCCCCCGCTTGATGGCGGCATGGACCGGCCCGGCCTTGCCCAGCACCGTGCCCACGGCGCGGTTTCCGTCGGGCTTCACGATATTGGTGGTGCCGCGCACGAATTCGCCCTGCTCGGGATCCCAGGCGAACAGGGTGGCCGTCTCTCCGGTCAGGGCGCCGACCCGGTCGATCATGTGATGATCCGGGAATCGCTTGGGCCGGAACCAGGACATGTCGGTGAGGGTGCCGTGATCGTCGAACTCGGCCGTCACGCCCCCCATGGAGGTGCTGATCACCGTCGCGGCGATGCGCAGCGAGGTCTCCTGCCGCGCCTGCGCCTGCTCGCCGGCGGCGACGTAGTATCGGTAGACCGCGACCGCGGAGACCACCATGACGGCGATGACGACGATGGCCATGGCGGCGGCCACGGCCCTGGAACGCAGCGAGCGCATGTGCGGGACTCCGGGTTGGCGACGGTTCGCCCGACACCTGCACCCGAAGCGCTTAACGCAAGGTTTCGTCCCCGGGGAATCGGATGCGAAAGCGCGCCCGCCCGCCCGTCCGCCCCGCTCAGCGGGTCGGGACCGGGCTTTCCCCGCGATAGTCGTAGAAGCCGCGGCCCGACTTGCGGCCAAGCCAGCCCGCCTCGACGTATTTCACCAGCAGCGGACAGGGGCGGTACTTGGTGTCGGCCAGCCCGTCATGCAGCACGTGCATGATCGCGAGGCACACGTCGAGCCCGATGAAGTCGGCCAGCTGCAGCGGCCCCATCGGATGGTTGGCGCCCAGGCGCATGGCCTTGTCGATGCTCTCCACCGTGCCGACGCCCTCGTAAAGCGTGTAGACCGCCTCGTTGATCATCGGCAGCAGGATGCGGTTGACGATGAAGGCCGGGAAGTCCTCGGCGGTGGCCGCGGTCTTGCCGAGCCGCTCCACCACGCCCTTGAGGGTCTGGAACGTGGGCTCGTCGGTGGCGATGCCGCGGATCAGCTCCACCAGCTCCATCACCGGCACCGGGTTCATGAAGTGGAAGCCCATGAACCGCTCGGGCCGGTCGGTGGCCGAGGCCAGCCGGGTGATCGAGATCGACGAGGTGTTGGAGGTCAGGATCGTGTTCTCGCCCAGGTTCGGGGCGAGGGCGGCGAAGATCTGGTGCTTGATCTTCTCGTTCTCGGTCGCCGCCTCGATGACCAGATCGGTCCCGGCGATCTCGGCGAGGTCCTCGGCCTTGCGGATGCGGGCCAGGGCCGCGTCCTTGTCGGACTCGGTGATCGCGCCGCGGCTGAGCTGGCGGGTCATGTTCTTGTCGATCAGCGCCAGCGCCGCGTCGACCCGGGCCGCGTCGACGTCGTTCAGCCGGACCTCGTAACCTGCGAGCGCGAAGACATGGGCGATGCCGTTGCCCATCTGCCCCGCCCCGATGACTCCGACCGTCTGGATGTCCATCTCGCCCGCCCTTTCGCCGACCTGTTCGCCGGGAACCCTATTCGGCGGCCGGAGGAGCGGCAAGGCCCGCCGCCGCGCCGCAAAGGCGCGCCGAGGGCCGGCGCGCGGGCGCGAGAACGGCGTCGAAGCGCCGATTTCGGCGATTTTCGCGGCGAAAGTCATACGCCGTTCACAATTTCTTGGCGATGCTTCGCTTGCGAATTGGTCGCACGCGCGCCTTCCTGCGACCTGCTCTTCGGAGGAGACGAACCGCATGAAGACCCGCTGCCTCGCCGCAGCGCTGGCTTTGGCCTCGCTGCTGCCCGCCGGCGCCCGGGCCGGAGCCGTGTTCGACTCCGACGCCTATGCCTTCGCCTATGACCTGACGTTCACCTATGCGGTCGGCGGCGGCGACGCGACCGACGATGTCGTCGTCGCGCCGCTGTTCGGCGGGGACGAGCCGGGCGGCTCCGTGCGGAACATGCATCTCGAAGGCCAGGCGACCGGCGACTCCCTCGGGGAGATCGGCGCGCTCGAGGCGTTGGGCGCGACCGCCTTCGCCTATGGCGAATCCGGTCCGACGCTGGGCTATGCGGAGGGTTTCGGGGCGGCCTTTTTCGACTTCCTCGTCGTCAACGTCTCGGAAACCGAGGCGATCACCTTCGCCTTCGACTACGAGATCGGAGCCTTCTCCGACGCCTCCCTGTCGCCCGACGCGCCGGACGTGTTCTACGACGCCGCCGCCTTCGGCGGGGCGCTGGTCTATGTCGACACCGTCCCGATCTTCGAGAACGACGGCGCTCCGGTCGACCCGGACGGCCTTTTCGACCTGATCGAGGCCGAGACCGACGCGCGGTTCGGCCCGTTCGGCCCGCAGGGAGCCGAGGGCGAGCTCACCTCGTTCAGCTTCACCCTCGACCCGGGCGAGACGATCTACTTCACCCTCGAAGCCTATGCGGATGGCTTCGCCCTGGCCGAGCCCGTGCCGCTGCCGGCGGGCCTGCCGCTGGTCGGCGCGGCGCTCGCGGCGCTCGGCCTCGCCGCTCGCCGCCGCGACCGGGCCTGACCCCGCCCGACCCGGCCGTTCGCCGCCATTGCGCAGAGCCGTTCCCGGGCGGGCGCGCTGGACATCGCGGCCCGTGCGCTCCACTCTCCGCGCCCGACGCAGATCCACGAGGGAGAGCCCCATGCGCACCCGCGCCGCGCTGGCCGTCCAGGCCGGAAAACCGCTCGAAATCACCGAAGTGAACCTCGAAGGGCCGCGCGCCGGCGAGGTTCTGGTCGAGATCATGGCCACCGGCATCTGTCATACCGACGAGTTCACCCTGTCGGGCGCGGACCCCGAGGGGCTGTTCCCCGCCATCCTCGGCCATGAAGGCGCCGGCATCGTGCGCGAGGTCGGGGCGGGCGTGACCTCGGTGAAGCCCGGGGATCACGTGATCCCGCTCTACACCCCCGAATGCCGGTCCTGCCCGTCCTGCTTGTCGCAGAAGACCAACCTGTGCACCTCGATCCGCGCCACCCAGGGCCAGGGGCTGATGCCCGACGGCACCTCGCGGTTCACCACGCTCGATGGCGACCCGGTGCTGCATTACATGGGCTGCTCGACCTTCTCCAACTTCACCGTGCTGCCCGAGATCGCTGTGGCCAAGGTCCGCGAGGACGCGCCCTTCGACAAGATCTGCTATATCGGCTGCGGCGTGACCACCGGCGTCGGCGCGGTGATCAACACCGCCAAGGTGGAGATCGGGGCCAAGGCCGTGGTCTTCGGCCTCGGCGGCATCGGGCTGAACGTCATCCAGGGCCTGCGGCTGGCGGGCGCCGACATGATCATCGGCGTCGACCTCAACAACGACCGCAAGGAATGGGGCGAGAAGTTCGGGATGACGCATTTCGTCAACCCGACCGAGATCGGCGAGGATCTCGTCCCCTACATCGTCAACATGACCAAGACCCCCTTCGACCAGATCGGCGGGGCCGACTACACCTTCGACTGCACCGGCAACGTGAAGGTGATGCGCGACGCGCTGGAATGCGCGCATCGCGGCTGGGGCGTCTCGGTGGTGATCGGCGTGGCGCCGGCGGGGGCGGAGATCGCGACCCGGCCTTTCCAGCTGGTCACCGGCCGCACCTGGAAGGGCACGGCCTTCGGCGGCGCCCGCGGGCGGACCGACGTGCCCAAGATCGTCGACTGGTACATGGACGGGAAGATCCAGATCGACCCGATGATCACCCACACGCTCAAGCTCGACGACATCAACAAGGGCTTCGACCTGATGCATGCGGGCGAGAGCATCCGCTCGGTCGTCGTCTACTGATCCGATCCTGAGCGCCGCGCCCTCCCCGGTCAGGGCGGCGCGGCGCCCTTTCCCTCACGTATTTCCCCGCCCTTTCGCGCATTCCCGGCTTTTTCGGCGCGAAACGCTTGACCCGGCCCCTTCGCGCGCTTTCTACGGGGGCGACGCGCAAAGGAGCCGCCCATGGCCGACCCCCTTCCCCGCCTCGCCGTCCTGATCGACGCCGACAACACCACGCCCCGGGTGGCCGAGGGCCTGTTCCTCGAAATCGCCAAGCTGGGAGAGGCCTCGGTGCGGCGCATCTACGGCGACTTCTCCGACGACCGTCTGAAGGGCTGGGCGAGGATCCTCGCGCAATACGCCATCATTCCGCACCAGCAGTTCGCCTACACGCAGGGCAAGAACTCGTCGGATATCGCGCTGGTCATCGACGCCATGGACCTGCTGCATTCCGGCCGGTTCGAGGGGTTCTGCCTGGTGTCGTCGGACAGCGACTTCACCCGGCTCGCCTCCCGCATCCGGGAGCAGGGGGTGGACGTCTACGGCTTCGGCCAGCGCAAGACGCCGGAGGCCTTCCGCCAGGCCTGCCGCCGGTTCTTCTATATCGAGAACCTGATGGCCGACATGGAGGCCGCCGCCGCCTCCGAACAGGACGACGCGGCGGCCGAGGACCCGGCCCCCGCCGCGCCGGCGCCGCGCGCCGACGCCGGCCAGTCAGACGTTGGCCAGTCAGACGCGGGCCAGTCAGACGCGGGCCAGAGCGCGCCCGCCGCGCCGGCCCCCGCCTCGCAGGACGCCCCGGCGAAGGATGCGGACGACGACGCCGCCGAGGACGCGGCCCCCGCCCCCCGCAAGGCCGAAGCCCCCTCCCGCGCCGTGCCGGTGATCCGCAAGGCGATGGAGGGGATGCAGGACGAGGACGGC
Organism: Pseudomonadota bacterium; assembly: GCA_036154955.1. Taxonomy (GTDB): domain Bacteria; phylum Pseudomonadota; class Alphaproteobacteria; order Rhodobacterales; family Rhodobacteraceae; genus Albimonas. Next base: position 67,825 of record JAYZWL010000042.1, on the reverse strand, counting down.
TGGGTCAGCCTCGGGGTCATCGGCCAGCGGGTCGGCAACCTCGCCCCGGACTTCGACAGCCGCACCTACGGGTCCGCCAAGCTCTCCGACCTGATCCGGCGCGCCGGCGCCTTCGACATGGAGAAGGACGACGCCAACCATGTGCGCGTCCGCCTGCGTCCCCAGCCGACGCGGGAGGAGGTGCGCGCCCGCGCCCGTCCCCGCGCCGCCGCGCGCAAGCGCGACGAGGGCTGACGGGCGGGGGCTGACGGGCGGGGGCTGAAGGGCGGGAGCGCGGCGGCGAAGTTCCGCCTGATTACTTCTAAAAATATAGATGATCCCGTCGTGAACGGCGCATAAACGCTGATAACCTCCGTTACCCTGCCGCAAGTTCTTGCCGGACCTTCGCCGACCTCCTAGTATTCTCTGGCGAGTTAGGCGGGAAGAACACGCCTGAAGTCCTTTGCGTTCCGCGACCGCCGCCTGAACTGCGGCCGGATCGGCGTCGAGTAGGGTGTGTATTCATGGCGTTTCGGGATCGAGTCGCGTTCCCCTTCGCGCGATTTCTGCGCGACGAGGCCGGCGCGGCCGCCGTGGAGCTGGCGGCGGCCGCGACCGTGCTGCTGGTCTTCGCCGCCGGGACCGGCGATCTCGGAGGTCGTCTGCGCGGGCAGACGGCGCTGGAGACGGCGGCGGCGGACATCGCGGCGATGCTGGCCCGCGCGCCGGCCGGGCCGGACGGCGCCGTCTCCGCCGCGGCGGCCGACGCGGCCGGCGCCGCGCTGGAAGCCCGGCTGGCGCGGGCGGGCCTGGTCCCGGCCCCGCTGTCCCCCGCCCCCGCCGGGACGGATTGCGTGGCGGGCGGGGCGCTTTGCCTGCGCGCCGCCCATGCGCCGGGGGCGGAGGCGGCGCTCGGCGCGGCGCGGCGCGTGGTGCAGGTCTGGGCCGCCGCCGCGGTCGCTCCGGCCGCGGCGGGCCTGGCCGCGCCGCCGGACGCGCCGCCGCTGGTCGCCTCCGCCTCGCGGATGGCCGGGTCATGAGCCGGCCGGGCCGCCGCCTTCGCGCGCTGGTCGCCGACGAGGCGGGATCAGCCACGCTGGATTTCGCGCTGGCGGCGGGGCCGCTGTTCGGGATGTTCCTGTTCGGGGTCACGGTGGCGATGGGGCATTACGCGATGCTCGCCGGGGCCGACGCGGCGCGGCGGGCGGCGCGGCTGGCCGCCACCCTGCCCATCGCCCATTGCGCGGCGCTGCGCGACGCCGAGGGCGGGCGCCGCCATCTCGCCGCCGACGCCGCCGCCCCGCCCCCCGCCGACGCCGCCGGCCGCGCCTGCCTGGCCGAGCCCAGCCCCTGCGCGCCGCTGACCGGCGCCTGGATCTGCCCGCTGGGCGACGCCGCCGCGCCCGATCCCGCCTGCGACGCCGCCCTGATCGCGCGCATCGCGGCCGAGGCGCAGGCGCCGGGCCTGCGCCTCGCCGCCCTGTCGGTCGCCTATGCCGACAGCGGCGCGGGGGAGCTGGGCGGCCCGGTGGCCCCGCGCATCACCGTCACCCTGCGCCCCGCGCCCCCGGACCTGCCCCGCCTGCTGCTGCCGGGGTTCGAGGCGCTGCCCGCCGTCTCCGCCTCCGCCATCGGCGAGAGCCTGGGCGGCGGGGCCGAGGAAGGGCCGCGATGCTGAGCCCGTCGCCCCCCCGTTTCTCCGCCGCGCGCCCGCCGGCGGAGCCCCCGGTCCCCGCAGACCGCGCCCCGTGCGCGGGGGGCGGGGATCGCGTCGCCCCCGGTTCCTCCGGCGACCGTTTCGCCGGGACGGGGGCGGCGCGGCCGGCGTCCGGCGCAGCGGTCCCCCAGGCCGCGCCGGGCGTCGGCGCTGGCCTCGCGCCTGCCGCGCGCGCCCTGCTCGGCGACGCCTCCGGCGGGGCGCTGGTCGCGACCGTCATGCTGTTCGCCGCCCTGGCGCTGTGCGCCGGGCTGGTGGTCGACGTGGGCCGCACCCATGCCGAGCGCGCCCGGCTTCAGAGCTGGCTCGACGGCGTGGCGCTGGCCGCCGCCGCCCAGCTCGACGGCCGGCCCGACGCGCTCACCCGCGCCCGCTGGGCGGCGGCGAAGGCGCTGCCCCCCGCCTCCGGCCTGTTCTCCGCCGCCGCGGCCGCCTCCGCCGGAGGGCCGGGGGATATCGGCGCGCCCTTCGCGCTGGCCGATCTGCGCTTTCTGACCGAACCGCCCGCGGGCGGCCTCGCCGCCGGGCCCGCCGCCATCGCCGCGGTCACCACCGCCGACCCCGCCGCCGCCCGCTACGCGCTGGCCGAGGCGGCGCCGCGGGGGGTGAGCTGGACCGTGCTCAATTTCCTCGCCGACGCGCCCGAGGCCGGCGGCGCCTTCGACTTCGCCGCGCAGGCGCTGGCCGCGCCGGTTCCGGCCCCGGGCTGCGGCGCCCCGATCCTCGCGGTCTGCAAGGCTCCCGGCGCCGATCCGGCCGCGCCGCTGGGCCCGCCGGGAACCCAGCTTCGCCTGCGGCGAGCCGGTCTCGACGGCGGGCCATGGGGCCCGGGCGACTACGCGCCGCTGGCCGGGATCGGCGACGACGACGCGGGGTCCTGCGCGGGGTTCGAGGGGGACGCGCGCCTCGCCTGCCTGCTGGCCATCGCCGCGCCCTCCAACCTCTGCCCGCAGCGGGTCACGCCGGTCGCGGCGCCGTCCGTGCTGGTCTCGGGCCCCCTGAACATCCGCTTCGACCGCTGGGGGCCGGGGACCGAGGCGCTGGAGGGCGCCCTCGCCGCCGCCGCCATGCCGGCCGATGTCGACGTGCTGGCGGGCGAGGCCGCGGACTGCCGCGGCGCGCTCCTGCCCGGCATGCTCGCCTCCCACCCGCTGCCCGACGCGCCCTGCTTTCACCGGGGCGACTGCGTCTGGTCGGCCCCGCCGCCCGACCGCGCGGAGCTCGCGCTCTACCAGTCCCTGACCCATGGCGCGGGCCTGCCGCCCGGCGCCGCGACCCGCCGCGACCTCTACGCCCATGAGGTGCTGGAGCGGCTGCTGGATCCCGCGGGCGCGGAGACCTCGGCCGCCCCGATCTGCAACCCTCTCGCCACCCCCCGCCCCGGCCGGCGGGAGATCCGGTTGGCCGCGGTGGACTGCGCCGGCCTCGGCCCCGACGGCGGGACGGAGGCGCAGGTCGCCGCCCAGGTCCGGGTGCTGATGACCCGCCCGATCCCGCATCGCGACGCCTTCGTCGCCACCTTCGACGGGGTCCATCAGGGGGAGCCGATCCTGGCCGGCGACGTTCCCTCGCAGGACTGGGGGCCGGGCAATCCGGGCAACCACGCGGAGGTCGGAAACGCCGGAGAGACCCCGAACGGCGACCCGGACTGGGGCTGCGGCGACAAGGGCCGGTCGGACGCGGAGACCGAGGACTGCGCCGGCCATGTCTGGCCCGAGGCCGACCTGCGGGCGATCGACGGCCATGGCCGGACCACCTACGCCCCCTACCGGGCCCAGGGGCTGATGCGGATCGAGGTCCGCCAGGCCGCCGCCTCGGGCCGACCGGCGTGGAAAAACGTTCCGATGATCTTCGACAGCGCCGCGCCGTCGGGCGGGGACCATGACCTCGCCTCCACCGGCTTCGGGCATGTGCTGATCGTGTCGGAGGACGGCGACCCCGACGACCCCGACGACGAGGCGAAGGGCGGCTGGCTGCTGTTCCACTTCGACCGGCCGACCCGGGTGGACGGCCTGCGCGTGATCGACAGCGAGCGGGGCGGGGTGGTCCGCCTCTACCCCGACATCCGCACCGCGCCGCAGGGCGAGTTCGCGACCGACGCCGCCGGCGCGCTGGTCCCGCTGCGGGCCGGGGAGGCGCATGACCCGCTGGAGGCGGCGCATGTCGCCATTCCCCGGCTGGGCGACGGCCGCCATGCGGTGGTGACGCTGGGGGCGGAGGGGGTGCGGACGGCGGCGGTGTTCCTGCCCGAATCCGGCGCGGTGGACGACCTGACCTTCGCCAACGCCCTCGCCCGCCCCAATATCGACGAACGGCTGACCGTGGAGGTGGTGGAGACGATCCCCGCCCCCGCCGCGCTCAGCGCCGTGCTGGTGGAATGAGCCGCGCCGACGACTTCGTCAGCCCGGCACGCCGGCCGGGCCGCCGCGACGGCCGGCGCCGGTCAGCCGCTCCATCAGCTTGCGGCGGGCCTGGGGCACGCGATTGATCTCCACCCCGGTGAAGACGTGCAGGGTGTTGAGGTCCGCGTCGATCACCGCGTGATCCGACACCCAGCCGCCCAGCAGCAGGTAGGAGCGCAGCAGCGGCGGCATGCGCCGCATCGCCAGCTTCATGTCCGGCCGGCGCAGCCGCAGCGCCTTGGCGAAGGCGAAGATCCGCGGCGCCTTGGCCCGGGGCAGCCAGCGGCTCGGGGCCAGGTGCTTGTCCTTGAGATAGGCGAAGGCGTCCATATAGGCCTCCGCATCCACGCCCTCGAAGGAGGAGCAGCCGAACAGCAGCCCCACCCCCTCCTCCTCCACGAAGGTGGTCATCGCGCCCCAGGCGGCGCGGATCACCTCCGGGTCGCGGATGCCGGGCGCCATGCAGAAGCGCCCCATCTCCACCATCGGCGAGGGATAGTCGGCCAGCGCCGACAGCTCGTAATACTGCGCGGAGTAGGAGCGCCCGATCTCCGACCCGCCCGCCAGGCGCAGCAGCCGGAAGCAGCAGACGAGATCCCCGGTCCGGTCGTCGGTGACCAGCGCGTGCCAGCACAGCGGATCGAACGCGTCCCGGTCCAGCCCCTCGGCCCGGTCGCCGGTCAGCGCCGCGCCGGGGCGGGCGGCGATGAAGGCCCGGAAGCGCAGGCGCTGCGCGGCGATCACGTCCTCGGGATCGCGAGTGAAGCGGACCGTATGGCGGCCCCGGGTGATCGCGCGCATATCAGCCTCCAAGAGCCGGCGGTTCCGCATTAGATAGTGCGGAAGCCGTGACGTGTGTATGACGCGCGGGTTACGCGTCGGAGACTTTTTCGCACGCGCGGCCCGGCGAGGGAGATCCAGATGACCGACAAGATCGTCAAGACCGACGAGGAATGGCGCGCCCAGCTCTCGGAGCTCGCCTACAAGGTGACCCGCCGCAAGGGGACCGAGCGGGCCGGCACTCATGACGACTTTCCCAAGGCGCCCGGCGCGTTCCGTTGCGCCTGCTGCGACGCGCCGCTGTTCGACCAGGCGACCAAATTCGAAAGCGGCACCGGCTGGCCCAGCTTCTTCGCGCCCGTCGACGACGCGGCGGTGGAGCTGCACGAAGACCGTTCGTGGTTCATGCGCCGGACCGAGGTGCTCTGCGCGCGCTGCGACGCGCATCTGGGCCATGTGTTCCCAGACGGACCGGCCCCGACCGGCATGCGCTATTGCATGAACGGCGTGGCGCTGAAGTTCGAGCCGGAGGACTGAGGCCGCGGCCGCGCGCGGATGGCCGAGGCCGCGAGGCCCCGGGTCAGGCCCGGGGCGCGCGCCGGCGCGGACGTCGCGGGCGAACGCCCCCGTCCCCGGCGCTCAGGCCCGCGCCGAAAAGATCCGCGCCGCGCCGCCCAGCGTCGGCGGCCGCCCCGCGAACAGGGTCCGAAGCCGCGCCTGCGCCGCCGCGACGCGCTCGGGCGGGGCCTCGCCCAGGTTCAGCCGCGCCGCGACGGGGCCGGAGCGGGTGAGGAACGCCGCCGCCGCGTCCGCCGGGTCCCCCGCATCGCCCGGAGCGGCGACGAGATCCGCGTCCACGTCGCGCCAGGCCACGCTTTTCCAGCCCGCCCCGGTCAGCCAGTCCGCGACCAGCCGCGGGTCGGCCCAGCCGAAGGGCCCGGGCGCGCCGGGCGCGGCGCGGGGCGGGGCCGGCAGGTCGGCGAGCAGGTCGGCGCACAGCTCCAGCGGCCGCCGCACCCATTCGTTCTCCCCCGCCGCGCGCCAGGCCACGCAGACCAGCGGCGCGCCCGGCCGCATGACGGCGCGCAGCGCCTCCCAGGCCGGCGGCGCCGGGTCGAAGAACATGCAGCCGAAGCGCGAGAACAGCGCCCCGTAGGGCCCGGGGGGCGGCGCCGTCGCCGCGTCGGCCTCCACGAAGCCGGCCGCGCCCGCCATCGGCCCCGCCGCCTCCGCCCGCGCCCGGGCGATGGCCAGCAGGTCGGGGGACACGTCCACCCCCGTCGCCTGCGCCCCGCGCCGGGCCAGCGCCAGCGTGGTCGCCCCCGGCCCGCAGCCGAGGTCGAGCACCGGCAGCCCTTCCAGCCCATGCGCGCCGACCTCTTCGGCCAGCGTCGCCAGCCCCTCCGCCCCGAAAGCGGCGAGCGCGAGGTCCTGGGCGTCGGCCCGGGCGGCCCAGCCGGCGCCGAGCCGGCCGCGCCAGTCGTCGGCGGCGTTCATGCTGCGGCGCTCCTTTTTCCGCGATCCTGTCCCGTGGAAATCGTGTCGGTCCGCCCCGGGATCAAGCCGCGCCGCCTTTCACGGGGCCGTGCGCGCCTGCGCCCCCCCTGCGCCGGCGCGTCAATGGACGCGAAACCGGGCCGGTGCTAACGATTCGGGATGAGGACCGTATTTCCACAGGATCCCGACCCGACCGTCGCCGCCGACCCGGACCCGGCCGCGCCCGACCTGCGCGCCGCCTTCGCGCGGGTGGAGACCTGGGTGTTCGACCTCGACAACACCCTCTACCCTCCGCATGAGCGTCTGTTCGACCAGATCGAAACCCGCATCGCCGACTACGTGAAGCGGGAGCTGAAGGTGGACGACGCCGAGGCCGCCCGCCTGCGCCGCGCCTACTGGCACGATCACGGCACCACGCTGGCCGGGCTGATGATCCATCACGGCATCGACCCGGACCCGTTCCTGGCGGAGGTGCACGACATCTCCTTCGCCCCGCTCAGCCCCAACCCGGCGCTGGCGGCCGCCATCGCGGCGCTGCCGGGACGCAAGATCGTCTACACCAACGGCACCGCGCCCTATGCGCGGGCGGTGACGAAGGCGCTGGCGCTCGACGGGTTGTTCGAGGCGTTCTACGGCGTGGACGACGCCTTCTACACGCCCAAGCCCCAGCCCGCCGCCTATCAGCGGATCTTCGGCGCCGACGGGCTGGACCCGAAACGCGCGGCGATGTTCGAGGACGACCCCCGCAACCTCGAAACCCCGTGGCGGCTTGGTCTCGAAACGGTCTGGGTCACGCCGGACCCGGCGGAGCCGCCGAGCCCGCCGCATGTCCTGCACCGCACGACGGACCTGACCGGGTTCCTGCGCCGGCTGGTCTGACGGGTCCGCCCGGTCCCGCCGCCGCCGTGGCGCGGCCGGGCCAAGGCGGGCTCGCCCTCTCCGGAACAGGCGCGGACGCGCCGCATTCCCGGGCGCCTCCCTCGCCCTCCCGCGCATGGCCGCGCGCCTCCGCCCCGCGGAGGCGCCCGCGCGGTCCGCGCGGGCCCTGCGGGCGCAGCCCGCAGGCGCGGCGGGTCGGGGCGGAGCGCCTCGGCGCCGCGTTGCCTCCCGCGCGGCCCCGCCCCATGTTCCGGCCCATGGACCGCATCGACACCGATATCCTGATCGTGGGCGGAGGCGCCGCCGGGCTGGCCGCCGCCGGGCTGTTCGCCGCCGAGGGCTTCGACGTGACCTGCGTCGACGCCGCCCCCCCGGTCACCGACGCGGGCCAGCCCGGCGCCGACCTGCGCACCACCGCCCTGATGACCCCTTCGGTCGAGGCGCTGACCCGCGCCGGGGCCTGGGCGCATCTCGCCCCCCATGCCGCCCCGCTCGCCACCATGCGCCTCGTGGACGCCGGCGGGCCGGAGCCGGTCCCCGCCCCGCGCGAGACCGCCGATTTCGTGGCCGCCGAGATGCAGCCCGAGCCCTTCGGCTGGAACCTGCCCAACACCGTCCTGCGCGCCGGCCTGCTCGCCCGGCTGGACGAGCTGCCCCGCGCCCGCCTGCGCGCCCCCGCGACCCTCGCCGCCCTCACCCTGCGCGAGACGGAAGCCATCGCCCGGCTCGACGGCCCCGCCCCCGCGCAGGTCCGCGCCCGGCTGGTGGTGGCGGCCGACGGGCGGGATTCCGCCGCCCGAGGCCTCGCGGGACTGACCGCGCATCGCTGGAGCTACGCGCAGAAGGCGCTGGTCTTCGCCGTCGCCCATCCCGACCCCCATGACGGCGTCTCCACCGAGATCCACCGCACCGGCGGCCCCTTCACCCTCGTCCCCCTGCCCGACGCGACGGACGGAACCCATCGCTCCTCGGTGGTGTGGATGGAGACGGGGCCGAAAGCCGCGACGCTGGCCGCGATGGCGCGGGACGACGCGCCGGGCTTCGAGGCTGCGCTGAACGCCCGCGCCTGCGGGGCGTTGGGCGGGCTGCGGCTGGCCTCGCCCACCGCGCTCTGGCCCATCGTCGCCCAGCTCGCCCCCCGGCTCGACGGGCCGCGCACCGCGCTGATCGCCGAGGCCGCGCATGTGGTTCCGCCCATCGGAGCGCAGGGGCTGAACATGTCGCTGGCCGACGCCGCCGCCCTCGCCCGCATCGCCGGCGAGGCGTTCCGGACCGGCGGCGACCCCGGCGCGCCGGAGATCCTCGCCCGCTACCACCGCGCCCGTTGGCCGGAGATGGCGGCGCGGGTCGCGGGGATCGACGCGCTCAACCGCGCCGCGATGGCCGAATCCCAGGTGCTGCGCGACCTGCGCCGCATGGGACTGCGCGCCTTCCACCAGGCGACGCCCGTTCGCCGCGCCGCGATGCGGATGGGCATGGGCGCGCGGACATAGGCCGGACGCCCCCGCCCCCGCTCAGAACACCCGTTCGTGGACGATCCGCTCCAGGTAGATCCCGTAGCCCGACTTCTTCAGCGGCGCCGCCAGCGCCAGCAGATCCTCGGTCGAGATCCAGCCCTGCCGCCAGGCGATCTCCTCGGGGCAGGAGACCTTGAGCCCCTGCCGCTCCTCGATCGTCTCGACATAGGCGCCCGCCTGCATCAGCGACTTGTGGGTGCCGGTGTCGAGCCAGGCGTAGCCGCGGCCCATCATCTCCACGAACAGGTCGCCGCGGGCGAGATAGGCCTTGTTGACATCGGTGATCTCCAGCTCGCCGCGGGGCGAGGGCTTGATGCCGGCGGCGATGTCCAGAACGTCGTTGTCGTAGAAATAGAGCCCGGTCACCGCGTAGTTGGACTTCGGCGCGGCCGGCTTCTCCTCGATATCCAGCGCGCGGCCGGTCTCGTCGAAATGCACCACGCCGTAGCGCTCGGGGTCCGAGACCCGGTAGCCGAAGACCGTGGCCCCGGTCCTGCGCCCCGCCGCCGCCCGCAGCAGGTCGGCGAAGCCGTGGCCGTAGAAGATGTTGTCGCCGAGCACGAGCGCCACGTTGTCGTCGCCCACGAAGTCGCGCCCGATGATGAAAGCCTGCGCCAGCCCGTCGGGGCTCGGCTGCTGCGCGTAGGTGATCGACATCCCCCAGGCCGAGCCGTCGCCGAGCAGCCGCGCGAACTGGTCGGCGTCATGGGGGGTGGTGATGATCAGCACGTCGCGGATGCCCGCCAGCATCAGCACCGACAGCGGATAGTAGATCATCGGCTTGTCGTAGACCGGCAGCAGCTGCTTGGAGACGCCCATGGTCACCGGATGCAGCCGCGTGCCCGAACCGCCGGCGAGAATGATGCCTTTCATGGGACGTCCTTTCAGCCGGTTTTCAGCAGGTCGAGCACCCGGCCGAGCGAATCCGGCCAGGGCTTCGTCGCCACGCCGAACACCCGCTCGAACTTCGCGCAGTCCATGGCGGAGTTGGCGGGCCGCGCGGCGGGGGTCGGGTAGTCGGCGGTCGGGATATGCGCGACCTCGGGGGCGGAGGCGATCATGCCCCGGGCGAGCGCGCCCGCGAAGATCGCCTCGGCGAAGCCCGCCCAATGGGTCGCGCCGGCGCCCGAATAGTGGAAGACGCCCCAGGCCGGGTCGCCCTCGGGCGCGGTTTCCAGCCGGGGGGCGATGGCGAGCAGCGCCTCGGCCAGGTCGATGGCGGAGGTCGGCTTGCCGATCTGGTCGGCGACCACGGTCAGCCGGTCGCGATCCGCCAGCCGCAGCATGGTCTTCACGAAATTCGCGCCGATGTCGCAATAGACCCAGGCGGTGCGGATCACGCAGGCGCGCGGGTTCGCCGCCATCACCAGCCGCTCCCCCGCCAGCTTGGTGCGCCCATAGGCGCCGAGCGGGGCGACGGGGTCGTCCTCCACCCACTCCCCGACCTTGTCGCCGGGAAACACGTAGTCGGTGGAGATCTGGACGATCCCCGCCCCGACCTTCGCCGCCCCCCGCGCCAGCGCCTCCGCCCCCGTGGCGTTGATGGCGTAGGCGAGGTCCTCCTCGCTCTCGGCCCTGTCGACGGCGGTGTGGGCGGCGGCGTTGATGACCAGGCTGGGCCGCGCGGCGACAACGGCGGCCTCGGCTTCCTCGGGCCGGGTCAGGTCCACCCGGTCGAGCCCGTAGGCGGTCAGGCCGGGGGAGGCGCGCAGGAGGGATTCCGAAAGCTGGCCGTCGCGGCCGATGACCAGGACGCTCATGTCGCGCCCCCCAGCCGCTTTCCGTCGTAGCGCCCTTCGCGGATCGCGCGCCACCAGGGCTCGTTATCCATGAACCAGCCCAGCGTGCGGTCCATGCCGGTCTCGAACGTCTCCCGCGGGGTCCAGCCCAGCTCATCGCGGATGCGGGTCGGGTCGATGGCGTAGCGCAGGTCGTGGCCGGGACGGTCGGTGACGAACTCGATCAGGTCCTCATGCGGGCCCGCGTCGGGGAAACGGTCGTCCATCCAGGCGCAGATGAAGCGCACCACGTCGATGTTCATGCGCTCGGCGTTGCCGCCGATATTGTAGCTGCGCCCGATCCGCCCCTTCTCCAGCACCGTCAGCAGGGCGCGGGCGTGGTCCTCCACATGCAGCCAGTCGCGGATGTTCTCGCCCTTGCCGTAGACCGGCAGCGGCTTGCGGTCCCGGGCGTTGATCGCCACCACCGGGATCAGCTTTTCGGGGAACTGCCAGAGCCCGTAGTTGTTCGAGCAGTTGGTCGTCACCACCGGCAGCCCGTAGGTCTCGTGCCAGGCGCGCACCAGATGGTCGGACCCGGCCTTGGAGGCGGAGTAGGGCGAGTTCGGCGCGTAGGGCGTGGTCTCCGAAAAGGCGGGATCGTCGGGGCCGAGGGTGCCGAACACCTCGTCGGTGGAGATATGGTGGAAGCGGAAGGCGGATTTCCGCGCGCCGGGCAGACCGTTCCAGTAGTCCCGCGCGGCTTCCAGCAGGGTGAAGGTGCCGGTGACGTTGGTGCGGATGAACTCCGCCGGCCCGTCGATGGAGCGGTCCACGTGGCTTTCGGCCGCCAGATGCATCACCGCGTCGGGCTGGTGGGTCGCGAAAACCGCGCGCATCGCCTCGGCGTCGGCGATGTCGGCCTTGACCAGCGTGTAGCCGGGATTGTCGGCGCAGTCCTCCAGCGCCTCGGGCGTGGCGGCGTAGGTCAGCTTGTCGACGTTGACGACCGACAGGCCGAGGTCGCGCATGGCGTGGCGGATGGTGGCCGAGCCGATGAAGCCGGCGCCTCCGGTGACCAGCAGCTTCATGCCGCGTCTCCGTCCCAGGCGAAGGGCGAGGTCCAGTCCGCCAGCTTCGGCTGCGCCGCGTCCTTGCCCGACAGCACGGGGGCCTCGACCCCCGCCTCGGCCAGCGGCCAGTCGATGGCCAGCGTCGGGTCGTCCCAGGCGACGCCGCCGTCGGCCTCGGCGTCGTACCAGCCGTCGACCTTGTATTGCACCTCGGCGTCGGGCGTCAGGGTCAGGAACCCGTGCAGGAAGCCGCGCGGGACCAGAAGCTGCGCCCCCGTCTCGTCGTCCAGCCGCACGCCGCGCCACTGGCCGTAGGTGGGCGAGCCCCTGCGCACATCCGCCGCCACGTCCCAGATCGCGCCGCGGGTGCAACGCACCAGCTTGGTCTGGGCCGAGGGCGGGGCCTGGTAGTGCAGCCCGCGCAGGGTGCCCGGCTGGGCGGACATGGAATGGTTGTCCTGACAGAAGTCGAAGTCGAGCCCCGCCTCCGCCATCCGTTTGGCGTTCCAGGTCTCGCGGAACCAGCCGCGATGGTCGCCATGGCGCGCGGGCGTGACCAGGGTCAGCCCCGGCAGGTCGAGCGGTTCGATCTTCATCCTGTCCCCCCGGTTCGGACGCGGGGCCCGCACGCGGCGGCGCGGCGGAGCCCTGCGCGCAGGAAGGGGAAATCGGGCCCGAAGGTCAAGGGCCGGGCCGCCGCGCCGCCCCTGTCCCGGTTCGGCGGAGATGGCGCAGGGCGCGAGGCCCCGGGCCAGGCCCGGGGCGCCCTGACCTTCCAGCGGCCCGCCCGGGCGTTCAGCCCTGCCCCATCCGGTTCCAGGCGTCGAGGCCGGCGACCTTGTAGGCCTCGGCCAGCGTCGGGTAGTTGAAGGTGTTCTCGACGAAGAAATCCACCGTGCCCTGCAGGTTGATCACCGCCTGGCCGATATGGATCAGCTCCGTCGCCCCCTCCCCCACGATATGCGCGCCCAGCAGCCGCCGGCCGTCCAGCGCGAAGATCAGCTTCAGGAAGCCCGTGTTCACCCCCATGATGTGCCCGCGCGAGGTTTCGCGGAACCGGGCGATCCCGCATTCGTAAGGGATGCCCTTCTCGCGCACCTGCTCCTCCGACATGCCGACGGTGGAGATTTCGGGAACCGCGTAGATGCCGTAGGGGAACGTCTCCGGCGCCGGGGGCGGGGCGAAACCGAAGGCATGGCAGGCCGCGACCCGCCCCTGCTCCATCGAGGTGGAGGCGAGCGAGGGGAAGCCGATCACGTCGCCCGCCGCGTAGACGTCCGGCGCCTCGGTCCGCATGGTGTGGGGGTCGACCTTCAGCCGCCCCCGCGCATCCGCCGCAAGGCCCAGGGCGGCGAGGTTCAGCGCGTCCACGTTCCCGGTCCGCCCGGCCGCGAACAGCAGCATCTGCGAGCGGATCACCCGCCCGTCGGTCAGCGTCACCGCGACGCCCGAGTCCGAGGTCGTCACCTCCCGCACCACCGAACCCAGCCGCACCACCATGCCCCGGTCCCGCATCTGGTGGATGAAGTCGTCCACCAGCTCCCGGTCCACGAAGTCGAGGATCGAGGCGCGGGATTCCACCAGCGTCACCGGCACGTCGAGCGCCGAGAAGATGGTGGCGTATTCCACCCCGATCACGCCGCCCCCGATCACGGTGAGCGAGCGGGGCAGCGTCTCGATCTCCAGAATGTCGTCGCTGTCGAAGACCCGTTTGCCGTCGAAGGGCACATGGTCGGGGCGGAACGGCCGCGTGCCGGTGGCGATCAGCGCCTTGGCGAAGCCGACATGGGAGACCTCGCCCCCCTCCGTGGTCAGCTCCACCTCGTTGGGGCCGACGAACTTCGCCTCCGCGAAGGCCGAGCGCACCATGTTGCGCATGAACTGGTGCTGGAGCACCTCGACCTCATGGTCGAGGGTCTTGTGGAGCCGCTCCATCAGGTCGATGGCGGCGATGTCCTTCTTGACCCGGTAGCCCTGGCCGTAGAACCCCCGCTCCCGCCAGCCGGAGAGGTTGAGCACCGTCTCGCGCAGGGTCTTCGACGGGATGGTGCCGGTATGGACCGAGACGCCGCCCAGCCGCCGGCCCCGGTCCACCACCAGCACCGACTTGCCCAGCTTGGCCGACTGCACCGCGGCCCGCCGGCCCGCCGGCCCGCTGCCGATGACCAGCATGTCCACCCGATCCATGACATCCCCTCCGCCCCTCGCGCGGCCCGAGCTTGGGGGGATTCCCCCGTCCCGGGCAACCTCGCCGCCTCGATATCAGGCGAATCCGCCGCGCGGCCGCCGGTTTCGCGGGCTCTTCCCGCCATGATGACTGCGGCTTAGGCGCCCGACCCCGCTTCGCCCGCCCTGGATCCATAGGTCTGGACTCATGGATCCCGGCCCGCTGGTTCTGGCGCCTCGCCGCCCGCAGGTGCATAGCTGGAAAATGTTATCCGCTCGTTGGAGCCTATCGACCATGTATGACAACGACATCTCCGGCGTGGTGGCCGCCGACCGCGCGCATGTCTGGCACCACCTGTTCCAGCACCGGGCCTTCGACCAGAAGGACCCGCGCATCATCGTCGAGGGCAAGGGCCTCTCGGTCTGGGATCAGAACGGGCGGGAGTTCATGGACGCCGTCTCGGGCGGCGTGTGGACCGTCAATGTCGGCTACGGGCGGGAGCGCATCGCGGATGCGGTGCGCGACCAGCTGGTGAAGATGAACTACTTCGCCGGGTCCGCCGGCTCGATCCCCGGCGCCCTGTTCGCCCAGGCGTTGATCGAGAAGATGCCGGGCATGTCCCGCGTCTACTACACCAACAGCGGGTCCGAGGCGAACGAGAAGGCCTTCAAGATGGTCCGCCAGATCGCGCACAAGCGCTATGGCGGCAAGAAGAACAAGATCCTCTATCGCGACCGCGACTATCACGGCACCACCATCGGCGCCCTCTCCGCCTGCGGGCAGGAGCAGCGCGCCGCCCAGTACGGGCCCTTCGTGCCCGGTTTCGTCCCCGTGCCGCACTGCCTCGAATACCGCGCCCAGTGGGACGTGGAGAATTACGGCCAGCGCGCCGCCGACGCGATCGAGGAGGTCATCCTGCGCGAAGGCCCCGACACCGTGGGCGCCCTCTGCCTCGAACCCGTGACCGCGGGCGGCGGCGTCATCGTCCCGCCGAAGGGCTACTGGGAGCGGGTGCAGGAGATCTGCCGCAAGTATGACATCCTCCTGCATATCGACGAGGTGGTCTGCGGCGTGGGGCGCACCGGCAAGTGGTTCGGCTACCAGCAGTTCGGCGTGCAGCCGGACATGGTGACCATGGCCAAGGGCGTCGCCTCGGGCTACGCCGCCATCGCCTGCCTGGTGACCACCGAGGCCGTCTTCGACCTGTTCCGCGACGACGCCGAGGATCCGCTGAACCATTTCCGCGACATCTCGACCTTCGGCGGCTGCACCGCCGGTCCGGCCGCGGCCATCGAGAACATGAAGATCATCGAGGAGGAGGGCCTTCTCGACAACACCACCACCATGGGCGCCCGCCTGATGGAGGGGCTGGCCGCCATCAAGGACAAGCACGCGGTGGTGGGCGACGTGCGCGGCATGGGCCTGTTCTGCGGGGCCGAGCTGGTCGCCGACCGGGAGACGAAGGAGCCGCTGGCCGAGAAGATCGTCGCCGCCGTGGTCGCCGACTGCGACCGCCAGGGGGTGATCCTGGGCATGACCAACCGGTCGATCCCCGGGTTCAACAACACGCTCTGCCTCAGCCCGGCGCTGATCTCGACCGCCGACGACATCGACCGGATCCTCGCCACCATCGACGAGGCCCTGACCAACGTCTGCGGCAAGGGCTGACGACCGCCCTCCGGGGCACGTCCTGCACGGCTCGCCCTTCGGGGCACGTCCTTCAGCGCTCGCCCTTCGGGGCTCGACGGGCCGCCCTCCCGACCGGGGGGCGGCCCGTTCGCGTTTCGGGCGCCGCGCTCAGTCCCCCAGCGCCACGCCTTCCCGCCGCGGGTCGGCGCCGCCTTCCAGCCCGTCCGCCCCGATGGCGATGGCGTGGAGGCCGGAGTTCAGGTCCCCCGCCCGCACCTCGTAGCCCAGCGCCTCCAGCGGCCCGGCCAGGGCCTCCGCCGCCGTGCCGGCCTCCAGGTCGTAGCGGCCGAAGCGGTTGACGAGATGGGGGGCCGAGACCGCCGCCTGCGCGTCCATCCCCCATTCCACATGCGCCAGCACCGCGCCCAGCACATAGCCGATGATCCGGCTGCCCCCGGGGGAGCCGATCACCAGCTCCGGCCGCCCGTCCCTCATCACGATGGTCGGCGCCATGGAGGACCGCGGCCGCTTGCCCGGCTCCACCCGGTTGGCGATGGGCCGCCCGTCCGCATCCCGGGTGGCGAAGGAGAAATCGGTCAGCTCGTTGTTGAGCAGGAACCCGTCCGGCGTCATCAGGCGGGAGCCGAAGCCGTTCTCGATGGTGGTGGTCATCGAAAGCGCGTTGCCGAACCCGTCGACGATGGAGATATGCGAGGTGGACGGGAACTCGATGGAGGCGTCGTCTCCCAGCCGCGCATGGTCCCAGCCCGGCCGCCCCGGCGCGACCGTCTCCAGCGCCCGCGGGCCGGCCAGAAGGGCGGCGCGCTCCGCCAGATAGGCGTCGTCGGTCAGCCCCGAGGGCATCGGCACGAAGTCCACGTCGGCCATGAACCGCCCCCGGTCGGCGAAGGCGAGGCGAGAGGCGTCGCCGACCAGCCGCCACGCCTCTGCGCTGTCGGGCCCCAGCGCGGCGAGGTCATGGCCCCGCAGCATCCCCAACACCTGCCCGACGGTCAGCGCGCCGGAC
Organism: Pseudomonadota bacterium; assembly: GCA_036154955.1. Classification (GTDB taxonomy): domain Bacteria; phylum Pseudomonadota; class Alphaproteobacteria; order Rhodobacterales; family Rhodobacteraceae; genus Albimonas. The sequence continues at coordinate 51,440 of JAYZWL010000042.1, read as the reverse complement.
GAGGGCGGCCCCATCCCGCAGACCTCCCGGCCGCGGAATTCCACGCAGACCGGCGGCCGCTCCACCACCCGGTAGAGCGCGAGGTCGGTTTCGCTCAGCCGCCCGGGATTGGCCGTGTCCCGCACCGTCTTCACGATGTTCGCCGCGATCTCTCCGCCGTAGAACGCCTCCGCCCCGCCCAGCGCCAGCCGGGCCAGCGTGCGGGCGTAGGCGGGGTTTCGCAGGATCGCGCCGGGCGCGGGCGGGACGCCTTCGGGCAGGAAATAGGCGGCCGTGGCGGGGATCGTCGCCAGCCGCTCCGCATCCTCGGCGATGGCGCCGGCGAGGCGGGGGGAGACCGGGAAGCCCTCGGTCGCGAGGTCGATCGCGTCCTCGAAGAGCCCCGCCCAGTCCCGCCGCCCCCAGCGCCGATGCGCCTCGCCCATCAGCGCCGGCGTGCCGGGGGTCCCGACCGACAGCCCGCCCACCACCGCGTCGAAGAAGTCCAGCGGCTCGCCGTCCGCGTCGAGAAACAGCTTCGGGCGCGCGGCCAGCGGCGCCGTCTCCCGCCCATCCAGCGTGGTCAGGGCGCCGGTTTCGGCGTCGAACCACACCAGAAACGCCCCGCCGCCGAGGCCGGAGGACTGCGGCTCCACCAGCCCCAGCACCGCCTGCACCGCCACCATCGCGTCCGCCGCCGTGCCCCCCGCGCGCAGAACCCGCAGCCCCGCTTTCGCGGCGAGCGGGTGGGCGGCGACCACCATGCGCGTTTCGGCCCGCACCGGCCGGCCCGCGGCCTTGGCGGCGAGGGCGGCGGCGATCTCGGGGTCGTCGGCGAACGGCGGCGGCGCGTCCGGCCCCGCCCCCTCCGGCGCCACGGCGTCGGCGGCCTGGCCGGGGGCTTGCGCGGTGGCCTCCGGCCCGGGATTGGCGAGACCCAGCGGCTGCGCCGGCGCCGCGGACGCGGCGAGGACGAGAAGCAGGGCGGCGAGGGGGGCGCGGAACATGACGGGTCCTCCGGCGACGGTCCCGGGAGCCTGCCCGATCCCGCCCCCCGCGAACAGGGGGACCGGGCGGCGCCCCGCGCCTGACCGGAAGCCCTGCACGGGATGGCCCGCGCCGCGAGGCCCCGGGTCGAGCCCGGGGCGCCGCCTGCGGCCCGCGCGCGCAGGCGTCGTCGGTCCGTCAGTCGGGCCGCAGGCAGGCCGTCAGTCGGGCGGCAGGGCGAGGTAGCCCGCCACCATCCGCAACGCCTCCTCGACGAAGTCCGCGTCCGGCCGCGCCTCCAGCGCCGCCGCGCGCTGGCCGGGGTCGAGCCGGGCGCGCAGCATCGCCGCCGTCTGGTCGATGGCGAAGCGGGCGGCGGCCTCCGGATCCTCCGCCCCGATCTCCGCCCGCCGGACCAGCACGAGACGCAGGAGCGCGCGACGGGTCTCGGCCTGGATCTCGGCGTAATGGGCGGCGAGTTCCGGATGCTCCGCCATCACCGCCGAGGCCGCGGCCTTCGCCGCCCCGCTGTCGCGCGACGCGGCGAGCGTGATCTCCAGATACCCGCGGATGAGGTCGCGCACCCCCGCCCCCTCCCACCGCGCGGGGTCAGCGCCGGCGCGGTTCAGCGCCTCATAGGCCTCCGTCATCCGGTGGAAGCTGGCGAGCAACAGCGCCTTGCGGTCCCGGAAATGGTGATAGACCGCGCCGACCGAGCAGCCCGCCCGCGCCGCGATGGCCGCGATGGAGGCGGCTTCCGTTCCCGCCTCCAGGATCAGCGCCTCGGCCGCGTCCAGCAGCCGTTCCTGCGTGCGCGCGCTGCGGCCCTGGAGGCTCGCGCGCCGCCAGTGCAGGTCGGAGGTCCAGCGGCCGGTCATGGGGCGATCATGGATTGGAAACCCGAATGCGCATTCGGTTTCATTGACGCGGAACCCGCCGCCTGTCAAAACCGAATTCAGATTCGGATTTTCCGAGCGGGAGCGACGCCATGAAAAACCTCGCGCTGATCACCGGCGCCTCCAGCGGCATCGGGGCGGAACTGGCGCGGCTGCACGCGACCAGGGGCGGCGACCTGGCGCTCACCGCGCGGCGGGCCGACCGGCTGGACGCGCTGGCGGAGGAGCTGACCCGCGCCCATGGGGTCCGGGTCCTGACCCTGCCCGAGGACCTGGCCGACGAGGCCGCCCCCGCCCGCATCCGCGAGCGGCTGGCGGCCGAAGGCGCCCTGCCCGACCTGCTGGTCAACAACGCCGGTTTCGCCTTGCGCGGGCGCTTCCACGAACAGGACTGGACCCGGAACCGGGAGATGATCCAGGTGAACACGGTGGCCCCCGCGGCGCTGGCCCGGGCTTTCCTGCCGGACTTCGTCGCCCGCGGATCCGGCCGCATCCTCAACGTCGCCTCCACCGCCGCGCTGATGCCGGGGCCGCTGCAGGCGGTCTACTTCGCCTCCAAGTCCTTCCTGCTGTCCTTCGGCTGCGCGCTGGCGGAGGAGCTGCGGGACACCGGCGTCACCGTCACCACGCTCCTGCCCGGCGCGACCGAGAGCGAGTTCGCCGCGACCTCCGGCATGGACCGCACGCCTCTCTTCGACCGCACCACCCCGGCGGCGGAGGTGGCGCGGATCGGCTACGAGGCGATGATGGCGGGCAAGCTGGAGGTCTTCGCCGGGGTCACCCCCCGCCGGCGGCTTTTGATGCGCCTCGCCCCGCTGCTGCCGCGCCGCTTCGTGCTGGAAAGCGTGCGGAAGCTGCAGGAGGCGCGGCCGGGCTGAGCCGCGCGCCCCATCGCGGAACCGCGCGGAAAAGTGTCGCGCGCCCGGGTTGATCGCGGTTTCCGGCTTACCAGCTTCGTTCGGCGCGGACATGCTTCGCGCCTGCGCCCCCTGCATTCCGGCCGCCGGCGCGTCGCTGATGGAGCCGCGGTCCCATGTTCGAGTCCTTCTTCCCCCGACCCAAGCCGTTCTTCCTGTCGGTGCTGCTGTGGACGGCGCTGGGCATGGCGGTCTGGTATGGGCCGGGCGGGGGGCTGGGCCGGGCGCTGGGCTTCGACCTCGCCCCGCCGGACGCGGCCCCCATCGTGGGGCTGCGCTATTTCTACAGCCCCGATTTCCTGTGGTTCTACCTGTTCTACGTAGTCTGGGTGGCCATCTTCGCGGCCTTCTGGTTCGTGGTCTCGCCCCATCCCTGGCAGCGCTGGTCGATCCTCGGCTCCGCCTTCATCCTGTTCACCACCTATTTCGGGGTGCAGGTCAGCGTGGCGATCAACGCCTGGCGGCGGCCGTTCTTCGACACCTTCCAGTCGGCGCTGTCCGGCGCCGGCGAGGTCACGGCCGCGGACCTTTACGGGCTGATCTGGCTGTTCGTGGAGATCGCCATGGTCTCCATGCTGGTCTTCGTGCTGACCCGCTTCTTCGTCAGCCACTACGTGTTCCGCTGGCGCACCGCGATGAACGATTTCTACATGGCGCGCTGGTCGCGGATCCGCACCATCGAGGGCGCCTCCCAGCGCGTGCAGGAGGACACCATGCGCTTCGCCACCATCATGGAGGGGCTGGGCGTTTCGGTGGTCGACGCGATCATGACGCTGGTGGCCTTCCTGCCGGTGCTGTGGAGCCTGTCGGAATACGTGACCGAACTGCCGCTGGTCGGCGCGATCCCGCAGCCCCTGTTCACCGCGCTGGTGTTCTGGGCGGCCTTCGGCACGGCGTTGCTGGCGGTGGCGGGGATCAGGCTGCCGGGGCTGGAGTTCCGCAACCAGCGGGTGGAGGCCGCCTATCGCAAGGAACTGGTCTACGGCGAGGACGACCCTGACCGCGCCCAGCCGCCGACGGTGGCGCAGTTGTTCGAAAACGTGCGGCGCAACTACTTCCGCCTTTACCTGCACTACATGTATTTCAACGTGGCGCGCGGCCTGTTCATCCAGGCCGACAACATCTACGTCAACATCATCCTCGTGCCCACCATCGTCGCCGGCAAGATCACCCTGGGCATCTGGCAGCAGATCCTGACCGCCTTCGGGCAGGTCTCGGACAGTTTCCAGTTCCTGGTGAATTCCTGGACGACGATCGTGGAGATGCTGTCGATCTACAAACGCCTGCGCGCCTTCGAAGCGGCGTTCCGGGGCGAGGCGCTGTCGGCGATCGAGCACGACTATCTGGGCGAGATCGACGCCGGCCACGGCTTCGCCCAGCGCGCCCCCGACCCCGCCCCGGGCGAAGGCGGGCCGAAGGGGCCGCAGGATATGGGGGCGTGACCGCGCGCGCGCGCCCCGGATCCGTCCGGGACGCGCGGGCGCGCCCCCCCGCTTCAGGGCGCGGTCAGCGAGGAATAGGCCAGCGCCCGCATCTCCTTGCGCAGCGGATAGGTGGAGGACGGCACGAGCTGGGTGAGGAAGATCGCGGTCATGTCCCGCTTCGGGTCCACCCAGAACACGGTGGAGGCCATGCCGCCCCAGCCGTAGTCCCCCACGCTCGCCGCCGTCTTGGCCAGCCCCGGGTCCAGCGTCACCGACACGCCCAGCCCGAAGCCGATCCCGTCATAGGAAACCTCCGAGAACACCGGCTGGCCGTTCGCCGCCAGGTCCCCGCGCAGCGCGTTCGTGGCCATCAGCTCCACCGTCCCCGGGGCCAGCAGCCGCTCGGCCCCGAAGGCGCCCTTGCCGCGCAGCATCTCGGTGAAGCGCAGGTAGTCGTCGATGGTCGACACCAGCCCGCCCCCGCCCGAGGCCTGCACGACCTTGCCCTCCGCCCAGGCCGTCGCCGGGCCGCGGTCGACCAGCTTCATGTCCTGCTCCGGGGTCTTGGCGTAGCAGGCGGCCATGCGGTCGAGCTTGGCGGCGGGCACCTCGAAGAACGTGTCCTCCATGCCCAGGGGCGCGAAGATCCGCTCCTGGAAATAGGTCGCGAGCGGGAGGCCCGACACCGCCTCCACCACCCGGCCCAGCACGTCGGTGGACACGCCGTAGTTCCAGCGCGCGCCGGGGTTGAAGTTCAGCGGCAGCTCGGCCAGCCGCTTCACCGTCGCCTCCAGCGTCTCCCCCTTCTCGGAGAAGTCGAGCTTGCGGTCCCGCATCGCCTCGGCCACCGGCCCCTCGTTGAAACCGTAGGTCAGGCCGGAGGTGTGGGTGATCAGGTGATGCACCGTCAGCCGGGTCGCCGGCGCCTCGGTCTGGTCCAGCGCGGTCGCGCCGGGGATCAGCACCCGCACGTCGCGGAATTCCGGCAGGATCTCGTCCAGCGGCGTGTCGAGATGGACCTTGGCGTCCTCGAACAGCATCAGGAAGGCGACGGAGGTGATCGGCTTGGTCATCGAATAGATGCGGACCAGCGTGTCCCGGGTCCAGGGCGTCCCCGCCTCCACATCGCGCCGGCCGGCGAGCGCGTGATAGGCGACCTCGCCGCCCCGCGCGATCAGCACCTGCGCGCCGGGCAGCTTGCCCGCATCCACCCAGGCCTGCATCCAGGGCTGGAAACGCGCGAGCCGGCCGGGATCGAAGCCCAGCCTGGACGGATCGCTGACGGTGTCGAACATGGGGGATCTCCTCACCTGTCCGGGGGCCGCGCCGCCCGGGGCCGCGCCTTGAGTCGCGCGTTGCGCCCGACTGTTCCGGATCGGGGCGCGGATCACAACCTTGCGCCGCGCCGCGCGGCCGAACGGGGAGCGCGACGGGCCGCCTCCGCGGCGGCTGACGGTTTCGTGTTGGGTCCGGACCCGGGTCGGTCTGGGCGCCGGCGGCGGCCGGACGCTAGGTTTCAGGCGAATCCATGCAGGAGCTTCATCAATGAAACGCGACGAGCTCGGCGACCTCGCCGCCTTCCTCGCCGTGGCGGAGGAGCGCAGCTTCACCCGCGCCGCCGCCCGCGTCGGCGCCTCGCAATCCGCGCTCTCCCACACCGTGCGGCGGCTGGAGGAGCGGCTGGGCCTGCGCCTGCTGACCCGCACCACCCGCAACGTCGCCCTCACCGAAGCGGGCGAGCAGCTGGTCGAGACCCTGCGCCCCGCCTTCGGCGACATCGAGGCCCGGCTGGAGGCGCTGACCGCGCTCCGCTCCCGCCCCGCGGGGACGGTGCGCATCAACTCGTCCCGCCACGCGGCGCGCACCATCCTGATGCCGGCGGCGCTGAAGGTGATGGCGGAGAACCCCGACGTGAAAGTGGAGATCGCGGTGGACCAGCGGTTCGCCGACATCGTGGACGGCCGTTTCGACGCGGGCGTGCGGCTGGGCGAGGAGGTCGAGAAGGACATGATCGCCGTGCGCATCGGCCCGGAGATGCGGATGCTGGTCGTCGCCTCGCCCGGCTGGTTCGCCGAGCATGGCCGGCCGGAGACCCCCTGCGACCTGACCGGGCGGACCTGCATCAACCTGCGGCTGGAGACGCTGGGCGGGCTCTACGCCTGGGAGTTCGAAAAGGCCGGGCGGCCGGTCAACGTGCGCGTCGACGGCCGCTTCGCCTGCAACGACCCCGACCTGATCGTCGAGGCCGCCGTGCAGGGCATGGGCATGGCCTGCCTGCCCGAGGACCATCTCCGCCCGCTGATCGACGACGGCCGGCTGGAAACGGCGCTGGAGGACTGGTCGCCCCATTTTCCGGGCTACCACCTGTATTACCCCAGCCGCCGGCAGAACGCGCCGGCCTTCCAGCTGATGATCGACGCGCTGCGCTGGCGGGGGCGCTGACGCGCGGCGCCCCCGGACCGTTCGTCTTCGGGGCCCGCCGTCAGGCGATGGCCACCAGCTCCACATCGAAGGTCAGCGCCTTGCCGGCCAGCGGGTGGTTGGCGTCCAGCACCAGCGCGTCCTCGGTGACCTCGGCCACCACCACCTGCACCATCCGCCCTTCCGGCGTCTGGACCTGCAGTCGCGTGCCCGGTTCGGTCGGGATGTGGTCGGGCACGCCCGCGCGGTCCACCGACTGCACCTGCGAGGGGTCGTGCTCGCCATAGGCCTCGGCCGGTTCGACCCGGACGGTGCGTTTCTCGCCCACCTCCATCCCGGTCAGTCCGGCCTCGAGGCCCGGGATGATCTGGCCCGCGCCCATCTCGAAGGACAGGGGCTCGCGGCCCTGGGAACTGTCGAACACCGCGCCGTCGTCCAGCGTGCCGGTGTAGTGAAGGTGCAGCGTGTCGCCCGGCTTAGCCTGTGTCATGTCGCATATCCTTTCCGGGGGCGTGGGAAATCGCCGGGGCCTCCGGGCCGCGTCCTTCGCGCCCGAAACCCCGATCGCTCGCGCCCCAAGGCTCGCAAGCATGGGCCGCGATGTAAACCGCCCGATCCGGGTGATCGGGCGGCATTTGGCGGAAAGGGCGGGGCGCGGCGAGAAAATGCGGCCTCAGCCCGGGCAGCGGGCGGCGGCGTCGCGGCCTTTCAGGTAATCCGCGTCCGACACCAGCTCCATCCAGGTGGTCGCCCCCTCCGCCGGGGCCTCCAGCATCGCCACATGGCTCATGGCCTCGGTCTCCGAGGCGCCGTGCCAGTGGCGGACGCCGGCGGGGATCTGCACGATGTCGCCGGGGCGCACCGCCTGCACCGGCGCGCCCTCGGACTGCACCCAGCCGCAGCCGGCGGTGATGTAAAGCGTCTGGCCCAGCGGATGCGAATGCCAGGCGGTGCGGGCGGAGGCGGCGAAGCTCACCAGCCCGCCCGAAAGCCGCGCCGGCGGGATCGGCGCGAAGAGCGGGCCGACCGTGACCTCGCCGCTGAACCGCTCCGCCGGGCCGGGGACGGTCCCGGCCGCCTCGGGACGCACCACCGAAAGGGCGGCGGGCTGCGGGGCCGGGCTCTCGGCCGCGCCCGCCGCCTCGCGCGCCTCGAACACCGTCTTCAGCGCCCCGACGGCGGAGAAGGCCCGCGGCCAGCCGGCGTAATAGGCGGCGTGATGCACCAGCTCCGCCGCCTCGTCCCGGGTCAGGCCGTTGTCCATGGCGCGGTTTAGGTGGAAGGGCGCCTGCTCCGCCTGCCCCATGGCGATCAGCGCCGCGACCGTGACCAGCGACCGGTCCCGCGGCGCGAGGCCCGGGCGGCGCCACAGGTCGGCGAACAGCACGTCGTCCGTCGCCCCGGCCAGCCCCGGCGCGAAGGGCGCGGCGTTGGCGGCGACCGCGGCGCGGCGGGCGGCCTCCGCCTCCGGGTCCAGCTCCAGCAGGTCGCCGGTCTCCGGGTCCACGGCGGCGATGCCGCGGGCGTCGAACACCTCGCGGATCTCGAACACCGCCGAGATCGCCACCGGCCAGCCGGCGTAGAAGGCCAGATGGGCCAGCACCTCGCCCAGCTCCTCCGGCGTCACGCCGTTGTCGAGCGCCCGGCCCGAATGCGAGCCGACCTGCGCGATCCGCCCGCCCGCGATCAGGGCGGCGACGGTGACCAGCGACCGGTCCCGGGGCGCGAGCGTCGGGTCGGCCCAGACGCGGCCGAACAACTGCGCGTCGGTATAGGCGCCCAGCGGCGGCGACACCTCGTAGACCGCTTGCGGCGCGATCCGGCCGCCGGCGCCGGAGGTCTGGGCATGACCTTCCGGCGCGGCGGCGAGGGCGGAGGCGAAGGCGGCGGTGGCGGCGAGGGTTCTCATCGGAGGGGCTCCTTGCGGAAGAGGAAGGGTCGGGACGACGCGCGGGGCTCAGCGCCCGGCGCGGGATGCCTGGGGCGGACGGCGGGCGGGCGCGGCAGCAGGGCGACGGGGACCGCGATCAGCGCCGGCACGCCCGCGACGGAGAGGAAGAAGCCGGCGGCGTCGGCCTCGAAATCCCACATCCGAAAGCCGAAGCGCATCCGCAGCTTGTCGATCAGATCCAGCCGCGCGGCCGCCTCGACGCCCCAGAAAGCGAGGCCCAGCGCCAACGCCCAGAGCCCGAACCGCAGCCCCCGGCCCGGCGCCCGCGGCCGCGGAACCAGCCCCGCCAGCCGCGCCGCGTTGGCGCCCAGATGCAGCCCCAGCGCGACCAGCGCCCACCAGCCCAGCGCGATGTGCCAGTCCCGCGCGATCACCCCGCCCTCCAGCCCCAGCGGCGCGAAGACCAGGCGGGAGACGGTCACCGAAATGACCGCCAGCCCTAGGATCGCCGCGGCCATGCCGAGATTGGCGAGCGCGCGCAGCAGCAGCCGGGCGCGCAGCGGGGTGCGGTGGAGGCCGCGCCACCAGCGCCGGTTCAGGGCGACATGCACGACCAGCAGCGCCAGCATCGCCGTGCCCAGCAGCTCATGCGCCGCCCGGCCGGTCAGCGGATAGGCCAGCCCCAGCGCCAGCAGGACCAGCGCCGACAGCGCCAGCCCGACCCGCGCGAGGCCGCCCCGCGCCGTCACCTGACCTCCCCCGTCCGGGCGAAGGTCTGTAGATCGCGGAAGGTGAACATGAAGCTGCGGTCATCGCGGGACGAATGGCAGGACCGGCAGCGGGCGGTGTCCTCCTCCATGTTGATCGAGCCGTCGGGCCGGAACCACTGGAACCGCCAGTCGCCGGTGCGGTCGGCCTCGGCGTGGTCCTCGCCCCAGCCCTCGCCCTTCTGCATGACGAGATAGCGATGCACCGCGCCCTGCCGGCGGTCGATCAGGATGACATGGGTTCCGTCGGGCAACGGCTCTCCTCGCCCGGCCGCCGCGATCGCCTCCGGCGTGGTCGCCATGCGCTCGGTGATCTCGCCCCGGGTGACGGTGGCGAAATGGGTCAGCGCCTCGGGATCCGCGGGCAGGGTCACGCGGTTGGGCTCGGCGCAGGCGGCGTCGACGGCCGCGCCCAGGCTGAGGGCGGCGTAGAAGACGAGGTCGCGGGCGGGCAGGGGCAAGTCGGATCCTCCGGAAGCGGCCTGGGGCGGTCACCGCAAGAGGTAAGGCGCATCGCGCGCGGGATTATCCCGGCCGGACCGCTAGGCCCTATCGCCGGGGTTCATGCATCCGGCGCCGGGCGGCGCGGCCTGGACGGCCGGCGCGGTGCAGGGAGACGGGACATGGCGGATGAGAAACCGAAGGGACCCGCGTCCTGTTTCCCGTCGATCGAGAAGAAATGCGGGCGGCCGATCCAGCGCTGGCTCGACCTCGTCGCCGCGAGGGAGGGCGAGGCGCATATCCGGCGCGTGGCCCGGCTGAAGGCCGAGCACGGGCTGGGCCATGGCCACGCCAACGCCATCGTCGCGCGTGTCATGGGTGGGAAGCGGGGCTAGGACGCCGCGCCGCCCGCCGGGTCCGGCTCGCCCCCGCCGATCAGCCGCCCCGACCACTGGCCGCCCCGCACCAGATCGCCGGCGATGTCGCGCAGCGCCTGCGCCGCGAAGCGGGCCAGCCGGGGGGCGGCGCGGTCGGCCGGCATCGCCAGTTCCAGCCGCCGCCGCGGCGCGGGATCGGCGATGGGGGCATGGGCCAGCCGCCCGGCCGCGATCTCCCGCCGGATCGGGGCCAGCGGCAGCAGGGTGCAGCCCGGCCCCGTCTCGGCCAGCGCCGTCAGGATGGCGTAGCTGTCGGCCTCCACCCGCACGTCGAGCGCCACGCCCGCGGCCGCGGCCCAGGTCTCGACCAGCGCGCGCAGGCCGTGGCCGGGGCTGGGCAGGAACAGCCGCCGCGCCGCGACCTCCGCCGCCGTGACCGGCCGCGCGGGCGACAGACCCGCCCCCGGCGGGCCGACCAGGTGCAGCCGTTCCTCCAGCAGCGGCGTCACCCGCAGCGAACGCGCCGGCGGCGACTGATACATGATCGCCAGATGCAGCTCCCCCCGGTGCAGCCAGTCGCGCAGATAGCCGGTATAGGCGTCCACGATGCGCAGCGTGGCGTCCGGGTGGCGGGCCGAGAACGCCGCGACCAGCGGCCTCGCCAGGATCGCCGAGACGGTGGGCGGCATCCCGACCGAGACATGCCCGCGCAGCGCCGCGTCCTCGTCGGCCACCGCCGCGCGGATCTCCTCCAGCTCGGCCATCACCCGCTGGGCGTGGCGCAGCGCCTCCCGGCCCTTCTCCGTCGGCGTCATCCCGCGACCGTGCCGGTCGAAAAGGCGGGCGCCCAGCTCCTCCTCCAGCAGGCGCACCTGCCGCGACAGGGCGGGCTGGGCGATGCGCAGCCGCTCGGCGGCGCGCGAGAGGCTGCCCAGTTCGGCGACATGCAGCAGGGTGCGAAGCTGGTTGATGTCCATTCCGATAGAATATCGCTATGGCTGATAGCGAGAAAGGCTCGATGTCATAGCGAACGGGAAAGGCTAGGCAGGGGGAAACGCCGTTCAAAGGGAGGACCCGATGCCCGACACCGCCGCTCCGGACGCCGCTCCGGACGTCACCGACTGGCCCGACCGCCTGCACGCCCTGCTCAAGGCGGCGGGCGTGCGACAGGCGAGCTACGTGCCCGACGCCGGCCACGCCACCCTGATCCGACGATTCGAGGCGGACGAGGACGTGCACGCCATCTCCCTGACCACCGAGGAGGAGGGGATCGCCATCGCCGCCGGGGCCTGGCTGGGCGGCGTGCGCTCGGTCCTGCTCATGCAGTCCTCGGGCGTGGGCAACTGCATCAACATGCTGTCGCTGCCCGTGCAGGCGCGGATGCCGCTGCTGATGCTGGTGACGATGCGGGGCGAGTGGGGCGAGTTCAACCCGTGGCAGGTCCCGATGAGCCGGGCGACGCAGCCGGCGCTGGAGGCGATCGGGGTGACGGTCCTGCGGGCCGAGACCGGGGCCGACCTGCTGGAGATCACGGCCCAGGCCGCTGACATGGCGTTCGAGAGCGACCAGCAGGTCGCCGTGCTGATCGGCCAGCGCCTGCTGGGCCGCAAGAAATGGTGACCGCGATGAGCGATGCGACGACGCAGGGACAGGGAACCGGCATGGACCGCCGCGCGGCGGTGGCCCGGCTGATCGCGGCGCGGGACGGGGCGCTGGTGGTGACCGGGCTCGGCTCTCCCAGCTACGACGTGCATGCGGCCGGCGACGACCCGGCCAACTACTACCTGTGGGGCGCCATGGGCGGGGCCGCGCTGGTGGCGCTGGGGCTGGCGCTGGCGCAGCCGGGGCGGCGGGTGATGGCGATCACCGGCGACGGCGAGCAGCTGATGGCGCTCGGCGCGCTGGCCACCATCGCCACGGCGCGGCCGCGCAACCTCGACCTGATCGTGCTCGACAACGGCCATTACGGCGAGACGGGGATGCAGCGCAGCCATACCGGCCGGGGCCTCGACCTCGCCGCCATGGCCGCGGCGGCGGGCTGGGCCGAGGCCGCGACCCTGCACGGGCTGCAGGAGGTGGACGCGCTGGCCCTGCGCCTGCGCGACCCGGCGGAAGGGCCGCGGATGGCGGTGCTCAAGATCGCGGCGGAGAACCCGCCCCGCTCCCTCCCTCCGCGCGACGCGACCTTCATCAAGACCCGGTTCCGCGCGCATCTGGGCCTCGCCCCCTGCTGAGCGCGCGGCCGGGCGGCGGGACGGGCCGGCGGGCGGGCGCCTTCCGCGCCGCAGGCGCGGAACAGGGCCGTCCCGCCGGTCCCCCCGGTCTCAGGTCTCAGGTCTCAGGCCCCCAAGCTCAGGCGGCGGCGTCCGCCGCGAGGTCGGCGGGGCGGTAGTTGAGCACCGGCGCCAGCCAGCGCTCCACCTCCTCCACCGCCATGCCCTTGCGCGCGGCGTAGTCCTCGACCTGATCCCGCTCCACCTTGGCGACGCCGAAGTAATAGGCGTCCGGATGCCCGATATAGAGCCCCGAGACCGAGGAGCCCGGCCACATCGCCATGCTCTCGGTCAGCGCCACCCCGGTCGCGGCCTCGGCGTCGAGCAGCGCGAACAGCGTGGTCTTCTCGGTATGGTCGGGCTGGGCGGGATAGCCGGGGGCGGGGCGGATGCCGCGATAGGGCTCCCCTATCAGCTCCTGCGGGACGAAGGCCTCGTCGGGGGCGTAGGCCCAGAGCTCCCGGCGCACGCGCTGGTGCAGCATCTCCGCCATCGCCTCGGCGAAACGGTCGGCCAGCGCCTTGACCATGATCGCGCCGTAGTCGTCGCCCGCCTTCTCGAACCGGGCGGCGATCTCCGCCTCCTCCGGACCCGCGGTGACCACGAAGCCGCCCACATGGTCCGCCACCCCCTCCGGGCCGACGAAATCCGCCAGCGCGGCGTTGGGCCGGTCGCCCCGCTTGGAGGTCTGCTGGCGCAGCGTATGCAGCGTGGCGAGCGGCGCCGTCCGGCCCGCATCCGCCCACAGCCGGATATCGTCCCCCGCCGCGTTGGCCGGCCAGAAGCCGACCACGGCGCGCGGGCCGAACCATTTTTCGGCGACGATCCTCTCAAGCATCGCCTCGGCGTCCTTCATCAGGTTGCGCGCGGCCTCGCCATAGGTCGGATCGTCCAGGATGCGCGGATGGACGCCCTTCAGCTCCCAGGTCTGGAAGAACGGCGTCCAGTCGATGAAGCGCGCGATCTCGGCCAGATCCCAGTCCTCGATGACCCGGGTTCCCAGGAAGGACGGCGCCGGCGCCGCGTAGCCGGCCCAGTCGATCTTCACCGGGTTGGCGCGGGCGGCGGCCAGCGGCAGGCGGCGCTTGGCGCGCTCGGCCCGCTCGTGACGCTCGGCCACCTCGGCGTATTCGGCGCGCACGCCCGCGATGTAGCCCTCGCGCTGCGTCTCGCTGAGCAGGGAGGACACCACGCCCACCGCCCGGCTCGCGTCGGTCACGTAGATCGCCTGGCTGCGCGCATAGCGCGGCGAGATCTTCACCGCCGTATGCACCTTGGAGGTGGTGGCCCCACCGATCAGCAGCGGGATGTCGAAGCCCTCGCGCTCCATCTCCGCGGCGAGATGGGCCATCTCGTCCAGCGACGGCGTAATGAGGCCCGACAGGCCGATCACGTCCACCCCCTCCGCCTTCGCGGTCTCCAGGATCTTCTGGGGCGGGACCATGACGCCAAGGTCGATGATCTCGTAATTGTTGCAGGCCAGCACGACGCCGACGATGTTCTTGCCGATGTCGTGAACGTCGCCCTTCACGGTCGCCATCAGCACCTTGCCGGCCGCCTGTCGCTGCGCGGCGCCCGAGGCGCGCTTCTCCTCCTCCATGAAGGGCAGCAGCACGGCGACGGCCTGCTTCATCACGCGGGCGGATTTCACCACCTGCGGGAGGAACATCTTGCCCGCGCCGAACAGATCCCCGACGACGTTCATGCCGTCCATCAGCGGGCCTTCGATGACATGCAGCGGACGCTCGGCGGCCTGCCGCGCCTCCTCGGTGTCGGCCTCCACGAATTCGGTGATGCCGTTGACCAGCGCGTGTTCGAGCCGCTTCTCCACCGGCCATTCCCGCCAGGCGAGGTCGCGGGTCTTCGCCTCCCGCTTGTCGCCGCGGAACCGCTCGGCGATCTCCAGCAGGTTCTCGGTGGGGTTCCCGCCATTGGCGGGCGCGCGGTTCAGCACCACGTCCTCGCAGGCCTCGCGCAGGTCGGCGTCGATCTGGTCGTAAACCGCGAGCTGACCGGCGTTGACGATGCCCATGTCCATCCCCGCCTTGATGGCGTGGTAGAGGAACACCGCGTGCATCGCTTCGCGCACCGGCTCGTTGCCGCGGAACGAGAACGACAGGTTCGACACCCCGCCCGAGACATGGGCGTGGGGCAGGTTGGCCCGGATCCAGCGGGCCGCCTCGATGAAATCGACCCCGTAGTTGTCATGCGCCTCGATCCCCGTCGCCACGGCGAAGACGTTGGGGTCGAAGATGATGTCCTCGGGCGGGAAGCCGACCTCGTCCACCAGGATGCGGTAGGCGCGGGCGCAGATCTCGGTCTTGCGGGCGAGGCTGTCGGCCTGGCCCTGTTCGTCGAAGGCCATCACCACCACCGCCGCGCCATAGGCGAGGCAGAGGCCGGCGTGATGGCGGAACGCCTCCTCGCCTTCCTTGAGCGAGATCGAGTTGACCACCGGCTTGCCCTGCACGCATCGCAGGCCGGCCTCGATCACCTCCCATTTGGAGCTGTCGATCATGATCGGCACGCGGGCGATGTCGGGCTCGGCGGCGACGAGGTTGAGGAAGTCGATCATCGCCTGCTTCGAGTCGATCAGCCCCTCGTCCATGTTGACGTCGATGATCTGGGCGCCGTTCTCCACCTGGTCGCGGGCCACGTCCAGCGCCGCGGCGTAGTCGCGGTTGGTGATCAGCTTGCGGAACCGGGCCGAGCCGGTGACGTTGGTGCGCTCCCCCACGTTCACGAAGGGGATGTCCTTGGTGAGGACGAAGGGCTCCAGGCCCGAGAGGCGCAGCAGGCGGTCAGACATCGGCCGTCTCCTCCAGGCGACGGGGGGCGTGGGACGCCACCCGCTCCGCGATCGCGCGGATATGGTCGGGGGTGGTGCCGCAGCAGCCGCCGACCACGTTCACCAGACCTTCCTTCGCGAAGACCTCGACCTTGGCCGCGGTCTCGTCGGGCGTCTCGTCATACTGGCCGAAGGCGTTGGGCAGGCCGGCGTTGGGATAGGCGCAGACCAGCGCGTCGGCGACGCCCGCCAGCTCCGCCAGATGGGGACGCATGGCGTCCGCGCCCAGCGCGCAGTTCAGCCCCACGGTGAAGGGCCGCGCGTGGCGGACCGAGTGCCAGAAGGCGGTCGGCGTCTGCCCCGACAGCGTGCGCCCCGAGGCGTCGGTGATGGTGCCCGAGATCATCACCGGCAGCCGGCGCCCGATCTCGGCGAAGATCTCGAAACAGGCGAAGATCGCGGCCTTGGCGTTGAGCGTGTCGAAGATGGTCTCGATCAGGATCAGGTCGGCCCCGCCCTCGATCAGCCCGCGGATCTGCTGGCCATAGGCGCGGCGCAGGTCGTCGAAGGTCACGGCGCGGTAGCCGGGATCGTTCACGTCGGGGCTGATCGAGGCGGTGCGGTTGGTCGGCCCCACCGCGCCGGCCACCCAGCGCGGCCGCCCGTCCTGCGCGGTGGCGCGGTCCATCGCCCGCCGCGCCGCCCGCGCGCCCGCGACGTTGAGCGCATGGACCTGCGCCTCCAGCCCGTAATCGGCCTGCGCGATGGTGGTGGAGGAGAAGGTGTTGGTCTCCACGATATCCGCGCCGGCCATGGCGAAGGCGTAGTGGATCGCCTCGATCTCCTGCGGCTGGGTCAGGACCAGCAGGTCGTTGTTGCCCTGCTGGGGGTGGTCCGAGTGGATCGCGCAGGAATGCCCGCCGCCTTTCCCGTCGCCGCGGAAGGCGGTCTCGTCCAGGCCCAGCGTCTGGATCATGGTGCCCATGGCCCCGTCGAGGATGAGGATCCGGTCGCGCGCCGCCCGGGCGAGCGCGTCGAACGCGGGGCTCTGCGGAAGCTGAAAGCTGTGCATCTCGGTCCTTTCGTGGCGAGCGCCCCGGATACATCCTTCGCGGCATGTCGGTAAATTGACATTTGCCGCGCAAACGATGACACCCCGTCATATGTCAGCCGCCCTGTCCGCAGACGCGCAACCGCCGGAGGCCCCGCCATGCTCGACCGTCAGCACCTCGCCATCCTGCGCGAGGTCGATCGCCAGGGCGGCGTCACCGCCGCCGCCGACCGGCTGAACCTGACCCAGTCCGCGGTCAGCCACGCCATACGGCGGCTGGAGCGGGAGCTGGAGGCGACGCTGTGGGAACGCGACGGCCGCCGTCTGCGCCTGACCCGCGCCGGTCGCCGCCTGCTGACCCTCGCCCAGCGGGTGCTGCCCCAGATCGAGCAGGCGGAGGCGGAGATCGCCGAATACGCCTCCGGCCGGCGGGGAGAGCTGCGCATCGGCATGGAATGCCATCCCTGCTACCGCTGGCTGCTGAAGGTGGTGGAGCCGTTTCTCGCCGCCTGGCCGGACGTGGATCTGGACGTCAAGCAGGCGTTCCAGTTCACCGGGCTGGACGCGCTCATGGGGCAGGAGATCGACCTGCTGATCACCCCCGACCCGGTGCTGCGGGAGGAGCTGATCTTCACCCCGGTCTTCGACTACGAACTGGTGCTGGCGGTGGCAGCGGACCACCCGCTCGCCGACCGCCGCGTGGTCGCGCCCGAGGATCTGGAGCGCGAGCTGCTGATCACCTACCCGGTCGCGACCGAGCGGCTGGACGTGTTCACCCGCTTCCTTCTGCCCGCCCAGCGCCAGCCCCGCGCGCACCGGGCGGTGGAGACCACCGACATCATGCTGCAGATGGTCGCCGCCGGCCGGGGCGTGGCCCCCCTGCCCGACTGGCTGATCGCCGAGTCCGCGGGCCGCCTGCCCATCGCGGCGCTGCGGATGGGGCCGGAGGGGATCGCCAAGTCGATCCATGTCGGCGCCCGCGCCGCCGATGCCGGCGTCGCCTTCCTGTCGGGCTTTCTCGACATCGCGCGGGCCTTCCCCGAGGCGCGGCCCGCGCCGGAATGACGTCGCCGCGGCCCGACAGGCCGGCGATGGTCGCGACCCTGCGGGAAGACGTCGGACGCGCCCCTGCGGCCCGACGATTGACGCGGCCCGGCGGCGCGGTCATCTTGCGCGCGTTCCGGTTCCGCGCCGGGGGCTCGCCCCCGGCCGGACGCAAAAGGGAACGCGGTGAGGCCCCACCCCGGGGCCGAGTCCGCGGCTGCCCCCGCAACTGTGAGCGGCGAGCCGACCCTCGAAACGCCACTGGTCCGCGCCCCGGGAGAAAATCCCGCAGGCAAAGGCCGGGAAGGCGAGGGACCGGCGCTGACCCGCGAGCCAGGAGACCTGCCGGGATCCCGTCATCCTTCCTCCGTGCGGGGCGCGCGGCGGAGCGGTTCGATCCGCAGCGGTGACTTCGCAGTCGTCGTCTGACGGGTCGAGGTCTTCCCCCAAGAAGCGCCCCGCCCCCGGACGTTCATTCGGCGTCGCCGGCCCCGCGCCCGCGACGCGCCGTCGCCGACCGGCCGCAGCCGCGCCGGCGCAACGAGGGGGTATGCATGTCCCGAAATCCATCCGCGACGCCCGTCGCCGTCCCCGCGCTCACGCTCTCGGCCGCGGCGCTGCTGCTCTCCGCCCCGGCGACGCTGGCCCAGACCGCGCCCCCGGAGGCGGAGGCGCCCTACGAGCTCGATCCCGTGGTGATCTCCGGCGGCCTGACGCCCATCGCCGCCGATGCGTATGGCCGCGCCTATTCCGTCGTCACGGCCGAGGCGCTGGACGACCGCCGGATCGCCTACGCCGTGGACGCGCTGCGCGCCCTGCCCGGCGTCGCGGTCTCGCGCACCGGCGGTCCGGGCGGAACCACGCAGGTCCGGCTGCGCGGGGCCGAAAGCAACCATACGCTGGTGCTGATCGACGGGGTCGAGGTCTCGGCCCCCGAGCAGGGCGAATACGACTTCGGCGGCCTGCTCGCCGCCGATATCGCGCGCATCGAGGTGCTGCGCGGCCCGCAATCCTCGCTCTACGGCGCCAACGCGCTGGGCGGCGTGATCTCCATCACCACCCGGCGCGCGACCGAACCGGGGCTGCGCTGGTCGGGCGAGGCCGAGGCCGGGACCGACGGGACCGGCGCCGTGCAGGCCGCCCTGCGCGGGCTGGGCGAGCGGGGCGCCTTCTCGCTTTCGCTGGCCCGGCGCGAGACCGAGGGCTTCGACATCTCCGGCACGCCCGGCGGGGAGAAGGACGGCGACCGCAACCTGACCGTCAACGCGCGCGGAGAGCTGTTCGCCGCCGACTGGCTGACGCTGGGCGGCGCGCTTCGGGTGACGGACCGTCATTCGGACACCGACGGCTACGCCTTCGCCGCGCCGACCCGGGCCGGGCTGGTCTATGACGACGCCTCCGCCCATGACCGGACCGAGGCCTTCGGCTCGCTCTTCGCCATCGCGACCCATGGCCGGTTCCGGTCCGAGGCGCGGGCCTCCTACCTGCACGCCGACGATTCCAGCACGCTGAACGGGACGAATTCCGGCTCGCCCACCACCGCGACCCGGCTGCAGCTTTCGGCGCAGACCACCGCGGGCCTCGACCGCGCCGACCTCGACGCCGCGCTCCACACCCTGACCGCCCGGGCGGAATACGAGCGCGAGACCTTCGTTTTCGACAGCGCGGCCCTGGTTTTCGACCCCAGCCAGCTCGACACCCAGTCCCGCGGGCTGGCGGGGCTGGCGGCGGAGTATCGCGGCACGTTCCTTTCGGCGCTGGACCTTCAGCTCGGCCTGCGGCACGACTTCAACGACGATTTCGACGACGCCACGACCTGGAGCGCGGGCGCGTCCTGGCGGATCGCGTCCTCGGGCACGCGGCTGCACGCCTCGGCGGGAACGGCGGTGGTGAACCCCACGATGTTCGAGCAGTTCGGCTACACCCCCGGCCAGTGGAGGGGCGATCCGGACCTGAAGCCGGAGGAGAGCTTCGGCTGGGACGCGGGCGTGGAGCAGCGCCTGTGGCGCGACCGGCTGGTGGTGGACGCGACCTATTTCAACCAGGACCTGACCAATGAGATCGGCACGGCCTACGACGCGAACTTCATCGGCTCGCCGGTCAATTTGGCAGGGACGTCGCATCGCCAGGGTGTCGAGGTCTCGGCCACCCTGCGCGCCACCGAGGCGCTGAGCTTCGGGCTCGACTACACCTGGCTCGACGCCGAGGATCCGGGCGGGCTGGTCGAGGTGCGCCGGCCCGAGCATGAGCTGGGCGCGAACGCCACGCTGAGCCTGCTGGACGGCCGCCTGCGGCTGTCCGTGGACGGGCGCTACGCGGCGGGGAACGTGGACCTGGACTACACCGCCGCGGGCGCCTATTCGGGCGGACGCGTGGCGCTGGACGACTATGTGGTGGTGAATGTCGCGGCCAGCTATTCGGTGAGCCCGCAGGCCGAGGTCTTCGGCCGCGTCTCCAACGCCTTCGACGCCGATTACCAGGAGATCGACGGCTACGCCACGCAGGGCGTCGCGGCCTATCTGGGCCTCCGGGTCCGGTTTTGAGGCGGGGGGCCGCCCGCGCCGGACGCGCCGTGGTCCTCGCGCTCGCGGGGGCGGCTGTCGTCGCCTCCGCGCTCCCCTCGGCGGCGGAGAGCGGGGGCGGCGGCGCCGCGCCCGCGCGTCCGGACCACGCCCCGCGGCGGGTGGTGTCGATGAACCTGTGCACCGATCAGATGGCGATGCTGCTGGCCGCGCCGGGCCAGCTGCATTCCGTGTCCTGGATGGCCTCCGATCCGCGCGCCTCGGTCCTGCACGACCGCGCCGGCGCCTATGTCGCCAATCACGGGCGGGCCGAGGAGATCTTTCTCATGCGCCCCGACCTGATCGTCGC
Organism: Pseudomonadota bacterium; assembly: GCA_036154955.1. Taxonomy (GTDB): domain Bacteria; phylum Pseudomonadota; class Alphaproteobacteria; order Rhodobacterales; family Rhodobacteraceae; genus Albimonas. The sequence continues at coordinate 31,313 of JAYZWL010000042.1, read as the reverse complement.
GGGCGCCTTCACCACCCGCGAATCCGTGTCGATGCTGCGCCGCCTGGGCTTCCGGGTCGAGGAGTTCGCCCCGCCCGCCGGCTTCGACGGCATCCGCGCCGACCTGCGCCGCATGGGCGCGCTGCTGGGCCGCGAGGCCCGGGCCGAGGCGCTGGTCGCGGAGCTCGACGCCGGGCTGGAGGCCGCCCGCGCCGGCGCGGACGAGGCCCGTCCGCTGGCCGCCCTGCGCTATGCCGGCGCCTGGTCCTCGGGCGCGGGCACGCTGGCGCATGAGATCCTCGACGCCGCCGGGCTGCGCAATCTGGGCGCCGAACTGGGCCTCGTCGGAACCGCCCGCCTGCCGCTGGAGCGGCTGGTGATGGGCGCGCCCGAACTGCTCGTCACCGGGCGGCCGTTCTCGCCGCCCTCGCTGTCCGAGGCGGAGGTCCGCCACCCGGCGCTGGCCCCGCTGCTGTCGCGCGCCGGCGCCGCGGCGATCGCCGACGCACGCTGGGTCTGCGGCGCGCCCTTCGCCGCGGGGGCGGTCGCCGACCTCGCCGCCGCCCGCCGAACGCTGACCGCGGGCGACGGGCGCGGGGGGGCGGCGCGATGAGGCTTCCCTATCCCTGGCTGCTGGCGGCGCTGGGCCTGCTGGTCGCGGCCCTGTTCTGCGCCTCGCTGCTGATCGGGCCGGCCGGCCTCGGCCTGGCCGACGGCCTCGCCGCCCTGCTCGCCGGGCGCGGCGAGGCCGAGACGCTGGTGATGCGCGAGATCCGCGCGCCCCGCGCCGTGCTGGGGCTGATGATCGGCGCGACGCTGGGCCTGTCGGGCGCGGCGCTGCAGGGTTATCTGCGCAACCCGCTGGCCGAGCCCGGCCTGCTGGGCGTGACCGGCGCCGCCTCGCTGGGGGCGGTGGCGGCGATCTACACCGGCCTCTCGCTGCTTATCCCGCTGGCGCTGCCGCTGATGGCGCTGGGCGGCGCGGCGCTGGCCGCCCTGATGCTGCTGGGGCTGGCGGGGGCGCGGGGCGGGGCGCTGACCCTGATCCTCGCCGGCGTGGCGCTGTCGGCGCTGTGCGGCGCGCTGACCGCGCTGGCGCTGAACCTGTCGCCCAACCCCTTCGCCGCGACCGAGATCATGTTCTGGATGATGGGGTCGCTCGCAGACCGGTCCTGGCTGCACGTGCAGCTCGCCGCCCCCTTCATGCTGGCGGGCTGGGCGGCGCTGGCGGTCGCGGGCCGCGGGCTGGACGCGCTGACGCTGGGCGAGGACGCGGCCGCGTCCCTGGGCGTGCGGCTCGACCGGCTGCGGCTGGCGCTGGTGCTGGGCACGGCCGCCTCGGTCGGGGCGGCGACGGCGGTGGCCGGGGGGGTGGGCTTCGTCGGGCTCGTCGCCCCGCACCTGCTGCGCCGGGCCGTCGGCGCCCGTCCCGCCCGCCTGCTGCCCGCCGCGGCGCTGGGAGGCGCGGCGCTGCTGCTGGCCGCCGACATCGCGGTGCGGCTGGTGGCCCCGGAACGGGACCTCAAGCTCGGCGTGCTGACCGCGCTGGTCGGCGCGCCCTTCTTCCTGCGTCTGGTCCTCTCCACCCGTCGGGGCCTCGCATGACCCTGCTGACGCTCCGCGCCCTGTCCGTGCGCCTCGGCGCGCGGGACGCGGTTCGCTCCGTCACCCTGCGCGTTGAGGCGGGAGAGCTGGTCGGCCTCGTCGGCCCGAACGGCGCCGGCAAGTCCTCGCTGATGCGCGGCGCGCTGGGCCTGCTGCCGGCCGGGGGCGAAAGCTCCCTCGCCGCGCTCCCCGCGCGCGAACGCGCCCGCGCCGCCGCCTGGCTGCCGCAATCGCGCGAGATCGCCTGGCCGGTGACGGTGGAGACGCTGGTGGCGCTCGGCCGGCTTCCCCGCCGCATCCCCGGCGCGCCGATGACGGATGCGGACCGCGAGGCCGTGGCCCGCGCCATGGCCCGCATGGACGTCGCCCGCTTCGCCGATCGCCCCGCCACCGAGCTTTCGGGCGGCGAGCAGGCCCGCGCGCTGATCGCCCGGGCGCTGGCCCAGGAGGCGCCCCTGACCCTGGCCGACGAGCCGGTCGCCGGGCTCGACCCCGCCCATCAGCTCGCCTGCATGGAGGCTTTCGCCGCGCTCGCCGCCGGGGGCGCCGCCGCCATGGCGTCGCTGCACGATCTGGGCCTCGCGGCCCGCTTTTGCACCCGGCTGGTGATGCTCGACCGCGGCCGGGTGGTGGCCGACGGCCCGCCCGAAGCGGTGCTGACGGCCGCGCGCCTGCGCGAGGTCTACGGGGTGGAAAGCTTCATCGCGCGGGAAGCGGGCGCCCTGGTGATCCAGCCCCTGTCCCGCAGCCGATGACCTGCCCGCCGCCTCCCGGACCGCGACGGTCCGGCGGGATCGGGCTCCGCCCTGATTTCGGAGGGTGGTGCCGGTGATAGGACTCGAACCTACGACCCCATCATTACGAATGACGTGCTCTACCAGCTGAGCTACACCGGCGCCGGCCGCGGGAGTAGCCGAGGCGGTCCCGCTTGGCAAGGGCCGCGATGGGCGACATCCGGGCGCTGGCCGGCTCCGCCTGTCCGCGCCCCCTTCCCGCCCCGAGACGGCCCGTCACGAAAAAGGCCGCCCCGCCGGGGAAGGCGGGACGGCCCTGCGATCTTCGCCGGCCGGAGGCGCGAGGCCTCCGGCCGCCGGTCCGGTCAGAACTTCCAGTTCAGCCGCAGCGACCCGGCATGGGCCGTGTAGCCGTCGCCGAAGGCGCCGTCGTAGCGCAGGCCCACGTCGAGCCGCTCGGTCGCCGCGAAGCTGACGCCGGCCGCGACCCGCGCCGCCACATCCGCCACCGGCGTCGAGGACGAGAAGCCCCCCACCGCCGTCGAGGACGCGAAGCGCGCCGTGGTGGTGTAGGCGTCCGAGGTGGAGAAGCTGACGCCGCCCGTGCCCCAGATCGTCGCCGCCCCCGTCTCGCCCAGCGACAGCGTCTGCGCCAGCCCGATGGAGGGCGTGGCCCGGAACGCGGTCTCCGATCCGTCCTCGACCTTCAGGTCGAAGGCGCCGGCGCCGGTCTCGCGGTAGCCCTCGTTGGCGGCGTGGACCAGGTCGAGATCCAGCGCCGGCGTGACCGTGAGGCCGCCGAACTCGATCCCGTAGTCCAGCCGTCCGCGGATGCCCGCCGACCAGGCCGCGTAGTCGCTCCGCGCCTTGGCCGCCCCGGTGGGGGAGGTGAAGTCGCGGGTGACGTCGTGCACGCCGTAGCTGCCGCCCAGCGCCAGCGTCCCCGACAGGCCGCCCCAGGACCGGGTGGCCGAGACGCCCAGCGCGACCGTGTCGCCCTCGCTGTCCGCCCCGAAGTCGCCGTCGAAGGCCGACCGCTCATAGGCCGCCATCAGGCCGACGGTCACGTCGCCCATCGCCAGCCCCTCCACCGGCCGGCGCAGGCCGAGCGTCATGGAGAACACCGAGCCGTCATAGCCCGCGCCGCCGGCCCGACCGTCCTGGGTCAGCGCGACCCCGGTGGTCTGGGCGATCACGCAGCGACCCTCCGACGCGGCCCGCCGGTCCCACGGCCGGTCGCCGCAGGACAGCAGGTTGTCGAAGCGCGACAGGCTCAGCTCCAGGTTCGACGCCGCCCCGGCCAGGGAGGCGCCGGGCGCCAGCGCGGTCAGCACCGAGCCGAAGCTGGACGCGTCCAGCGCCACCGCGGCGTCGAGCGCCCCGAAGGTCTCGCCATAGGTTTCGTCCGACGCCTCGAACACCTCCTCCAGATAGACGCTCATGGTCTTCTGCTCGGCGGAGAGGCCGAAGCGCGGCTGATCGAAATCGGCCATGATCGGACCCACCGTCACCCCGCCCGAATGGATGGTCTGACCGTAGGTGAACAGCTCCGAGCGGATCTCGTCGAACCGGCCCATCGTGTTCCCTTCGACCGCGACCAGGTCGAGCGCGGCGCCCTTGAGCACCGTGGTCGGCGCGATCTCCAGCTTGCCGGCGAGTTCGGCGTCGCCGCCCACGCTCAGCACCGCGCCGCGGCGGGCGACGAAATCGACCGCCGCCACCGTGGCGCCGCCGGCGCCCTGCACGAAGTCGCCCTCGATGCGCAGGCCCCGCCGTGCGGCGTCGTCGCCGACCACCAGCCGGCCCCGGTTGAACACGTCGCCGCCATAGGTGTCGGCGCCGGTCAGCACGCCGCCGCGGCGGTTGACCAGGGTCAGCGCCGGGGCGCCGAGCGTCGGGCCGTTCTGCGCCACCAGGTCGAGACTGGTGCCCGGAGTGAACTGCTCGAACAGCGTGCCGTCGGCGTAGTAGCCCACCACGTTGCCGGAGATGTAGCCGTGGTTGCTCAGGTAGAACCGGCTGGTGGCGTTGTCCGAGGTCTCTCCCAGATAGTAGACCGAGGTGGCGCCGCCGGAGGTGATCCGCCCGGTCGACGTCACGGTCAGCTTGTTGTCGGCGTTGCCGCCATGGGCGAGGATGCCGTAGGCCGTGTCCCCGGTTCCGCCGTTCACCGTGCCGTCCACGGTCAGGGTGATGGTCTGGTCGGCGCTCGGGTTCGGGTTGGCGTCGCCGAGGCTCTGGGCGAAGATCCCGACGGAATTCTCGCCCTGCGCGTCCACCGTGACGCCGGAGGCGACGTTCACCGTCACCTCGCCCGCGGTGCTGAACACGCCGGAGGTGTTGGTCCGCCCCGAGGTCTTGCCGGCGAAGGCCGTGGCCCCGCCGCCGAGACCGCCGATGCCGCCGCCGCCGCCGATCGACTGGGCGATGACGCCGTAGGCCCCGTTGCCTTTGGTGGTCACGTCGTCCTGCACGTCCACCGTCACCGCGCCGCCGTTGCCGTAGCCGACCTGGTCGCCGAAGGTCGGGTCGCTGTCGAACACGTCGAGGTTGATGCCGTTCCGGAAGTTGACGTTGCCGCCGATGCCGCCGCCGCCGCCGATGGACTGGGCGATGATGGCATGGGAGCCGGCGCCCTCGGTCATCAGCTGGCCGGTGTTGGTCTTGATCCGGACGTAGACGTCGCTCGCGTCTCCGCGCCCGTACTGGCCGGCCAGCGTCAGGCTGTCCAGCGTGCCGCCGCGCGTGGACAGGATTCCGCCGCCCCCGCCGATGGACTGGGCCACGATGCCGAAGGCCCGGTCGCCCGAGGTGCCGTTGATCCCCGAGAAACCGACGTCCACGTTGACCGCCCCGCCGGTGTTGGCGTCGCCGGCGTAGGAGGCGGTGCTCCGGCCAAGGCGGGCCGAGCCGGAGGCGGTTCCGAGCCGCGCCACGCCGCCGCCGCCGCCGATGGACTGCGCCACGATGGCATGGGCGTCGTCGCCCGCGGTGACGATGCCGGCGTAGTCCGTCACGGTGACCGTGCCGGCATGGGCCGTGTTGCTGCCCGTGGCGGTGGCGCCGACCTGCACGGTCGCGGCGACCGAGGAGGTGGCGTCGGTCACCACGCCGCCGCCGCCGCCGATGGACTGCGCCAGCACCGCATAGGCCTCGGGCCCGGAGGTGGTCAGGTTCGGCGTGCCGCCCGAGCCGTTGAGCGACACGACGACGGCGCCGCCGTTCAGCGTGTTCTGGTCGCCGTCGGTATACCCCATGGTGACCAGCGAGGTCGGCGTGAGGTCCGAGGAACTGCGGTTGGCGAGATCCACCACGCCGCCGCCGCCGCCGATGGACTGCGCCAGCACCGCGTCCGCCCCGCGGGAGGAGGTGGTGAGGTTCTTCGGCGTCACCTCCACCGAACCGGCGCTGCCCGAGGTCATCGCCGCGCCCAGCGTCACGGGCACGTCGACCGACGCGCCCGTCTCGCCGGCGTCCACGCCCGAATAGACGCCGCCGCCGCCGGCGATCGACTGGGCGAGGATCGCCCGCGCGAAGCGGCCGGAGGTGGTCACCGGCCCGGCCGTGGTCACCGTGGCCGAGGCCGCGTCGCCGGTGGTGTGGTTGGTCCCGCCGGCCAGCACGTGGATGTTCCCGCCGTCCAGCGCCGTGTCGGTCAGCGCGCCGGCCACGAAGCCGCCGCCGCCGCCGATGGACTGGGCGAGGATGCCGTGGGAGGTCAGGCCTGTGGTCACGATCCGCGATCCGCTGTCCAGCGTCACGGTCACGTTGGTCCCGACCGAGGAGGTTCCGTGCTCGGCCCCCGCCGCGCCCAGCGCCACCCCGGCGATGCCGTTGACGCCGGCGAAGCCGCCGCCGCCCGCGATCGACTGGGCCAGGATGCCCGCCGCGCCGTCGCCGGCGGTGGACAGCGTCAGCTTGCCCGCCACCGTCACCGCGCCGCCGGTGCCCGAGCTCTTGGTCGCGCCGGTGGCGCCCAGCGCCACGTCGACCGCCAGGTCGTCCGGCGTCGCGTCGGGGTCGTTGGCCGAGTAGGAGTTGCCGGTGGCCTCGACGCCGCCGCCCGCGCCGATCGACTGGGCGACGACGGCGTGGGAGAAGTCGCCATGGGTCTCGACCGTGGCGATCTGGCCCGCCGCGCCCACATGCACCTCGCCGCCGTCGCCGGCCACGCCGTCCTTGCCCTGGATGTTGTCCCAGGACGGGATCTCGACGCACATGTCGTCGGGGGTGATCTCCTCGTCCTCGCCGACGCCGATGGCCTCCAGAGCGGTCGCCGCCCAGCCGCCGCCGATGTTCAGCTTCTTGCACATCGACCGGGTCGCGTCGCCGCCCTTGCCGCCGCCGCCGCCGATGGAATGGGCGAAGATGCCGTAGGAGCCGACGCCCTGGGTGAAGACCGTGCCGCCGTCGAGCTCGAGCTTGATCCGCCCGCCGTCGCCCGAAGCGCCGCCGTTGCCGCCGACCGCCACGAAGCTGCGCAGCAGCGACAGCGAGGTCTGGGCGTTGCCCGCGCCGCCGTCGCCGCCGCCGGCGCCGATGGACTGCACCACCAGGCCCGAGGAATGGTCGCCATAGGTGAAGATCTGGCCGCCCAGCGACAGCCCGGTGTCGGTCCCGTAGCCGATGTCGCCGCCGTCGCCGGCCGCGCCGCCGCGCCCGCCGATCATCAGTCGGATGTCGAGCTTGCCGGCGAGGTCCTCCTTGATCTCGTTGACTTCCTTGATGTAGCCGCTTTCGTCCGCGCCCGCGCCGCCGGTGGAGCCGCCGACGCCGCCGCCGCCGCCCAGCGACTGGATGAACACCGCGTCCGAGCCGGCGCCGAAGGTGCGCACCGCCCCGTCGAGCGCCACGTCGGTGATGTCGCCGCCCGCGCCGCCGTTGGGCCCGTTGCGCCCGACGCCGAGGCTGACGCCTGCGGGCAGGAAGCTCGCGCCCAGGCCGACCGTCGCGCCCTGCGAGGCGCCGCCGCCGCCGCCGATCGAGTGGATCAGCACGCCCTTGGAGCCCTGGCCCATGGTGACGATGTTGCTGTGCTCGTCCATCGCGTAGTAGATCGCGCCGCCGGCGCCGCCGGCGCCGCCCTTGCCGCCGATCCCGGCGGTGAAGTTCACGGCGACGTTGACCTTCTTCTTGCCGTCCTCGCCCTCGTCGTCGCCGTTCTCCTCGTTGTCGTCGACGCCGTCGCCGTCCTCGTCCTTGGGCAGGCCGGGGATCTCGAGGTTGAATTTCTCGGCGCTGCCGGTCCCGCCGACGCCGCCGCCGCCGCCCAGCGACAGCATGTGAACGCCGTTGGAGTAATCGCCATGGGTGACGACCTCGCCCCCGGTCAGCTCCGTGGTGACCGCGCCGCCGTTCGACCCCTGGCCGGCATTGCCGCCGACGCCGATGTTGACGGTGAAGGACACCTTGTTCTCGCCCGTCGCCGGCAGCGTCAGCATGGCGCCCGAGGCGCCCGCGTCGCCGCCCACGCCGCCGCCGCCGCCGACCGACAGCGCCAGCATGCCGGTGGAGCCGTCGGAGAGGGTGGTGACGAGCGTGTCCTCCAGGATCGTGTAGACCGCTCCGCCATGCCCGCCCGTGGCGCCGGAGCCGCCCAGCGACAGGCTGACCTCGCCGTCGACCTGCGGCTCCTCGGTGGGCACGGTGGCGGTGATCGCCTTGGAGGCGGCCGAGCCGCCCATGCCGCCGCCGCCGCCCACCGAGGCGGCGATGATGCCGTGCGCGTTGGCCACGTCCAGGTTGCCGGCGTCGCCGGTGGTGATGCGGGAGCCGAAGAGGAACGCCTGCGCCGGGCCGCCGGCGCCGCCGGTCCCGCCCGAGCCGCCGACCGCCACCGCGGAGGAGAAGCCGACCGAGGCGTCGAAGCTCGACGCCGAGCCGCCCGCGCCGCCGCCGCCGCCCACCGACAGCGCCACCACGCCCACGGCGTGGCTGCCGGTGGTGGTGATTTCGGTCCCCGAGGTCTGGACGTTCGCCGTGTCGCCGGCGCCCGCGGAATTCGCGCCGCCGGCGATGGCCAGCGAGGAGATCGACACGGCGTCCGAGGTGGCGTCGCCGCCCGAACCGCCGCCGCCGCCCACCGACATGGCGATCAGGCCATGCGCGTTGTGACCGGCGGTGGAGACCTTGTTGGCCTCCGCCTGGATCACCGCCTGGCCGCCGTCGCCCGCGGCCCCGCCGTCGCCGCCCACCGCCACCGCCGGGATCGATCCGGCGCTGATCGAGAAGGTGGAGCCGCCGTCGCCGCCGCCGCCGCCGACCGACTGGGCCAGCGCGCCGTAGGCGTAGTCGCCCGAGGTGGTGATGTCGGAGAAGGCGCTGATATCGGCGAGATTGGACTTGGGCGAGGATCCGCCCTGCCCGCCGACCGTGATCACGCCGGTCTCGTTGGCCACGCGCCCGCCGCCGCCGGAGATCGACTGGGCGTGGATGCCGATGGCCCCTTCGCCCTCGGTGACGATGGGGGCGAGCTGGAGCACGCCGACCTCGCCGGCATGGGCCCCGTCGCCCGCGTCGCCCGACAGCGCGATCAGCCCGCCGCCGTCGCCCACGTTGCCGCCGCCGCCGCCGATGGACTGGGCGAAGATGGCGGTGGAGAACTTGCCGTAGGTATGGACCGAGACATGGGCGTTGACCGACACGCCGCCCGCGTCGCCGCCGTTGGACGAGTCGTGGGAGCTGTTGCCGAACAGCACGAAGGCGCCCTGGGAGTCGCCGCCCGCGCCGCCCAGCGACTGGGCGAGGATCCCCTCGGAATAGTCGCCATGGGTGGTGATCGAACCGCCCGGGGTGAACCCGGACGGCGCCTGATACTCGGCCTCGTAATCGTTCCAGTAGACGTCGTTGTTGATGGTCACGAAGCCGGCCGCGCCGCCGTCGCCGGCATGAGCGCTGTTGAAATCGGCGAAGCCGCTGGACGATTTCTGCTGGCCGCCGGTGCCGCCCTCGGAGATCGCGACCACGCCGTCGGCGTTCTTGCCGTTGGTGACGATGGTCCCGTTCAGGCCGACCGTGACGTCCTCGCCGTCGCCGGCTTTCGCGCCGTAGCCGTCGTTGATCCCGGCGCCGCCGTCGCCGCCGCGGGACCGCGCCACGATGCCGTTGACCTCGTCGCCGGTCGTGCTGATCGTGCCCAGATTGTAGAGCGAGACATAGCCGCCATGGCCGCCGTAGCCGCCGCGCTGGTTGGTGGTGTTGGTCACGGTGTTGGCGGATTCGCCCCCCGTGCCGCCGAAGGACGTGCCCACCATGCCGGCGGAGTAGCTGTCGCCGCTCACCGCCGCGCCGCTGCGCGAAACGTTGAGGCTCCCCTTGTTCTGGATGGTGACGAAGCCGCCGCCGCCCCCGTCGGCGCCGTTGCGGTCGCCGTCGTCGGAATAGCGCCCGTCGCCGCCCGGCGAGTCGGCCGAAATGCCGCGCACGCCCAGCTGCATGTAGTCGTCGCCCATGCGGGCGCCGGTCACTTCGACGGTTCCGTTGTTCCAGACCGCCGCCGTGCCGCCGTAGCCGCCCGCCGCGCCGTTGGAGCCGCTGTCCGCGCCCTCGCCGCCGACCGCCTGCGCGCCGATGCCCCAGATGTAGGACTCGCTGGAGCCGCTGGCATGGACCGACCCGTCATTGGTCACGTAGGCGTAGGCGCCTCCGCCGCCGTTGCCGCCCTTCTGGGCGTAGGTGGCGTCCTTGTCCTGGCGGCCGCCGGTGCCGCCCCGGCCCTCGGCGTAGACCGCGACCATGCCGTTGCGGATGTCGCCGGCGACCGAGGCCGAGCCGGTGTTGTGGATCGTCGCGGTGCCGGCCAGGCCGCCGTTGCCGCCGTCGCCGCCGCCGATCACCGTGCTGGGGGCGTTGGCGCCCGTTCCGCCGACGGTCTGCGCGAAGATCGAGAACACCGCGCCCGCGTCGTCGCCGGGAGAGGCGCGGCCGCGGTCGATGGCCGGCTCCGAGGTCGGGGCCGGGGTGGAGACGGTCCCGGAATTGTTGATGGTGACGTATTGGCCGTTGTGGCCGGAGTAGCCGTTGCCGTTGCTGTCGGAGCCGTTGCCGGCGCCGGCGGTGATCGACAGCAGCAGGCTCGAATAATAGTTGCCCGCGCCGTAGAGGCTCAGGCTGTTGTTGATGGTGTATTGCGACGGCGGGTTCTGGCCCGCGCCCATCGTCGTCGTCACCCGCAGGTCTGAATATCCGGCCGAACCCTGGGTGGTGCAGGTCTGGCTCGTGCCTGACGAGGGCGTCGGGCAGGACGTGTATTCGCTGGCGAAGGCCGGCGTGGCGAGCACCAGGGCGAGGCCCGTGCTGGACAGCAGCATCGCGGGGCGGAGGCCGACGCGGGAGGCGCGCAGCAGGGAGGAGTCGTCCGCGGCGCGGTACGCTTGGGTCATCTCGGGGAACTCCAATGGGAGAGGCGGGCTTCGCCGCCCTTGGCGCCGGCGTTTCGGCCGTCGCGCTTCAGTCGATCCAGGTCAGCGGCGCGCGCGGGCCCAAGTCGCGGCGGAATACGTCGCGTCCGGGCTCGAATTCCGCGCCCGCTCCCGAAAGTTCATTCGGAAAACCGACCGATTCGACGCAGATCTACGCGCATGGCGGCTCGATTGGATTTGCATGAAGCACCCCCAAGTACTTGCTACCGTCCCCTTCTCACTCGCCATACATATGTGTGAACACCACGTCACCGCTCAAGACATTTTTTGGCCATTGGGTGAGAAACCTCACCAAACAAAACCCAGCGCCGCCCCCGTTCATATTCGGGAAACGCAAAACGCCGCCGATCCCGGAGGATCGGCGGCGTCGTGAAATCGCAGTCCCCGAAAGGTGAATCCGGGGGTGGAGGCGCAGGGGCCGGTCAGGGTCTCGCAGGCGCCTCGGCGGAAGGTTCGACGGTCTCGGCCTCGGCCTCGATCGGCGCGTCTTCGGCGGCCTCCGGCGTCTCGCCCGGGCGCGGCCCCTCCAGCGAGGCGAGAATCACCGGCAGCAGCGCCATTTCCGCCGCCCGCGATTCGCCGGCGCCCGAGGGCTGCTTCCAGCTCAGCGTGTCCACCGCCCGGCAGGCGGCGCAGACCGGCGTCCAGGCCTCGTGCACATGCCCGCAGTTGTCGCAGGTCCAGGCCTCGCCCCGCGGCGCGGACAGCGCCTTGGCGAGCCAGGCCCGCACCACGTGGTCGTCCGCGCCCGCGCCCCGCTCCGCCGCCGCCATGATGGCGAGGCTGCGGGTGGTGGGCCGGGTCTCCGCCAGATCGCCCAGCGCCTTGCGGGCGGCCGGGAAATCCTCCGCCGCCAGGGCCAGTTCGGCTTCCAGCAGCTTCGATTCCACATGGTCGTGGTTCTCGGCGGTCAGGCCGCGGAACCGGGCGCGGCGCGCCTCCGGGCTTTCCTCGGGGTGGAGCGCCGCGAAGGCCGCGGCCACGTCGGGATGGGGGGCGAGCTTCCAGGCCTGGCGCAGGATCTTCTCCGCCTTGGCCGGCTGCCCGTCGCGACCCAGCTGCGCCGCGGCGGCCACAGCCGCGGGGGCGAGCGCCGGAGACCGCTTCTGCGCCTCCAGCGCCGCGTCGCGGGCCCGGGCCTCGTCGCCCGCCTCCAACGCGGCGCGGGCCTCGGCCAGCGCCAGCACCGCGTCGCGGCGGGCGCCCACCTCGCGCGGGAGCGCGCCGACGCGGACCTCGGCGGCCAGCGTGCGGCGGGCGGCGGCCCAGTCCTCGGACCCGGTCTGCAGGTCGAAGAGGCGGGACATGATCTCCCCGTCCCGCGGGCGCAGGGCGAAGGCGCGCTCGGCCAGCTTCAGGGCGCGCTCGTCGTCGCCCCGCTCCTGCGCCTGCTCCAGCAGCCCGCGCACGCCCAGCGCCTGGGTGCGCGGATTGCGGGCGAGCGCCTTGTAGTAGGTCTCCGCCCGGTCCTGCTGGCCCGCGGCGCGGGCGGCCTGGGCGGCGAGGATGTTGGCGAGCTCCGGCCGGTCGAGCATCCGCCCCGCCCGCTCCGCCTTGGCCAGCGCCTTGCGGGGATCGTTCTCCGCCAGCGCGATCATGCCGTTGGTCAGCGCCTCCAGCCCCCGACGGGTGCGGGAGCGGCCGAAGAAGCGATGGATCGCGGTCTCGTCCCCGGTGAAGAAGCGGATCGCCGCGACCAGCAGGCCGATCACCTTCCAGGCGAGCCACAGCGCCAGCACCGCGGCGAGGAACAGGGCCACGAAGGTCAGCGGGTCGAAGGCGTAGGCCCGGCCCGCCCAGGTGATCTCGATGCCGCCGGGGGTGTCGAGCAGCACGCCGATCCCGTAGGCCACCGCGGCGGCGAGCGCCACGAACAGGGCGGTGCGCAGAAGCAGCCAGATCATCGCGCCGTTCCCTCCATTCCGCGCCCTTCAGGGGCGCCGGTTCTTGCGCCGTCCCGGCCCGCGCGGCCGGGGGCGGTGCGGGCCGGGGCCCGCGAAATCATGGTCGCGCCGCGGGTCGGGCTCATCCGCCCAGCTCCGTGCGCCAGGCGGCGGCGGCGGCCACGGCGGCGGCCCGCGCGCGGGCGTCGGCCAGCCAGTCGGCCATCGCCTCCTCCGCCGGATGGGGGATGCCCTCCAGCGCGGTCAGCGCCGCGGGCAGGTCGCCGTCGCGCAGCGCCGCGGCGGCGCGGCCGAGCCGGGCTTCCAGCCCGTCGCCCTCCATCGCCTCCACCGGCACGCCGGCGACCCGGGCCCGGAGCGAGGCGGCGGCGCGGTCGAGGAAGCCGTCCCCGGCCTCCGCCAGCCCCTGCGCCTCCATCGCCCGGCGGCCGGCGTCGGTGAAGCGGTCGCGCAGCGAGGCCAGCGTCGGCACGCCGCCGGGCGCGGCGGCGGCCAGCGCCTTGGGGGCCTCGCCATAGGCGGCGATGGCCCGCAGCGGCTCCGCGAAGGCCTGGCCCTCGTCCAGCGCCTGCCCGATGGCGCGGAAGCCGGCGGCGAGCGTCGCGCGCTTCTCGGCCGCCGCGGCCTCCTCCTTCGCGGCGGCGGCGGCGGTCTCCGCGGCCGTGGCGCGTTCGTCGAAGCGGGCCTCGGCCGCGTCGAGGCGGGAGGCGAGGGCATCCACCTTCTCCGACAGGCTCGCCGCGCGCTGGGAGGCGGTGGCGAGACTGGCGGCGGCCTCGGGCGGCAACGAGCCCAGCTCGGCCAGCGTCGCCGACATCTGCTCCAGCTCCGCGCGCAGGCTGGAGATGGCGGCCTGGTTGGCCTCGCCCAGGTCCGCCGCGCCTGCGGGCGCGTCGCCGCCGCCCGCGCCTTCCAGCGCGTCGAGCCGGGCGCCGAAATCCTCGAGCCGCGCGGTGACGGGGCCGAGATCGGGGGCGGCGGGCGCGGCGGTTTCCAGCGCCGCGATGCGGGCTTCCAGGTCGGCGCGCAGCGCGGTCAGGTCCGCCTCGCTCACCTCATGCACCGGCGCCAGCGCCTCGGCGACCGGGGCGGGCAGCATCGGCGCCACCCGCGGCAGGGCCCAGAGCGCGATGGCGGCGCCGACCAGCAGGATCACCAGCGCCTGCAGGGCCCGGGCGGCCAGGCTTGGCCGGGCCTGGTCGTCATGCTCGGGCTCGTCCTCCGCCGGATGGTCCTCGTAATCGTGGCCGGCGGCGTGCGGGGCGAGCGCGTCGTCCGGCTCCGCGGTTTCCGAGGCCGGCAGGTCCGATCCGCTGTCGAGCCCGGCGGCGAGTTCGGACGAGCCCGCATCGTCGACGTCGTCGCCGACCGAGTCGCGGCGCGGATAGCCGTCCCCGTCCCCGGCCTCCTCCACGATTCCAGGCGCGGCGGGGTCAGGCGCGGCGGGGTCAGGGATCTCCGATTCAGGGGCCGCGGGCGTCTCGTCCGAAAATTCGGCGTCGACGGGCTCGCTCGCTTCGGGAAGCGCGGCCGACCCGCTTTCCGGATCCTCCGGGGTCTCCGGCCACGGTTTCCCGCCGCCCGCCCCGGATCGCGCCTCGGGAGCAGGCGCCTCGGGGGCCTGCGCCTCGGGAGCCTCGTCCGGTTTTTTCTTGTCGGTCATCTCGCGGTCCTGTCTTCCCCTGCGCGCCCGGCCTCGGCGCAGGGTCGAAACTATGGGATCGCCGGCCGAATGAACAAGGCGCCGCGGTGCGGCGAACCGCGCCGGCGACGGATTCGTCCGCAAGCCTAGCGCATCCCGCGCCCGAAGGCGCGGTTTCGCGGCGACGTCCAGGGCGCCGCGGCGATCACCGCCCGCCGCGACCGAGCGGGCGGGACGGGCGGCGGTCCCGCGCGGCCGTCATCGCCGCGCGCATCGCCGGCCCCGTGGGCGCGTCGGCCACGACCAGCGCGCCGAAATCCAGCGCCCGCAACGGGGCGGCGGCGGCGGCGCTGATCGCCACCCCGGTCGCGCCGGAAAGGTCGAAACACCCGCCCAGCAGCCGCGCGAGCTGGCGCGCGGCGCGGGGCGAATAGGCCGGGACCACCCGCACCGCGCCCGCCCGCAGGGCCGCGGCGGCGGCGGCGGGCAACGCGGTCTCCAGCCGCATCTCGTAGACCACGCTGCGCGCGAGGCGCAGGCCGGCGGCGGCCAGCGCGCCTTCCAGGTCCCCCGCCCCGTCCCGTCCCCGCAGATGCAGAAGCCGCGCCCCCGGGGCCGCGCCGGCCGCGATGCGCAGGGCGAGCGCGGCGGCGTCGCCCGCGCCCGCGCCCGCGCGGATGTCGGCGAAGCCGGCGGCGCGGGCCGCCGCCGCGGTGGCCTCGCCCACGCACCAGCAGGGCAGCGCGCGCAGCGCCGGCCCCTCGGGCGCGCAGCGCGCGGCGTTGGCGGAGGTCAGCACCACCGCGTCCGGCCGTCCGTCCCAGACGGCGGAGAGCGGCGGCTCCGGCGCGAGCGGCGCGAGGCGCATCACCGGCGCGGCCACCGGCGCGAAACCCGCGGCGCGGGCCCAGGCGGCGAGGTCGGCGTCGGCGGGCGCGGGCCGGGTGACCAGCAGACCGGGCCGGCCGGCCGACGCCCGCTCCCCCGCCCCGCCTGCCGCGCCCGCCATCGCCGCCGCCTCAGGCCGGGGCGTCGAAAAAGCCGTCGCCGCCGCGGGCGCGCAGCTCCGCCGCCGCGTCCGCGCCCATCGCCGCGGCGTCGGAGGCCGGCCCCTCCCGCATCGTCGCCAGCCGCTCGGACCCGTCGGGGCGGATGATCTCCCCGTCCAGGCGCAGCCGCCCGCCCTGCAGCAGCGTGGCATGCCCCCCGATCGGAGTGCGGCAGGAGCCGTCGAGCCCGGCGAGGAACGCCCGCTCCGCCGCGAGCTGCAGGGTCGCGTCCATGTCGTTGAGCGGGGCCAGCAGGGCCGCGACCCGGGCGTCGTCCGCCCGCTGCTCGATCCCGATCACCCCCTGGGCGACGGCGGGCAGCATGTCTTCGGGCGCGATCCCGGCCTCGGCCAGCTCCAGCATCCCCAGCCGCCGCAGGCCGGCGCAGGCGAGGAACGTGGCCTCGGCCACGCCTTCCTCCAGCTTGCGCAGGCGGGTTTGCACGTTGCCGCGGAACTCCACCACCCGCAGGTCGGGGCGCCGGTGCAGAAGCTGCGCGCGCCGGCGCAGGGACGAGGTGCCCACCACCGCCCCCTGAGGCAGCGCGGCGATGGAGGCGTGGCGCAGCGACACGAACGCGTCGCGCGGATCCTCCCGCGGCAGGTAGGTGGTCAGCGCCAGGCCCGCCGGCTGCTCCACCGGCATGTCCTTCATCGAATGCACCGCGAGGTCGATGGCGCCTGACGACAGCGCCTCCTCGATCTCCTTGGTGAACAGGCCCTTGCCGCCGATCTCCGACAGGGCGCGGTCCTGCACCCGGTCGCCGGTGGTCTTGATCGGCACGATCTCCAGCGCCCCGGGCGCGAGGCCGTGGGCCGCGACGAGACGGGCCTTCGTCTCCTCCGCCTGGGCGAGGGCGAGGGGCGAGCCGCGGGTTCCGATGCGCAGCGGCGCGTCGGGGGTGGGCGGGGAAAGGGCTGGATCGACGGTCATGGGCCGGTGTTAGCCGGGGGCGGGCCGGCGCGCAATGCGCCCGGCCCCCCGCGGGCCGCCCCCCGGAAAGCGCGCGAGAGCCGCGCGACGACCCGGACGACGGCGGCGCCGGAGCGCCCGCGCGGCGCGGGACCCTCGGCGCGGGCGGCCGGCGCGGGCGACGAGCGGGCCGCGGTCAGTCGCGCGCGTCGCCCGGATCAGCGACAGGTCCGGCAGGAACCGAACCCAGGGCCCGCCCGCGGCGGAGAGCGGCGCCAGCGCGCGCGACCCGCGGCAGACCGCGGCGCCCCGCCCCGCGGCAGGTGTCGAGCAGGTCGGGCGCCCAGCGCCCCTTCGCCCGCGCCGGCAGCGCCGGCAGCGCCGCCGGGAACTCCGCCTTCGGGTCGTCGGTCCGATAAGGCACGGCCGTCGGCCGCTCGTCATCCGCCCGCCGCTCCCGCCCCGAGGCGCGCAGGTCGACGAGCGGGCCGCGACACCAGTCCGTATGCATCTCCCGCCGCCGGTCGGCCGGCATGAAGGACAGGAACAGCGTCGCGGCCTCCCGCCGCGGATGATCCATGTGGAGGCGGGTGGTCCGCTGCGTGCCGTCCGAGCCGAACATGTCGCAACCCGCCGCCAGCTCGTAAAAGATGCGCTCGAAAATCGGGCGGTCCATCACCCGGGCGGCCTTGGGCGTGGTCTCCACGAAGCCCGGCACCACCGAGGCGTCGTCGAAATTGCGGAACACGCTGAGCAGTTCCGTCGAGCCCTCGCCCCGCCCTTTCCAGACGTCCCCCAGCCCCGGGCCGTCGCGATGCGCGGGGCCGGCGGCGCAGCGCCGCGCCCGGCAGGCGAGCCCGCGGGAATGACCGCGCCCGAACAGGGGCGCGAGCCGGGAGAAGGCGGGCCGTTCGGTCGCCGCGGCGGGCAGGGTCAGCAGGGCCGCGCCCTCGGCCAGGAAAGACGGGTCGGTGACCGACAGGTTCGCCTCGGGCGCCAGGAACGCCACCCGGAACCGGACGTCGATCACTCGGTCGCCACCTGCCCCCGGCGGACCGGGCCGCGGATGAAGCTGCGCACCAAGAACAGCGCGTCGCCGAGCAGGAAGCGGTAGCGGGCCTCCGCCGGGATGGCGGCGAAGGCGAGAAACGGGTTGCCCCCCGCCTCCGCCCCCCAGCCCGGCGGCTCGCCCGCCTGCCTGCCGGGGGAAAGGAACAGGTCAGCCAGCCGCGCCCGGCGGGCGGGCCCGATCTCGTGGACAAGGCGGTTCTTGGCGGTGATCGTCTCCTCGAACGGGACCGGCCCGTGGCGGAAGGGCCCGCCCGCGTCGTCATAGGGCCGGCGCGTGGCGATGGGGCGGGGCGGGGCGCAGGCCTGCATCTCGTCCGGCTTGGGGCGGACCAGTCCGCGGTCGCGGTCGAGACCGGTCGTGTCGGACGGCGGCGTCCCCGGGGCGAAGGGGGCGGCGCGCCGCGGCGCCAGCAGCCGCGCCATGAGGGAGGAGGCGGGGTCCTCCGTCCCCTCCCGCGCCGTCACCGGATGGAAGCCGGGCCCGCGCCGCTCCGCCTCCGTCGTCGCGTCGAGGTCGAGGCGGGTGGGCGCGGCGTCGCGCAGCCGCTCGGCGTCGCAGACGTCTTCGGGAGAAGCGACGCGCGCCAGCCCCTCGGGCGAGGTCGGCTTGAGCCGGCAGGGCGCGTCGTTGCCGCCGTGGCAGACCGCGCAGCGCCGTTCGACGATGCCGCGGACCTGGGCGGCGGCGCCCGCGGCGGGCTCGGCCGCGATCATCGCGGCGAGGTCCGGCAGGGGAACCGGCTCCGGCGCGGGGCCGAGACGTTCGACCAGCGCGTCGCCCAGGGGCGCCCGGGCGACGAGGAGCATCAGGGGCGCCAGCCAGGCGATCCGCAGCCGGGCCGCAGCCGGGCCGCAGCCGGGCGATCCGCATCGTCGCCGTCTCCCGCCGGCCCGGGGAAACCGCGCGGACCGGCGGAAGGCTCATCCGGAGGCGGTGGCGAAATCAGGCCCGGATCGCGGGGGGCGGCGAGGGGAGCGGAGCCGCGCGACGACCCGTCCGCCCGCGGCCCCGAGGCGCCCGCGCGGCGCGGGACCGCGGCGCCGGCGGCGGCGTCTCCCCATTCCAGGCGGCGCGCCATCGCGACGCCCCGGGGAGCGCCCCAAGCGCCCGCGCCGACGACCACCCGGTTCGGTCGTTCCGCGGACGTCCGCTTGCCCCGGCCTGGGCAAGGCCCGCCTCGAACCGCGCGACAGGGGCCCGGTGGCCCCGCTCCGCCCCCCGGGTCGCCTCAGGGTCCCGCGCCGCTGGCGTCGGCGAGAGGCGAGGTCTCCGCCCCGTGGCGCTCGTCGGCGCCCAGGGGACGAGAGCCGGTCCGCATCGACGTCCCTCACCGGCCCGCCGTTCCGCCTGCAGGGGGGCCGCGGCTGTCGGGCGTCCTTCCGGCCCGCGGCCGCGCCGAGCTGGTCCGCCGCGCAAGGGTCGGATCGGCGGGCCGCCGTTCGGCCCGTTTCGGCGGCGCGACGATCCCGGTCCGGCGCGACGCGACGGCATCGCGCCGACCGTCGCGCGCGCCCGGCGCATCCCGACCTCGCCGCCCCTGCCAGGCCGCGGCGCGGCGGCTTCGCGGTCCCGATGCAGGGTCCGGCGAACGGCGCCGAGGCCGGGGGCCGGGCGCGGGGATCGTGGAACCGTCGCGGCCCGGGGATGCGCGACGCCGTCCCGGGAGCCCCGCCTCCGGGCGCGGACGCGCCCGCGACCCGAGGCGCGAAGCGCGAGGCGAGGCGCGAGGCGATACGGAGTGGTGAGCGCCGCAGGCGGGACGGGCGCGCGACCGGACCGCAGGCGAACGCCGCTCCGGTCCGCCGTCATGCGCGGCCGCCGCAGGGTCGCGGCGCATGACGGCGGCGAGGATCGGCGGGCGACCGCCCCGCGCCGCGCGCCCGCTTCGCCTCGGCGGCCAGGTCCTGCCTCGCCCGACCGGTCCGCCCCCGCCCGCGCTCGCCCTCGCCCGACATTGGAGCCCGGCCGACATCCGCCCCGGCGCCCGCCCGGCGCCCCGCCTCCGCGCCGCGCGGGCGCCGCGTCGCCGCGCGCGTCCGGGGCGTCGCGCGGCCTCCCTGCCGACCGCTCCGCGATTGCCTCCCCGCCCGCCCGGTGCTAGCCGGGCCCCGACCCGCGACCCGCGCCCCCGCAACGCGCCTCCCGCCAACCGGAGCCCCGCGCCCGCCATGCCCGCCGCCAGCCCCGCCGCGATCACCCTGCTCGGCCTGGAGTCGAGCTGCGACGAGACCGCCGCCGCCGTGGTCCGCGTGCCGACGCCCGGCGGCGTGCCGCAGGGGCCCGGAGAGATCCTGTCCTCGGTGGTGTTCGGCCAGGCCGACCTGCACGCGGATTTCGGCGGCGTGGTGCCCGAGATCGCCGCCCGCGCCCATGCCGAACGCCTCGACATCGCCGCCGCGCGGGCGCTGGCCGAGGCGGGGACGCCGCTCGCCGCGCTCGACGCCGTCGCCGCCACCGCCGGGCCGGGGCTGATCGGCGGGGTGCTGGCCGGCGTGCTCTGCGGCAAGGCGATGGCGCTGGGGGCGGGGCTGCCCTTCGTGGGGGTCAACCACCTCGCCGGCCACGCGCTGACCCCGCGGCTGACCGAGGGGCTGGCCTATCCCTACCTGCTGCTGCTGGTCTCCGGCGGGCATTGCCAGATCCTCGCGGTGACGGGGCCGGAGAGCTTTCGGCGGCTGGGCGCCTCCATCGACGACGCGCCGGGCGAGGCCTTCGACAAGACCGCCAAGCTGCTGGGCCTCGGCTATCCCGGCGGGCCGGAGGTGGAGCGCGCGGCCCGCGACGGCGATCCGGAGCGGTTCGCCCTGCCCCGGCCGCTGCTGGACCGGCCGGGCTGCGAGATGTCGTTCTCCGGCCTCAAGACCGCGCTGCGCCGGGCCCGCGACCGGCTGGTGGAGGCGCAGGGCGGGATCACCGCGCAGGACCGCGCCGACCTCTGCGCCGGCTTCCAGGCCGCGGCGGCGGAGGTGCTGGCGGTGAAGACCGCGCGGGCCATGGACGCCTTCGCGGCGGAGCATGCCGAGGCGCTGGTCGGGACCGTCCCGACCCTCGCCGTCGCCGGCGGCGTCGCCGCCAACACCCCCCTGCGCGCCGCGCTGACCGAGGCCTGCGAGGCCCGGGGCTGGCGGCTCTGCGCCCCGCCGCTGGCGCTGTGCACCGACAACGCCGCCATGATCGCCTGGGCGGGGGCCGAGCGGCTTTTGCGCCACGGGCCCGACCCGCTGGACCTGCCGGCGCGCCCCCGCTGGCCGCTGGACCGCGCCTCCGCCCCCCTGATCGGCTCCGGCCGCAAGGGCGCCCGCGCCTGACCCGACCTGCCCTTTTGTGACCTGACCGCGCCGCAAGCGCCCCCCTCCCCCGCCTGCGGGGGAGGGATGGGGAGGGGGCTTGCCCGACGGACATCATGGACAACGGCCATCAATTCAATTGACCAAGTCCACCAAATCCCTCACCCTCCCGCCATGCCGCACCCCGCCCCCACCCTCCCCGAAATCGACGCGGTCCGCCGCTTCAACCGCTTCGCCACCGCCCAGGCCGGCGCGCTGAACGAGGCGCTTCTGGCCTCGGGCCGCGGCCTGACCGAGGCGCGGGTGCTGTGGGAGCTGCGCCACGCCGCCCCGCGCAGCGCCGCGCGGCTGGCGGAGGCGCTGGCGCTCGACCCCGCCTACCTGGCCCGCATCCTGCGCCGGTTCCGCGAGGCGGGGCTGCTGGTCTCCGCCCCCGACCCGGCCGACGCCCGCGCCCGCATCCTGCGCCTGACCCCGGCGGGCGAGGCGGAGATCGCGGCGCTGGAAGACGCCTCCCGCGATGAGGTCCGCGCCCGGCTCGCGCCGCTCGCCCCGCCCGCGCGCGCCCGGCTGCTGGCCGCGATGGCGGCGGTGGAGGCGGGGCTCGCGCCGGAGGCGTCCGCGGCCCCGCCCGCCCCGCGCCCGACCCCGGCCGACGTGATCCTGCGCCCGCCCGGTCCCGGGGACATGGGCTGGGTCGCCTCTCGCCACGGCGCGCTCTACGCAGCCGAATTCGGCTGGACCGTCGCCTTCGAAGCCCTCGTCGCCCGCATCTGCGCCGACTTCATCGACGGCTTCGACCCCGCCGCCCATCGCGGCTGGATCGCGGAAGCGGGCGGGACGCGGCTGGGCGCGGTGTTCCTCGTCCCCGGCGATCCGCAGGCCCGGGCCGGCAAGCTGCGCATGCTGTTCGTGGAGCCGGAGGCGCGCGGCCTCGCGCTCGGCCGCCGTCTGGTGCGGACCTGCATCGAGGCGGCGCGGGGGATGGGCTACGCCCGGCTGGACCTGTGGACCCATGACATTCTCGTCGCCGCCCGGGGCATCTACGCGGCGGAGGGGTTTCGCCTCGTGTCCTCCGCCCCCCACGAAGGGTTCGGGGCGCGGACGATGGAGGAGGTGTGGTCGCTCGACCTCCGCTGGCCGTCCCGGGGCCCCGGCCCGACCCGTCCCCGGCCCGCCCCGTCCCCGGCCCGCCCCATCGTCGTCCCGCCTTGCCCGCCCCGCCCCCGGCCGCTATCCCGGAGCCAGACCGCAAGCGGAGACCGTCCATGCCCCACATCCTGATCTGCCGCGACCGCAAGGGCGCGCTGGAGACCCGCCTCGCCAACCGCGCCGCGCATCTGGCCTATGTGGCCGAGACCGGGCTCGCCACCTTCGGCGGCCCGATGCTGGACGCGGAGGGCGGCATGTGCGGCTCGATCCTGATGCTGGCCACCGAGGACCGGGCCGAGGCCGAGGCCTGGGCCGCCGCCGACCCCTACGCCAAGGCCGGCCTCTTCGAGTCGGTGGAGATCAACGGCTTCAAGCATGTGATCGGGGCCTGACCCGCATGGCCTTCTGGCTGTTCAAGTCCGAGCCCGGCACGTGGTCCTGGGACGACCAGGTGGCGAAGGGCGCCGAGGGCGAGCCCTGGGACGGGGTGCGCAACTACCAGGCCCGCAACAACATGCGGGCGATGAAGGTCGGCGATCTCGGCTTCTTCTACCATTCGGTCGACCAGAAGCAGGTGGTCGGCGTGGTCGAGGTGATCGCCGAGGCGCATCCCGACCCCAAGACCGACGATCCCCGCTGGGAATGCGTCGACATCCGCGCCGTGGCCCCCTTCCCCCGCCCGGTGAGCCTGGCCGAGTGCAAGGCCGAACCGCGGCTGGAGGGCATGGCGCTGGTGGCCAACACCCGCCTGTCGGTGCAGCCGGTGACCGAGGCGGAATGGGCCGTGGTCTGCGAAATGGGCGGCTACGACGGCCCCGGGGCGCCCTGAGCCGCCCCTCCCCCCGGCTTGTCGCCGGGCCGCTTTCCCCGGCCCGGCGGTCCCGCGACGCGGCGCCCATCCTCTGAGGCGGCCTGGCGTTTCCACAAGACGCCCCTGAATGTCGCGAAAACGGAAAAAGTCCCTGCGATCGGTCGCCCGCCGCGCGAATCCGGTGGACGGAAATCGTTCACCTAGATAAATCCGCATGATTGTGAATGCGTTCGGCCGCCGGTCGAGTTTTCCGGCCCCAACAACAATGTCGCGTCGCTGACGGCGCCGACGTCGCGTCGCCGACGACAACAAGGTCGCATCGCTGACCAGGGCGGAAACATGACCGGATCGACCCTCTCCCGTGGCGCGCCGCAGGGCGCCGGCCCCGCGCGCGCGCCCGCTTCGGCGCTGAACGCCTCCGCCGCGGCCTTCTCCGCCGGCGACGACCACGGCGACTCGCGCGCGACCGCGACGCCGCTGCCGGTCGGCGACGCGCAGGCCGGCGTGGGGCGCATGGACCGGCTCTTCGACAACGACCTCTTCGCCATCGCGATGGAGGCGAACCACACCTACGAGCTGACCCTCGCGCCCGGCGCCCCGACCGCGGACCCCGGCGCAAGGCTGCTCCTGACCGTCGAGGCGAGCTGGGAGGTCGGCTCCTTCCACGTCGATCCCGCGATCTCCGCCCCGACGCAGGAGGTCATCGCCAGCGCCGCCGAAACGGTCTACGCCCGCGTGCAGTGGTCCGGCGCCTCCGGAACCCTGCCCTACCGCCTGACGGTCCGCGACCTGGGCGAGGGCGAGAACGGCGCGGTGCGGCTGGCGGCCGGCGCCTCGATCGACGCGCATTTCAGCCGGGAGAACGACCAGGACGCCTATGCGGTGGAATGGGTGGCCGGGAAATCCTACGAGGTCTCCTTCGCCTATGCGGGCGAGGGCCGGACCGGCTGGGACGGGCGCGCCTTCTTCAGCACGCCCTGGCTGGAGACCTACGGCATCGACGCCGACGCGGGCTCCCCCTCCGGCACTGTCGAGGTCACCGCGACCCGCTCCGGCGTCTCGCAGATCCTGACCACGGGCAGCGCGCAGGGCGCCTACGCGATCGGCCTGCGGGAGATCGTGGTCGACGATTTCGGCGCCGATCCGGCCGGCGCCGGGCGGCTGCGGGAAAGCGCCTGGGGCGGCGCGTCGCTGGACGCCTCCGGCCTGCTGGAGACGACGGGGGATCGCGACTGGTTCGCGGTGGAGCTGCGGGCCGGACAGACCTACCGCGCCTCGGTCAACATCTACGCGGTGCTGGAGGGGGACGTTCCGACCCCGACGGTCGGGCTTTTCGACAGCGGCGGGCAGGAAGTGGCGGGCGTGCTCGCCGACGTCTCCGGCGCGACCACGGCGGCGCGCGACTTCACCGTCGCGCGGGACGGGACCTATTACGTCCAGGCCGGCCGCTCGACCGACGGCGGCCTGCACGCCAGCTACCAGCTGTCGCTGGTCGGCCTGCCCACCGACGATTTCGGCCAGGACACGGCCGGGGCCGGCGTGCTGCGCCGGACGCCCGTGGCGGTGGCCGGAGAGATCGAGACCGCCGGCGACCAGGACTGGTTCCGCATCAAGCTTTTCGAGGGGGCGACCTACCGCTTCAGCCTCGAAGGCGCGGCGAGCGGGTCGGGCACGCTCTCCGACCCCGAGCTGATCGGCCTCCACGGCCCCGACGGCGCGGTCCTGACCGGGCTGACCGAGATCCCCGGCGCGCTGGGGCAGGACGACCTGGCGACCTTCACCGCCGCGCGCACCGGTATGCACTACATCGCCGTCGGCGCAGGCGCGGGCGCGACCGGGACCTACCGGCTGCGCGCGACGCAGGAGAACGTGACGGCCCGCGACGACTTCGCCGCCGCCGTCGATACAAAGGGCACGCTCGCGCCCGGCGCTTCCGGCCAGGCGAAGGGGACCATCGAGACCTTCGGCGACGTCGACTGGTTCAAGGTCGAGCTGTCGGCGGCCCGGGCCTACCGGTTCGAGCTGTCGGGCCTCTACCGCTCCGCCGCCTCGCTGATCGACGCCTCCATCGTAGGGATCTACGACGCCGCCGGCCGGCTGCTTCCGGGAACCCAGGCCCCCAAGATCGCCGGGGAGTTCACCGCCGAGACGACCTTCGCGCCGGGCGCGGGGGGCGTGTATTACGTCGCCGCCGCCGGCTTCGGCGCCGCCACCGGCGACTACAAGCTGGACATGGAGGTGGTCGGCCGGGTGCGGAGCGACGACTTCGGCCACGCCCCCGCCGGCGCCGGCGCCATCGGGCGCAACGGCGAGGCGACCGGCCGGATCGAAAGCGACTTCGACGTCGACTGGTTCGCCGTCGACCTTCGGAAGGGCGCCACCTACCAGATCGGCGTCGAGGGCGCCGACACCCGCAAGGGCGACCTCATGGACGCGCGGCTGGCGGGGGTGTTCTTCGAAGGCCCCAACGGCTTCCAGCGCGGCACGGAGAACGACAGCGGCGGCGTGGGCGACAACGCCATGATCGAGTTCGCCGCCGGCAAGACCGGGACCTACTACATCGCCGCCGCCGCCGCGGGCCGGGGAACCGGAAGCTACACCGTCTCCGCGCGGGAACTGGTCCCGGCCGGCGCGACGGACGACTTCGGCTCCGACGGCCGCCGGTCGCCGGAGCTCGCGCTCAGCAAGCGCGGCGGCCTGGGCGGCGTGATCGAGACCCCGGGCGACGTGGACTGGATCACGGTCACGCTGGAGGCCGGAAAGTCCTACGAAGTCAACATCATGGGGCTGGACAGCGGCAACGGCGCGCTGGCCGACCCGCTGATCGCGGGGATCCACGACGCCTCCGGCGCGCTGCTGCCCTCGACCTGGGACGACGACGGCGGACGCGGGCGCGACGCCAGCCTGATCTTCACCGCGCCGACCTCCGGCCGATATTTCGTCGCCGCCGCGGCCCAGGGCGACCGGGTGGGCGACTATTTCATCCAGGTCGCGCCGCATCGCGTCATCGACCCGGCGGACAGCGATTTCGACATCGACATCCGCTATCAAGGCGCCCGGAAGTATCAGAAATACTTCGAGCAGGCGGCGGAGAACTGGGAACGGATCATCACCGGCGACCTGTCCGATTACGAGGACGAGGTTTACGGCCTCATCGACGACGTGCGGATCGACGCCGTGGTCGTGCCCTACCCCGCGGAGAAGACGAACACGCTGGGCACCGGCGGGCCCCAGGCCTTCCGCGCCGACGGAACCACCGCCCGCGGCTTCATGGACTTCAACGCCGACCGGATGGCGGCGATGGAGGCCGACGGCACGCTGGGCGAGGTGATCGAGCACGAGATGGGGCATGTGCTCGGCGTCGGCCCGTCCTGGGCGGCGCGCGGGCTGGTGAAGAACGGCCTCTATGTCGGCGAGAACGCGCTCGCGGTCTATCGCGAGTGGACCGGCGGCGCCGCGGAGGGCGTGCCGCTGGAGGACGAGGGCGGCGGCGGCACCCTGGGCAAGCACTGGCGGGAGGCGCTGTTCGACAACGAGCTGATGACCGGAACCGCCGAGGGCGATCCGGGCATGCCCACCTCGCGCCTGACCGTCGCTTCGCTGCGCGACCTCGGATACGAGGTGAACATGGACGCGGCCGACCCCTACGCGCCGGCCTTCCCCAACGCGGTCGGCGCCCCGTCGACCTCCGCCGCCGCGTTCGCCGTCGCGGCGGGAGAGGCGGCCACGGTCACGCGCGCCAATCCCGTGCCGATCCGCGGCGTGGACGCGGCGCTCGACGGGTTCCGCGGCGCGGCGCTGCGCTGGTCCTCCGACATCGAGGTTCCGCTCGACTTCACCCAGCCGCTTCCCCAGCAGCGGCTCGACGGGCCGGTGATCCAGTCCGGCGCCGGCGCCGTGCGGTTCTTCGAGACGGTCACCGGGCTCGGCCTGACGGTGGAGCTGATCGGCGACTTCGAAAAGAACGACCCGGACCTGGCCTCCGACGTGAAGGGGACGCTGAGCGCGATCACGCTCAACGACGACCACGGCATCGCGGCCCGCTACGACTTCTCCCACGCCCCGCGGGACGCGGCGACGACGCTGGCCGACTGGGACGGGCTCGTCGGCTCCCGGCATATGGCGGTCGTGCTGGCCGATTACGTGGAGACGGACGCGGAGATCGTCACGCTGCGCGGCCATGACGCGATCCGCGGCGGGGCCGGCGACGACGTGATCGACGGCGGCCGCGGGCGGGACGTGATCGAGGGCGGGGCCGGGAACGACGCCCTCTCCGGCGGCAAGGGCAAGGACGCGATCGCCGGCGGCGCGGGCGACGACGTGGTGGACGGCGGCGGCCAGCACGACAAGCTGCATGGCGGCGAGGGCGACGACGTCCTGATCGGCGGCGGCGGGCGCGACCAGTTCCATTTCGGCGTCGGCGACGGCGAGGACCTGATCCGGGATTTCCGCAACAACGTCGACGCGATCCTGCTGGACCGGGGCCTGTGGTTCGGGGAGATGACCGCGCGCGAGGTCGTCGAGGAATTCGGCGCGATCGAGAACGGCGCCGCGGTGCTGCGCTTCGAGGCGGGCGAGGTCCTGACCGTCGCCGGCGTCAGCCGCCTGGACGCGCTGTTCGACGACGTGGAGCTTTACGGCCTCGCCTGACCCTGCCCCCCCGTCCCCCGGCCCGCCCGGGGGGCGGGGGACGGGGCTACAGGTGGTCCACCGGCAGGGCGGTGGTGAACTTCAGCTCCTCCATGGAGATGGAGGACGAGATCTGGGAGAAATCCATCCGCTCGATCATCGCCTTGTAGACCGTGTCATAGGCGGCGATGTCGGGCACCACGACCTTGAGGATGTAGTCCACGTCGCCGGTCAGCCGATAGGCCTCGGTGATCTGGGGGATCTCCTCGATCAGGGCGCGGAAATCGGTCAGCCAGCTTTTGGCGTGCCGCGGCACCTTGACCGAGATGAACACGGTCATCGGCACATTGGCCAGCCGCTGATCCACCAGCGCCACCCGCGCGCGGATCACCCCCGTCTCCTCCAGCCGCTTGATGCGTCGCCAGCAGGGGGTGGGCGACAGGCCCACCTCCTCGGCGATGGAGGTGACCGGACGGTCCACCTCACGCTGCAGGATATGCAGGATGCGGCGGTCGACCTCGTCGAAGGCGTGACCCTCGACCTTGTCGCCGCCGCGCCGGGGTTTGGCGGCCTGGCTCATTCGCCGACGAATTCCACCACGCAGCCGCAGGCATGGTCCGGGCCGACCGCGACGCCCAGCGGGGTTTCGGAGAAGGGGATCTTCTCCTGATCCAGGATGGCGTGGACGGCCTTGAGGTCCGGGCAGTCGATGCGCAGCACCGCGAAGGCCCCCTTCGGGGTCTTGGAGAAGTCCATCTCCGGATAGGCGGCGGCCAGCGCGGCGCGGGTCAGCAGCGTGATGGGCGCGGAGGGCGGGCCGCCCGCGACGCCGGTGGACACCACGGCCCCCCCGTCCACATGGCTGATCGCCCCTTCGGCGAACAGCCGCGCGAAGGCCACCGCCGCCCCGTCGGGATCGTCGCAACCCGCCACCACGCCGGCGATGCCCTGGGCGCCGTTGGGATGCTCCAGCAGCGAGGGCACCCAGACCATGTCGCGGGTCTTGTGGCGGCACATGAAGGCCGTGCCAAGCGGGTATTCGTGGGTCTCGAACTTCAGCGTGTCGAAGCTCGCCATCCCCTCCGACCCGTCGGGCAGCGGCACGGGGCGGGAGAAGGAGCCGACCTCCTCGGTCGCGATCCCCAGCTCGGCCAGACCCGCCTTGGCCGCGTAGGCGTCGTCGATGCGGCAGGCCACGGCGTGCAGGCCCTGCCCCTCGCGCGCCAGCATGGCGCGGCGATCGGCGTTGCCGGGCACCTCGGCGATCATGCCCAGAAGCTCGAAATAGTCGTTGGGGAACATGATGGTGTGGTTGGCCGCGCCCTTGTGGGCGGAATGCATTCCGCGCGGCGAGATGGTGAAGCCGAGGCGGGCGAAGGCCTCGCAGCTTTCGTCGAGGCTGTTCACCATGAGGAAGACGTGGTCCACGCCCTTCACCGGGTGGGTCATCTGGGAGGTCTCCTGGGTCTCTGGTCCTGGGTCAGGGCCTTGGGGGGCCGGTCAGCGCGTGACAGGCGCGACCGTGATCTCGTGCACGGCGACGTTGGGGTTCATGCGGGCCACGAACAGGGCGGCGTCGGCGAGGTCCTCGGGCTGGATCATGGCGGCGGCCATCTCCGGCGTGTAGCCCGGCCGCCGCTCCATCAGCGGCGTCGCCACCCCGCCGGGGTTCAGCGAGCAGGAGCGGATGCCGTGCTTCCCCTCCTCCGTGTTCAGGCTGGCCGAGAGTTCCGACAGCGCGTGCTTGGAGGCGCCGTAGGGCACGCCCCCGCCCGGCGAGTGGAACCGCCCGGCCCAGGACGAGGTGTGTAGGATCACCCCCGCCCCCTGCGCGCGCATGGTCGGCAGGGCCGCGGCTATGGCGTTGAGCGCGCCCTTGATGTTTATGTCGAGCACCGCCTCCCAGGACGGCCAGTCGAGATCCGCCCAGGTCCGCCGCGGGATGTTCAGCCCGGCGTTGTTGCACAGCATGTCGAGCCGGCCGGTCGTCTCCACGATCCGGGCGGCGGCGGCGGCCATGCCGTCCCGGTCCAGCACGTCGCAGGGCAGGACCAGAGCCCGGCCGCCGGCGGCGGCGATCTCGTCGGCCATCGCCTCCAGCGGGGCGGACTGGCGCCCGGTCAGGGCCACCGTGCAGCCGGCGCCGGCGAAGGCCCGGGCCATCGCCTGCCCGATGCCGGAGCCCGCCCCGGTGATCCACACCGTCCAGCTGGAAATTTCATTCTGCATCTTCGCCCTCCGATGGCGTTTCATGCCACGATGATCCGCCTGCGTAGGGATTGCATCAGGAAAAATGCCGCGCTGCGAAAAAATCCGGTTGACTCTAAACTTGTTGCGTCGCGGAATCCGGGGGCTCGCGGCGCCGACGCAGACGAACCAGAACCCGGCGCCCGCTCGACAGTTCGACCAGGAGGGATCCATGACCATTTCGACCGGGCGGCTCGGCCCGCTCATGGCCGGCGCGCTGGCGGCCTTGGCCGTCACCGCCGCCGACGCGCAGGAGCCCAAGCGCGGCGGCACCGCCATCATCCAGATGAAGGGCGAGCAGCGCATCCTGAACCCCGCGCTGCGCGCCTCCACCGGCGTCTACTACATCACCGGCAAGATCGTGGAGCCGCTGATCGACAAGTCCTACGACGGCTACGAGCCGGTGCTGGCGACCGAATGGTCGTCCTCGGAGGACGGCAAGGAGATCACCTTCAAGCTCCGCGAGGGCGTGAAGTGGCATGACGGCGAGGACTTCACCTGCGACGACGTCTCCTTCACCGCGATGGAGATGTGGAAGAAGCTGCTGAACTACTCGACCTCGCTTCAGCAGAACCTCGAAGCGGTGGACTGCCCGGACCCGCATACCGCGGTGTTCAAGTATTCCAAGCCGATGCCGATGGACCTGATGCTGGCGGCGATGCCGGACCTGGGTCACCCGATGCCCAAGCACCTCTATGAGGGCACGGACATCCTGAAGAACGAATACAACACCGCCCCCGTCGGCACCGGTCCGTTCAAGTTCGTCGAATACCAGCGCGGCCAGTATGTGATCGCCGAGCGCAACGACGACTACTGGCGCGGCGAGGAATATCCCTATCTCGACCGCATCGTGTGGCGCTTCATCAACGACAGCTCCGCCGCCGCCGCGGCGCTGGAAGCGGGCGAGGTCCACGAATCCGGCTTCATCGGCGTGTCGATGGCCGATGTGGAGCGTCTGTCCAAGGACGACCGCTTCGACGTGGGCACCATGGGCTATGAGAACAACGTCGCCCACTCCACCGTGGAATTCAATCACCGCAACCCGATCCTCGCGAACCTGAAGGTCCGCCAGGCGATCTACCACGCGCTGGACATCGACACCGCGATCGAGACCATCATGCGCGGCTACGCCAAGCCCGGCCGCGGCCCCGTGCCCTCCACCGGCGGCGCCAACTACACCGACGAGGTGACCACCTACCCGTTCGACCTGGAGAAGGCGGCGGCCCTGCTCGACGAGGCCGGCTATCCGGCGGGCGCCGACGGCATCCGCTTCAAGCTGCGTCACCGCCCGGCGCCCTGGGGCGAGTACACCGCGCTCTGGGCCGAATATTACGCGCAGAGCCTCAAGAAGGTCGGCATCGACGTCGAGATCCTGACCAACGACGCCCCGGGCTTCCTGACCGGCGTCTACCGGGACCACGACTTCGACACGGCGAACGGCTGGCACCAGTTCCGGGCCGACCCGGCGGTGTCCACCATGGTCTGGCTGCGCTCCGGCCAGCCGGCGGGCTCGCCCTGGACCAACCAGTTCGGCTGGCAGTCCGACAAGGTGGACACGATGATCGACGAAGCCGCCTCGGAGCTCGACCCCGAGAAGCGGGCGGAGATGTATCACGAGCTGCAGCGCATCTCGATGGACGAGCTTCCGGTGATCTTCGCCATCGAGCACCCCTTCATCTCGGTGACCTCGAAGAAGCTGATCAACCACCACAACACCCCGCGGTGGAACTCGTCGAGCTGGTACGACCTCTGGCTCGACCAGTGATCTGACGCCTGCGAACCGGGCGGCGGGCGGCGCTCCGGGCGCCGCCCCCGCCCCCCGCCTAGGGCGCCCCCCGGGCCCCCGAGCCCCCTGCCCCAACAGATCTAT
>JAYZWL010000041.1:0-82206 GCA_036154955.1 Pseudomonadota bacterium | reverse complement strand
GCGCGCGTCGCGGCCGCCCGCGCCCCCGGCCCGCCCCCCGCCCGCCCCCGGAACGCCCCCCGAACGGCCCCGCGGCGCTCGGGCGCAGTCCGCATCCGGCCTCGCCATCGTCTCCGCGCTGGGCCATAAATCGGCCCGACCCCTACGGATCGAACCCGGAGCCCTGACGATGACCAAGCCGCTTCCCGCCGTCGCCCCCAACACCTGGGACGAGCTGCGCGAGCCCATGATCACGCCCACCGGCTTCCGCGAATACGACGCCCGCTGGCGGTTCCCGGACGATATCAACCTGCCCGGCATCACCGCGCTGGGCCTCGGCATCGGCACGCAGATGAAGGAATCCGGCGTCGCCCCGCGCATCGCGGTGGGCAACGACTACCGGTCCTATTCGCTGTCGATCAAGAACGCGCTGTCCATCGGCCTGATGCAGGCGGGGATCGAGGTGCTCGACATCGGCCCCTGCATCACCCCCATGGCCTATTTCGCCCAGTTCCACCTGGACTGCGCCGTCGCCATGGTCACCGCCTCGCACAATCCCAACGGCTGGACCGGCGTGAAGATGGGCTTTCACAGGCCCCTGACCCACGGCCCGGACGAGATGGCGCGCCTCAAGGCGATCGTGATGGACGGCGAGGGCAAGACCGCCCCTGGCGGCTCCATCACCCGCGTCGACGGGGTGATGGACGCCTATATCGACGACCTCTGCGGCGACTTCCGGATGTCCCGCAAGCTGCGCATCGTCTGCGCCACCGGCAACGGCACCGCCTCGGCCTACGCCACCCGGGTGCTGGAGCGGATCGGGGTCGAGGTGATCCCGCTGCATACCGAGCTCGACTACACCTTCCCCAACTACAACCCCAACCCCGAGGCCATGGAGATGCTCCATGACATGGCGGCCAAGGTGAAGGAGACGGGGGCCGACCTCGCGCTCGGCTTCGACGGCGACGGCGACCGCTGCGGGGTGGTCGACGACGAGGGCGACGAGATCTTCGCCGACAAGGTCGGGGTGATCATGGCCCGCGACCTCGCCCCCCTGCATCCGGGCGCGACCTTCGTGGCCGACGTGAAGTCCACCGGCCTCTTCGCCTCGGACCCCGAACTGCGCAAGCACGGCATCAAGGCCGATTACTGGAAGACCGGCCATTCCCACATGAAGCGCCGGGTGGCCGAGATCGGCGCGCTGGCGGGGTTCGAGAAGTCCGGCCACTACTTCCTGGCCGAGCCGATCGGGCGCGGCTACGACGACGGCATGCGCGTGGCGGTGGAGATGTGCAAGGTGCTCGACCGCAACCCCGCGAAGTCGATGTCGGACCTCAAGCACGCCCTGCCCAAGACCTGGTCGACGCCCACCATGTCGCCCTTCTGTCCGGACGGGGAGAAGTATCAGGTGCTGGAGCGGCTGCAGAAGAAGCTGGTGGAGCTGGCCGAGGCCGGCGGGACCCTCGCGGGCCGGCCGATCAAGGAGGTCATCACCGTCAACGGCGCCCGCCTGATGCTCGACAACGGCGCCTGGGGGCTGGTGCGCGCCTCTTCCAACACCCCCAACCTGGTGGTGGTCTGCGAGAGCCCCGAGTCCGAGGCCGAGATGCGGGCGATCTTCGCCGACCTCGACGCGGTCATCCAGACCGAGCCGTCGGTGGGCGACTACGACCAGAAGATCTGATGGCGTCCCCTCGCAGGATCCTGATCACCGGCGCGGGCCGCGGCATCGGGCTGGAGATCGCCCGCCAGGCCGCCGCCCGCGGCGACGAGGTGGTGGCCGCCGTGCGTCACCCCTCGGCCCCCGGGCTGGTGGAGCTGGCCGCCGCCCATCCGCCCGGCGCGGTGCGGACCGAGATGCTGGACGTCACCGATCCCGCCTCCTGCGCCGCGCTGGCCGCTCGGCTGGAAGCGGCGGGGGAGGCGCTCGACCTCCTGGTCTGCAACGCCGGCATCTATCTGGGCCGCGGCAAGCTGGGCGACCCGGTGTTCCCGGCCGAAGCCTGGGCGGAGACCTTCGCGGTCAACGTCGCGGGCGTGTTCCTGACGGTGGAGGCCCTGCTGCCCCGCCTCGCGCGGCCCGGGGGGAAGATCGCGGTGATCTCCTCGCAGATGGGCGGCTCGGGACGGGCGCCGGGGGCGAATTACATCTACCGGGCCTCGAAAGCGGCGGCGACCAACCTCGCCCGCAACCTCGCCGCGGACCTCGCGCCCGAGGGCGTCGCGGTCGGGGCCTATCATCCCGGCTGGGTGCGCACCGACATGGGCGGTTCAGGCGCCGACATCCCGGTGGAGGAGAGCGCGGCGGGCCTGCTCGCCCGCTTCGACGCGCTGGGGCCGGAGACGACGGGCGCCTTCGAAAGCTACGACGGCACGCCCCTGCCCTTCTGACCGCCCCGTCGCCGCCCCTCACCGCGGGCCTCAAAGCGCGGCGCCCCGGGCCTGACCCGGGGCCTCGCCGCACGTGCCGCACACGCAGGGCGCCGGGTGGAGACCGCCCTCCGCAACAGGCGCGGCCCACGGACCGCGCCCGGAGGACGCGACGACTCCGCCTCGGCGAGAAACCCGGCGATCTATGGAGAAACCTGAGGGACGTCGCGGGTCGGGTCGCGCGGCCCCTCGGCCCCGGCGCCGGCGGCGACCGTCGCGAGGCCCCGGGTCAGGCCCGGGGCGCAGGGCGGAGCGGGGCGCAGGAACTGGATGCGGACCGCCGCGGGTCGGGTCGCGCCCCCCGGCCCCGGCGCCGGCGGCGACCGCCGCGAGGCCCCGGGTCAGGCCCGGGGCGCAGGGCGGAGCGGGGCGCCGAAACGCGATGCGGACCGCCGGCTCAGGCCGTGCCCCCGCGCGAGGACAGGTGGCTCGGGTCGACGCCGATCTTGCGCATCGCCGCCTCCCACTTCGCCTCGTCATGCTCGCCGAACACCAGATCCGGGTCAGCCGGGCAGGTCAGCCAGCCGTTGGCCTGAAGCTCCGCCTCCAACTGCCCCGGCGCCCAGCCCGCATAGCCCAGCGCCAGCACCGCCCGCCGCGGCCCGCGCCCGGCCGAGATGTCGCGCAGGATGTCCACCGTCGCGGTCAGCGCCAGCCCGCGCGGCAGCGGCTTGGTGGCGCCCGGCGCCTCCCAGTCGTCGGAATGCAGCACGAATCCCCGCGCCCGCTCCACCGGCCCGCCGAAATGCACCCGCAGCCCCGCCGCCTCCTCGCCCGGGCTCACCCCCACCTGCCGCAGCAGGTCGGCGAAGCTCAGCCCCGTGGCGCGCTTGTTCACGATCAGCCCCATCGCGCCCTCGTCGCCATGGGCGCACAGGAAGATCACCGACTGGGTGAAGCGCGGGTCGCCCATGCCGGGCATCGCGACCAGCAGCTCGCCCTCCAGCGGTCCGGGCTCCGCCAGCCCCATCGCCTCGGGCGAGGGCGGGTCGGAGGGCGGGTCGAAAGGGGCGTCGCGGTCAGGCATGAGAAGGATAGTGGACTTCCCCCCGGGCGCGATCAACGGGCGATCCGCAAAAGAATCGGATCCCCGCCGCCGGCGGCGAACCGATCCCGGCGAACGGCCGCGCCCCTCGCCCGCGCCGCCCACGCCCGGTTCCCCGCATCGTGACTTCGACCCCGGCCCGCGACGCGCTATGGGAAGGGCCATGATCGCCGCCCCGCTCCTCTCCGCCGCCTCCGCCCGCCGCCGCGCCGCCGCCGCGGCCCTCGTCTGCGCCGTCGCGCTCGGCTTCGGTCTCGACCCCGGCCCCGCCGCGGCCGGCGGCGGGCTGCTCGCCGCCTGGCGGGTCACCCAGGCCCCGCCCGCCGCCCCCGCAGCGACGGCCGAAGGGCAGCGGTCCCGCACCGCCCTGCTCGCCGGCTGGCCGACGCAGGCCGGGGCGCGGGTGGCGGGGCTGCGCATCGCGCTCGATCCCGGCTGGAAGACCTACTGGCGCGTGCCCGGCGACGCCGGCATCCCGCCGGAATTCGACTGGTCCGCCTCCGACAACGTCGCCGCCGTCGCCGTGCGCTGGCCCCGCCCCCACGCCTTCGAAAGCTTCGGCATGACGACGCTCGGCTACAAGGGCGACGTGGTCCTGCCGCTGGAGATCACGCCGACGGACCCGACCCGCCCCGTCGCCCTGCGGCTCAGCTTCGCCTACGGGGTCTGTTCCGACATCTGCGTGCCGGAGATGGCCGACATGGCGCTGGACCTGCCGCCGGCGCTCGCCGCGGACGCGGGCCCGATCCGCGCCGCGCTGGCCGACCTGCCCCGCCCGGCGGAAACGGCGGGCGCCGCGCTGTCGGGCTGCGGGCTGCGGGTCTCCGGCGCCCACAAGGGGGCGGAGGGCGGCTCCCGCCTCGACCGCCGCCTGGAGGTCGACCTGCATCTGCCGGGGCCGGTGCCGGAGGGCACGGTCGCGGTGGTGGAGGGGGCGGAGCCCGGGCTCTTCGCGCCCGCCAGCCTCTCGCCCGCGCCCGGCGGGCTGCGGCTCGCCGCCCGGGTCTCGCCGGGGGCCGGAACCTGGATCGACCGCGACGCGATCACCGTCACCCTGGTCGAGCCGGGCCGGGCCACCGAGTTCCACGGATGCCGCTGATCCGCCGGCCCGGATCATCGCGAAACATTCTTACGACTTTCAGGCATCCTTACGCACTATATTGCGCAAGATAGTTGCGCACCCATCGTCGTCGCGCTATGTGCAATGCAACACGAGGGGCCGATTCCGTCCCCTCCCAACCCGGAGCGCGACGCCATGCTGGACAACCTCCCCCGCGGCACGATCTGCATCGAGGACATGGAGATCGGCATGTCCCGCTATCTGCTGAAGACCATCACCGATCGCGACATCGAGCTGTTCGCGGAGGTGTCCACCGACCGCAACCCGGTGCATCTCGACGACGCCTACGCCCAGGACACCATCTTCGGCGGCCGCATCGCCCACGGGATGCTGACCGCGGGCCTCGTCTCCGCCGTGATCGGAGAGCAGCTGCCCGGCCATGGCACGGTCTATATGGGCCAGACCATGAAATTCCTCGCCCCCGTGCGCCCCGGCGACACGGTCGAGGCGCGGGTCACGGTGCGCGAGATCGAGCACGCCAAGCGCCGCGTCACCCTTGATTGCGCCTGCCGCGTGGGCGATAGGGTCGTGCTGAAGGGCGAGGCGCTGGTGCTCGCGCCCTCCGCCAAGTTCGACTGAGGCCCGCGCGTCCCGCTCCTGCGGCGTTCGTCAGAAGGCCGGAAACCGGGGAGACGATGCGGGTCATCCATTCCGTGGCCGAGGTGCGGCCCGAGGACCGCGGCGCCTCCGCCGCCATGGGGAATTTCGACGGCGTGCATCGCGGCCACCGCTCGGTCATCGACCTGGCGCGGCGGCCCGGCGCCTCCGGACGGGGGGCGCCGCTCGGCGTGGTGACGTTCGAGCCGCATCCCCGACAGGTCTTCGCCCCCGACGCCCCGCCCTTCCGGCTGATGAACGCCGCGTCGCGCGCCCATCGGCTGGAGCGGATCGGGGTGGACATCCTCTTCGCCCTGCCCTTCGACAAGGCGCTGGCGGGACTGGAGGCGGAGGTCTTCGCCCGCGACGTGCTGGCCCGGGGCCTCGGCCTGTCGCACGTGGTGGTCGGCGAGGATTTCCGCTTCGGCAAGGCCCGCGGCGGCGATGCGGAGGCGCTGGCGCGGTTCGGCGCGAAATACGGCTTCGAGGTCACCGCCGCCCCGATGCTGGCCGGCGAGACGGCGGGGGGCGAGGCGGCCCGCGTCTCCTCCACCGCCATCCGCGAGGCGCTGGTCGCCGGCCATCCGGAGGCGGCTGCCGCCATGCTCGGCCACTGGCACCGCATCGACGGGGTGGTGGCGCATGGCGACAAACGCGGGCGCGACCTGGGCTTCCCCACCGCCAATCTGGCGCTGGACGGGCTGCTGCTGCCGAAATTCGGGGTCTACGCGGTGGAGGTCAGGGTGCTGACCGGCCCCCATGCGGGGACCTACGGGGGCGCTGCGAGCCTCGGGGTGCGGCCGACCTTCGGGGTCAACGCGCCGAACCTGGAGACCTATCTCTTCGACTTCTCCGGCGACCTCTACGGGGCGGAGATCTCGGTGGCGCTGGTCAGCTACCTGCGCGACGAGCTGAAATTCGACGGGATCGAGCCGCTGATCGCGCAGATGCACGCCGATTGCGCGCTGGCCAAGCGGCGGCTCGCGGAGAAGCAGGACCCGGTCTGAGGCGGCGCGCCCGGCCCTCGCGACCTGCGACACCCCCCTCCCCACCCTCCCCCGCAGGCGGGGGAGGGGCGCTCATGGCGCCCGTCATGCCCGGATGAAGAGAGGGGAGAGGCTGGTCGGGGCGGCGAGATTCGAACTCGCGGCCTCCGGTTCCCAAAACCGGCGCGCTACCAGACTACGCTACGCCCCGACGCGCCCCCGGATAGCCGTTGCCGCGGCCCCGCACAAGGCCGCGGATCCGCGGCGGCGCGGAAAGCCCGGCCCCGAACCCGGCGCCGCCCTTCCCGCCCACGCCCCTCCCCCGCCTGCGGGGGAGGGTAGGGAGGGGGCTGGCGCCGCTTGTGAACAAGACGCTCCGCGCGGGGGGGGCGGCGAACCGGCGGCCGCCCGCGCGCCCCGGGCCTGACCCGGGGCCTCCCGACGCCGGCCGCCCGCGCGAGGCCCGAGGTCAAACCCGGGGCGCGCCATCGGTCACGGCCGTTCAGGATTTCGGCCGCCGCCGCCTCAGCAGGGCCAGTCGGCGTCCTCGCCGAATCCCGGATGGCGCGCCTGCGTCCCCGGCCCGATGCCGTAGCGGGCGGCGAGGCCGGCGTTCACCTCCAGCACCGCGCGGGTCACCCCGTCGGAGGGCAGATGCTCTTCCGAAAACGGCGTGGCGTCGGCGATGACGTTCAGCACCCGCCCGGCCGCGTCCATGAAGATCAGGTCGAGCGGCAGGGGCGTGTTGCGCATCCAGAACGCGACAGGGCGCGGCGGGTCGAACAGGAACAGCATGCCGTGCGACGCCGCCATCTCCTCCCGGAACATCAGGCCGCGGGCGCGTTCCTCGTCATCGTCGGCGATTTCCACGACGAAGCGCGCGGCGCCCTGCGGGCCGCGCAGATCGATCTGGTCCTCCCGGCAGGGTCCGGCCGCGGCCTGTCCCGGCGCGCCCGCAGCGAAGATCGCCGCCATCGCGCCGGCCAGAGCCAGCCGGAAACCGTCGCCCCGGACGCGCCGACATCCGGCGGCCGACGGGCGCCGCGCGCAGGTCACGTGCGCACGACCTCCTCCCAGCGGCAGATCTCGCCGGCCATGGCCCCGCGGGGGCCTTCGACCAGACGAACGCAGAGGGCTTCGCCCGGCTGGAGATCCTGGAAGCCGTGACGGCGCAGGGTCTCCATATGGACGAAGACGTCGGCCGGATCCCCGAACACGTTGAGGAACCCGAACCCCTTCTGCTTGTTGAACCACTTGACGCGGGCCGCAAGGAACTCCCCCTGCGGCTCGGCCTCGGCGGCGATTTCGGTCGGCCGGGCCTCCTTGGCTTCGGCGGTCTCCTCGACCTCCTCCGCGTCGACGACCCCGACGACTTCCGTCGCCTGCAGACCGCGGTCGCCCCTGACCACGGTGAGCGAGACTTTCGCGCCTTCTTCGAGATGGGTGAGCCCCGCCGCGCGCACGCAAGCCGCGTGCACCATCACGTCCGGCCCGCCCTCGGCCGGAACGACGAAGCCATACCCTTTTTCGGCGTCATACCACTTGACCTTGCCGGTCACGAACCGGGACACCTTGATGACTTCCCCAGTCAAATACCTAACCCCAGACTCTGAACGTGCCTTACCCGATGGTTCGATATACGTCATTCATGTGACGTATCGCAACAAAATGCGCGTTTGCGCGCCCACGTCGCTTCCCCTGACCTAGATGGCCCGAAAATGCTGAAACGTCCACCTTTTAAGCTCGGTCTCGTGGTCGCGGCCCTGGTGTTGACAGCCTGCACTTCCGTTCAGAATCAACCGGATTCCCGTGAACGTGAAGCCAGGTCGTTCATATTCGCGCCCCTGGGCGGAGGGGCGCCGGCGCTGCGGGCGAGTTCGGAATCCGCGGTGGCGGAGGTCGCGCGGGTTGCGGCGCGAATCGTCGAGGAGCCGCATCTCACCCCCGGCTACAGGCCCCGGCGGGTCGAAGGCGCCGCGGTTCCGCTCATTCACGATTCGCCCGAGGGCCGCGCGCTGGAGCTGATCGCAGGCCCGGTGGCGCTGGCCGAGGGCGACCCCGCCGCGCAGTGCCCGGCCCGCGCCGCGGCCGCCGCCCCGGAGCTTCTGGGCGCCGCCGAAGGGGCGCTGCGCTTCTGCCTCGCCCAGCTCGACGCCCTCTCCCCGCCCGCCGCGCCGGGCTGCGGCTGCCGGCTGCTGGCGGCGGGGGACACGCTGCTGGCCCCGCCGGCCGCGTTCCAGTACGCCCCCGGGGTCTCGGCCCGGCTGGTGTCGCGGCAGGCGGGCATCGACCTGGCGATGGTGGCGGTGGAATCGCCCGACCGGGTCGGCGAACGTCGCCTGATGCTGCGCCCCACCCCCGACGGCGTGCCCGGCGAAGCCCGCATCGCCGAGGACGGCGCGGCGACCCTGCTGCTGGCCGGCCAGACCTGGACCGGCCGCGCCATCGCCGAAGGGTTCGAGCGCGGGCGCCGCAAGGAACGGCTCTATCTCACCCGCCCCGACGGCGCCCGGATGGCGGTGATCGTGGGGTGGGAGCCGGTGGCCTACGCGATGGAGCGCAAGCGGCTGCTCGCCTGGCCCGCCACCTGACGTCCCCGCCCCGGCGACGCCCCCCGCGCGGGCTTTCAAGCGCGCGGCTTTGGCCCTAGCCTCGCCCCCGCACCAACCAGCGGAGGCCATGCATGTTCCAGAGCTTCGAGACCCAGGGCGACCGCGCCGCCGGCCCCGCCCGCCTGGCCGCCCTGCGCGCCGAGATGGCGCGGGCCGGGGTCGACGGCTTTCTGGTCCCTCGCGGCGACGCCCATATGGGCGAGAACGTCGCCCCCCGCGACCAGCGCCTCGCCTGGCTGACCGGCTTCACCGGCTCCGCCGGCCTCGCCATCGCGCTGGCCGACCGGGCCGCGGTCTGCGTGGACGGGCGCTACACGCTCCAGGTCCGCGACCAGGTGGACGGCGACGCCTTCGACTATGTGCAGATCGAGACCCAGCGTCCCGAGGACTGGCTGAAAACCGCGCTGCGCCCGGGCGCGAAGCTCGCCTACGACCCCTGGCTGCACGGCCATGACGGGCTCGAGTCGCTGCGCAAGGCGGCGGAAGGCGCGGGGGCGGAACTGGTCGCCTCCGACAACCTCGTCGACCGGATCTGGGCCGATCAGCCCACCCCGCCGACGGGCGCCGTGATCGTGCATCCCGAGGATCTCGCCGGCGAGGGCTCCGCCGCCAAGCGCGCCCGGCTGGGCCGCGGGCTGGAGGAGGCGGGGATCGACGCCGCGGTGATCACCCTGCCCGATTCCCTCGCCTGGCTCCTGAACATTCGCGGCTCCGACGTGGCCCGGATGCCCGCCCCCCACGCCTTCGCGCTGCTGCGCCCCTCGGGCGAGACGCAGCTGTTCATCGCCGCCGCCAAGCTCTCGGACGAGGTGCGCGCCCATCTGGGCAACCAGGTGGAGATCGCGGCCCCCGAGGCGCTCGGCCCCGCGCTCGACGGACTGGCCGGCGCCAAGGTGCTGGTGGACCGGGCCACGGCGCCGGTCTGGGTCTCCCAGCGGCTGGAGGCGGCGGGGGCGGAGCTGGAGCGCGGCCAGGACCCCTGCGTCCTGCCCAAGGCCCGCAAGACCGACGCCGAGCTCGACGGCGCGCGCGAGGCGCATCGCCGCGACGGCGCCGCGGTGGCCCGCTTCCTGCGCTGGCTGGAGCTGACCGCGCCCGAAGGCG
This sequence comes from Pseudomonadota bacterium, assembly GCA_036154955.1. Taxonomy (GTDB): domain Bacteria; phylum Pseudomonadota; class Alphaproteobacteria; order Rhodobacterales; family Rhodobacteraceae; genus Albimonas. The sequence continues at coordinate 72,333 of JAYZWL010000041.1, read as the reverse complement.
GGCTGACCGAAATCGACGTGGTGCAGGCGCTGGAGGGCTTCCGGCGGGAAACCGGCCTGCTGCGCGACATCTCCTTCGACACCATCTGCGGGGCGGGGCCGGACGGCGCCATCGTGCATTACCGGGTCACCAAGGCCACCGACCGGCGCATCGCGCCCGGCGACCTGGTGCTGGTCGATTCGGGCGCCCAGTATCAGGACGGCACCACCGACATCACCCGCACCCTCGCCACCGGCCCGGTTCCGGCAGGCGCGGCGCGGGCCTTCACGCTGGTCCTGCGCGGCATGATCGACATCGCCCGCGCCCGCTGGCCCAAGGGGCTCGCCGGCCGGGACCTGGACGCCATGGCCCGCGCCGCGCTGTGGCGGGCCGGGCTCGACTACGACCACGGCACCGGCCACGGGGTCGGCGCCTATCTGGGCGTGCACGAAGGCCCCGCCGCGCTGTCTCGCCGCTCGACCGTGCCGCTGGAGACGGGCATGATCCTCTCCGACGAGCCGGGCTATTACCGGGAGGGGGAATACGGGATCCGCATCGAGAACCTGCTGATCGTCACGCCGCCCTCCGTGCCCGAAGGCGGCGACCGCGAGATGCTGGGATTCGAGACGCTGACCCTCGCGCCCATCGACCGCCGGCTGATCGAGCCCGCGCTGCTGGAGCCGGCCCAGCGCGACTGGCTGGACGCCTATCACGCCCGGGTCGCGGCCGAGATCGCGCCCCTCCTGCCCGACCCCGCCGAGCGCGCCTGGCTGACCGCCGCCTGCGCGCCGCTCGCCGGCTGAGCCCGAAAGGCCCGCTATGACCGAGCAGACATCCGCCCCCGCCATCGCCCCCGCGCCGGGGATCCGCGTGGTCCGCGCCTGGGGCGCGGTGATCGCCGAGACCGCCCGCGCCCGCCTGTCCACCCTGCCCGGGGCCGAGGCGCCCGAGGTCTGGTTCCCCCGCGACGACGCCGGCCTGACCTTCCTCGACGCCACCCAGACCACCGAGGACCGGCCGGGCCTGGGCGTGGTGCGGCTCTACGACATCATGGCGATGAACGGCGCGATCCGCGGCGCCGCCTGGGCGATGGAGAGCCCGGCGCCGGGGGCCGAGGATCTGGACGGCCACGTCGCCTTCGACGAAAGCCGGGTGACGGTGGAGCAGCTGTAGGAGACCGGCTCCAGCCGCCGGCCTCCGGCCGACGCGGGCGGCGCTCCTCCTGCGCAGGCGCCCCGGGCTTGACCCGGGGCCTCGCGGCGCGGCCCGTTCGCGCGCGCTCGGGCGCGCGAACTCACCCCCCGAACATGCCTCCCCGAACATGCCTCAGGCCGGCCCCGGCCCCCGCATGAGAGGAACCCGGGCCGGCCCGCCATCCGGCGGCGCGCCCCACGCGCGCCGGCCGGACGGGTTTCGTCAGGCGCGGACCTCCGGGCCCGCGCGCGCAGCCGGGGGTCAGACCGGCGGCCGACCGCGCACCGCGCGGGCGATCATGGCGATCAGGAAGAGCGCCACGAAGACGAAGAACAGGATCTTGGCGATGCCCGCGGAGGCCGCGGCGACGCCGCCGAAGCCCAGCACGCCGGCGATGATCGCGACGATCAGGAAAGTCAGGGCCCAACCCAGCATGTCGTGTTCCTTTCGCTTTCAACGCGGTTGTCGGAACCGCTTCCGACCCGAAAGCTAAGGTGGCCTGTGACCGCTTTGCGGCGACTATGCGGGCGAACGTGACATTCGCTCGATCATTTGAAGACGACGGACGTCGGCCGAAGACGGCGCCGCCCGCCCCCACGCTCAGGAATGCTCCTCGCGATGGGTCTCGATCAGGGCGCGGTTGAAGGCCTTGAGCGCGTCGACGTGGAACACCGCCCCGATCAGGTCCATCGACCCGTCGTCCCGCGTCTCCACCACCGGGATCAGGGTCATGCCCCGGGCGCTCTCGAACATCGGCAGCGCCTTCTCCAGCGTGTCGGTCCGCTCCAGCCGCGCCCCCTGCTCCACCAGCGCCCAGCAGGCGCTGTCCGAGGCGCCCGAATCCGACCCCCGCACCCGGAGCACGTCGCGCACCGGGATCGTGCCCGGGATCCAGCTTTCCGGCCCGCCCGCGATGCGGATGTTGCGCTTGGCCAGCAGCGTCAGGAAAAAGCTCTTGTCCACGAAGCGCGCCGACACCACCGTAGCCATCGACACCGAGGCCAGGATCGCCAGCCCCGCCTGCCAGTCGCCGGTCAGCTCGAACACGATCATCGCCGTGGACAGCGGCGCCCCCAGCACCGCCGCCGCGAAGGCGCCCATGCCGGCGAGCGCGTAGAGCGACTCCGACCCCGAGACCGAAGGGAAGATGTTCACCGCCACATGCCCGAAGGCGAGCCCGGTCATCGCCCCCAGCATCAGCGAGGGCGAGAACACCCCGCCCCCCATCCGCCCGGCGAGCGTGATGGCGAAGGCCGCCGCCTTGACCACCGCGAAGACCACCGCGTCGCCGAATTCCAGCCGGCCCTGCAGAACCCGCGTCGTGGTCTCGTAGCCCACGCCGATGATGTGGGGGAACTGCAGCGCGATCACGCCCAGGATCGCCCCCGCCACCCCCGGCCGCAGCCAGCCGGGCATGCGCGTGCGCCGCTGCAGCGCGTCGCCGAAGCTTTCGGACAGGAACACCGCCTTCATCACCGCCACCGCCGCCAGCCCGCAGACCAGCCCCAGGATCAGGAAGGCCGGCAGCTCCTGGTAGAAGGCGAGGGAGTGCTCGGGCAGGCGGAATTCCGCGACATTGCCCATCTGCAGGCGCGAAACCACCGTGCCGGCGATGGCCGCGATCACGATGGGCGCGAAGGCGTGCAGCGCGAAATGGCGCAGCACCACCTCCAGCGCGAAGAGGGCCCCGGCGATGGGGGCGTTGAAGCTCGCCGCCACCGCCGCCGCCACCGCGCAGCCCAGCAGGTCGCGCGCGGTCACCGGCGTCGCGTGCATGCGGTCCGACACCCAGGTGGAGATCAGCGAGGCCAGGTGCACCACCGGCCCCTCCCGCCCGGTCGAGCCGCCGGTGGACAGCGTGATCAGCGACGCCGCGGCCGAGGCGATGCCGGACCGGATCGGCACCCGCCCGTTGCGCAGGGCCGCCGCCTCGATCACCTGCGCGACCGATCCCGCGCGCCCGTCCGGGGTGAACAGGTGCAGGATCACCCCCACCGCCAGCCCGCCCAGGATCGGCACGCCCACCACCACCAGCGGGTCGAGCCCCGCCAGCGTGGTGTGCAGCCGATGGTCGTCGGCGCCGTAGATCAGCGTCTGGATTTCGGAGATCGCCAGCCGGAAGCCCAGCGCCGCCGCGCCGCCCCCGATGCCGACCGCCAGCGCGATCATCCAGAACTGCGCCTGGCTGGGGCCGTCGCGGCGGATCGCCCGCCAGCCGCGACGGGCATGCCCGCGCGCCAGCCCGAGGGCCCGGGCGCGCAATCCGCGCAGGCGCGCGACGAGGGAGGGCCGGTCGGCCATGGTCCTTGGGGTCTCCGATACGCGGCGGGCGCGGGGGCGGAAGGGGCGCGGCCGGGATCCGGCCGCGGGGCTCAGCCCTTGCGGCGGATGCCGATGGCGGAGCCGGCGCGCTCGGGCCGCGGCAGGGCGGCCTGCGCCTCGCCCAGCGCCGCGATCCGGGCCTGCGCCCAGTCGGGATAGGGGGCGGACTTGCGGGCTTCCAGGTCGACGTTGATCGACAGCGATTCAGACACCGCGCAGAGCGATCCGTCCGAGACCTTCAGCATCTCGCCGTAAAAGTGCAGCCGCTTGGCGTCCCAGTCCAGCAGCCGGTAGGCGCAATGGAACCGCTCGCCCTCCAGCAGCTCGCCTATATAGTGAAGCGTCTGCTGCAGGATCATCGGGCCCATCCGGTCGCGCTTGGCGAAAGCTTCGCCCACGCCGAGGATCGGGCCGAAGATATGTTCGGAGCTCACGTCGAAGGCCCGCGTGTAATAGGCCACGTTCATATGGCCGTTATAGTCGATCCACTCGGGCGGGACCGCCATTTCCGGGGTCAGGATCGGCGCCGCCTCGAAGGCCGGGATCGGGTCGTTCGGACCCGGGGCGGTCGTGGCGGCGGGGTAGCTGACGGACATGGGCGGGCTCCTCCGGTTCCCGGCGGCGGCGCGCCCGGGCGGTTCGCGTTTCTGGGGGCCGGCGCGCGATCCCGCTTCGCGGACGGGACGAGCGGGGCGGGCGGACGGCCGCGGGCAGCATGGCCCCAGCGCGGGGAGGTTGCCAAGGGGCCGCGACGGTCGCGACGTCGCATTGTCCGACACCCGGGAACGGGCGAGGGTTCCGCCATGACGCGCCGCCGCCCCCATATCCGCCCGCGCCCCGCCGCGGCCGGCCCCCGCCGGGCCGGCCCGCGCGGTCGGGCGGGGGGCATGGCGCGGGCCGGTCTGCGCCTGATGCGGGCGGCCCGGCCGGCGGCGCTGGTCGCGACGCTGACCCTGCTCCTGTCCCTGCGGGCGGTGGGCGCGACGCTGATGCTGCTGCCCGGCGGCGCGGCCGGCGACGGTCACGTGCCGATCTGCTCGGGCGCCGGGACCGTGCTGTGGATCTCGCTCGACACGCTGGAGCCGGTGGCCGAGGCCGACCTTCCCGCAGAGACGGCCGCCGATCCCTGCCCCTGGTTCGGCCTCGCCGCGGCCGTCGAGGCCCCGCTCCCGCCCGAGGCCCCCGCCCCGACCGTCCGCGCCGCGGCCCCGCCGCCGCACGCGCCCCGCGCGCCGCCCGCCGCGGCGCCCGCCTCCGCCTATCGTTCCCGCGCGCCCCCCGCGGCGGCCTGACCCCGTCGGACCGACCGTTTTCCCTTGGGGCCGCGCCTTGCGCCGCGCCCCGCGCGCAAGGACGCATTTCCATGACCGACCTCACCTCCGGCGCCCCGTCGCCGGCCCCCCGCCGGACCGCGGGCGACACCGCGCTCTACCGCGCCGTCTGGCGCTGGCACTTCTACGCGGGCCTGCTGGTCCTGCCCTTCGTGATCCTCCTGTCCGTCACCGGCGGGCTTTACCTGTTCAAGGACGAGATCAACGACCTGCTGCACGGCGATCTGCGCATCGTCGAGGCGCGCGACGCCGCCCCCCTGCCCGCCTCGGCCCTCGTCTCCGCCGCGCTCGTCGCCCATCCGGGCGAGGCGCGCGGGATGCTCCCCGCGCCCGCCCCCGACCGCTCCGCCGCGGTGAAGGTCCGGGGCGAGGATGGCGAGACCCGCCTCGTCTACGTGAACCCCTATGACGGCCAGGTGCTGGGCGCGCTCCGGGACGGCGGCTCCGCCGGTTCGCCGGAGATGTGGACCATCCGCAAGCTGCACTCGCTGGCCCTGCTCGGCTGGGGCGGCGAGCGGATGGTGGAGGCCGCGGCCGGCTGGATCCTGATGCTCTGCGTCACCGGCATCTACCTGTGGTGGCCGCGCGGCCGGGGCCTGGGCGTCTTCCGCCTGCGCCGCGGCGCCGTGGGGCGGCCGTTCTGGCGCGACCTGCATGCGGTCACCGGCGCCTGGGCGGGACTGGTCGTGGTGTTCCTCGCCCTCTCCGGCCTGCCCTGGTCGGGCTTCTGGAGCGCGAAATTCTATGAGACCGCCGACGCGCTGGGGATGGGCATGCCCTCGGGCTACTGGGGGAACTACCCGCAGTCGACCCCGACCCAGGGCGAGGTGCTCGACCGGACCCCGTGGCTGCTGGAACAGGCGCCCATGCCCGCCTCCTCCGCGCCCGCCGGCGACCACGCCGGCCACGCCGATCACGCCGGCCACGGGGACCATGGGGGCCACGGGGACGCGCCGATGGCCTCCGCCCCGCTCCCGGCGGTCGAGGGCGTGCCCGCCGGGCTCGACCAGGTCGTCGCCACCCTGGAGGGCCGCGGCCTGCATCCCGGCTACGCGCTCAACTTCCCGGCCGGCGAGACCGGGGTGTTCACCGGCTCGGTCTATCCCGACGACATCACACGCGAGCAGGTGATCCATGTCGACCGCTATTCGGGCGAGGTGCTGTTCGACATGGGCCTCGCCGACCTCGGCGCGCTGGGCGCCGCGGCGGAATGGGGGGTGAGCATCCACATGGGCCAGGCGTTCGGGCGGGCCAACCAGCTCCTGATGCTGGCGGCCTGCCTCGGCCTGCTGACCATGGCCGTCGCCGCCGCCGCGATGTGGTGGAAGCGGCGCCCCGCCGGCGGCCTCGGCGCCCCGCGCCCGCCCCGCGACTGGCGCGCGCCCCGCGCGGTGCTGGCCATCGGGGCGATATGCTGCGTGCTGTTCCCGCTGACCGGGCTCAGCCTGCTGGTCGTGCTGGCCCTCGACCTCGCCCTGCCGTCGGGCCTGCGGGCGCGGGTGGCGTGACGCCCCGTCCCACGGCGCCCCGGGCCTGACCCGGGGCCTCCCTGCGGCGCCCCCTCGCGCAAGGCCCCGGGTCGAGCCCGGGGCGCCGCGCCGCCTTCCTCCCCGCGCGGGCGGCCCTTTCGCCGCCCGCGCCACCTTCCCCCCGGCGCGGCGCGGGACTAGGCTCCCGCCCGACGGGAGGACCGACATGACCATAGAAAACGCCATCGCCACCCTGCGCGACCGCTTCGGCGACAAGCTGAGCACCGCGCAGATCATCCGCGAGCATCACGGCCACGACGAAAGCTGGCATCCCGACGCCCTCCCCGACGCGGTCCTGTTCCCCGAGACCACCGAGGACGTCTCCGAGATGGTCAAGATCTGCGCCGCCGAAGGCTGCCCGATCACCCCCTGGGGCGTGGGCACATCGCTGGAGGGCCACGCCCTGGCGGTGCAGGGCGGGGTCAGCATGGATCTCGGCCGCATGAACAAGGTGCTGGAGGTCCATGCCGAGGACATGGACGCCGTCGTCCAGCCCGGCATAACGCGCGAAGAGCTCAACGCCCATCTGCGCGACACCGGCCTGTTCTTCTCCGTCGACCCCGGCGCCAACGCCACCATCGGCGGCATGGCCGCCACCCGCGCCTCCGGCACCAACGCCGTGCGCTACGGCACGATGCGGGAGAACGTCATGGCGCTGGAGGCCGTCCTCCCCGACGGGCGGATCATCCGCGCCGGCTCCCGCGCCCGCAAATCCTCCACCGGCTACGACCTCAAGGGCCTGCTGGTCGGCTCCGAGGGCACGCTCGGCATCATCACCGAACTGACCGTCCGCCTCTGGGGCCAGCCGGAGGCGGTGTCGGCCGCCACCTGCGCCTTCGAGAGCATCGAGGGCGCGGTCGACGCCGTGATCCAGACCATCCAGATGGGCGTGCCGGTGGCGCGGATCGAGTTCCTCGACCGCCGCTCGATCTCCGCCGTGAACGACTGGGGCAAGCTCGGCCTGCCCGACCAGCCGCACCTGTTCCTGGAATTCCACGGCTCGGAGGCCGGGGTGAAGGAGCAGGCGGAGACCTTCGGCGAAATCGCCGCGGATCATGGCGGCCTCGGCTTCAAATGGACCGCCAACGCCGAGGAGCGGGCCAACCTGTGGAAGGCCCGGCACAACTTCTTCTACGCCATGCGCGCCCAGAAGCCGGGGATGAAGGGGATCTCGACGGATGTCTGCGTGCCGATCTCGCGGCTGGCGGAGATGCTGCTCGGCGCCCGGGCGGACATGGACGCGATGGGCATGGACGGGGCGATCATCGGCCATGTCGGCGACGGCAACTTCCATGCCGGCCTCAGCTTCGACCCGGACAAGCCGGAGGAGCTGAAGAAGGTCAAGCAGCTCGCCGGGACCTGGTGCGAACGCGCCATCGCGCTGGGCGGCACCATGTCGGGGGAGCACGGGATCGGCGCCGGCAAGACGCCCTGGATGCGGGCCGAGCATGGCGGGGCGGTGGACCTGATGGTGGAGATCAAGCGCCTGATCGACCCCAAGGGCATCTTCAACCCCGGCAAGATGCTGGACGTGAACTGATGGCGGGCGGAAGGCCGGGCGCGGGCCCGGGCGCGCCGGAGCCGGAGGCCGAGGCCGCCCGCCTCGCCCGCGCCTTCCTCGCGCTGTGGTCGGCCCATGACGCGGACGGGCTGGCGGCGCTCTTCGCCGGCGACGCGGATTTCGTGAACGTGGCCGGGCTCTGGTGGCACGGCGCGGGGCGGATCGGGCGCACTCATGGCGTCGCCTTCCGCACCTATTTCACCGGCGCCGTCCTGACCGAGGAGCGGCTGGAGACCCGCGCGCTGGGTCCCTTCGCCGCCGTCGCCCGGGTCCGCGCGCGGATGGAGGGGCAGACAGGCCCCGACGGCCGTCCCGCCGGCGCGCGCCGCACCATGCTGATCCTCGTCTGCGAGGCCCGGCCGGAGGGCTGGCGCATCGTCGCCGCCCAGAACACCGACATCGCCGAGGGGGCGGAGACGCTGGTGGCCGACGCCGCGACCGGCGCCCTCGCCCCCGCCCGCTACGCCTGAAGCACCCGACGCGGACCGGGACGCCAGATCCCGGCCGCCCCAAGGAGGACCCCCATGACCGAAGCCTATGTCGACCCGTCCCGCGCCACGTTCGAGGCGTTCAAGGCCCTGCCCCGCGACGAACCGGTGGAGATGCTCAACCTCGTCCGCTTTCGCGACCGCGCCGAGTACGAGGCGGGCCACCCGCTCGCCGGCGCCGGGCTGACCGGGGCGGAGGCCTACGCCAACTACGGCCGCGACAGCGCCCCGGTGTTCCGCAAGGTCGGCGGGGAGATCGCCTGGCGCGGCGATTTCCGCTGCGTGCTGATCGGGCCGGAAACCGAAGCCTGGGACGAGGTCTTCGTGGCCCGCTACCCCTCCGCCGCCGCCTTCCTCGCCATGATCACCGACCCGGTCTACCGGGAGGCGGTGAAGCACCGGCAGGCCGCCGTCGCCACCTCCCGCCTGATCCGCACCGCCCCGGCCGAGGCCGGCGAGGTCTTCGGCTGAGCGCGGCGACCGGCTCGCCCTTTCCTTTGCCCAATGGTCTCAAGACCGCGCCCCGGGCCTGACCCGGGGCCTCCCGGCGCCGCCGCCCGCACGAGGCCCCGGATCAGGTCCGGGGCGCTCCAACGGAGGCCGCTGCGCCAGGCGCCGAACCAAGGGTCGGGGGGAAGCGGCGCCCCCACGGAACGCCCGCGGCCAGCTTCGGGATCCCGCCCCAGCGGACAGGCGCCCCGGGCCTGACCCGGGGCCTCGCGACGCCGCCGCCCGCGCAAGGCCCCGGGTCAGGTCCGGGGCGCTCCAGCCGCGCCGCATCAGGGAAAGTCCGAACCGCCCGGCTCAGCCCGCCAGCAGCGCGCGGGCGGCGTCGCGGGCCGCGTCGGTCACGGTCTCGCCGGCCAGCATCCGGGCGATCTCGTCCTCCCGTTCCGCCGGCGCCATCACCGAGACCTCGGTGCGGGTCGAGGCCGCGTCCATCCGCTTCTCGATCCGGAAATGCCGGTCCGCTCGCGCCGCCACCTGCGGCGAGTGCGTCACCACCAGCACCTGCGCGCCCCCCGCGGCCAGCGCCGACAGCCGCGCGCCCACCGCCGCCGCCGTGGCCCCGCCGACGCCGCGGTCGATCTCGTCGAAGATCATCGCCCGGCCCGCATCCGCGCCGCCCGAGAGGCACACCTTCAAAGCCAGCAGCACCCGGCTCAGCTCGCCGCCCGAAGCCACCTTGCCCAGCGGCCCGGCCGGCGCGCCCGGATTGGCGGCGATGCGGAATTCCACCCGGTCGAAGCCCTCCGGCCCCGGCGCGCCTTCCGCCACCTCGGTGGAGAACACCGCCCGGTCGAGCTTCAGCGGCGCCAGCTCCGCCGTCACCGCGCCGTCGAGCCGCCCCGCCGCCTCCCGCCGCGCCGCGCGCAACGCCCCGGCGCAGGAACGCCAGGCCGCCTCCGCCTCCCGCGCCGCCTCGCCCAGGCCCTCAAGCCGCGCCTCGCCGCCGTCCAGCGCCTCCAGCCGCGCCGCAAGGTCGGCGGCCAGCGCCGGCAGCGCCTCCGGGTCCACCCGGTGCTTGCGGGCGAGGCCGCGGATGGCGAAGAGCCGCTCCTCCGCCCGCTCCAGCCGCATCGGGTCGAAGTCCAGCGCGTCGAGCGCCGCCTCCACCCCCGCCTGCGCCTCGCCCAGTTCGGTCAGCGCGCGTTCCAGCGCCGCCAGCGGGGCCTCCAGCCGCCCCTCGGCAGCGTCCGCCGCGCCGTCGAGCCAGCGGGCGGCGTCGGCCATGCGGCCCTCCGCCCCCTCGTCCGGCCCCAGCGCCTGGGCGGCGCGGACCACATCCTCCCGGATCCGCTCGGCGGCCTTCATCAGCCGCCGCTCGGCGTCGAGCGCGGCTTCCTCCCCCGGCTGCGGGTCCAGCTCGGACAGCTCGCCCGCCGCGTGGCGCAGGAAATCCGCGTCCCGCGCCGCCTCCTCCGCCGCCGCGCGGGCCATCTCCAGCGCCCGCTCCGCCGTCCGCGCACGCTCCCACGCCGCCCGGCACTCCGCGAGCGGCGCGGCGAGCCCGGCGAAGGCGTCGAGGATCGCCCGATGCCCCCGCGGGTTCAGCAGCCCCCGGTCGTCATGCTGTCCATGGATCTCTATCAGCGTCTCGCCCACCGCGCGCAGCAACTCGGCCGAGGCCCGCTGGTCGTTGACGAAGCCGGACGCCCGCCCCCCCGCCAGCCGCCGGCGCAGGATCAGCGCGTCGCCTTCGGCGGAGATCCCGGCCTCCTCCAGCAACGCCCGCGCGGGGTGATCCTCGGGCAGGTCGAACTCGGCCGTGACCGAGCCCTCCTCCGCCCCCGCCCGCAGCATGTCGGCGCGCCCCGCGCCCCCCAGCGCCAGCCCCAGCGCGTCGAGCAGGATGGACTTGCCCGCCCCCGTCTCCCCGGTCAGCGCGTTCAGCCCTTCGGCCAGATCGAGCGTCAGCCGCTCGATCAGCACGATGTCCCGGATCTCCAGGCTGCGCAGCATGGGCGGGGCCGCTCCCGCCGGCTCAGATGGTGTCGCCGGTGGTCACGCGGCGGAAGACCTTGGAGATCCAGCTCTCCGGGTCCTCGAAGGGCGCGATGTCGGCGCCCTGCATCATCGCGTAAGTCGCCTCGTACCAGGGCGAGCCCGGATAGTTGTAGCCCAGGATGGCCGCGGCGGTGCGCGCCTCGGATTCGATGCCAAGGCTCAGATAGGCCTCCACCAGCCGGTGCAGCGCCTCCGGCGTCTGCGAGGTGGTCTGGTAGAAGCTCAGCACCGCCTTGAAGCGGTTGATCGCCGCGATGTAGTTGCCCTGCCCCAGATAATAGCGCCCGATCGCCATCTCCTTGCCCGCCAGCTGGTCGCGGGCGAGGTCGATCTTCAGCCGCGCCTCGCGGGCGTATTCGCTGTCGGGATAGCGGCGGACCACCTCCTCCAGCTCCTGCAGCGCCCGGCGCGCGGCGCCCTGGTCGCGGGCCACGTCGACGATCTGGTCGTAGAAGGACATGCCGACCAGATACTGCGCATAAGCCGCGTCCGGGTCGGAGGGGAAGAACGAGATGTAGCGCTGCGCCGCGGACACGGCGCTGTCGAACTCTCCGCCCTGGTAGTAGGCGAAGGCGGCCATGATCATCGCCCGCTTCGACCATTCCGAATAGGGGTGGACGCGCTCCAGCTCCTCGAAGGCCTGGGCGGCCTGCATGGAATCGCCGTCGTTCAGCAGGCTCTCGCCCTCCGCGTAGATCTCCGCGGCCGAGCGCCCGGCATAGGGGTCGTAGAACGGATCCTTGTCGTCGCCGGAACACGCGGCCAGCGTCGCGAGGACGAGGACCAGGGCCAGCCTGACGGGAAGGGTTCGGATCATCGCGCGGCGGTCCTTTGATGTCGGCCCAGTGCTTTCGGCGGCCCAATGCGGTCGGCGGGGCGGGGTCGCGGCGAGCCCCGGCGCAGGCGCAGGCGCGCGCCGGCGCGGCGCGCGGTTCTCCCCGCGTCCCGGGTTTACGCTTTGTGGCGGGGCGGTCGCAAGGGCGGGGCGGCGGGATCGGCGAGGATCGCCGCGGCAAGCCGGGCGGCGAGGCGCGGCGCCAGGATCAGCCCGGGATGGGCGAAGAGCAGGCTGAGCCCCGCCACGCCCGGCGCCGGCCCGGCCAGCGGCCGCCCGCCCGCGGGCATGGGCCGCAGCCCCGTCCGCCCCGCCGGCGCCCCCGCGTCGCCCAGGCCGGCCGCCCGCATCGACGCCGCCGCCCTGCGCCCGGCTCCCTCGGCGGGCGAGGCCGCGCCGACCAGCCGCCCGCCGGGGCCGCGCCGGATTTCGAATCCCGGGCCCGAGATCACCGCGTCGGGCGCGCGCCCGCGGGCCGGGAAGTCGAGCCTCAGCGCCGGCGACAGGCGCAGCGCCCCGGCCGTCGCCATCGCGCCCGACAGCCCGGTCCCGGCCAGCAGCGCCGCGGCGCCGCCGCCCGCGCAGAGCGCCACGTGATCGGCGCGCAGCGGGCCGTCATCCGTGTCGACGCCCACCGCCCGGCCGCCCTCCACGATCACACCGCGGACGGTCAGGCCGAAGCGGATCTCCGCCCCCTCCCGCCGCGCGGCGGCGAGCAGGGCGCGCGTCGCCCGCTCCGGCTCCACCACCGCGCTGCGCGGCTCCAGCGCGGCGAGGCGGGGCGGACGGCGCAGGGCGGGGAAGCGGGCCGCGATCTCCGGCCGGTGGACAAGGCGCGCGCCGGCGCGGCGGGCGAGGGCGCGGGTCGCGGCCTCCCGCGCCTCCCAGACCAGCGCCGGCAGTTCGCGCAGGCCCGTGGCGCCGCCCAGGTCGCGGTCGAGCCGCCGCCAGTCCGCCAGCGCCGCCCGTCGCTCCGCCAGCGTCGCGGCGTCGGCCGAGGCGGGGGCCATCAGCATGTTGAGCCAGCCGAAGGCGGCGCCGGTGCAGGCGGCGGCCGGGCCCGACGCGGCCTCGACCACCCGCACCCGCGCCCCCGACCGCGCCAGCGCGCGCGCCAGGGCCGCCCCGGCGATCCCGGCGCCGACGATCAGCGCCTCGGGCGCGGGACCGGACGAGGCGTTCGGGCCGTGGGTCATGGCGGGCTCCGGCGCAGGGACTGACGGGAGAAAGGGGGCGAGGAGGCGGAGGAGGAAAGGGGCCGGCAGGAAAGCGCCCGCCCCGCGGGCGCGGGACGGGCGCGATGGCCGCCCGTGCAGGCGGGCGGAAACGGGCGCGCGGGGCCTGCCGTCAGGCGGCGGCGCGCAGGCCCAGGACGTCGTGGGCCGGCATGCCGTCGACCTCGAACCGCCAGGCGTCGGGCCGGGCGAACAGGGCGCGCAGGATCAGGTTGTTCATCTCGTGCCCGCCGCGCCGGCCGACATAGCGGCCGATGATCGGGGCGCCGGCCAGCGCCAGGTCGCCGACCGCGTCCAGCATCTTGTGGCGCACGAACTCGTCCGGCCGGCGCAGTCCCTCGGGGTTCATCACCGCGTCGCCATCGACCACGATGGCGTTGGCCATCGACCCGCCCAGCGCCAGCCCCGCCCGCTGCATCGCCTCCACATCCGCGCGGCGGCAGAAGGTGCGGCAGTCGGCCAGATGCTCCATGAACGCGCCGTTGACCAGGCTCAGGCTCAGCGACTGCGAGCCGATGGCCCGGTCCGCGAAGTCGATGCCGAAGTCGATCTCGAAGCGCGACGCCGGCTCCAGCCGGGCGGTGCGGCCGTGATCCTCGATCTCCACCGGGCGCAGGATGCGGATGGCCCGGGCCTCCCCATGCACCGCGCGCAGGCCGGCGGCGCGGATCGCCTCGGCGAAGGCGGCGGCGGAGCCGTCCATGATCGGGATCTCCGGCCCGTCGATCTCCACCAGCGCGTTGCCCACGCCGCAGCCGGCGAGCGCGGCCATGATGTGTTCGATGGTCGAGACCGACACGCCCTCGCGGTTGGTGATGACGGTGCACAGCCGCGTGTCGGAGACCTGGTCCCAGCGCGCCTGGATCATCGGATCGCGGTCGGTGACGTCGACCCGCTTGAACCAGATGCCGTAATTGCCGGAGGCGGGCAGGATGCGCAGCCGCGCAGGGCGCCCGGAGTGAAGCCCCTGGCCGCGGAATTCGATCGCGTTGCGTACCGTCGCCTGCATGTCGCCCTCTCGGATCAGAAGCTGCGCCCGCCTCGACCTCCGCTTTCCCGCGGCCGGTTTTCCGGAGATCCCGTCCCCGTGTTTCCGGCCCGCGTCGGAGGCTTTTTCGTTGCCTTCGACGTAGCGGCGGGGGGGCGCAACGACAAATCAAGGTTTGCAACGCTTTGCGACAGGATGCTCGCGCAGGCGGGGCAAGTTTCTGAAATTACTAGGGAAACAATCCTCACGCATCCGTCACAAAGCAGGTGCGGCAAGTCACGGGGGCGGCGGGAAAATTCTGCGAGACGCCCAGCAAAAGGGCGCCCGGCCGGGGGCCGGGCGCCTCAGTTGGGTCGAGCGGGCCGGAGGCGCGTCAGGCGCCCCTCCGGCGATCTTCGGGCCTCGGGCCCTCAGTTGGCCTGGCGGCGCAGGAAGGCCGGGATCTCGCGCTGACGGTCGGCCTCGGCCGGGTCGTCGTGGCGAAGGCTCGGCTCGCGCGCCGGGGCGCGGCCGGGCTCGGCCTGGTTGGCGCCGGTCATGCGGTGGATCAGGCTGTTGATCCCGAAGCGCGCCCGGTCGCCATGCTGGGCCGCCGCGGCGGCCGAGGCCGGCGCCGGGGCCGGAGCGGGCGCCGGCTGCGGGGCCGGACGGCGGGCGGCCGGATCGCCGGGCGCGGCGACGGCGGCGCGCAGACGGTCGCGCACCTCGTCGGTCGGCTCGCCCCGCGACTGCCCATGAACGGGCGCCGGGGCCGGCGCCGCGGCGCGGGCGGTGGCCGCCGTCTCCGCCGCGGGGGCGATGAACGCGCCGCCGTGGTCGTAGGGATTGGCCGGCTCCGGCGCGGCCTCGGCCCGGGCCGGGATCGGCGCGTCGTCGAGGTCGAAGCTGGGCGAGGTCATCGCAGGCTGGGGGGCGGGCTGCGGGGCCGGCTGGGCGACGGGCTGGACGGCGACGGGCGCGGGCTGGGCCGCGACCGGCTGCGGCGCGGTCTCGACCCGGGCCACGGCGGGAGCGGCGGCGGCGGCGGCCGGAGCCGCGGCGGGCGCCTCGACCTCGCGCGGGGCGTCCAGTTCGACCCGGCGCACCGGGCGCGGGGTCTCGCGCTGCACGTCCTCGGCCTCGATGCCGGTGGCGACCACCGACACGCGCATCATGCCGTCGATATCCGGATCCAGGGTCGAGCCGACGATGATGTTGGCGTCCGGATCCACCTCCTGGCGGATGCGGTTGGCCGCCTCGTCCAGCTCGAACAGGGTCAGGTCGTAGCCGCCGGTGATGTTGATCAGCACGCCCTTGGCGCCCTTCAGGCTGATCTCGTCCAGCAGCGGGTTGGCGATGGCCTTCTCGGCCGCCTCGACGGCGCGCGCGTCGCCCGAGGCCTCGCCGGTGCCCATCATCGCCTTGCCCATCTCGTCCATCACCGAGCGGACGTCGGCGAAGTCGAGGTTGATCAGGCCCGGCCGCACCATCAGGTCGGTCACGCCCTTCACGCCCTGGTAGAGCACGTCGTCGGCCATCATGAAGGCGTCGGCGAAGGTCGTGCGCTCATTGGCCAGGCGGAACAGGTTCTGGTTGGGGATGATGATCAGCGTGTCGACGACGCGCTGCAGCTCGTCCACCCCGGCCTCGGCGAAGCGCATGCGCTTGGAGCCCTCGAAGTGGAACGGCTTGGTCACCACGCCGACCGTCAGCACGCCCATCTCGCGCGCCGCGCGGGCGATCACGGGGGCCGCGCCGGTGCCGGTGCCGCCGCCCATGCCGGCGGTGATGAAGCACATATGCGCGCCGGCGAGGCTGTCCACGATCTCCTCGATCGATTCCTCGGCGGCCGAGCAGCCGACCTGCGGCTTGGCGCCCGCGCCCAGCCCCTGGGTGGTGGCGGCGCCGAGCTGGATGCGGCGGGCGGCCTTGGACTGCTGCAGCGCCTGGGCGTCGGTGTTGGCCGCCACGAAATCGACGCCGTCGAGGGCCTTGTCGATCATGTTGTTGACGGCGTTGCCGCCGGCGCCGCCGACGCCGAAGACGGTGATCCGGGGCCGGAGCTCGGTCTGCTCCGGAATCATCAGAGTAAGGGACATGGCGCCCGCCTGTTTCTGTCGACGTCCCCGCGGGAGGCGCCCGCGGAATCTGTCGCCCGGGTGCGCGTCTGTTGGGAAGGTCGGTTGCCGCTCGATTTCGCCGCGGACCTTTTTGGGCGGTCCGCGTCTTTCATTGCCGGCCAGACTACCGGATGTCCGGGCCGTGGTCACGCGGAAATCGGTTAATTACAGAGGTTTCCGGGCCGCCTTTCGCCTCATTACGCCACAATTGGCGGAATGCCGGGCGGATCAAGGACCTGCGCGCCGCAGCTTATCCGCGGCATGAGCTTCCGCAGGACGAAACGCCGCCGCCGGCCCTCTCCGCGCTTTTCAACGCCGCCGGCCTGGCCCATGGTCCGCGCATGACCGTTCTGCGCGCTCCGCGGCCCGGCGAGGCCGCCGCCCTCTCCGCCCTCATCCTGCGCTCCAAGGCGCATTGGGGCTACGACGCCGCCTTCATCGCCGCCTGCGCGGAGGAGCTTCGGGTGACCGAGGCCATGCTCGACCCCGCGACGCTGCGGGTCGCGGAACGCGACGGCGCCCTCGCCGGCGTGGCGGTGATCGCAGGAGAAGGACAGGCGCCCGGCGAGGCCGGCGTCGCGACGCTCGCCCTGCTGTTCGTGGATCCGGGCCTGATCGGGACCGGCGCCGGGGTCGGTCGGGCGCTGGTCGACTGGGCGAAGGACGCCGCCCGCGCGGCCGGCGCCCACCGCCTGACGCTCGACGCCGATCCGGGGGCGGAGGGGTTCTACGCCCGGCTGGGAGCCGCGCGCGTGGGCGCCTCCCCCTCCGGCTCGATCCCCGGGCGCGTGCTGCCGCGCATGGAATTCCGGCTGGCGCCGGCGCCGGTCACCAGTTGTCCTTGAACCAGCGCACCGCGCGCCGCATCCGCGTGCCGCCCGACAGGCCCGCCGGGGCCTCGAAATCCCAGAACTCGTCATGGGGCCGCACCGAGTAGACCGCGAGCCCCACCAGCGCCGAGAAGGCCGGCCCGGTCACCTGCTGGGGCAGCCCCGCCACCCGCAGAGGCCGGCCCACGCGCACCCGCTGGCCCAGCACCCGGCGCGCCGCGTCCTCCAGCCCCGGCAGCTGGCTGCCGCCGCCGGTCAGCACGATGCGGCGCGACGGCAGGCCCTGGAACCCGGCCCGGTCGAGCAGCATGCGCACCTCCTCGAATATCTCCTCCACCCGCGGGCGGATCACCCCGATCAGGGCGGCGCGGGTCAGCGTGCGCTCCTGCCCCTCCCCGCCCAGGATGGGGGCGGAGATCAGCTCCCGGTCGTCGAGCCCGGTGGCCACGACCCCGCCATGCAGCACCTTCATCCGCTCCGCGATCGCGGTCTCCAGCGAGAACGCCTCGGAGATGTCGCGGGTCACATGCGCCCCGCCCACCCGCGCGGCGTCGAGGCAGATCAGCTGCTTGCGCAGGAAGATCGACACGCCCGTCGAACCCGCGCCCATGTCCACGCAGGCTGCGCCCAGCTCCTGCTCGTCCTCCACCAGGCTGGCGAGGCCGGAGGCGTAGGGCGCCGTCACCACGCCCGCGAGCTCCAGGTCGCAGTTGCGCACGCAGCGCGCCAGGTTGCGCAGCGGGGCGGAGGCCATGGACAGCACATGCATGTCCACCGCCAGCGACTGCCCGTTCATGCCGCGCGGATCGGAAAGGAAGCTCGCGCCGTCCAGCGTGAAGTTGACCGGCAGCGCGTGCAGGATCTCGCGCCCCTCTTCCAGCGGCGGCTCCGGGCAGGCGACCAGCGCGGTCGCCACGTCGGCCTCCGTCACCTCGCCCGAAAGCACCTCCGCGTCGCCGGTGGCCCCGAACGAGGCGGGGCGGCCGCCGGACACCGCGGCCACCACCTGGTCGACCCGCACGCCGGCGTTCTTCTCCGCCCGCTGCAGGGCGGTGCGGATCGCGCGCTCGCATTCCTCCATGTCGGTGATCTCGCCCAGGCGCACCCCGCGCGACTGGGTGGTGCCGGCCCCGATGACCCGCATGGCGGCGAACCCGCCCAGCGCCCCGTTCTCCCGCGCGCCGGCGGCCAGCCGGGCCGGGTCGATGCGCAGGATCAGGCAGGAGGTCTTCTCGGTGCCGATGTCCAGCACCGCCAGCAGACCGCGCTTGAGCGCCGACCGAAGCTGGTCGCGCATCAGCCGCTGCGAGGCGAACAACGCGTGCCTCATGCATCCTTCCCCTTGATCAGCGCCTTGGCGCGTTCCAGTTCCGCCACCGCCCGCGCGGTCAGCCGCAGCACCGGGCGCTGCGGGTCGCGGAAATCGATGACCGAGACCTCGCGGTCCAGCAGGTCGTCCACGGCGTCCAGCGCCAGCAGCCGCTGCAACGCCGCCTCCGGATCCTTCTCGGGCAGGTGCACCAGCACGTCGCCGCCCAGCGCCAGCGTCCAGCGCCGCTCGCCCATCCGGATCAGTCCGCGCAGCCGGTCGTGGATCGGCTCGGCCCGCTTCCACAGCACCAGCGCCTCGGCCACCGCGCGGTCGGCGCCCTCGCCCAGGATCAGCGGCAGGTCGGCCCGGTCGGCGCGATGCGCGACCGGAGAGATCAGCACCCCGTCCGAATCGACCAGGTGCAGCTGCCCCTCCCAGCGCCACAGCGCCTCCGGCGCGCGCTGCACCAGCCCGATGCGCAGCGCGCCGTCCGGCATCACCTTGGGGGCGGCGCGGGCCACGCCCGGCAGCGTCTCTATCTCCGCCTTCAGCGCCGGCAGGTCGAGCCGCAGGGACGAGACCGGGAAGCTCAGGTTCAGCCGCGCCGCGACCCGGGCCTGAAGCTCCGGGGCGCCCCCCACGATATCGAGGCGGGAGACGGCGAATTCCGGCCGGTCCATCAGGCTGGCGCGCAGGTCCTCGACCTTGCCATGGACCGCGTCGCGCAGCGGCTGGTTCTGCCAGGCCGCGGCGATCATCAGCGCCAGCACCGCCGGCGGGGCCAGCCGGCGCAGGACGAAGCGCACGTAGCCGCGCCGCCCCAGCCGGTCCAGCCGGTAGCGCAGCTTCGACGGCGAGGGGTCGCGCCGGCGGCGCGGGGCCTCGAACGGTCCCGCCGGCGCCGGGCGCAGGCGGCGGATCAGCCGGGCGGCGGGTCGGGTCAGCGCAGGCACGAGGCGTCCTCCACCATCCAGCGCATCAGGTCCTCGAACGGGATCCCGGCATGGGCCGCCTGCTCGGGCGCCAGCGACGTGGGGGTCATGCCGGGCTGGGTGTTCACCTCCAGCAGCACCAGCCCCGCCACGCCCTTCGCGTCGTCCCATCGGAAGTCCGACCGGCTCAGCCCCCGGCAGCCCAGCGCCGCATGCGCGCGCTCGGCGATGTCGCGGCAGGCGGCCTCGACCTCGGCCGGAATGTCGGCGGGGATCACATGGGTCGACCCGCCATCGGCGTATTTGGCCCGGTAGTCGTACCAGCCGGTGTTCGCGAAGATGTCGGTGACCGCCAGCGCCTTGCCGCCCATCACCGCCACCGTCATCTCCCGCCCCGGCACGAAGCGTTCCACCAGCAGCGTGTCCGGCGCGTCGGCGGCGAGCCGCGCGGGCCCGTTCGCCCCCTCCGCCACGATATAGACCCCGACGGAGGAGCCCTCGTTATACGGCTTCACCACATAGGGGGGCGGCAGGGGGTGGCCGGCCTCGATCTCCGCCCGCGGCGCCAGCCGGCCTTCGGCCACCGGCAGCCCGGCGGCGGCGAAGATCTCCTTGGCCTTCACCTTGTCCATGGCCACGGACGACGCCATGACCCCGGAATGCGTGTAGGGGATTTCGAGCCATTCCAGCAGGCCCTGCACGCAGCCGTCCTCGCCCCAGCGGCCATGCAGGGCGTTGAACACCACGTCGGGGCGGGCCTCGGCCAGCTTCGCGGGCAGGTCGGGCCCGGCGTCGATCTCCACCACCTCGTAGCCCGCCCGCTCCAGCGCGCGCGCGCATTCGCGGCCGGAGACGAGGGAGACCTCGCGCTCCGCCGAACGGCCGCCCTTGAGCACCGCGACCCGGGTGGGAGTCCTGCCTGAACCGCCCGACATGCCTGCCTCGTTCCCTCGCCCCTCTGCGGAGACGTTCGCCCCCGGTCAGGGAGGCGCATGAAACGGGATGATCCCGCGCGCAAGAATGCGTCGCGTGGGTCGCCCGTCCCGCCTGTGGTGACCGAAGCCCGGGTTTTCCCGGTGCGCCGGACTGCTCGCGCCCTCGCGAAGCGGATCGCGGGGCCGCACCAGCATACGCGGTCGGGGAGGGTTCGCAAACCCTTAAGAGGTTAAGCGAACCTTAAGTCTCCACCTGCCGGAGCGGCAGGCCGATGCGCCGGATCTCCCATTCCAGCGCGATGCCGGAAGCGGCGAGCACGCGGGCGCGCACCTCCTCGCCCAGCCCCTCCAGGTCCGCCGCCGTGGCGCCGCCTGCGTTGACCAGGAAGTTGGAATGCTTCTCCGACATCACCGCCCCGCCCCGGCGCAGGCCCCGGCAGCCGGCGGCGTCGATCAGCGACCAGGCCTTGAGGTCCATCGGATCCCCCGCCTCGCCGGTGGAGGAATAGCCCGCCGGGTTGCGGAAGGTGGACCCGCAGGAGCGGTCCTTCGTCGGCTGGCTCGCCTCGCGCCGGGCGATGAAGTCGTCCATCCGCGCCGCGATCTCCGCCGGGTCGCCGGGGCGGCCCTTAAGAACCGCCTCCACGATCACCGCGTCGGCGGGCAGGTCCGAGGCGCGATAGGCGAATCCGATTTCCGCGGCCGGGATCGTCCGCTCCGCGCCGTCGCGGGTCAGAACCGTGACGCTCTCCACCACGTCGGCGGCGTAGGATCCGTAGCAGCCCGCGTTCATCCGCACCGCGCCGCCGATGGCGCCGGGGATGGTGCGCAGGAATTCCAGCCCCGCGATCCCCGCCTCCGCCGCCGCCAGCGCCGCGCGGGAATCGAGCAGCGCCGCGCCGACCCGCAGGCGATGACCGGGCAGCGCCTCGACCCCGTTGAAGCCGCGCCCCAGCCGGATCGCCACCCCCGGCAGCCCCCCGTCGCGGATGATGAGGTTGGAGCCGACGCCCAGCGGCGTCACCTTCACGTCGGCGGGAAGGGCCGCGAGGAAGCCCGCCAGGTCGTCGCGGTCGGCGGGCTGGAACAGCGCCTCGGCCGGGCCGCCGACCCGCAGCCAGCACAGGTCGGCCAGCGGCCGCATGGCGGCGATCCGCCCGCGCACCGCCGGCAGGCGGGCGAGCAGCGCCGCCCCATCCAGCGCGACGGCGTCCGGCGCGTCGGCATCCGCCGCGCCCTCGCCCGGCGCCGGCCCCGCATCGGGCGCGGCGGCGTCTGGGGCGGTTCGGGGCTGGTCGGTCATGCGGGTCGGCTCCTGCGGCGGGTTTGCGCTCCCACATAGCGCGCCCGCCCCGCCTGCGCCAATCCGCACGCCCCTCCGCCGCCCCGCGCGAGTCTTCGGCGGGGTCACGGCTCGCGCAGCGACCGGCGCAGCCGGCCCGGCCTTGAGGCCGCCGGAGACTCGCATCACGCTCGGGGCAGCCCCCCCCCCGGGGGCCGTCTCAGCAGCCAAGCGCCCTTCACGCCGCCCGCGACCGGCCCCCGATCTCCCGATCGGCCCCCATCCCGTTCCCCTCTCCCCGACCAGGGAGAGGGGCGCCCGAAGGCCCGTCAGGGCCGGAGAAGAAGGAATGCCCCGGAACGGGGCGCCGCCGGGCTCCCGCCCTACCCCGTCGGGCCCACGGCGCCCTTCTGGGCGGTGATCGGCCCGTATTGCGTGGGCTCGCGATGGGCGGCGAAGTTGAAATAGGTCTCCCGGTAGATCCGCGCGAGGTCGAGGTCGCAGCGCGCCCGCACCACCTCGTCCTCCAGCGTCGTCGCCATCGCCGCCACCTCGCCCGAGGGCGCCACGATCATCGACTGCCCGATCATGTGCGACCCCTCCTCGGTCCCGCACTTGGCGGTCCCCACCACCCAGGTCGCGTTCTGGTAGGCCCCGGCCTGCATGGCGAGCTGGTTGTGGAAGTTCGACAGATCGTCAATCTCCGCGTGCCCGGTATGGTCGTTGGGCGTGTTGTAGCCCAGCAGCACCATCTCGACCGAGCGCAGGGCCATGACCCGGTAGGTCTCCGGCCAGCGGCGGTCGTTGCAGATGCACATGCCCAGATTGGCGTCCATCGTCCGCCAGACCGGGAAGCCGAGGTTCCCCGGCCGGAAATACCGCTTCTCCAGATGCTGGAAGGCCCGCGCCGGGCGGTGGTCGGCATGGCCCGGCAGATGCACCTTGCGATACTTGCCCACGATCCGCCCGGTCGGGTCGACGAGGATCGCGGTGTTGTAGCGCCGCTTCTCGCCGTCCTCGACCGTCAGTTCCGCGTAGCCCATGTAGAACCCGACGCCGAGCCGCGCGGCCTCCTCGAACAGCGGCCGGGTCACAGGCCCCGGCATCTCGGTCTCGAAGAAGGCGTCGAGCTCCGCCTCGTCCTCGATCCACCAGCGCGGGAAGAAGGTGGTGAGGCAAAGCTCGGGGAAGACCACCAGCTTGCAGCCGGCGGCGGCGGCCTCGCGCAGCATCTCCAGCAGGCGGGCCACGCATTGGGCCCGGGTCTCCGACAGCGCGATGGGCCCCATCTGGGCGGCGGCGACGACGATGGGTCTGGCCGAGGACTTGGCTTGCATCACTTCGCTCCCTTCGCGCGCAGCGCCGCGGTCGCCGCAGGGTCCAGCGCCCCGCCCATCACCGCCACGCCGTATAGCTCCCGGGCCGAGGTCTCGGAGACCAGCCCGTCCAGCACGTCGTCCAGCACCGCCTGCGGATCCCGCTCGAACGGGTCGCCATAGCCGCCCCCCGCCGGCCCGGTGGCGACGAAGACCTCGCCCTTCCGCGCCGCCCGGTAGGCGAGCTTCGAGGGCATCGCCTTCGCCGTCCCGTCCGGCGCCACCGAGGTCAGCGAGGCGGTCCCCCCCTCGCCCCCGCCCGCGAAGCCCCAGGGACGGAAGGCGTGCCCCTCCCCCTCCACCGAGGCGCCGCCGTCGGCGAGGAACTCGAAGGCGCGGATCGAGCCGAAGCCGCCCCGCCACTTCCCCGGCCCCGCCACGTCCTCGTTCAGCTCGTAGCGGGTCACGCGCAGCGGCAGATGGGTCTCGATGTCCTCGATGGGGTTGTTGCGGGTGTTGGCGTAGAGCGTGTCCACCGCGTCCATCCCGTCCATCCCGAAGCGCCCGCCATAGGAGCCCTCGAAGATCTCCATATGCACCCAGTGCTCCCCCCCCGCGAGACCGGAGAAGGCGATGACCTTGAGGTTGCCGATGCCGGCCGAGACCATCTCCGGCGCGCAGAGCGACAGCGCCTTCATCACCGTGTCGGCGAGCTGGTTGCCGCCGGTGAAGCGGGCGATGACCGGGGCGGGGAAGGTCGGGTTGGCGAGACAGCCTTTCGGGGCCTTGATGGTGATCGGCCGGGTCAGGCCGGAGTTCTGCGGGATGATCCCGTGCACGGCGCTGTCCAGCAGGACGGAGCGCAGGGTCAGCCAGATGGCGATATCGGTGGTGCCCACGAAGGGCATGTTCACCGGACGGTCGTCGATCTGGGGCGAGGTCCCCTCGAGGTCGACCTCGATCTCGTCGCCCCTGACCGTCAGCGTCACCGCCATGGTCAGATGCCGCCGCTCCGGGTCGTCGAGGAACCCGTCGAGCTTCGTCTCCGCCCTGTAGACCCCGTCCGGCAGGGCGGCGATGGCCTGCCGCATCATCGTCTCGGAATGGTCCATCAGCGCGTCGACCGCCGCCGTGACCCGCCCCGCCCCGTGCTGGTCGATCAGGTCGCCGAACCGCGCCGCCCCGATCTCGCAGGCCGCGATCTGCGCCTCCATGTCGCCCACCACGAGGCTCGGCGCGCGCACGTTGGAGCGCAGGATCTGCCACACCTGTTTGATGTCGCGCCCCGCCTCGCGGATCTTCACCGCCTTGAACTGGAGGCCTTCGGCGAAGACGTCGATGGCCTCCACGATCCCGGCCGAGCCCGGCGTCTGCGCGCCGACGTCGAGATGGTGCGCCGTGGTGCAGGCGAAGCCCTGCAACGCCCCGTCGCGGAACACCGGCGCCATGAAGGCGAAATCCGGCCCGTGGCTGGCGCCTCCATAGGGGTCGTTATGCATGATGATGTCGCCGGGCTCGACGGTCTCCCCCCGCGCCTCCAGCACCTTCAGCACGTTCTGCACATAGCCCGCGATGGGGCCGGACTGCAGGGGGGTGGATTGCATGGACTCGGCGATCTGGCGCCCCTGCGCGTCGGTCAGCGCCGCCCCGAAATCCTCCGACTCGCGGATGATCGAGGAATAGGACATGCGCATCAGCTTGTAGCCCATCTCCACGGCGATGGACTGCAAGCCCCCCTGGATGACGGAAGCCGAGATCGGGTCGATGGTTGACGCGGTGCTCATGTCTCAGCCCTCCAGCGCGACGCGGATCAGCAGGTTTCCGCCCCGGTCGGCGACGAGGCTGTCGCCGGGGCGGAGGATCGAGGTCGTGTCCTTCTGGACGATCAGCGCCGGGCCGGGGATCTCCTCCTCCAGCGGCAGCGCCTCGCGCCGGTAGACCGGGGTGGGAAGCCGGGTCATGGCGCCCGCCACCTTGAACGCGACCTGGGAGGTGCGGACCAGCGCCGCCTCCAGGCTCCCCCCCGGCGGCGGCGCGGGGCGCTCCAGCACCGGCATGGCGCCGGTGCCGCGGACGCGGACGTTGACGATCTCGATGGGCGCGCCGGGATTGGCGCGGCCGTATTCGCGGCGGTGCTGCTCGGTGAAGTCGTCGAAGACGGCCGCCAGCGAAGCGGCGTCGAGGCCCCCCGCCGGGAAGGCGCAGCGCAGCTCATAGCCCTGCCCCACGTAACGCAGGTCGCCGGCCCGTTCGAAAGCCATCGCCTCGGGCCCGAAGCCGTCGGCGGAAAGGCGCGCGGCCAACTCGCGCTGCATCTCCTCCAGCAGCCCCTCCAGCCGCCCCGGGTCCGGCGCGTCGGAGCGCGCGAAGACCGAGCGGACGAGGTCGTATTTCATGTCCGTCGCCGCCAGCCCCATGGCCGAGGTGATGCCCGGCGCCGGCGGCACGATCACCTCCGGGATGCCCAGCATGGCGGCCACATCCACCGCCTGCAGCGGCCCGCCGCCGCCGAAGGCCACCAGCGAGAAGGAGCGCGGATCCAGCCCCTTCTGCACGGTGCGGGAGCGCACGAGGTTGGCCATGTTGGCGTTGACCACGGTGAGGATGCCGTCGGCCGTCTCCTCCAGGCTCATGCCCAGGGTTTCGGCGAGTTCGCCCACGACCCTGCGGGCCGCCGCTACGTCCAGCGACATCGCGCCCCCAAGAAAATTCTCGGGGTCGAGCCGGCCGAGCGCCACGTTGGCGTCGGTCACGGTCGGCTGCGTCCCGCCCCGTCCGTAGGCCGCCGGCCCCGGCACGGCGCCGGCCGACCGCGGCCCGACCCGGAACGCCCCGCCCGCATCCAGATGGGCGATGGAGCCGCCCCCCGCCCCGATGGTGTGGATGTCTATCATCGGCGCCAGCACCGGGAAGCCGGCGATGGAGGTGTCGCGCGCCGTCGCCTCGGCGAAAGCCCCGTCGCGCACGATGCCGATATCGGCCGAGGTCCCGCCCACGTCGAAGGTGATCAGGTCCCGCCGCCCCGACAACGCCGCCGCCCAGGCCCCGCCGATGATCCCCGCCGCCGGCCCCGACAGCAGGGTGGAGACCGGAAGCTCCGCCACCATCCGCGCCGTCGCCGCGCCGCCGTTGGAGCCCATGACGTGCAGGTCGGCCTTGAACCCGTTCTCCGCCAGCCGGCTTTCCAACCGCGCCACATAGGCCCCCACCTTCGGCCCGATGAAGGCGTTCATGGCGGTGGTGGTGAAGCGCTCGAACTCCCGGAACTGGGGGGAGACGCCGGCGGAATGCGTGACGAAAAGGCCGGGGCATTCGGCCTCCACGATCGCCCGCGCCCGCAGCTCGTGCGCGGGGTCGAGATAGGAGAACAGGAAGCAGATGGCGATGGCCTCCACGCCCGCGTCCCGAAGCTCCCGCGCCGCCTGCGCGACGCCCGCCTCGTCCAGCGGCTCCAGCTCCACCCCCGGCGGGGCGATGCGCCCTCCCACGGTCTTGCGGAAGCGGCGCTTGACCAGCGGGCGGTCCTGCCAGGGCACCTCCTGCCGGATCGAGTAATGCTCGGGCCGCTGGTGGCGGCCGATATGCAGGATGTCGCGGAAACCCGCGTTGGTGATCAGGCCGGCGACGGCGCCGTCATGCTCCAGCACCGCGTTGGTGGCGGTGGTGGTGCCGTGCAGGACGTGGTCGACCTCGCCCGGCGCCACGCCCGCCAGCGCGCACAAGCCGATCATCCCCTCCAGCACGCCTTCGGAGGGGTCGTGCGGGGTGGTGGGCACCTTGTGG
Organism: Pseudomonadota bacterium; assembly: GCA_036154955.1. Classification (GTDB taxonomy): domain Bacteria; phylum Pseudomonadota; class Alphaproteobacteria; order Rhodobacterales; family Rhodobacteraceae; genus Albimonas. Next base: position 45,874 of record JAYZWL010000041.1, on the reverse strand, counting down.
ATCACCGTGGTCCCGGCCTCGGTCTCCACCAGCACCAGGTCGGTGAAGGTGCCGCCGACATCGCATCCGATCAGCTTCATTCCGCGGCTCCCTTCACGGCCTGCAGGTTGCGCCCGCGCATCGGGAACACCGGCGGCATGGCCGCGTCGGCGCTGCGCCCGGCCCAGTCGCGGGTGTGCACCAGGTCCATGGAGCGTTTCTGCGCGGCCTCGACCTCGACCATGGCGCTTTCGTAGTCGATGAACATCGCCCGCCCATCGGCCACCACCTGCCGGCCGTCCACGTAGACGTCCTTGATCGGCCGCTCCCCGCCCGAGAAGATCAGCGCCCGGATCGGGTCGCGCAGCGGGCGCACGGAGGGATGCGTCAGGTCCACCAGCACCAGGTCCGCCTTCGCCCCCGGCGCGATCCGCCCGATATCGTCGCGCCTCAGCGCCTTGGCCCCGCCGATGGTGGCGGCGTGGAACACCATCTCGGCCGTCGGCTTGGCGGCGTTGCCGGAGATGGTGCGGGCCACGTAGATCGCGGTCTTCAGCTCCTCCACCATGTTCTGGGGATGGGTGTCGGTGCCGATGGTCATGTTCACCCCCCGCTCCACATAGGACGCGAAATGCTGGAGCGAGATGCCCCGCCGCACGAAGACCGTGGGGCAATGCGCGACCGAGGCGCCGGCGTCCGCGATCAGCCCGAGATCGTCCGATGAGGTCGTCCAGCCCACCTGCGGATGGCTGTCGAGGAAGATGCCGTGGCCGATCAGCGTGCGGTCGTTGAGGATCCCGATATCGTCCATCCACTGAATCGGCGTGCGCCCGTGGCGGCGGATCATCTCGTTGAACTCCACCACCCCCTGGGCGGCGTGGATGGTGAAGGGCAGGTCGCGTCTATGCGCCTCCTGCATGGATTCGCGTAAAAGACCCTCGAAACAGGTATCGATCTGGGAGGGGGAGACCACGCCCGACACCCGCCCCGACGGATGCTTCGCCGCCGCGTCGAGGCAGTCCATCGCGGCGCGCATCGACTCCTCGCCCCGCTTCTCGTCCAGCTCGTAATAGACCGAGTGGCCGTTGGAGGTCTTCCACGGCCCGTTGCGGAACATCGGCGCCGCGAAGGCCCGGATGCCGGTCGCCGCCAGCCCGTCCAGCCAGCCGTCATGCGCGAAGGAGATGTCGCAGAGGGACGTCACCCCCGATTGCAGCAGCTCGGCCAGCGCCACCTGGGTGGAGGCGCGCATCCCCTCCTCGTCGATCTCGAAGAGCGTCAGGAACTCGTAGAGCGAGCTCATGTAGAATTTCGGGGAATAGACCTCCTCGGTCAGGCCCTTGAGCATGGTCTCGAAGCTCGGGTGCGAATGCACGTCCACGAAGCCCGGCATCACCATGCGGTCGCGCCCGTCGATCTCGGCGTCGAAGGCGCCGGTCCAGGTCCCGTCGGCGGACACGATCCGGTCGCCCTGGAACACCACGTCGACGCCGCGGGCGTATTCGTGCCGGCCGGTCTCCGCGTTCCACACCACCGCCCAGTCGGCGTTGCGGATCACGGTGACGGGGGCGTCGGGGGTGGTCATGGGACGGGTCCTTTCAGGGGGGAGGCGGGTCAGGCGGGGACGGCGAGGTCGAGGCCCACGAAGCGGGCGAAGGCTTCCACATGGTCGAGGAAGGCGTCGGCGAGCGCGCCGGCTTCGGCCTCGTCGCCGGCCGCCACCGCCTCGGCGATGCGGATATGGAAATCGGTGATCGCGCCCGGATCGAACCGGGTCTGACGCGCGTAATGCGCCAGCCAGAACCGGCGGGAGAGGGCGTAGAGCGGGATGATCGAGGCGAGGAACGGGTTCGCCGCCGCCTCCAGCAGCAGGTCGACGAAGCCCCGGTCATGGCGCAGCGCCGGCACCGGGTCGGAGGCGTCGCGCATCCGGCGGAATTCGGCGGCCACCGCGCGCAGGCGGTCGGCCTGCGCGGGCGTGCGGCGCAGGGCGGCGCGGCGGACCAGCGTGGATTCGAGCGCGCGGCGCGCCTCCAGCACCCGCAACTGGGTGGCGAGGTCGATCTCGCGCACCCGCATTCCGCGCCGCGGCCGGGTGACGAGGATGCCGTCCCCCGCCAGCCGTTGCAGCGCCTCGCGAACCGGGGTGCGGCCGACGCCGATCCGCTCCGCCAGCCCGTGTTCCGAGACCCGGGCGCCGGGGGCGAGTTCCATCGTAACCACCAGATCCTCGATCCGCCGATAGGCGAGATCGGCGAGGCTCTGATCGCCGTCGGGATCGGGGGGAACGGGGAGGGTCATCGGGCGGCCGCTGAGTGGAGTCGACTCCGAAAACGCTAGGCGGCGGCCCTCCGGCCCGCAACAGGATATGTGGGATCAGGCGAACTGCATGCAGGATTTTCCGCGGGATGCCCGAAAATCGCGCAGACCCGCCTTGAAAACGCGCAAAGGCCGGGCGCATGGCCCGGCCTTTTCTGGTCTCGTGATGGAGCCGGGCGCATGGCCCGGCCTTCGCCGTCGTCCAGATGGCGCGGGGCCTCACTCCGCGGCGACGCGCCCTTCCAGAGCGGCGGGCAGCGCGCGGGCCCACTGGCTGATCGACCCCGCCCCGAGGCAGACCACGATGTCGCCGGGGCGGGCGCGGGCGGCGACGAAGTCGGGCAGCGCCTCCGCCCCCGCCAGCGCCGCGGCGTCGCGATGGCCGTGGCGGGTGAGGCCGGCGACCAGCGCGTCGCGGTCGGCGCCCTCGACCGGGGCTTCTCCGGCCGCGTAGACCTCGGTGATCGCCACCATGTCGGCGTCGTTGAAGCACTTGCAGAAGTCCTCGAACAGCGAGGACAGGCGCGAATAGCGATGCGGCTGGTGGATGGCGATGACCCGGCCCCGCGGCCCCACCGCCTGGCGGGCGGCGCGCAGCACGGCGGCGATCTCCACCGGGTGGTGGCCGTAATCGTCGATGATCGGGGCGCCGTTCCATTCTCCGACCCGGGTGAAGCGACGGTTCACGCCGCCGAATTTGCCCAGCGCCGCGCGGATGGCGTCGTCGGGCAGGCCCAGCTCCAGCGCCACGGCGATGGCGGCGAGCGCGTTCTGCACATTGTGGTCGCCGGGCATCGGCAGGGACAGGCCCTCGATCCGCCGCTCTCCGCGCATCAGCCCGTCGCGCAGGCGGGCGATGACGTCGAAGCGCGACACCGGCCCGTCATGGCGCAGGTTCACCGCCACCACGTCGGCCTGCAGCGAGAAGCCGTAGGTGATGACCCGGCGGTCGTCGACGCGGCCCACGAGGGACTGCACCTCCGGATGGTCGATGCAGCAGATCGCGGCCCCGTAGAAGGGCAGGTTGGAGACGAAGCTGTCGAAGGCCCGGCGCACGCCCTCGAAGTCGCCGTAGTGGTCCAGATGCTCGGGGTCGATATTGGTGACGATGGCCAGCGTGGCCGGCAGGCGCACGAAGGTGCCGTCGCTCTCGTCCGCCTCCACCACCATCCATTCGCCGGTCCCCAGCCGGGCGTTGGAGCCGTAGGCGTGGATGATGCCGCCGTTGATGACGGTCGGGTCCACCCCGCCCGCGTCCAGCAGGGCCGCGACCATGGAGGTGGTGGTGGTCTTGCCATGGGTGCCGGCGACGGCGACGTTCATGCGCAGGCGCATCAGCTCGGCCAGCATCTCGGCCCGGCGCACCACGGGCAGGCCGGCGGCGCGGGCGGCGTCGAGCTCGGCGTTGCCCTTCTTGATGGCGGACGAGATCACCACGACCTTGGCGCGGCCGATATTCTCGGCGGTCTGGCCGACGAAGACCCGGGCGCCGAGGCCGCGCAGACGCTCCAGGATCTCCGAATCCCGCTGGTCGGAGCCCTGCACGTCGTAGCCGAGATTGAGCATCACCTCGGCGATGCCGGACATGCCGATGCCGCCCATGCCGACGAAATGGATCGGGCCGATATCCTGCGGCAGGCGGGTGGCGACGGCGGCGGCGGCGTTCATGGGCGTCTCCCCGGAGGGTTGGTGTCAGGCGGGTTCGCCGCGGGCCACGCGCCCGGTCAGGTCGGCCAGGCGTTCGGCGGCGTCGGGGCGGCCGAGGCCGCGGGCCGCTTCGGCCATGGCGGCGGCGCGGGCGGGGTCGGTCAGGACGGCGGCGATGTGCCCCGAAAGCGACGCGCCCGTCAAGCCGGCCTCGGGCGCGGCGATGGCGGCGCCTGCGGCGGCGAGCGGGGCGGCGTTGGCGGTCTGGTGGTCGTCCATGGCCGAGGGATAGGGCACGAGGATCGAGGGCCGCCCGATCGCCGTCAGCTCCGCCACCGTGGACGCCCCGGCGCGGGACACGACGAGCTGCGCCGCCGCGATCCGCTCGGGCAGGTCGGTGAAGAAGGGCGCGACCTCCGCGGTCACCCCGGCCGCTTCGTAGCGGGCGGCGAGCGCGTCGACCTCGGCCGGGCGGGCCTGCTGGGTCACGACCAGCCGGGCGCGCAGGGCCTCGGGCATCGCCTCGACCGCCTCGGGGGCGAGGCGGGACAGCACGCTCGCCCCCTGGCTGCCGCCGAAGACCAGCAGGTTCAGCGGGCCGTCCGGGACGGGAGGCGCGTAGGGCGTGGCCATGGCGGCGCGGGCGGAATCGCGGATCGGGTTGCCGACATGCAAGGGCGCGGCGCCCTGGGGAGGGTTGGTCAGCGGCCAGGTTCCGCAGGCGAGCGCCGCGACGCGCGGGGCGAAGGCCTTGTTGACCCGGCCCAGCACGCCGTTCTGCTCATGGATCAGGGCCGGCACCCGGGCGACGGAGGCCGCGCCCAGCGCCGGGATCGAAGGATAGCCGCCGAAACCCGCCACGGCGGAGGGACGGTCGCGGCGGAACCAGCGCAGCGTCTCCCACAGGCCCAGGCCGATCAGGAAAGGCGCCGCCAGCTTCGCCGCCGCCCCGCCCCGCGCGAAGGTGGCGGAGCGCACCGGCTTGACCGTCACCGCCGCCGGGAAGCCGCCGGCGTAGCGGGCGCCGCGGTCGTCGGTGGTCAGCGTCACCCGCCAGCCGCGGCGCAGCATCTCCTGCGCCAGCGCCTGGGCGGGGAACATGTGCCCGCCGGTGCCGCCGGCGGCGATGACCAGATGCGGGGCCGCGCCCGCCGCGTCCTCGACCGTCACGCGCTCAGCCCCGCCCGACCATGGCGTCGATCACGTGGCGCTGCGGCCGCTTGCGGGTCATGGCCAGCAAGAGCCCCATGCCCACCCCGGCGGCGATCAGCGACGAGCCGCCATAGGAGATGAAGGGCAGCGTCATGCCCTTGGCCGGCAGCAGGCGGATGGCGACGCCGAGATTGACGAAGGCCTGCATCCCCACCAGCACCGCCATGCCGGTCCCCGCCAGCCGGGCGAAGGCGTCGCGCTCATGCTGGAGGCGGCTGAGCGCGCGCAGGGTGATGAACAGGAACAGCCCGATCACCATCAGGCAGGCGATCAGCCCGTATTCCTCGGCCGCCACGGCGATGATGAAGTCGGTATGCGCGTCGGGCAGCGTGTTCTTGACCGAGCCCTCGCCGACGCCGACGCCGAAGATCCCGCCCTCCTGGATGGCGTTGGTGGCGTAGCCGATCTGGGTGCGCGGATCGACCTCGGCCGCGAGGAACCCGTCGATGCGGCGCGCGAAATGCTCGGAATTCTCATAGGCGAAGGACCCCACGGCCACCGCCGCGCCGGCGAGCCCCGCCAGCAGCGGCAGCGAGGCGCCGGCGACGAAATACATCCCCCCCCACACCGCCATGACCAGCGCCGCCTGCCCGAAATCGGGCTGCAGCGCCAGGACGCCGGTGCAGGTCGCGGCCAGCAGGAAGGACAGGAGCTTGCCCGGAGGGCCGTGACGCTCGAACGTGCCGGCCATGATCCAGGCGGCCGTGCCCACGAAGGCGGGCTTGAGGAACTCCGAGGGCTGCACCGACATGCCGCCGAGCGAGATCCAGCGGATCGCCCCCTTGCCGAAATCGGTGCCGATGACCGGCAGCGCCAGGATGGTCAGGAAAGCCCCGATGAAGCCCATCACCGCCAGCCGCCGCACGGTGCGCGGGTCCTGCATGGAGATCCCGACCATCACCGCCATCGCCACCGTGGCGAAGCCGGCCTGACGGACCACGAAATAGAAGGTGGGCAGGCCCAGTTTCTCGGCCAGCGGCGCGGAGGCGGCCATGCCCACCACCAGCCCGATGCCGATCAGCGCGAGCACCGCGCCCACCGTCCAGCGGTCGACCGTGCGCCACCAGCGGGTGAGGATCGGCTCCGAAGGGCGGGCCGGAGCCGCGCCGAACACCATCTCGGTCATGGGGTCGTCTCCTCCTCCTCCGGCAGGCCGGCGGCCTTGCGGGCCAGCGCGCGGAACGCGTCGCCGCGCGCCTCGAAATTCGGGAACTGGTCGAAGCTGGCGCAGGCGGGCGACAGCAGCACGGTCTCGCCGGCGCAGGCCGTGGCGGCGGCCCGCTCCACCGCCTGGGCGAGGTCGCCGCAGAACTCGTGGGGCACGTCGCCGAGCGTGCGGGCGAAATCCTCCGCCGCCTGGCCGATCAGGTAGGCGCAGGCGATCCGGTCGAAGAGCGGGCGCAGCGGCTCGATCCCGCCGGCCTTGGGCACGCCGCCCGCGATCCAGCGCACCCGGTCATAGGCCAGCAGCGCCTTTTCGGCGGCGTCGGCGTTGGTGGCCTTGGAGTCGTTGACGAAGGCCACCCCGTCCCGCTCCGCCACCCGCTCCATCCGGTGCGGCAGGCCGGGGAAGGAGCGCATGCCGGCCTCGATCTGGCGGGGCGCGAGGCCGAGCGCCCGGCAGGCCGCCCAGGCGGCGCAGGCGTTCTGGTGGTTGTGGGCGCCCTTCAGCGCCGGCATGTCGCGCAGGTCGACCGAGGCGGTCTGCCGGCCGCCCTTGCGCTCCGCCAGAAAGCCCTTGCGGGCGGTGACCGAGGGTTCGTGATCGGGCAGCTTGGCGCGGGCGGATATGCCGACCACCGGGCTCTCCCCCTCCATCCCCCTGCCCCGCAGACGGTCGGCGAGCGCCCGGCCCTCGGGCTCGTCCATGCCGATCACCGCGCGCTCGGGCGCCCCGATCTCGAACAGGCGCGCCTTGGCGGCGAAATAGCCGCCCCGCCCGCCATGGCGGTCGAGATGGTCGTCGGAGAGATTGAGGAACACCGCCACGTCGGGGGCGAGGGAACGGGCGGTCTCGATCTGGTAGGAGCTGAGCTCCAGCACCAGCACGTCGCCATCATGGATGGGGTCGAGCCCCAGCACGCCGCGCCCGATATTGCCGCCGATCTGGCAGGGAACGCCCGCCGTCTCAAGGATATGGCCGATCAGGGCGGTGGTGGTGGACTTGCCGTTGGAGCCGGTGACGCAGACCACGCGCGGCGCCTCGTCGAAATCGTCGAAATCCGCCGCGGCCAGCGTGCGGAACAAAAGCCCCACGTCGTTGTCCACCGGCACGCCGCGGGCGCGGGCCTGCTCCACCGCCGGGTGCGGCGCGGGATAGAGCGCGGGGATGCCCGGCGAGACGCAGAGGGCCGCGAGCCCCGCTTCCCACGCCCGGTCGCGGGTCAGGTCGGCGACCTGGAATCCCTCGGCCGTGGCGGCGTCGCGGGCGGCCTCGCCGTCGTCCCAGCAGATCGGCACCGCGCCGCCTGCGGCCAGCGCCCGCACCGCGGCGAGGCCCGAGCGGCCCAGCCCCAGCACGCCGACGCGCGCGCCCTCGTATCCGGTCACGGGGATCATGCGCGGGTCTCCGCTTCGGTCGGCAGGGGGCGGGGGGAACGGGCGAGGGCCATGGCGGTCAGCGCAGCTTCAGCGTGGCGAGGCCTACCAGCGCCAGGATCACCGAGATGATCCAGAACCGGATCACGATGGTCGGCTCCTGCCAGCCCAGCTTCTCGAAATGGTGGTGGATCGGGGCCATCAGGAACACCCGGCGCTTGGTCAGCTTGTAGTAGCCGACCTGGATGATGACCGACAAAGCCTCCACCACGAAGAGCCCGCCGATGATGGCCAGCACGATCTCGTGCTTGGTCACCACCGCGATGGCGCCGAGCGCGCCGCCCAGCGCGAGGCTGCCGGTGTCGCCCATGAACACCATGGCGGGGGGCGCGTTGAACCACAGGAAGCCCAGGCCCGCGCCGATCAGGGCGGCGCAGAAGATCACGATCTCGCCCGCGCCGTCGACATAGTGCAGGCCCAGATACTCGGTGAAGTCGGTGCGTCCGACCACATAGGCGATGATGCCCAGCGCGCCGCCCGCGATCATCACCGGCATGATCGCCAGCCCGTCGAGCCCGTCGGTCAGGTTCACCGCGTTGGCCGCGCCCACGATCACGATCATCGCGAAGGGCACGAACAGCAGGCCCATGTCCCACATCAGGTTCTTGAAGATCGGGAAGGCGAGCCGGCCCGACAGGCCCTCGGGCTGCAGATACATGGTCCCCAGCGCGGCGAGGAGCGCGATGGCGAAGCCCGCCCCCAGCCGGATCCGCCCCGGCACGCCGCGCACGTCGAACTTGGAGACCTTGAGGAAATCGTCCGCGAAGCCGATGGCGCCGAAGCCCGCGGTGACGCCCATCACGATCCAGACGTAACCGAGGTCCAGCCGGCTCCACAGCAGCGTCGACAGCAGCAGGGAGGCGAGGATCATCACGCCCCCCATGGTCGGCGTGCCGGCCTTGGTCAGCAGGTGGCCCTCCGGCCCGTCCTTGCGGATCGGCTGGCCCTTCTTCTGCATCCGGCGCAGGGCGTTGATGATCGGGGCGCCGAAGACGAAGCCGAAGATCAGCGCGGTCAGGAAGGCGCCGCCCGCCCGGAAGGTCAGATAGCGGAAGAGGTTGAAGACGTCCCCCCCTTCCGACAGCGGCGTGAGCAGGTGATACAGCATGCGATCCGTCGTTCCTTCCTAGTCGGCCCTAGTCGGCCTCGCCGTCGGGATCCCCCGCGGCGCGCTCGGGCCCCGCCCGGCCCAGCGCCTTGAGCGCGTCGATCATCCGCGCCATGCGCGCGCCGAGCGAGCCCTTGACCATCACCACGTCGCCCGCATCGACCAGGCGGCGGACCTGGGCGGCGAGCTTGGCCGAATCCTCGGCCCACACGCCCCGTTTCGCGGGCGGCAGGGCGGCGTGGAATGCCTTCATCAGCGGGCCGCAGCAATGGGCCATGTCGATCTTCGCCAGCGCCGGATGACGGGCGAGCCCGGCATGCAACGCCTCCGCCTCCGGGCCCATCTCCAGCATGTCGCCGAGGATGGCGATGCGGCGGAACGGGCCGACCCGGCCGACCCCGCTTTCGCCCTGGGCGCAGGCCAGCACCTCCAGCGCCGCGCCGACAGAGGTGGGGTTGGCGTTGTAGCTTTCGTCGATCAGATGCACCGCGCCGTCGAGCCCGGTGGAGTCCATCGCGATCCGCCAGCGCGAGCCCCGGCCCTCCGGCGCGGTCCAGGCGCCCAGCGCCAGCGCGGCGAGCGCCGGATCCGCGCCCACCGCCTCCGCCGCCAGCAGAACCGAGAGCGCGTTCATCGCGAAATGCCGCCCCGGCGCGCCGACCTTGATCAGCGCCTCGCGCCCATGCAGGCGGGCGGAGACGGTGGTCCCGTTCGCCCCCAGCGCCAGCCCCGTCATCCGCGCCTGGCAGCGCGGGGCCTCGCCGAAGCGCAGCACATGGGCGCCGAAGCGGCGGGCGCGCCGCGCGAGCCGCTCGTAATGGGGGTTGTCGCGGAAGAGGATCGCGGCGCCGCCGGGCTCCAGCCCCTCGAAGATCTCGGCCTTGGCGAAGGCGATCTCGGTCTCGTCGCGGAAATGCGCCAGATGCACCGGCGCGACCGTGGTGACGATGGCGGCGTGCGGGCGGGCGAGCTTGGTCAGCGGCCGGATCTCTCCGGCGTGGTTCATGCCGATCTCGATCACCGCGTAGTCGGTCGCTTCCGGCATCCGGGCCAGCGTCAGCGGCACGCCCCAGTGGTTGTTGTAGCTCTTCTCCGCGGCGTGGACCCGGCCCTGGCTGGCGAAGGCCGCGCGCAGCATCTCCTTGGTCGAGGTCTTGCCGACCGAGCCGGTCACCGCCACCACCTTGGCCCGCGTCCGCGCCCGGGCGGCGGCGGCCAGCGCCTCCAGCCCCTTGAGCGGATCGTCGACCAGCAGCAGCGGCGCGTCGGGCGCGACGCCCTCGGGGATGCGGGAGACCATGGCCGCGGCGGCCCCGGCGTCGAGCGCCGCGGCGACGAAATCGTGCCCGTCGCGCACGTCGCGGAGCGCCACGAACAGGTCGCCCGGCGCCACGGCGCGGCTGTCGATGCTCACGCCGCCCGCGTCGAATTCGCAGGTCGCGCGCCCGCCGGTCGCGGCCGCGGCCGCCTCGCTGGTCCACAGGGGCGTGGTCATGCGCCCGTCTCTCCCTCGTTCCCGTTCTCCGCCAGACCGTCTACGGCCGCCACAGCGGCCCGGGCCTGTTCGGCGTCGTCGAAGGGATGGGTGATCCCCGCGACGGTCTGCCCGGTCTCGTGGCCCTTTCCGGCGATCAGAAGGCGGTCCGAAGACCCCAGCATGTCAACCCCGGCGAGGATCGCCTCGCCCCGGTCGCCGATCTCGATCGGGGCGGGGTCGGCGCCCGCCATGCCGGCCATCACCGCGGCCCGGATCGCGGCGGGATCCTCGGAGCGGGGGTTGTCGTCGGTGACGATGGCGAGGTCGGCGGCGAGCGCGGCGGCCCCCATCAGCGGCCGCTTGCCCGGGTCGCGGTCGCCGCCGGCGCCGAAGGCCACGACCAGCCGGCCGGGGGTGTGCAGGCGCAGCGCGGCGAGCGCGGTCTCCAGGCTCGCGGCGGTGTGGGAATAGTCGACGTAGATCCGGGCGCCGTTGGCGCGGGTGGCCACATGCTCCATCCGCCCCTTCACCGCGCGCAGGGCGGAGAGCGTGGCGAAGACCGCCGCCGGGTCCTCGCCGCAGCCGATGGCGAGCGCCGCGGCCAGCAGCGCGTTCTCGCCCTGGAACCCGCCGACGGCGTGGAGGGAGGCGCGGAAGGGCCGCCCCTGCCAGGCGAACTCAAGGTCCTGCCCGGTCTCGTGATACGCGGCCCCCGTCAGCCGCAGGTCGGCGGCCTCGCCCCGCCCGACCGCGATCACCCGCTGGCCGCGGGCGCGGGCCAGCGCCGCGGCCTCCGCGAAGACCGGATCGTCGGCGTTCAGCGCCGCGCACCCGCCTTCGGGCAGCACCCGGCCGAACAACGCCAGCTTGGCGGCGACGTAATCGGCGTGGTCCTTGTGATAATCCATGTGGTCGCGGGTGATGTTGGTCAGCCCCGCCGCCGTCAGCCGCACCCCGTCGGCGCGGTATTGGGCGAGGCCGTGGGACGACGCCTCCATCGCCGCATGGGTGACGCCGGCCGCGGCCAGCTCCGCCAGCAGGGCGTGCAGGGGGACCGGGTCGGGCGTGGTCAGCCCGCCCGCGCGCTCCACCGCGCCCTCCACCCCCACGGTGCCGAAGGCGGCGGCGCGATGGCCGAGCGCCTCCCAGATCTGGCGCAGGAAGCTCGCGACGGAGGTCTTGCCGTTGGTCCCGGTCACCGCCGCCATCACCGCGGGCTGGGCCCCGAAGAAGGCGGCCGCGGCGCGGGCCAGCGCCAGCCGGGGTTCGGGGACCACCGCCAGAGGCAGCGCGTCCGGCGCCGGCGAGGGCCGGTCCCAGAGGCGGCGCACGGTCTGCGCCCCCTCCTGCGAACACACCACCGCCAGCGCCTGCTGGCGCAGGGCGAAAGGCGCGAACTCGGCCCCGTCCAGCGCGCCCCTGAGCGCGAAGAACACGAAGCCCGGCTTCACCTGCCGACTATCCGCGGTCAGGCCCGCGACCGGGGCGTCGGGGGAGAGCCCCGCCGCCGCGAGGGACGCGGCGTCGAGGCCCAGCCCGGCCAGCGTGACGCCCGCGCCGCTCATCGGCTGGCGACCTGGCCGCCGGCGACGCCCACGTCCTCGGGCGCCTCCGCCTCCAGCATCGGGCGCATGCCGAGGATCGGGGCGATGCGGGTCACGGCCTCCTTCACCGTGGGCGCGGCGGTCCAGCCGGCGGGGCGGCGCGGGCCCCATTTGGTCTGGGCGACGGCCTCGTCATAGGTCACCACGATCACGTAGCGCGGGTCCTGCATCGGGAAGGCGCCGGCGAAGGTCGCCACCACCCGGTTCGAGGCGTAGCCCCCGCCCGAGGCCTTTTCGGCCGTGCCGGTCTTGCCGCCGATGAAATAGCCCGGCACGTCGGCGTTGCGCCCGGTGCCGTCGGTGACCACGCCGCGCAGCATGTCGCGCATCGCCAGGCTGGTCGCCTCCGAGATCACCCGCGCCTCCTCGCCCGGCGCCTTCGCGCCCGCGACCAGCGTCGGCTCCACCTTCAGCCCGCCGTTGACCATGGTGGCGTAGGCGGCGGCGAGGTGGAGGGGCGAGGCCGACAGCCCGTGACCGTAGGAGATGGTGATCACCGAGATCTCCGACCAGTTCGACGGGTAGAGCGGCGCCGCGCGCCCGGCCTCCGACAGCTCCACCGGCAGCGGGTCGAGCAGGCCGAGCCGGCGCAGCAGGTCCTTCTGCCGATGCGCGCCGGCCTGCAGCGCCAGCCGCGCGGTGCCGACGTTGGAGGATTCCACGATCACCTCCCGCAGGCTCATGCGCGGCGGCATCCGGTGGCTGTCAGAGATGGTGAAGCGGCGCCATTTCATCGGGCCGGTGGTGTCGACCATGGTCCGGGCGTTGGCGAGGCCGGCTTCGAGCATCATCGCGGCGGTGAAGATCTTGAAGGTGGAGCCGAGCTCGTAAAGCCCCTGGGCGGCGCGGTTGAAGGTGGGGAAGTCGCCCGCCTTCACATTGCCGAACGGGATCGGCCGCTCATTGGGGTCGAAATCGGGGAGGGAGACCAGCGACAGCACCTCGCCGGTCTTCGCGTCCATCAGCACGCCCGCGGCGCCCTTGGCGGTGTAGCGCGCCATGCCCTCGCGCAGCACGTCGGCCATGGCCCGCTGCACCCGCAGGTCCAGCGACAGACGCAGCGGCGCGCCGGCGCGGGCGGGGTCGCGCAGCTCCGCGTCCAGCTTGGCCTCGACGCCGCCGACGCCCACGATCTCCGCGGCGCGCACGTCCTCGCGCCCGAAGCTGGCGCCGCCCAGCACATGGGCTGCGAGCCGCCCGCCGGGATAGACGCGCACCTCGCGCCGGCCGAACTGCAGGCCGGGATCGCCGATGTCGTGGACGCGGATCCGCTCCGCCGGGGTGATGGATTTCTTGATCCACAGGAAGCGGCGGCCGTCCTTGAACCGGGCCTTGAGGTCGTCGGCGTTCAGGTCGGGGAAGACCACGGCCAGCTTCTCGGCGGCGTTGTCGGGGTCCACCATCTCCTGCGGATGGGCGAAGAGCGACCAGACGGGGAGGTTCACCGCCAGCAGTTCGCCGTTGCGGTCGGTGATCTCGGCGCGCATGGCGCTGACCGCGTCGGCGGCGCCGGCGAAGCGGGGCTCCTCGGGCTCGGAGGCCGCGATCAGGCCCATGCGGCCTGCGACCGAGGCGTAGGCGAGGATGAAGGCGAAGCTCAGCAGCTTGAGCCGCCAGCGGGACCGGCCGCGGGCGTCGGCCTCGGCCTTGCGGCGGGTCTCGGCGCGCTTGCGGGCGGCGGCCTCGTTGGGGTCGATGCCGCTTTCGCGGGCGGCGATCAGGTCGGTCAGGCGGGCGCCTTCGGGGCCGGGGCCGGGGGCGGCGTCCTCCTCCTCATGCCCTTCGGGCACGGCGGCGCCGGTGGCGCGGGGCGCGTCGGGCTCCGCCGCGAAGCGGGGGGCGGGCTCGGCCTCCCACGGGGCGAAGGGATCGCCGGGGGCGTCGTCCGGATGCGGGCCGAAATCGTTCCACGGATCGCGGCCGGGGGCGGCGCGGGGGCCGTGGACCTCGTCCCCGAAACCCGCGCCGAAACCGGCGGACCCCGAGCCGTCGTCGACGGGCCGCCCGGCCGCGGGGGCGGCCGGACGCTCCGCCAGGCAGGGCGGACCGGGCAGAAACGCCGGCGCCGCCTGGTCGGCGGCGGCGTCCGGATCGCGGAAATCGTCCTCGGGATAGCGGGTCATGGCGCGTCGGGCTCCATGTCAGCGGCCCGCCGGGCGCGGCGGGGGCATCCAGCCCTGGGCCTGCAGGACCAGCGACTGGATGAGATCGGATTCGGTCATGGCGGCGGGCATGGCGGCGGGCATGGCGGCGGGCGTCTCGGCCGGCGCGGGGTCGAGCGCGGCCACCTGCACCGGCGCGTCCTCCTCCGGCGCCGGCGCGGGCGCGGCGCCCAGGTCGCGGCGCATCTCCGGGCTGAGCCCGGCCACCAGCGCGCCGGCGGCGTCGGCGGGCCCGATTTCGGGCGCGGGCGCGGGCGCGTCGAAGGCCGGCGCCCCGGCCGGGCCCGACGCCGCGGCCGGCGGGTCGATCGGCCCGGCGGGGGCGAGGTCGGCGTCGCTGTCGGAGGCCATCTCCGCCGCGTCGGGGGCGGGGGCGGGCGCGGCGGGGCCGGAGGTCGCGACCCCGGCCTCGGTCCGGCCCAGCGGCCCGCCGGCCATGGCGAAGACCGCCAGGTCGGGAACCCCGGGGGCCTCGGGCGCCGGACCCGGCGCATGGGGCGGCGGCGGCTGGAAGGCGACGGAGGTCGCGGCGCCGAACACCTCGGGCGTCATCGGGGCGAGCGCCAGCTCCTCGGCGTTGCGCTCGACCAGCATCGCCAGCCGCTCGGGCCGGTTCAGCCAGGCCCATTCGGCGCGCAGCACCGAAATCGCCTCCCGCTCCGAGGCGATGCGGGCGTGCAGCCGGTCCACGTCGTCCAGCAGGACGCGGGTGTCGTTGATCACCTGATAGGCCCAGATCGCCACGAAGCAGACCAGGCCGAGCGCGGCGACGTAAAGGACGGAACGCATCACGCCTCTCCCAGCGGATTGGACGAACGGGCGCCGGCGACCGCGAGGCCGGGCAGGCCCAGGCCGCGGGGGTCGAGCGGCAGGGCGGGGGCGGAGGTGCGCCGTCCGGCCCGCAGGCGGGCGGAACGGGCGCGGGGATTGACGGCGAGCTCCGCCTCCGACGGCGCGGCGGGCTTGCGCAGGATCGGCTCGAAGCGCGCGGCCTCCCCCGGCTCGGCGGGAGCGTGGCGGGATCCGCCGGGCGCGCGGCCGGCGCGGGCGGCGAAGTAGCGCTTCACGATCCGGTCCTCCAGCGAGTGAAAGGTCACGACGGCGAGCGCGCCGCCGGGGGCGAGCGCCCGTTCGGCCGCGGCGAGCGCCCGGGCCAGCTCCCCCAGCTCGTCGTTCACCGCGATGCGCAGCGCCTGGAAGCTGCGGGTGGCGGGGTGCGGCTGGCCGGGGCGGGGGCGGGGCAGGCAGGCGGCGATGATCTCGGCCAGCCGGCCCGTGGTCTCGATCGGGGCGGCGGCGCGGGCCTCGACCATGGCGCGGGCGATGCGGCGGGAGGCGCGCTCCTCCCCATACTGGAAGAGGATGTCGGCCAGCGCCGCTTCGGACGCCCGGTTCACGAGGTCGGCGGCGGAGGGGCCGTCCTGCTCCATGCGCATGTCGAGCGGGCCGTCGCGCAGGAAGGAGAAGCCCCGCGCCGCCTCGTCGAGCTGCATGGAGCTGACCCCGATGTCGAGCGCGACGCCCATCAGCCCGCCGGGGACGGGGCCGGCGCCCGCTTCCGCGGCGATGCTGTCGAGGGCGCCGAAGCGGCCTTCGGACAGCGTCAGCCGGTCGCCATAGTCCCCCGCCCAGGCGGCGGCGCGGGCCAGCGCCGCGGGGTCGCGGTCCACGGCGATGACGCGGGAGGCGCCGGCGGCGAGCAGCGCGCGGGTATAGCCGCCGTCGCCCAGCGTGCCGTCCAGCACCACGCCCGGCCAGGGCGCGCCGGGGGCGGCGCCTTCGGGCGTCAGGGCGGCGATCACCTCGGCCAGCAGCACCGGCACATGTCCGGCGCCGGGGGCGGAGGCGAAGTCGGGTCCGATGCCGGGGGCGGGCGCGGTCACTGCAGCGCCCCCCCGGCCCCGCCAGGCCCGCCCGCTCCGCCCGGCCAGGGCAGCGCGGCCAGCGGATCGCCGTCGTCCTCGTCGTCCTCCATCATCGGGGCGACGTGGAGGTCGTAGGCCGCGCGGCTCCAGATCTGGAAGCTGTCGCCGACGCCGACGAACACCGCCTCCGGCTCCAACCCGAAGGCGCCGCGCAGGTCGGCGCCGATGACGATGCGGCCGTTCTCGTCCACCTGCATAGGCACGGCGCGGCCCATCAGCCGGTATTCCAGCTTCTTGCGATTGGGGTCGGCGGGATGCATGGCGGCGATCGCGGCGGCCAGCGACTCGTAGGTGTCGGGCGCGTAGCCTTCGATGCAGTTGCGGTCGCGGAAGCCGGGAACCAGGATCAGCGCGCCGTCGGCGCCGCGCGCGTCCAGCGCCTTGCGCCACGGCGCAGGGACGGAGACGCGACCCTTCGCGTCCACCTTGTTGAAGAAACTCGATGTGAACCGCCGCCACATCGGCCGACAACCCCCCTCGATCCGGGCGCGCCTCAAATACAAAGGCGGGCCGCGCGTTGCCTCGACGCGCGACCCGCCCCGTTGTCCCTCGGATCTCCCTCCTACGGTGGCGACGCCTTGGGGCGTCTGTTCTACCGTGGGGTCGATTTTTTCTCCGAGTTATGGAGGGCCTGCATGAAACCTGCTCGTTTTTGCTTTGGCCTTGTCTCCGCCTGTTGGAGATTTTCTAGCATGGGAATCCGTGGTCCTCAATGGAAAAATATGGCCCAACATGGCCGAAACCGGGATCGCGCCGCACCGCCCCATATGTGGAGAATTTTCGCCTCAACCCTACCAGATAAAGGGTCGAGGGCCGTTTCCGCTGTGGCGCCGACGCCGCAGTAAGGGCCGCCGGGCCGGGGCGGACGCCGCCGAAAGGCCACGCGGACCCGCTTCGGGCCATGCCGGACCACGCGGTTCCATGCGAATCCCGGCGTCGCCCCCCCAAGGCTTGATTCGCATCATTAACAGCCGAAACGGCGCGTTAAGGAAGTATCAAGCGACGTTATTGCAGCGAACGGCCTGTAAGCCGGGTTTTGTCCGGGGCCCCGAAGGGCCCCTGGGCGACCATTCATCTGGAACCGGGGTCGCCCCCGGCTTCTCGCGATCCACCATGGCCGGCGGGGCGAAGGCTGCCCCTCGCGGCACGCCCGAAGGCGCCCGCGGCCGGCCCAACTTGATCTTGCTCCCGGCGGGGCTTGCCGTGCCGCCCCCGTCGCCGGGGGCGCGGTGGGCTCTTACCCCACCGTTTCAGCCTTGCCGTCCCATGCCGTCCCACGAGGGGGGCGGGGAGAACGGCGGTCTCTTCTCTGTGGCGCTTTCCCTCGGCTCGGGGTCGCCCCCTCGCCGGCCGGGCGTTACCCGGCGCCGCGCCTCCGTGGAGCCCGGACTTTCCTCGCCGTCGCGGGCGCGGGGCCCGGGCGACGCGGCCGCCCGGCCATCCGCTGCGCGTCCCCGATAGCGCGGCGGGCTACTCGGTGTCGAGATCGAAGTCGGGGCCGAGGTCGCTCCACGGCTCGTCATCGCCATCCCCGTCGTCCTCGCCCCGAGCCGCGAGCGCCTCGTGCCAGCTTCCGCCCCCCGCCGCGGCGGCCGCGTTCGGCGCGGTCGCCGTGACGCCGCGGGGCCGGCGCGCCCCGCCCTCGGCCGGCGGCGGATCGCGCAGCGCCGGCAGCACCGGCGAGCGCCGCTCTCCGGTCGCCACCGGGTGACGCTCCGCCAGCTCCGCCACCCGCGCCGCCAGCCGGGGCGAGGCGGCGGCGCCGGTCTCGTCGGGGGCGTATCGCATCTGCAGGGCGCGCAGCAGGTCCGGCCAGCCCTCCGCGCCCGAGGGCATGCGGTAGCCCAGCTTGATGGCGTTGATCGCGATCGAGGCTTCGGGGGGCAGCATCGCGGTCATGCCCTCCGGCGTCTCCGCCTCGGACCAGATCGCATGGCCGCCCGCCGCCAGCCGGGCCCAGGGAAAGCTTTCGCCCGGGTCGATCTTGCGCCCCACCGCCACGTCGGAATGCCCCAGCACCCGCGCCGCCGGGATGCCCCAGCGCAGGCGGATGGCGGCCAGGAGCCGCTCCAGCGCCGCGATCTGCGCTTCGGGGAACGGGGGCGGCGGGCCGGCGCCGGCCGCGCCCCCGCCCTCCCCGTGCCCGGGATGGGCGAGTTCGATGCCGATGGAATGCGAGTTCACGTCGTCGATCGGCCCCCAGGCCGCGACCCCGGCATGCCAGGCGCGCCGCATCTCCGAGACCAGGCGGAACACCTGGCCCGCTTCGTCGATCAGGTAGTGGCAGGAGACCTCGGCCGCCTCCGAGCACAGCCGGTCCAGCGCCGCCTGCGCCGTCTCCATCGCCGTGTAGTGCAGCACGATGAGGTTGGGGGCGGGCGCGCCCCTGCGCGGCCCGTGATTGGGCGACGGATACTCGACGATGTTCAGGTCGCCGCCGCGATCTCCCGGCTTGCTCCCTGCGCTTGTCGGACACATGCTGCGCGTTCCCTGCCTCATCGGGGATCACATCATCGGCGGAAGGTCATGTCGAGCCCGCTGCAGAACCGCGCAACCCCTTTCGGCGAGATCGTGGCCGTGACGGCCCGCGGCGGCATGATGGGCAATCGCGGCGGGCGGCTGCATGACGCGGACCGGCGGCTGGGACGGCGGCGCTGGGCGTCGAAGGCCTGGATCTGCTGCGTGCTGGACTTCAAGGGCCGGCGGCGGCGGGTGATGGGGCCGAGCTATACCGAGATCTTCTTTCTGGACGAGGCCGTGGCGATGGCCGCCGGGCACCGCCCGTGCTTCGAGTGCCGCAGGCTGGAGGCGCAGGCCTTCGCCGCCGCCTGGGCCGCCGCCTTCGGGCTGGCGGCGCCGCCCCGGGCGCCGGAGATGGACGCGCGGCTGCATGCGGAACGACTCGCCCCCCGCGCCATGGGCGAGGCCGGGGCCCTGCCCGCAGGCGCGATGTTCGCGATCGGCGGGACCGCGTGGCTGCGCGTGACCGACGGCGCGCGGGCCTGGGGCTGGGACGGTTACGGCCCGCGCGCCCCCCTGCCCGCCGGCCCGGTGGAGGTGCTGACCCCGGCGGCCATGCTCGGCGCGCTTCGCCACGGTTTTCGTCCCCGCCTGCATCCCGGCGCCAGCGACTGAACCGCCATGGGCGCGACAGGCCCGCCCGCGCCTCCCTCCCCCGCTTGCGGGGGAGGGTCGGGGAGGGGGCTTGCGCGGGCGAAGGGGCTGCGCGTGCGAGCGGTCGGGCGCGGCGCCCCGAAGGTTCGCCGACAGGCGCCTCGGGCGCGCCGTCACGCCTGGATCAGCCGCGCTTGCCGCCGCCGCCCCCGCCGCTTCGCCCACCCTGTCCGCCGCGCGTGCCCGGCCCCTTGCCTCCGCCCGGCTTCGGGCCGCGACCGGCATGCGTCGGCGCGCCATCGCGCGGCCCGGCGCCGCGCGGACCGGCGCCGCGCGGGGCCCCCGCGCCCTCGCCCGAGGCGACGCGGCCGCCGAAGCGGCGCGGCCCGCGGTCGGCCTCCGTCGCCTCCTCGCGGCGCGGGCCGCCGCCCGACCAGCCGGTTCCGGCCCGGGCGCCGGAGGGTTTCGCGGCGCCCAGCCCCGCCTTGCCCAGCCCCGCCTTGCCCTGGCCCGCCTTCGCCTGTCCGGCCCGGCCGGGGCCGCCGCGTGCGGGACGCGGCTCTTCCGGCTTCGGCAAGCCCGGCCGGCCGGGGCCGAGGCGCGGGCCGGAGCGCGCGGGCCTGCCGCCCGCTCCTCCGCCGCCGTTCCCACGCCGGCGCGGGGCGTCGTCGTCCTCCTCCGCCGGATCGGTCCGCCCGGCGGCGAGGCCGGCGCCCGGCGCCCGCGTCTCCTTCGGCGCGGGGCCGAGGCCGAGCTGGTCGCGCAGCACCTTGGGGCGGATCTCCTCCGCCTCGCCGGGCGCGAGCTCGCCCAGCAGGAACGGCCCGTAGCTGACCCGGATCAGCCGGCTGACCTCGAAGCCCAGCGCGCCCAGCGCCCGGCGCACCTCGCGGTTGCGGCCCTCGCGCAGGGACACGGTCAGCCAGGCGTTGCGGCCCTGCAGACGGTCCACGGTCGCGGTCATCGGCTGAAACCGCTCGCCCTCCACCACCATGCCCTTGCGCAGCGGCTCCAGCGCCTTGTCGTCGGGCGCGCCGAACACCCGCACCCGATACTTGCGCAGCCAGCCGGTGGACGGCAGCTCCAGCCGGCGCTTCAGGTCGCCGTCGTTGGTCAGCAGCAGCAGGCCCTCGGAGTTGAGGTCGAGCCGCCCGACCGAGACCACCCGCGGCAGGTCGGCGGGCAGGTTGTCGAACACCGTCGCCCGCCCCTTCTCGTCCGCCTCGGAGGTCACCAGGCCCGCGGGCTTGTGATAGCGCCACATCCGGGTCCGCTCCGGCGCGGCCAGGGGCGCGCCGTCGAGCTCCACCAGGTCGGCCGGCGTCACGTTCAGCGCGGGGCTGTCCACGGTCGCGCCGTTCACCTTCACCCGCCCTTCGGCGATGATGGCTTCGGCGGCGCGGCGCGAGGCGACGCCGGCGCGGGCGAGACGGCGGGCGAGGCGCTCGCCCTTGCCCGCGTCGCTTCCGGCCTCGCCGGTCGCGGAGGCGGCGCCGGCGGGCGCGCCCGCATCGGGGCGCGCATCGGTTCGGGCGGGGCGGCGCGGGGCGCGCGGGGGGACGGGTTTGCTCATGCGCCCTCATAGTCCCGCGCGGCGTCGCTGGGAAGCGGGAAGCGGGGCGCGGGAGGAGACCGGCGGAACGCGCGCCCGCCCGCCAGCGGCGTGGGCGCGCGCCCCGCGCATCCCGCTTGGCCGCCGCCGGCGCTTCGGCGATAAGCGGAGCATGACAGCCCTGCGCACCGCCCGCCTCTCCGGCCGCCCGATCCGGGCCAGCGACGCGCGGCACGCCGCCGACCTGTTCGGCCGCGACGAGGTCGGCCGCTTCGTGGCCGAAAGCCGCCGGGCCTGGACGACCGAGCTCGCCTTCGACCGGGCCCTGTCCTTCGCCGCCCACTGGCCCGCCCATGGCTTCGGCCTGAGGGTGTGGGAGATCGCGCCCGCCCCGGCGGACGACGGCGCCGGCGCCGGCGGCGCCCTTCCGCCCGCCTTCGCCGGGGTCGCCGGCCTTCAGTTCTGCGTGCTGGAGGGGCGGGGCGCCATCGAGGTCTCGTTCGCCTTCCTCCCGGAATTCTGGGGCAAGGGCCTGGCCCGCGAGGCGCTGGAGGCGGTGTTGGGCGAGGCGGCGGGCGTATGCCGGGAGATCGAGGCCGTAGCCCATGCCGACAACCTGCGCGCCGCGGCGCTGTTGGCGCGGGTGGGCTTCGCGGCGATGGACGCCCCCGAAGTCGGGGCCGAGGCCGGGGCCGGGTCCGCCGCCGCCGCGGAAACGCGCCGCTACCGCCTGCGGCTCGCGCCATGACCGGCGGGCCGGGCTTCCTGTCCCACATGGACGCGGCGCTGGACGAGGCCCACGCCGCCGCCGCGCGGGGGGAGACGCCGGTGGGCGCGGCGTTGGTCGACCCGGCGGACGGCCGGGTGCTGGCCCGCGCCGGCAACCGCACGCGGGAGCTGGCGGATCCCACCGCCCATGCGGAGATCCTCGTCATCCGCGACGCCTGCGCCCTGCTGGGGTCGGAGCGTCTGCCCGGCCTCGACCTGTGGGTGACGCTGGAGCCCTGCGCCATGTGCGCCGGCGCCATCGCCGCGGCGCGGATCGGGCGGATCTACTACGGCGCGGCCGATCCCAAATCCGGCGGGGTCGACCATGGCGCGCGGGTCTTCGCCCATCCCCAGGCCCATCATGCGCCCGAGGTCTATTCCGGCATCGCCGAGGCCGATTGCGCGGCCCTGCTGCGCGCCTTCTTCGCCGCCCGCCGGACGGGCTGAGGGCGCGCGCCCGGCCGGGGCGAACCGAGCGGGAACCGGCGGAGGGCGCGCGGGCGCCGCCCGTGCCCGGCGCCGCCGGGCGCCCGCGTTCCGCGCCGCGCGGGCGCGGCGCCTCGGCCCTCGGGCGGGTGGTCGCGCGGCCCCCGCCGCATGAACGGCGAGCGCGCGGATCGAAACGCAGCGGGTTTCAGTCGCCGACTTTCCCCGATCGGAGGGCAAGGACCGGACATAGACGACCCCGGGCGAACGCCATGCCTGTCCGATCCGATTCCCGCCGCCGCGCCCGCCGCCGCGTTCGAGGCGCATCCCGACAGCGACGCCATGCTCAACGGCGAGACCGGCGCGTTCGCCTATCGGGACGACGCCTGCGCGCCCGCCCCGGCGGCGCGCGCTTCGAGTCGCTCGCCTCCCGCTCCGGCGGGCTGGGCGACCTGACCGACGGCGTGGTCGCCGCCCAGCGCCGGGACGCGACGCCGGGGCTGTATGTCGGCTGGCGCAGCATCGACCCGGATCACCTTCGACTTCGCGCTTCCGGCGACGCTGGAGAGGGCGCGGGCGCATGTCGACGACGCAGACGGGCATGGCGGGGCGCCGCCGCCCTCGGCCTGGGCCTTCGGGCTGGCCGCGGCGCTCGGCCCGTTCAGCCGCCGCCCCGCCCCGGCCTTCGGAAACGAACGGCCCCGGACCTGCGTCCGGGGCCGTTCGCGTCGGCCTCAGCGGTCCCCGTCTCGGGGAGCGCGGCCGCTCAGAGCTCGATGGCGCCCATCACCTCGGGTTCGATCACGTCGACCCCCGGCAGGCCGGCCTTGAGGACCTCGGCGTCCTGGGCCAGCAGCGGGAAGGTCCTGTAGTGGCAGGGGATCACCGTCTTGAAATCGAAGAAGGTCTTGGCCGCGTAGGCCGCCCGCTTCATGTCCATGGTGAAGTGGCCGCCGCAGCTGAGGATCCCGATCTCGGGCGCGTGCAGGGCCTGGTAGACGCCCATGTCGGCCATGACGTCGGTGTCGCCGGAGAAATAGATCGTCTTGCCCTCGCCCGCGATCATGAAGCCGGCCTCGGTCCCCGCATAGCCCAGCCCGGGGAAGGAGGACGAATGGCGGGCGCCGACCATGGTCACCTCGACCCCGCCCAGCGTGACCGTGCCGCCGAGGTTGAAGCCGACGGCCTCGACCCCCTCCTTCTCGGCGAAATACCCAACCAGCTCGTAGCCGCCGACCAGCTTGGCGCCGGTGGCCTTGGCGATCTCCACCGCGTTGCCGGCATGGTCGCCATGGCCGTGCGACAGCAGGATGGCGTTCGCGCCGGCGATGGCGGCGTCGAAGTTCGATTCGTCGAACATCGGGTTGCCGCGCAGCCACGGGTCCACGAGCAGGACCTGATCGGCGATCTCGATGCGGAAGCTGGAATGGCCGAGCCAAGTGATCTTCATGCGGGTCTCCTCCCGGTGTCGTCGCCCCGCCCCCTCCGGCGGATCCGGCGCGTGGCGCGCGCGCGTGGCGCGCGGGGGCCGCGCGTCGCCGGCGACGGCGGCGCGTCGCCCAAGGTTCTGCCGCAGGCGTGCGCGGATTGAAAGGCCGGGCGCGGGATTCGCGGGCCGCCGTCCGGCGGATCCCCCGACGCTTCCGCAGAACGGAAAACCCGGCGCGACACTATTGTATACAGCCGCCCTGTTGCCATGTGAGACTGCCTCGCGCTTGATGCGGCCGGCGGACGTCAGGGCGGCGACGGCGCGAGCGACGGCGAGGCGCGGCGATCCGGCCGCGCGGAACGGGAGAGCGGCGGTGAACAACCTCTGGGCCTCGGTGGACGCCTATTGCGAGCGGATGAGCCCTGCCTTCTGGGCCGAGCCGCTGAACGCCGTGTCCAACGCCGCCTTCCTGCTGGCCGCCCTGGCCGCCTGGACGATGGCGCGGCGCGCCGGGCGGGACGGCGACTGGGCGGTGCGGGCGCTGGTCGTCAACCTGGTGGCCATCGGCATCGGCTCGTTCCTGTTCCACACCTTCGCGCAGCGCTGGGCGGGAACGGCGGACGTGCTGCCGATCATGATCTTCATCCTGCTCTACCTGCATCTCGCCGTGGTCCGCTATATCGGCCTGCCGGCCTGGGCGGGGATGATCAAGGCGGCGATGTTCCTGCCGGTCTCGGCCGGGCTGGGGGCGTGGCTGCTGCCGGCGCTGGGGCCGCTCAACGGCTCCATCGGCTATGTGCCGACCTTCCTGGTGCTGGTGGCCTTCGCCACCGGCCTCGCGCTCGCCGCCCATGACAGCTGGCCGGGGCTGGCGGTGGCCGCCGCGCTTTTCGCCATGTCGCTGGCCTTCCGCACGCTCGACGACCAGTCCGGCGCGATCTGCGAGGCGTTTCCATCGGGCACGCACTGGGCCTGGCACCTGCTGAACGGCGCGCTTCTGGGGGTGCTGGCGGTCACCTTCGTGCGCCATGGCGCGCCGGGGACCGGCCTGATCCCGGCCGGCCGGCTTGCGCGGGACCGGACGGCGGGATAAGCCGCGGGGCGGAAACGTCGCCCGCCCGCACTCAAGATCGCCCCCAGGACCGCCCGCAGCCGCCGGAGACCCGCGCCCATGTCCATCGACAAGGCCACCGCCGCCCGCGTCGCCCATCTCGCCCGCATCCGCGTCGACGAGAGCGAGCTCGACCGGATCGCCGCCGAGCTTTCCGGCATCCTCGACTGGGTGGAGCAGCTCAATCAGGTGAATGTCGACGGGGTCGAGCCGATGACCTCGGTCACGCCCATGGCCCTGCGCCGGCGCGCGGACGAGATCACCGACGGCGGCATCCGCGACAAGGTGCTGGCCAACGCCCCCGCCACCCGCGAGGGCTTCTTCGCCGTGCCCAAGGTCGTCGAGTGAGCCTGCGGGCTTCTCCGACCCTCTCCTTTCCGATCCCGCACACGCCCGATCCCGCACACGTCCGAGGCCCGCTGACATGTCCGACCTGACCCGCCTGACCATCGCCGAGGCCCGCGACCGGCTGCGCGCGAAAGACATCACGTCGGCGGAGCTGACCGAGGCCTGCCTCGCCGCGGTGGAGGCGGCGGGCCCGCTGAACGCCGTCTGCGCCAAGACCCCGGAGAAGGCCCGCGAGATGGCCGCCGCCGCCGATGCGCGGCTGGCGGCGGAGGGCGACGCCGCCCCGTCGCTCTGCGGCATTCCGCTGGGGATCAAGGACCTGTTCTGCACGCAGGGCGTCGCCTCGCAGGCGGCGTCGAAGATCCTGACCGGGTTCAAGCCCGAATACGAATCCACCGTCACCCAGCGCCTGTGGGACCGCGGCGCGGTGATGGTCGGCAAGCTGAACATGGACGAATTCGCCATGGGCTCGTCCAACGAAACCTCCTGCTACGGCCCGGCGGTGAACCCGTGGCGGGCGCGCGGCTCGAACCGCGACCTGACGCCGGGCGGATCGTCGGGCGGGTCGGCGGCGGCGGTGGCGGCGGACCTGTGCCTGGGCGCCACGGGCACGGATACCGGCGGCTCCATCCGCCAGCCCGCGGCGCTGACCGGCATCGTGGGCGTGAAGCCGACCTACGGGCGGTGTTCGCGCTGGGGGATCGTGGCCTTCGCCTCCTCGCTCGACCAGGCGGGGCCGATGGCCAGGACCGTGCGCGACGCGGCGATCATGCTGGAGGGGATGGCGGGGTTCGACCCCAAGGACTCCACCTCCGCCGAGCTGGCGGTCCCGGATTTCGAGGCGATGCTGACCGGCGACATCCGCGGCAAGCGCATCGGCATTCCGGCGGAATACCGGATGGAGGGGATGCCCGCCGACATCGACGCGCTGTGGGCCAAGGGCGCCGACATGCTGCGCGACGCGGGCGCGGAGATCGTCGACATCTCCCTGCCCCACACCAAATACGCGCTGCCGGTCTATTACGTGATCGCGCCGGCGGAGGCGTCGTCCAACCTCGCCCGCTACGACGGCGTGCGTTTCGGGCGCCGGGCGGCGCTGGGCGCGGCCGACGGGATCACCGACCTTTATGAGAAGACCCGCGCCGAGGGGTTCGGCGCCGAGGTCCAGCGCCGGGTGATGATGGGCGCCTTCGTGCTGTCGGCGGGCTACTACGACGCCTACTACCTGCGCGCCCAGAAAGTCCGGACGCTGATCAAGCGCGACTTCGAGCAGGCCTTCGAGACGGTCGACGCGATCCTGACCCCCGCCACGCCCTCGGCCGCCTTCGGGCTGGGCGAGATGGCGGACGCGGACCCGGTGAAGATGTATCTCAACGACGTGTTCACGGTGACGGTGAACCTGGCCGGGCTGCCGGGCGTGTCGGTGCCCGCGGGCGTGGACCATGACGGGCTGCCGCTGGGCCTGCAGCTGATCGGCAAGCCCTGGGGCGAGGCGGAGATGCTCGACATCGCCTATGCGATGGAGCGCGCCGCGGGCTTCACGGCCCGTCCCGACCGCTGGTGGTAAGCCCCCGGGACTGAACGCGCCGCCTCGGCCGCGGGGCCCGCCGACGGCGGCGAGGGCCCGCTCAGGGGATGACGGCGCAGGCGAAGGGCGGCGCGTCCGGCCGCCCCTCCGGCCGCAGCAGGATCGCGCGGCCGCGCATCTGGGCGATGCTGCGCGACGGCGCCTTCGCGGTCACCGCCGCGATGCCGCCGGCGGCGACCAGGAAATCGGGCATCGCCTCCTCCGGCTCCGTGGCCTCGCCCTGGCCCGCGAACCGCGCCAGCGCCTCCGCCGGATCGGTCAGCCGCAGGCCCAGGCCCAGGTCCACGGCGCCCTGCGACTTGGCGGCGGACCAGATCTCCGGCGCCGCGCATTCCGGCCGCGGCGCCAGCGTGGCCATCGCCACCCCCTCCGGCAGGCCGATGGCGGCGAGGTCGAGGGTCAGCCCGTCCTCCGTCTCGTTCAGGATCAGCGCGCCCAGCGACGAGCCGGGCCCCTGCGGGCTCATCGCGCGCAGCGTGGTCTCGACCCGGTTCGCGGACTCGGCCAGACGCAGCAGCGATTCCGCCTCCGTCTGCTGATGCGCCGCCAGCCGCCCGCCCAGCGCGCGCAGCGCGGCGCGCGAGGCGGGGCCGGCCTCGCCCCGGGCGGCCAGCAGCCGGGCCAGGTGCAGATGCGCCGCCAGGTCGCGGACGCCGGCCCGCTCCACCGCCAGCCTCAATTCCGGCTCGGCCGCGTCGACGTCGCCCAGGGCCAGCAGCGCCTGCCCCAGCGCGTCGGCGCCCCAGGCGGAATCGGGATCCGCGGCGCGGGCGAAGCGGGCATGGGCCAGCGCCAGATCCAGCTTGCCGCCCGAATCCACCAGCGCCACCGAAGCCGCCGCCCGGTCGCGCGCGGAGCCGGGGGCGAGCGCGAAGGCCTCCGCGAAGCTCGCCGCCGCGGCCCCCGGCGCGCCGAGGTCGAACTGCGCATGGGCCAGCGCCGCGCGCAGCGGGGCGGAGACCGGGTCGGCCGCCGCGCCGCTGGTCAGCGCCTCGCGCCGCCGCTCGCCGGTTTCGAGCCGGGCCAGCGCCAGCCACAGCGCCTCGGACCGAGGATGCAGGTCCAGCCCCTCGCGCAGCGTCGCGGCGGCCAGCCCGCGTCCGCCGCCCCAGGCCCGGGCGGCGGCGGTGATCAGCCAGGCCTGCGGGCCGGCGTCGGGGTCGCGCAGCAGCTCTTCGACCCGGGCCGCGGCGCCTTCCGGGCGCTCGGCGCTCAGCAGCGCGCGCGCGCTCAGCAGGGCGCCCTGCGCGGAGGGCAGGTCCTTCGCCCGCCGCTCCAGCCAGTCGAGCGCGTCGCCCGGCCAGCCGGCCGCCGCGCCCGCCTCGGCGTAGTCGTCCAGCACCGCGGCCCGGTGCGACGGTCCGATCGCCGGCCAGGCGGCGCGCAGCAGCGCCAGCCCCTCGGCGGGGCGGCCGGCCTGGATCTCGGCCCGGGCCCGGTCCGGGGCGAAGGCGGCGGCGAGCGCCGGATTGCCGGAGGCGAGATCCCCGAACATCAGCGCCGCCTGCTCCGGGCGCCCTTCCATCCGCTCCTGCCGCGCGCGCAGCACCGGCCAGGGCAGCTCCATGCGCCGATCGGCCGGCAGCAGCCGATCGGCCACCGCCATGGCGCGGCGGGCGGGCCCGGGACGGCCGGCGGTCTGCGCGGCCTGGATCAGCGGCGCGGCGGCGGCCAGGGCCAGCGGCTCCGGCCGCGGGATGCGGGCGCCGAGGAAGGCCGGCGTCAGCAGCGCCAGCACGTCATCCGGCCGTCCGGCGCGCAGGTAGAGCTCGGCCAGGTCGACCTGCGCCCGGTTCAGCTCCCCTGGTTCGGTCGGCAGGGCGGCGGAGAGGCGCTCGGCCCAGGCCAGCGCCGCGACGCGGTCGTCGTCGGCCACCGCGATGAGGTAGCGGCCGCGAAGCGCGAGCGGCAGGTCGACGCGCAGCGCGAGCGCCGCGTCATAGGCCTTCGCCGCCGCCTGCGGCCGCCCCTGGAGCGCATGGGCCGCGCCGACGGCCGCGCCCAGCCAGACCGGATCGCCGCCCAGCTCGCGCGCTTTCTCGAAGCTGCGCAGCGCGTTGTCGGGCGCCGCCTCGCCCAGCAGCGCGAGCCCGGCGACGGCGTAGGCGGCCGGGTCTCCGGGTCGGGCGCGGGCGTAGGCCTGCAGGTCGTCGGCGAGCCCCGGCTCCCGGTCGCGCACCTTGCGCAGCAGGTCGCGGATCGCCTCGGCGTCGCCGCCGCCCCAGGCCGCCATGTCGACCGGCGATGCGAGCCATGCGAGGTCCTCGCGCGGGAACGCGGCCGCAGGGGCGGCGCGGGCGGCGGAGAGGGAGAGGGAGAGGGAGAGGGGGCTCCGCCCCGCGTCCGGCCCCGTGGCGACCGGACCGGCCGCCAGACCGACCCCAAGCGCCCCCGCCCCCAGCGCCGCCCGCAGCCAGGCGGCGGGGCGGGCGCCCCGGCGGCGGGCGGCGGCGAAGCGGGAGGGCGGGCGGGCGAACATGAACGGCGTATCCGGCGCAGGTCGAAACCTGACCATGATGAACGACGTCGCGTCGAGGCGCCAGAACCGTGGGCGCGCGCCGTTGTCGCCCGTCCGCACGCGCCCCCCGCCCCGGTTCACCCGGGTTTCGGGGCGGGCGGACCGAGCGTCGCGCCGGCGTCGAGCTGAACGAGCTGCCCGGTCATCCGGATCGCGTCGAGGGCGAGGAACAGGACGGTCCCCGCCACGTCTTCGGCCGTGCAGACCGCGCCCAGCGCCGCCCCGGCCTCGGCCCGGGCCCGGGTGGCGCGGGCCGCGTCGGCGCCGAGCCCCTTCTCGAACCAGCCCGTCGCGATCATGCCGGGCAGCACCGCGTTGACCCGCACCTTCGGGGCCAGCGCCCGGGCCAGCGACAGGGTCAGCGTGTCCAGCGCCCCCTTGGAGGCCGCATAGGGGATCGAACTTCCCATCCCCGTCACCGCCGACATCGAGGAGACGTTGACCACCGCGCCGGCGCCCGAGGCCTCCAGCCAGGGCGCCGCGGCCCGCGCCATCTGGTAGGCGCCCAGCACGTTGACCCGGTAGATGCGCAGGAAATCCGCCTCGTT
Source organism: Pseudomonadota bacterium (assembly GCA_036154955.1). Taxonomy (GTDB): domain Bacteria; phylum Pseudomonadota; class Alphaproteobacteria; order Rhodobacterales; family Rhodobacteraceae; genus Albimonas. The sequence goes on along the minus strand of JAYZWL010000041.1, from coordinate 16,441 downwards.
CTGCGCGGCGAGGTCGGCGAGCGGGGCGAAGAGCGTGACGCCGGCGTTGTTGACCAGCGCGTCGATGCGGCCCCAGCGCTCGGCGGTCGCCTCGGCCATGCGCCGGCAGTCGGCGTCCTCGGCCACGTCGCCCTGCAGGACCAGCGCCTCGACGCCATGGGCGCGGCAGGCCTCGGCCGTCGCCTCCGCCTCGGCGGCGGAGCTGGCGTAGTTGATCGCCACATGGCAGCCGCGGGCGGCGAAGCCCACCGCCGCGGCGGCGCCGACGCCGGTGCCGCCGCCGGTGACCAGCGCGACGGGACGGGCGGAGGCGGTCATGCGCCGCGCTCCCGGTGGCGCCGGGCGTGGGTCGGGGTCATGGTCTCTTCCTCCCTTGGATCGGTTTTCGCCATCCTGACCCGGCGGGAGGCCCGCCGCCAGCCCCGCCGCGCGCATCACCCCGGTTCGGCGCCCCGCCCTGTTCACGCCCCGCCCGTCCAATCGCCCCGCGGCCCGCACCACTCCCGGCCCCCGCCCGCCGCCGTCGCCCCGCCCGTTTCGCATCCGGTCCGGTCCGCCCCGCCCGCCTTCGCGCCGGGTCCCGTCCCGGCCCGCATCCCTGCTGTCGTCGCTCACGCAATGCCTCTCGTCCGACGCCGCCCTGTCGCTTCGGCGGGCGTTCCATGCGAGGGCGGCGCGTGCAAGTCGCGTGACCCTGGGTCATTTCCGCGGCGCCTCGGTCGGGCTGGGCGCCGCGGCGGCGCGCAGGACGGCGAGGTCGTCCAGACGCCGGCCGATGATCCGCAAGCCCACGGGCGGCCCCGCGGCGGGGCGCCGCCCCCCGATCCGCTCCGGCCCCTGCCGGCCGACGGGGAAGGCGGGGGCGCCGGCGGCGGGGCGGAGCAGCAGGCCGAAGCCGTCCATGAAGCGGGCCGCGGCGGTCCCGATCCGCTTGCGGCCGATCAGGGCGGCGGTGAAGGCGTCCGCGGTCCAGTTCGCCTCAAGCACCGTCGCCAGCGGACCGGCGCAACGGCGCCCCGCCGCCCGCGCCATGGCGGAGAGGCCGGCGCGGTCGGTCTCCATCGCCACGATGGCCTCGAAGACCGGCTGCACCGGGCCGGTGTCGGACGCGGCCGGCGTCAGGCTCGCGCCCAGCGCGGCGGCGAGGTCGCGGGCGGCGACCTCGCACGGGGCCGCCGCCTCCGTGTCCGCCGCCGCCCCCGTCGCCACCGCCATCGCCGAGCCGGCGGACGCGCCGCCCGGGGTCAGCGCCGGGCCCCGGGGGTTGCGGGTGGCGGGGAGCAGCGGATTGCGCCCCGCCGGCCCGCAGCCGACTTCGGAGGCGTCGGTCCTGCCGATCGCCACCGCGCCCGCCGCCCGCAGGCGGCGCACGCAGACGCCGTCCTCCTCCGCCACGAAGCCGGCGCAGAGGGGGGAGCCGAAGGGGGTGCGCGGCCCTTCGGTGACGATCAGGCCCTTGACCGCGACCGGCGCGCCGGCGAGGGGGCCCGGATCCTGGCCGGGCGCGAGGGCCGCGTCCACCGCCCCGGCCGCCGCCGGCGCCGCTTCGGACGCCAGCGTGCAGAAGGCGCGCAACCCGCCTTCCAGCGCCTCGGTCCGCGCCAGCGCCGCCGCCGCCTCCCGCGCCGACGGCGCCCGCGACCGGATCAGGGCGGCGAGCGGGGCGGCCCCGGGAAGCGGGGGCGGAAGAGGGGGCGGCAGGCTCATGCGTCCCGCTCCGGGACCGGCTGGCCGCGGATGATGCCGGTGTCCTCGGCGGCCCATGGGGCGGAAGGCCTCGAACAGGTCGGCGCCGGGGATCGCCGCCGCCCCGGCGCGGGCGACGGCGAAGACCTGGGTCCCGGTCCCCGACCCCGCCGCCACCGCGCCCGGCGCCAGCCCGTCGACCATGATCGGCAAGCCGCCGATCAGGTCGGTCCACCTGCTCTCATGCGCCAGCGCCGCCTGAAGCTCGGCGCCGGCATGGGCGCCGCCGGTGGGCGCCGCCGACAGGGCGGAGGGGGCGGCCTTGTTGCGGGTGGAGATCCAGGACGGCGCCTTGGCCCCGTCCATGCGCGCATAGGCCAGGGGAACCCCGCCCGGATCGGTCGCGGCGAGGCGCGCGGGCTGGCCGATCCGCTCCGCCTCGGCGATGGCGCGCGGGAACTCCGAGACCGGCCCATATGACTCAGCGCACTTCAAGAAGACGCCGATCAGGGCCGCATTCCCTTGGATCACGTCGACCGGAACCTGGGCTGGAATCCGGGGCGACCGCCCAAATCGCGGGCGGCCGGAAACGCCGCCGACCGTCTTGGGCGCCCCGTGCGCCGGCCCGCGACTCGGCGCGTCAGCCCGCGAAGCGGGGCTCGCCGGCCGGCCGGCCCGCGCGGCGCTTGGCGCGCGCCCCCGCGCCGCGCTAGGCTCGCGCCACCCTCCTCCTCCCAGCCGAGCGCCCCCATGACCGACGCCGCTACGTCCAACGCCCTGCCCCCGGTGGTCGCCCTGCGCCGCCGCTTCCATGCCCGCCCGGAGCTGGGCTTTCTGGAATACGGGATCGCGGCGGAGGCCGCCTCGACCCTGACCGCGCTCGGCTGGACCGTGCAGGCGGGGCCCGAGGTGATGCGGCGCGAGGCCATGCTCGGCGTGCCGGGGGCGGAGGCGATCGCCGCGGCCCGGGCCCGGGCGCTGGCGGAGGGCGCCGACCCCGCCTGGATCGCCCGGATGCCCGACGGCATGACCGGCGTGGTGGGGACGCTGGACCGCGGGCCGGGCCCGGTGGTGGCGCTGCGCTTCGACATCGACGCGCTGCCGATCGAGGAGGCCGACGCGCTCGCCCATCCGCCCGCCGCCGCCGGCTTCGGCTCCGCCCATCCCGGCCGGATGCACGCCTGCGGCCATGACGGTCACGCCGCCATCGGGCTGGAGGTCGCGCGCCTGCTGACCGCGGCCGAATGGTCCGGCAAGGTCCTGCTGATCTTCCAGCCGGCGGAGGAGGGCGGCCGCGGGGCGCTGCCGATGGTGGAGGCGGGCGTCGCGGCGGAGGCGACGCATTTCTACGCCGCCCATCTGGGCCTCGGCCTGCCCTCCGGCGTGGTGGCGGCGGAGGCGCGGGGGTTCCTCGGCTCCGCCAAGATCGACGCGGTGTTCGAGGGCAGGGCCGCCCATGCCGGCGCCGCCCCCCAGGACGGCCGCCACGCCATCCTCGCCGCCGCCCATGCCGTCGGCGCGCTGCAGGCCCTGCCCCGCCACGGCGCGGAGCTGACCCAGGTGAATGTCGGCCGGATCGAGGGCGGGTCGGGCCGGAACGTGATCCCCGACCGCTGCCGCATCGAGTTCGAGGTGAGGGCCGAGACCGAGCCGACGCTCGACGCCCTGCACGCCCGCGCCCTGGCGGCGCTGGAGGGGGCGGCGGCGCTGGCCGGCTGCGCGGTGCGCACCGAGCTGATGGGGCGCACGGCGAGCTTCCTGTCCTCCCCCGAAGCCGCCGCGCGCGTCGCCCGGGTCGCCGCGGCGCAGGGGACGGAGGTGCGCGACGTCCACCATGTCGGCGGCGGCGAGGACGCGGCCTTCTTCGTGCGCGCGGCGCAGGCGCGGGGCGGAGAGGCGGGCTACTTCATCCTCGGCGCGGATCTGGCCGACGGCCACCACTCGCCCCGCTTCGACTTCGACGAAGCGGCGCTGGTCCCGGGGGCGGCGCTGTTCGCGGCGCTGGCGCTCGACGCGCTGTCGGGCGCGCCGGCCTGAGAGGCGACGGGGGCGGACGCGGGGGCGGTCAGGGACGCACCTCCGCCCCTCCGCCGCCGGCCAGCCGCGCCAGGCTGACCACGCAGCCCAGCCCCGCCACCGCGCCGCCCAGCCACAGGGCGGCGACCGAGCCCTCCACCACGCCCAGCGTCAGGCAGAAGGCGCAGAGCGTCGCGCCGATCGACTGACCCATCAGCCGGGAGGTGGCGAGGATCCCCCCCGCCCCCCCGCTGCGCGAGGCGGGGGCGGAGGCCATGATCGCGCGCATGTTCGGGGTCTGGAACAGGCCGAAGCCCATCCCGCACAGCACCAGCCGCCAGCCGAGATCGAAGTCCGAGGCCCCCGGCGGCAGCGCCGCCATCAGCGCCATGCCGGCGCCGACCATCACCAGCCCCAGCGCGCCCAGGATCCCCGCGTGGTATCGGTCCGCCATCCGCGCCGCCGCCACCGCCATCACCGCCGTCGCCGCCGGCCAGGGGGTGAGCAGCAGCCCGGTCTCCACCTGGCTGCGGCCCAGCACCTCCTGCAGCAGGAAGGGCAACGCGACGAAGGCCGCCCCCTGCACGGTGAAGGCGCAGACCGAGGTGGCGGAGGACAGCGCGAACATCCGGATCCGGAACAGGTCGGCGGCGAAGATCGGCGAGGGGCGCCCCCGCTCCCGCCGGGTCAGGGTCCAGCCGCAGAGCGCGCCGCCCCCCAGCAGGGCCAGAAGCCGCAGCGGGCGGGCGTCGTGCGCCGCCTCCGACAGACCCAGCAGCACCAGCACGAAGAAGGCCATGCACAGCAGGGCGGAGACCGGGTCCAGCGGCCGGCGCGCGGGCGTGTCCTTCGGCATCGCCGCCAGCGCCAGCGCCAGCGCCGCGCCCCCCACCGGCACGTTGAGCAGGAACAGCCACGGCCAGTCCGCCACCGCCAGCACCGCCGAGGCCACGGTCGGCCCCGCGGTCAGCCCCACGCCCACGGCCAGCGCGTAAAAGCCCAGACCCCGGCCCAGACGCTCGGGCGGGTAGACCGCGCGGATCAGCGCCGGGGTGGCGGCCGACAGCGCCGCGCCGCCCACCCCCTGCAACGCCCGCGCGCCCGCCAGCGCCGGCAGCGACCAGGCGAGCCCCGAGAGCAGCGAGGTCGCGACGAACAGCGCCAGCCCCCACAGGAACACCTTGCGGTGCCCGATGGAATCGCCCAGCGCCCCGAGCGGCAGGATGGTGGCGGCCAGCGCGAACTGGAAGGCGGTGACCACCCAGACCGACTCCGCCTGCCCCGCGCCCAGGTCGGCGGCGATGGTGGGCAACGAGGTGTTGGTGATCGCCATGTTCAGCGTCACCGCCGTCGACGCCGCCAGGATCGCGGTCACCGCCAGCGCAGACACCTCGGCGGGGGGGGCCGGGGTCGCGCCGGTTTCGGCCGGGGCCGCCTCAGCCGCGGCGGCGGCGGCGGCGGCGCTGTCCGGGTCGCCGGCCTGAAGCGGGCCGGGGTCGATGGGGCGCATGATAAGGTCTCCTTCGCGTCGCGCCCAATCTGGCGCCGCGATGCGCATTCGCCAAACGAATATCGCTCATGCCATCATTCATGGTATCGATGCCCGATGAAGCTGCGCCGGCTCGACCTCAACCTGCTCGTCGCCCTCGACGCCCTGCTGACCGAACGGCACGTGACCCGGGCGGGGGAGCGGATCGGGCTGAGCCAGTCCGCCGCCTCCTCGGCCCTGCGCCGGCTGCGCGAGGCGCTGGACGACGACATTCTGGTGCGCACCCCCTCGGGCATGGAGCCGACGCCCCGCGCGCTGGAGATGGCGGCGCCGGTGCGCCGGATCCTGCGCGCCTCGGAACGGCTGCTGGACGCGGGGCGCCCCTTCGACCCGGCGACCTCGGCGCTTCAGCTTCGCCTGCGCATGTCCGACGTGCTGGGCGCGCTGCTGCTGCCCGGGCTGATGGCGCGTCTGGCGACGGAGGCGCCGGGGCTCAGGCTCGACATCGTTCACCTGCCGCCCGAGGCGACGCTCGCGGCGCTGGAGGACGACGACATCGGGCTCGCCGTCTCCATGGACCTGCCGCATGGCGGCTCTATCCGCCGGGCGGCGCTGCTGCGCGACCGGATGGTGTGCCTGTTCGACCCCGCCCACGCCCCGCCCGGGCCGATGACGCTGGAACGGTTTCTGGCGGCGCGCCACCTGCGGGTGTCGATCAGCCCCAATGACGGGCGCTACGTGGATGCGGAGCTGTCGCGGCTGGGCCATGTCCGCCATGTGGCGCTGAACGCGCCGCACTGGCTGCTGGCGCCCCGGGTGCTGCGCGGCTCGGACCTGGTGGCGGTGCTGTCGGAGCGGCTGGCGCGCAGGGTCGCGGCGGAAGAGGGCGCGCCGCTGGCGCTCGCGCCCCTGCCCTTCGGCGCCGCGGATTTCCACTGGTCGCTTTACTGGCACCGCCGGACCGACCGGACGCCGGCCCTGCGCTGGCTGCGCGCCCGGCTGGCGGAGACGGCGGCGGCGCTGGAGCCCTGAGCCCCGCCCCCGGCGCCCCGCGCATCGCGTCGGACCGGACCGGACCGGACCGGATCGGATCGGGGCGAAGATGGTTGCGGGTGGAGACGGCCTGCGGCAACCTGTCCCGCACCTTGCGTAATCACGGAACGGATTCCTCCATGCCAAGACCCACGACCACGGCGACCTTGCTGGGACTGCTCGCCGCGGGGGCGGTGCATGCCGGCGCCGCGCTCGCGCAGACCGCGGCGCCGGCGCCCGCCGTCTCCCCCGTCCCGCCCGCCTCGCCGCAGACGCAGGCGCAGGGCGCCGCCGGGGACGACGCGAGCCAGGACATCGACCCCCGCGCGGTGGAGGTGCTGCGCGCGGCGACCGACTTCCTCGCCGCGCAGCAGACCCTGTCCGTGGACTGGTTCGTGAGCACCGACACGGTGATCGACGGGCGGGAGAAGCTGACCGAGATGGGCTCGGGCGGCATCGTGCTGGACCGCGCGGCGGGCTTCGTCGCGCATTCCGAGACCGGGATGAAGTCCCGCGCCTTCTTCTACGACCGCAAGTCGGTGAACATCCTCGACATCGAGGCGGACGCCTATGTCACCGCCCCCTTCGACGGCGAGCTTGAGGCGTTGGTCGCCCGGATCAAGGCGGAATACGACGTGGTGCTGCCGATCTGGTCGGTGCTGAGCCGCGACACCGCCGCCGAGTTCCTGGAGGCGGCCGAGCACGCCGCCTATGTCGGGCCGACCCGCATCTCGGGCCGGCCGGCGCATCACCTGGCCTTTTCGAACTACGACTACGACTGGCAGGTCTGGGTGGCCGACGACGCCGACCGGCCGGAGATCCTGATGATCGTGGGCACCGACCCCTATCAGCAGGGCTGGCCGCAATACCGCGCCTATCTGTCGAACTGGAACTTCGCGCCCGAGATCGACCCGGCCGCATTCACCTACGCGCCGGACGAGACCGCCGAGCGGATGGCCTGGCCCAAGGTGGCCGAGCTGCATGACGGACAGGAGTAGGGCGATGCGGAGCGCGAGGATGCGGGGGCTCGGCCGGCTGCTGGGCGGCGTGGCGATCGTGGCGGTGGCGGTGGGGACCTCTCCCGAAAGCTGGGTGCGGCTCGCGCCCTCGGTCGACGCGGCCGACGCCTTCGGCGGGGGCGGCGGACGCGGCGGCTTCGGCGGCGGGGGCGGCCATGCCTCCCGCGGGGGCGGGGGCGGCGGCCTCGGCGGGGCGCGGACCCGGCCCGCGCCCAAGCCTTCGGGCGGCGGGGCCAGGCTCGGCGGCGGCGGCGGGGGGATCAAGCTCGGCGGCGGGGGCGGAAAACCCGCGGGCGTCCTGGGCGGCCATCCGCCGGGGGCGAAGCCCGGCGGCGGCGGCGGCGCCCTGGCCGGGATCGGCGGGACGAGGCCCGGCGGCGACCGGCCCGCGATCGGGGGCGGCGGCGGCAAGCCCGGCGGCGACCGACCCGGCGCCGGCCAGCGCCCGCCCGGCATGGGCAAGCCAGGGAGCAACCGTCCCGGCGGCGGCGCGAATGTCGGCGGCGACGTCAATATCGGCAACACCGTCAACATCGGCAATCGGCCCGGCCGCCCGCCGGGCGCCCGCCCGCCGGCGCTGCACCGGCCGCCGAACTGGCATCGTCCCGCGCCGCGCCCGCCGGGCTGGCGCCCGCGTCCCTACCCGCCGCCCTATGTGCGCCCGCCCAGCGCCTATTGGGGCCCCTACTACTACAACCCCGGCTGGGGCTGGTTCTTCACCGGGGCCATCGCCGGCGCCACGCTCGCCTATGTCGTCGACCTGCCCAAGGACGAGGATGAGTGCGACCGGGTGAAGGACGGGGACGACACGCTCTATGTCTGCGACGGGGTCGCCTACCGCTCGACCTACTACAAGGACGAGAAGGTCTACGAGATCGTCTCGGAGGAGGACGAGGCCCCGCCGCCGGAGCCGAAATCCGTGGTCGGGCTCGAACTCACCACCCCGCTGACCAAGGGCGGCGTGGTCAAGGCGCTGCAGTCCCGGCTGATCGAGGTCGGCTACGACGTGGGCGCGGTCGACGGGGTCTATGGCGACGGCACCCGCACCGCGGTGGAGTGGTTCCAGTATGACAACGACCTGGAGGTGACCGGGGCCGTGGACCAGGCGACGGCGGACAAGCTGGGGCTCTGAACCGCCTCCCCGCCGCCCTGCGGAAACGACGCCGCGGCCCCGGAGGCGACTCCGGGGCCGCAGGCGTTCGGGGCGCGAAGGGGCCTTTCCGGGGCCGGGCGGCCCGCCGCCTCGCCGACGGGATTTCGACGCCCGGCCATTGACTTCGCCGCCCCGCTCCCGATCTGTGACCCGCCGGCCGACAGGCGCCGGACGCAGCCGCCGGGAGAACCCTCATGCGCAAGATCGCCCCCGGCGAGCGACCGGACTGGAAGGCGAAGGCCGAGGCGCTGGGCTTCCGCTTCCACACCATGCATGGCGAACCCTACTGGGACGAGGCCACCGTCTACGCCTTCACGCCGGAGGAGGCGGAGCCCCGGATCGAGGAGCCGGCCGCCGCCCTGCACGCGATGTGCATGGAGGCGGCGCGGGAGATCGCCTCCTCCGAAGAGCTGATGACCCGCCTCGCCATCCCCGAGACCGCCATGGACCTGGTCGCCGCCAGCCTGCGGATGAAGGAGCCCGCGCTCTACGGCCGCTTCGACCTGGCCTATGACGGGACCGGGCCGGCGAAGCTGCTGGAATACAACGCCGACACCCCCACCTCGGTCTACGAGGCCGCCTCCTTCCAGTGGCTGTGGCTGGAGGACATGCAGGCCTCGGGCGCCCTGCCCGCCGACGCCGACCAGTTCAACGGCATCCATGAGGCGCTGGTGGAGCGGTTCGGCGCGATCTTCGCCCCGGGCGAGGACGTGCATTTCGCCTCCGCCGAGGGGGTGGAGGAGGATTTCGCCACCGTCGAATATCTCGCCTGGTGCGCCTCCGACGCCGGGCTGACGCCGCATTACACGGCGCTGGAGGGGATCGGGCTGACCGACAAGGGCCATTTCGCCGACGCCGAGGACCGGGTGATCGGGACCCTGTTCAAGCTCTACCCGTGGGAGGACCTGCTGCGCGACGACTTCGCCGCCGCGATCCCCGGCGCCGGCTGCCGCTTCGTGGAGCCGCCGTGGAAGGCGGTCCTGTCCAACAAGGGCCTGCTGCCGGTGCTGTGGCGGATGTTCGAGGGGCACGAGAACCTTCTGCCCGCCTTCTTCGAGGACGAGCTCGCCCACGCCTCCCCCCGGCTCGACCGCGCCCGCGAGGCGCTGGAGCGGGGCCATGTCCTCAAACCCCTGTTCGGGCGCGAGGGCGCCTCGGTGACCATCGTCGAGGGCGGGCGGGAGACGGAGCGGTCCGCCGCCGGCGGCTACGAGGCGCATGCCCGCGTGGCGCAGGCCTATGCGCCGCTGCCCGAGTTCGACGGCATGCGTCCGGTGATCGGGGCCTGGATCGTGGGCGAGGCCTGCGTCGGCATGGGGATCCGGGAGGATCGCGGGCGCATCACCCAGGATCTGAGCCGCTTCAAGCCGCATGTGATCCTGCCGGGAACATAAGCCGGATAACGGCTCCGTGATCGGATCGGGACGGGAAACGCGCCCCGGCCCCTGCCCGCGGCGGGCCGGAACGCCTAGATAACGCGCGAGGGAGGACCAGAAACCATGCAGACCAGATCCATCGGCGGACGCTCGGGCGTCGGACGCGCGCGGGCGGTGATCCTCGGCGGCGCCGTCTTCGGCCTCGCCGCCTGCGAGGAGCAGACCGACCTGACCTATTTCGAGAGCGCCGAGCAGTGCACCCGCTATGCGGGGGCCGAGGCCGGCTTCTCCGTCGCCGACTGCGAGACCGCCTTCGCCGACGCGGTCGCCTCCTACGCCGCCTCGGCCCCGCGCTACGACAGCCTCGCGCTGTGTCAGGAGCAGCACGGCGAGGCCGCCTGCGCCCCGCGTGAGGAGCAGGCCGCCGACCTGGGCCTTCGGCCCGACCAGATCCCGGTCGAGGAGACGCCGGAGCAGCAGGCCCAGGGCGGCGGCGGCTCGATCTTCATGCCGCTGATGGCGGGCTACATGATGGGCTCGTTGCTGAGCGGCGGCGGCGGCCGGGCCTACAACCAGCCGGTCTATACCGGTCCGCGCGGGTCGGGGCTGGTGACGGGGACCGGAACCTCGCTGGGCGCCATGCGCCCGGGGGCGAGCCGGGCCTTCTCCGCCTCCCAGGTGTCGGCGCCCAAGGCGGCGCCCCAGGTGATGAGTCGCGCCAGCGTCGCGTCCCGCGGGGGATTCGGCGCCAGCCGCACCAGTTCGGGCCTCCGCAGCTTCGGAAGCTGACGCCCGCGCCTGACGTCGCGTCGAAAACGGCGCGGCGTCGGTCGAGAATGTCACGAAAACGGCGCCTCACGTCGTTTTTTGCGTCCCCCTCCCGGAATCGTTAGGGTCTCCTTAACGAAGCCGATCCGTTCGGCCTGCGGCGCCGTCGTCTCCGGCGCCGCCGTCGCCAGGGGACGACCGTCCCCGGCGGACCAGGCGCCCCTTCGCGCGGCGCCGGTCCGGAGCCGAACAGCCGAGGGAGCGCGCCGATGTTCGCGAAAATCATGGTCCCGGTCGATCTCGCCCATGCCGACAAGCTGGGACGGGCGCTGGAGGCCGCCGCCGGGCTCGCCCGGCTGAACGGCTGCCCGGTCTGCTATGTGGGCGTGACCGCCGCGCAGCCGAGCGCGGTGGCCCATACCCCCGCCGAATACGCCGGGAAGCTCGCCGCCTTCGCCGCCGCGCAGGCCGAGGCGCACGGGATCGAGACCCATGGCCACGCGGTCGCCAGCCACGACCCCGCCGTCGATCTCGACGACGCGCTGCTCAAGGCGGCCGAGGAGCTGGAGGCCGACCTGATCGTCATGGCCTCGCATATCCCCAATCTCGCCGACCATCTCTGGCCCGCCCATGGCGGACAGGTCGCGCGCAGGGCCCGCGCCTCGGTTCTCGTGATACGCTGACGCGGCGTCGGGCCGCCGCTCCGCCGCCCGGCCCCGCGCCCGTCCCGGCTCCGCGCCCGTCCCGGCCGTGCGCCGCGCATCCTGAACGGCGCCGCCAAGCGGCGCTTTCCGGCGAGGCCCCCGCCGTCCTTCCGGCGCCGCGCCCGCCCCCGCCCGCCAGACGACCCGCGCCTGAAGCAGGAGACCCCATGTCCGCGCCCTCAGATCCACCCGAAACCCCGCCCGAAACCTCTCCGGGCATCCCCGCGCCCGAGGGCGCGGCGGCGGTCATCGACACCGACTACGAGCTCGGTCAGAACAATATCGACGGCAAGGTCGGGCCCTTCGGCTTCGACATCCACAACCCGGTCTTCCTGGTGTCGGGCCTGTCGATCGTGGTGTTCGTGTTCTACACGCTCGCCCTGCCCGATCAGTCCTCCGCCGTGTTCAGCTGGCTGTTCGACGGGGTCACCAAGGGCTTCGACTGGTTCTTTCTGGGCGCCGGCGACCTGGTGGTGCTGTTCTGCCTGGTGCTGATCGCGACGCCCTACGGCTCGGTCCGGCTGGGCGGGCGCGACGCGACGCCGGATTATTCCTATATCGGCTGGTTCGCGATGCTGTTCGCGGCGGGCATGGGCATCGGGCTGATGTTCTACGGCGTGTCCGAGCCGATGAGCCACTTCTCCTCCTCCATGGGCGGGATCGCCGTGGGCGAGGACGGGGCGCGCACCGACTGGGCGCCGCTGGGCGCGGCGGAGGGCGATGCGGAGGCCGCGCGCCGTCTGGGCATGGCCGCCACCATCTTCCACTGGGGCCTGCACCCCTGGGCGATCTACGCGGTGGTGGCGCTGTCGCTGGCGCTGTTCACCTATAACAAGGGCCTGCCGCTGACCATCCGCTCCGCCTTCTACCCGCTGTTCGGGGAGCGGGTCTGGGGCTGGCCGGGCCATGTGATCGACACGCTGGCGGTGTTCGCGACGCTCTTCGGGCTCGCCACCTCGCTGGGCTTCGGGGCGACGCAGGCCAATGCCGGGCTCAACCTTCTGTTCGGCGTGCCGGTGAACGAGACCACGGAGGTCCTGCTGATCTCCGCCATCACCGCGGTGGCGCTGGTGTCGGTGCTGCGCGGGCTCGACGGCGGCGTGAAGGTGCTGTCGGAGATCAACATGGGGCTGGCGATGCTGCTGCTCCTGTTCGTGCTGATCGCCGGGCCGACGCTGCTGATCCTGACCGGCTTCGTCGACAGCCTGGTCGCCTATGTCGAATACCTGCCGGCGCTGTCCAACCCGTTCGGGCGCGAGGACGTGAACTTCTCCCAGGGCTGGACCTCGTTCTACTGGGCGTGGTGGATCTCCTGGTCGCCGTTCGTGGGCATGTTCATCGCCCGCGTCTCCCGCGGCCGGACGGTGCGGGAGTTCGTGGTCTGCGTGCTGCTGATCCCGTCGCTGGTCTGCGTGCTGTGGATGTCGGTGTTCGGGGGCGTGGCGCTCGATCAGGTGATCGCGGACGGCTACACCGCCGCGCAGGAGGCGTCGCTCGAACTGAAGCTGTTCAAGATGCTGGACGCGCTGCCGCTGACCGCCATCACCTCCTTCATCGGGATCGTGCTGGTGATCGTGTTCTTCGTGACCTCGTCGGACTCGGGCTCGCTGGTGATCGACACCATCACCGCCGGCGGCAAGGTCGACGCGCCGGTCCCGCAGCGGGTGTTCTGGTGCGTGTTCGAGGGCGCGGTGGCCATCGTGCTGCTGCTGTCGGCGGGGGGGCTGTCGTCGCTGCAGTCCATGGTGATCTCCACCGGGCTGCCGTTCACGGTGGTGCTGCTGATGATGTGCGTGGCGATCTGGAAGGGCCTCGCCTCCGAGCCGCGGTAAGCGTTCGCGACGCCGCGAAGAAGGTCGGACCGGGGGAGGCGTCCCCCGGCCCGCGCCGTTTCAGGAGGGGCCGGCCCGCGGGCCGCTCGCTCGAAGCCGCTCACTCGAACCCGATGGCCCGGTTGTCCTCACCCGTCACCCAGTAGCCGGCGACGAACAGCCAGCGCGGCGAATGCCCCCGTTCTTCGAGCATATGGGTGCGCAGCGACCGCGCCACGCCGGCTTCGGCCGCGATCCACACGAAGGTCTCCGGCCCGATCGGCATCAGCCGCAGCGCGTCGAGCAGCGGGGCGGGGTCGGTGGCCTGCGCCTCCGGCCGATGCACCCAATGGGCGCGCAGGGCGGCGGGCGTGACGAAGTCCTGCGCGTCCTCCGGCCCCGGGATGGCGACGAGGGCGGCGACGCGGGCGTCCGCGCCCAGCTCCTCCACCCGCCGGCCGATGGCCGGCAACGCGGTCTCGTCCCCGATCAGCAGCCAGTCGCGCACGGGCCCCTCGATGAGGCGGGAGCCGCGGGGCCCGCCCATCGCCAGCCGGTCGCCCGGGGCGGCGCGCATCGCCCAGGCGGTGGCGGGGCCGGCCTCGTGCAGCGCGAAGTCCAGCACCAGCCTGCGCGCTTCGCGGTCGAAGCTGCGGGGGGTGTAGGCGCGCCGCTCCTCCGTCCCGTCGGGGGAGCCGTCGGGGCCGGGGATGAAGATCATCACGTGATCGTCGGGGGCGAGGGAGGGGAAGTCCGCCATGTCCTCCCCCTCCAGCGTCAGGCGGATCATGTGGGGGGTCAGGCGCGCGGCCTCGGTCACGGTCAGTTCGCGGCGGCGCAGGTCGTGGCGCACGCGGCGCTGCACCGGGTCGGGGAGCGGGGCGGCGGAGGTCATGTCGGCGGGGTCGCCGCCGGTCTCGTCGGCGCGCAGGGCGTAGGGGGTCATCGCATCAGCTTCCTTCGCTTCAGGCCCGCAGGCTGGCGTCTGGCGAAGGGCTTGACGCAGGCGCGCGGCCCCGGTCGCGGCCGGTCGGGCCGCAGGGTGTCCGCGCGTTGATTGACGTTAACGCTTACGCGGCCGTCGTGCGGGGACGCGCGAGGGCCGGTGATGACTCATCAGCTAGGCGCTTCGCCCTCCCGGCGCAAGCCGGGCCTCCGCGTCACGGGCGCAAGCCGGGCCCCTGCCCCGCCCTGCGCGGCATTCGGCCATTGCCCCCGCCCGCCGCATCTGATGAGACTTCGGGACCCTTACGATCCGCAACCGCCGGAGCCCCCCCATGCGCCAACGCCCCCTCGGCCCCTCGGGCCTGACCGTCGCCCCCGTCGTGCTCGGCGCCAACGTGTTCGGCTGGACCGCGGACGAGACGACGAGCTTCGCCGTGCTCGACGCCGCGGTGGACGCCGGGCTGAACGCCATCGACACCGCCGACGTCTATTCGCGCTGGGTTCCCGGCCATTCGGGGGGCGAGAGCGAGGCCGTCATCGGCCGCTGGCTCGCCGCCCGTCCGGGGATGCGGGACCGGATCGTGCTGATCACCAAGGGCGGCTCCGACATGGGGACGGATGCGGAGGGGCGGCCCGCCGTCGGCCTCTCCGCCCGCTGGCTGGAACAGGCGATCGACGCGAGCCTGAAGCGGCTGGGCGTGGACTGCGTGGACCACTATTTCGCCCACCGCCCCGATGACGCGACCCCGCATGAGGAGACGCTCGCCGCCTATGCGCGGATGATCGAGGCGGGCGAGATCCGCTCCATCGGCGCGTCCAACTTCTCGGCCGACCAGCTCGGCGCGGCGCTGGAGACGGCGAAGCGCGAGGGGCTGCCGGCCTATTCCTCGCTCCAGCCCGAGTACAACCTCGTCGCCCGCGACAAGCTGGAAGGGCCGCTTCTGGACCTGTGCCGGGCGGAGGGGCTGGGGGTGATCCCCTATTACGGGCTGGCCTCCGGCTTCCTGTCCGGGCTCTACCGCACGAAGGAGGACGTGGCGGCCAAGGCCCGGCGCGGGCGGCTGGAAGGCTACATGACCCCGGCCGGGCTGGCGGTGCTGGACGCGCTCGACGCGGTGGCGGCGGCGCATGGGGCGACGCCGGCGCAGGTGGCGCTGGCCTGGGTGGCGGCGCAGCCGGGCGTGACGGGGCCCATCGCCTCGGCCACCTCCACCGCGCAGCTCGCCGACCTGATCGCCGCGGCGACGCTGGAGCTTTCGGCGGCGGACCTCGCCGCGCTCGACGCCGCGTCGGCGCCCACGCCCGCCTGACGCGCCCGCCCGGCGCTCAGCCCCGCGCGAGGGCGAGGAGCAGGCCCGCGCCGATCAGCAGGACGAGCACCCATAGCGGCAGGCGGAGGCGCGGGGCGCGGCGCATCGCGGCCGGGCCGTCACAGGCGGCGGCCCGGGGCCGACGGGCGCTCAGAACGCATGGGCGAGGAACAGGCCCGCCGAGGGCTGCGTCGCCTCCTGCGTGACCGGGCTGTCGGCGGCGTCACCCAGCAGGCGGCCGACGCCCACGAAGGCCCGCGCCGACCAGGTCTCGGCGAAGGCCCAGTTCACGGCGAGCGTCGCGTCCACCCGCTTGAACCCGGCGCCTGCGGAGAACGGGGCGAGGCCGGAGCGGCGGGACTGCGCGCCGCTCACCCCGAAATAGGCCTGCATGTGATCGTCGCTCGCCCAGGTGGCCGAGACGCCGGCGGCGAGGGTCAGGCCCCGGGCGAGCGGCTGCACATAGCTCAGCCCCGGCTCGATCAGCGTGCCGTCCGAGCCGCCCAGATCCTGCTTGAGGTCGAGGCTGAGGCCGAGCCGCCCGACCCGCCAGGCGCCGAAAAGCTGCGCCTGCGCCGCCGGATCCACGTCTCCCAGCCCGGTCAGGCGGTCGGAGTCGTCCTCGTCCCGGCCGGGCGCGAAGCCGAGGGAGGTTCCCAGCCGCCATTGCGGACCGTCGAGCAGATGGACGCCCAGCCCGCGCTGCACATTGAGGAACGCCCGGTCGCGCCATTCGATCTCGACCACCGGCGCGGGCCGGAAGGCGAGGTCGTCGGCGCCTTCGTATTCAGGCGCGACGCTGGCCCCCGCGCCCAGCGTGACCTCCCAGCCCTCGGCGACCGCGTCGAAGTTCAGCGTGTCCAGCATCTGGCGGAGGAGGTCGCTGTCCTGGGCCGCGGCGGGCTCCGCGACAGCCGCCAGCAGCAGGAGGCCGGCCGCGCAGGCCGCCGGGCGGGCCGGGGGGACGGGTCCGCGGACGCGCGGCGGCGCCTCGGCGGCGCGGGAGCGGTCGGCGGCGGGAGTCGGGGTCATGCGGGGCGGTCCTCCGGGAAGCTTGAGCGGGCTTCCTCTTAGAGCGCGCGGACGCATCGGTGTTTTAAGTGATGTTAAGAGATGTTGCCCGCCCCCGACC
>JAYZWL010000040.1:0-4768 GCA_036154955.1 Pseudomonadota bacterium | reverse complement strand
CGTAGGCCCGGAACTCGCCGAAATACTTGGTGATCGCCGCCGTCAGCGTCGTCTTGCCGTGGTCGACGTGACCGATCGTGCCGATGTTCACGTGCGGCTTGTTGCGCTCGAATTTCGCCTTGGCCATCGCGGGTGTCCTCAGTCGTGGCGGGTCGCGCGGCGGACCCTCGGGTTTTGACCGCGCCCGCATAGTGCGATTCAGCGGGAGGCGCAACAGGCGCCGCGGCGATCGGGGGCGCGGACGCGGCGATTTGCGCGGCGCGCGGGGCCATGCTTTGCTGATGCGCCGCCGGAAAGGCGCGGCGAGGAACGGGGAGGACCGGGACATGGCCATTCAGGGCGGATGCTATTGCGGCGCGACGCGCTACGAGGCGGCGGGCGAGCCGGTGATGAAGGCGCAATGCCATTGCCGGGAATGCCAGTATATCTCCGGCGGCGGGCCGAATTACTTCATGATGATGCCCGAGGACGGGTTCGCCTGGACGCAGGGAACGCCCGCGACCTTCACCCGCTCGGATATCGAGTCCCCGCGCACCCGCGAATACTGCCCGACCTGCGGCACGCACATGACGACGCGCCTGCCGGGCCGGCCGCTGGTGGTGGTGAAGGTGGGCACCCTGGACGATCCGGCCGGCGCCTATGGCGGGCCGACGCTGGCGATCTTCACCTGCGATGCCCAACCCTTCCACGAGATCCCGGAGGGCATGCCGAGCTTCGAAAAGCTGCCGACCCGCTGAAATCTCCGCGGGCGGGGCCGGCCGCCCCGCCCGTCGCGATTCGAAACGGGCCGCCGTGGAAGCGAGGCCGAGCGCAGGACCGGGGCGGAGAGGGTGGAGCGGGCGGCGGGAATCGAACCCGCACGTTCAGCTTGGAAGGCTGACAGGCTACCACTACATCACGCCCGCCTCGCGCCCGGACCTACGGCGCGGCGCGAGGCGCGTCAAGCGTCGGCGCGCGCCCAGCGCCGCACCGGGGTTCCGCGCCGCGGCCAGGATCAGTCCGGGCCGGCCTTGCCGCCATGGGCCGCCGACCAGGCGTAGGGATCGGCGAGGAACGCCCCGACCTGATCCAGCGTCGCCCGGTCGAACCTGCGGCCCCGGTGATCGCCCGAGCGGGCCAGCGCCAGCACGTCCCGCCAGGTGGCGAGGTTGTGGAGCGTGAGCCCGTCCTTCGCCAGCCCGTCGCGGGCGCCGGGGAAGACGTCGTAGAAGAACAGGACCAGCGTGTCGGTGCACTCGGCCCCCGCCTTCCTCAGCGCCTCGGCGAAGACCAGCTTGGAGCCGCCGTCGGTGGTCAGGTCCTCGACCAGCAGGACATTGGCGCCTTCCTCGAAATACCCTTCGATCTGGGCGTTGCGGCCGAAGCCCTTGGGCTTCTTGCGCACGTAGAGCATCGGCAGGCCCATGCGCTCGGCGATCCAGGCGGCGAAGGGGATGCCGGCGGTCTCGCCGCCCGCCACCGCGTCGAACTTCTCCATGCCCGCGTCGCGCAGCACCCGGGCGGTCGCGAGGTCCATCAGGGTGGAGCGCAGGCGGGGGAAGGAGATCAGCTTGCGGCAGTCGATATAGACCGGGCTGGCGAGGCCGGAGGTCAGCTTGAAGGGCTCGTCCGCGCGGAAGTTCACCGCCTCGACCTCCAGCAGCGCCCGCGCGGTGAGTTCGGCGGCGAGGTCGGGGTCGTGATAGGCGAAGGACATGGCGCGTCTCCGGCGGAGGGGGCCCGGGTCGCGGCGCCGGGGCGGCCGGCCGGGCGGGGGAACGGGGCGGGGGCGGACGGCCCGCTCCATGCGGTTCCGCTTAACGTCTGGGCGGGGCGGAGGGAAGCCCGACGCGCCGCGCGGGCGCGTCCGGACCCGGCATCGGGAGCACGCGGTCGACGACGGACGGCATGCGCCGGGCGCGGGGAAGCGGGCCCGCGCCGGTTGCGGGCCCCGGGCTTGACCCGGGGCCTCGTGCGGGCGGCGAACCGTGCGGAGCGACGGGTCGAGCCCGGAGCGCCGCCGCTTGTCCTGGCCGGCGTTCAGGCGACGGCGTCGTCGGACGACCGATCAGCGCCGGCCCTTGGGCGGGGAATCGTCGCGTCCGGGCGCGCGCCGGGAGGCGCCGGGACGCGGGCCGTCGCCGCCCTTCGGGCCGGCGCCGGCTTCGCGTTCGCGGCCCATGGCGTCCAGCTCCCGCTCCACCCGGTCGGCCATGTCGAGCAGGTGGCCGCGCATCACGTTGGCGGCGTCGTCGGGATCGCCGCCGGCGATGGCCTCGATCAGCGCGCCATGGTCGGAGACGCCGGGCGCCGGCCCGTCGAAGCGCGACCACTCCGTGCGCGCGGCCAGTTCGCGCCATTGCGGCGTGCAGCGATGCTCGTCGACCGCGTCGAAGGCGGCGAGCAGCGCGGGATTGCGCGCGATGGTCGCCACCGCCCGGTGCAGGGCCCCGGCCCAGAGCTCCGCGTCCTCCACGTCGGAGGAGGCGGCCTCCCGCGCCGCCAGCCGGCGCAGCAGGCGCAGGTCGCCCGGGGTGGCGCGCATGGCGGCGAGGGCGGCGATTTCGGGTTCCAGCCGCAGACGCGCTTCGAGCAGGCCTTCGGCCGGGCCCAGCGCCCCCGCCCGGCGGACCGAATGGATGCCGTAGGCCACCCCGTCCCGGTTGCGCCAGATCAGCGCCTCCGCCTCCAGCACCGCGAGCGCCCGGCGCAGGGCGCGCGGCGTGACGCCCAGCCGCCCGGCCAGCGCGTCGATGGCCGGCAGCCGGGCGTCGGCGCGCTCGGGCGGGTCGCGCAACAGGGCGCGCAGCGCCTGAAGCGCGGTCTGGGCCTTGTCGTCCGGCATCGACAGGTCGTCCAAGATGGGCCTCCGGCCAGGGGCGCGGCGGGAACTCGGCGCTTTCGCGCGAGGGTCGGGGTCGTGATGTCGTCGGCGGTGGTCCGACCCCCTCCGGGGGCGCGCCCGGTCAGGCCGGTGCGCGTCGCGGATACGCGATGACGCCCGGCAGGTTCGAATCGGACCTTACGCTGCGGCCACCATCGCTTTGTTTCTTCGTGAAATCAATTCTTTTCCGCAACTAACATGACGCTTTCTTAAGAAATCCTCCCCGAGTCGCGGGCAGGCGCGGCGCCGCGTCGCGCCCCGGCGACGGCTCGCGCGGCGCGGCCGCGGCTCCGCGCTCGGTCCAGGCCCCCCGAGCCGGGCCGGCGGCGACTCAGCCCCGGCCCAGCGCCCGTCGGATGGCGAGCGCGGCCCGCTCGGCCGCCTCGTCGATCTCGGACCCGGCGCTCACATAGGCCGGGGCCAGCAGCACATGGTCCCCGCAGCGCCCGGGCCGGCCGTCCGGTCCGGTCCAGCGCGCCCCGGGCGAGGGGTAGCAGACCAGGCCGGCCGCCATCCCCTCGGCCTTCACCCGGTCGGCGAGGCCCTCCGACGGCTCGAACGGGTCGCCGGTCTCCCGGTCCCGCACGAGCTCCACCGCGCGGAACAGCCCGCGGCCGCGGATATCGGCGACGTTGGGGTCGTCCTCCAGCCGCGCGCGAAGGGCGGCGTCGAGCCGCGCGCCCAGCGGGCCGACCCGGTCGAGCAGGCGCTCGTCCTCGATCGTCTCCAGCACCGCCAGCGCCCCGGCGCAGGCCAGCGCGTGGGACATGTAGGTGTGGCCGTTGGCCAGCCGGGCCGAACCCGCCCGCAGCGCCCCCGCCACCCGGGCCGAGACCAGCACCGCCGACACCGGCAGGTAGCCCGCCCCCAGCCCCTTGGCGACGACCACGAGGTCGGGCGCGATCCCCTCCGCCTCGAAGGCGAAGAACGGGCCGCAGCGGCCCATGCCGCACATCACCTCGTCGGCGATCAGCAGCGCCCCGTCGGCGTCGCAGAGCGCGCGGACGGCGGCGAAATAGCCCTCCGGCGCGGCCACGGCGCCCAGCGAGGCGCCCGAGACCGTCTCGGCCGCGAAGGCCGCCGTGCGCCCCGGCCCGTTCGCCTCGAAGGCGGCGGCGACGCCGGCGGCGGCGCGCGCGGCGTAATCCGCCTCGCTCTCGCCCGGATCGGCGAGGCGGAAGGCGAAGGCGGCGGGGGCGCGGGCCACGTCCATCAGCAGCGGCGCATAGGGCGCCCGGCGCGACGGGTGCCCGCCCAACGCCAGCGCGCCCAGCGTATTGCCGTGATAGGCCATGTCGCGGGCGACGAAGCGGTCGCGGGCGGGCTCCCCCACCTCCAGCCAGTATTGCCGGGCGAGCTTGATCGCGGCCTCCATGGCCTCGGATCCCGAGCCGAGGAAAAGCACCGCGCCGCCCCGGAAATTCTCCGGCGCGCGGGCCAGCAGCGCCTCCGCCAGCGCCTCGGACGGGTCGTTGGCGAAGAAGCCGGAATGGGCGTAGGCGAGCCGGCCGGCCTGCTCGCGGATCGCCTCGACCACGCGGGGATGGGCGTGACCGAGGCAGGAGACCGCGGCCCCGCCCGAGGCGTCGAGCCAGCGCCGGCCGGCGGCGTCGCGGATCCACACGCCCTCGCCCCCCGTCGCCAGCGGCAGGTTGGAGTCCAGCACGCGATGCATGACCGGGGAGAGGGCGGCGTTCATGGCGGGGCTCCGGCGCGGGGGGCGGTTTCGGGTTGGCGCGTCACCCTGCGGCGCGGCGCGGCCGGCGGTCAACGGGACGGGTGCGGCCTGGGGGTCGCCCCGGTCCGCGGAGGGGCCGGCGGGCGGGCGAGGCGGGCCGAAGGGCCCGCGAGTCCCGTCCCCGGGCCCTGCCCCGCCCCCCCGGGGCCCGCTCCCCGCGGCGGCCC
>JAYZWL010000039.1:0-8146 GCA_036154955.1 Pseudomonadota bacterium | reverse complement strand
CGTAGGCCCGGAACTCGCCGAAATACTTGGTGATCGCCGCCGTCAGCGTCGTCTTGCCGTGGTCGACGTGACCGATCGTGCCGATGTTCACGTGCGGCTTGTTGCGCTCGAATTTCGCCTTGGCCATGGTCTCTCTCCGTCGTCTCTGGGGGCTCCGCCGGGGCGCGCCTGCCTCAGGCGCGCCCGCGAGCCGTCATCCGTTGGATCAGGCGTATTTCGCCTGGATTTCCTGGCTGATGTTCGAGGGCACCGCCTCGTAGTGGTCGAACAGCATCGTGAACTGCGCGCGGCCCGAGGACATCGAGCGCAGGTTGTTGATGTAGCCGAACATGTTGGCCAGCGGCACGAAGGCGTTGATCGCCACCGCGTTGCCCCGGCTGTCCTGCCCGGTCACCTGGCCCCGACGCGAGGTCAGGTCGCCGATGATGCCGCCGGTGTACTCCTCCGGCGTCACGACCTCGACCTTCATCACCGGCTCGAGCAGCTTCGCGCCGGCCTTGCGCAGGCCTTCCCGCATCGCGGCGCGCGAGGCGATCTCGAACGCCAGGACCGAGGAGTCCACGTCGTGGAAGGCGCCGTCGATCAGCTCGACCTTGAAGTCGATCACCGGGAAGCCGGCCAGCGGACCGGAGTCCATCACCGACTTGATGCCCTTCTCGACGCCCGGGATGTACTCCTTGGGGATCGAGCCGCCGACGATCTTCGACTCGAACGAGTAACCCTCGCCCGGCTCGGTCGGCTTGATGACCATTTTCACCCGCGCGAACTGGCCGGAACCGCCCGACTGCTTCTTGTGGGTGTAGTCGATCTCGGCGTCGTGCGAAATCGTCTCACGGTAGGCCACCTGCGGGGCGCCGATGTTCGCCTCGACCTTGAACTCCCGCTTCAGGCGGTCGACCAGGATGTCGAGATGGAGCTCGCCCATGCCCTTCATGATGGTCTGGCCCGACTCGATGTCGGTCGAGACGCGGAAGGACGGATCCTCGGCGGCCAGGCGCTGCAGACCCTGGGACATCTTCTCCTGGTCGGCCTTGGTCTTCGGCTCGATCGCGAGCTCGATGACCGGGTCGGGGAAGGTCATGGTCTCCATCACCACCGGCTTGGAGGTGTCGCAGAGCGTGTCGCCGGTCGTGGTCTCCTTCAGGCCGGCCAGCGCGATGATGTCGCCGGAGCCGGCCCACTCGATCTCCTCGCGGTTGTTCGAGTGCATCATCATCATGCGGCCGATGCGCTCGCGCTTGCCCTTGGTCGAGTTCAGGACCGAGTCGCCCTTGGCGAGCTTGCCCGAATAGATCCGGGTGAAGGTCAGCGAGCCCACGAAGGGGTCGTTCATGATCTTGAAGGCCAGGCCGGTGAAGGGGGCGTCGTCGTTGGGACGGCGCTCCACGTTCCGGGTCTCGGTCTCGTCGTCGGGCAGGAAGCCCATGTAGGGCGGCACGTCGAGCGGACCGGGCAGGAAGTCGATCACGGCGTTCAGCATCGGCTGCACGCCCTTGTTCTTGAACGCCGAGCCGCAGAGCACCGGAACGAAGGACATCGACAGCGTGCCCTTGCGGATCAGGCTCCGCAGGGTCGGCAGGTCGGGCTCCTCGCCTTCCAGGTACTTCTCCATGACCGCGTCGTCCATCTCGACGGCGAGCTCGATCATCTCGGCGCGCATTTCCTCGGCCTTGTCCTTCAGCTCGTCACGGATGTCCGTGACGACCCAGGAGGCGCCGAGGTCCTCGCCCTTCCACACCCACTCCTTCATGGTGAGCAGGTCGACATGGCCCTCGAGCTCGGTCTCCGCGCCGATGGGCAGCTGGACAGGCATCGGGATGGCCCCGGTGCGGTCCTTGATCATGCGCACGCAGTTGAAGAAGTCGGCGCCGATCTTGTCCATCTTGTTGACGAACACGATGCGCGGGACCTTGTAGCGGTCGGCCTGACGCCAGACGGTCTCGGTCTGGGGCTCGACGCCGGCGTTGGCGTCCAGCACGCAGACCGCGCCGTCGAGCACGGCCAGCGACCGCTCCACCTCGATGGTGAAGTCGACGTGGCCGGGGGTGTCGATGATGTTGAACCGGAACCGGGCCTCCTCCGGCGTGTCGCCGTAGATGCCGGTGGGGTTCACGCCGTCTTCCGTCCGGAACCAGAACGTGGTGGTCGCGGCCGACGTGATCGTGATGCCGCGCTCCTGCTCCTGCTCCATCCAGTCCATCGTCGCGGCGCCGTCATGCACCTCGCCGATCTTGTGGGACTTGCCGGTGTAGTAAAGGATACGCTCGGTCGTCGTCGTCTTGCCGGCGTCGATATGCGCCATGATACCGAAGTTACGGTAGCGCTCGAGCGAGTATTCGCGGGCCATCGGTCTCGTCCTGGTTCCGAAGGAATTGAGGCAGGGTTACCAGCGGTAGTGGCTGAAGGCCTTGTTGGCTTCGGCCATCTTGTGCGTGTCTTCCCGCTTCTTGACGGCGGTTCCGCGGCCGTTGACCGCGTCCAGCAGCTCGTTGGCGAGCCGCTCTTCCATGGTGTTCTCGTTCCGCTTGCGGCTGGAATCGATCAGCCAGCGGATCGCCAGGGCCTCGCGGCGCTCGGGGCGCACTTCGACGGGAACCTGGTAGGTCGCGCCGCCGACGCGGCGGGAGCGGACCTCGACGGACGGCTTCACGTTGTCCAGCGCCTCGTGGAAGGCTTCCACAGGCTGGCGGCGCAGCCGGTCCTCGACGCGGGTCAGCGCGCCGTAGACGATGCTTTCGGCGGCGGACTTCTTGCCGTCGTACATCAGGTTGTTCATGAACTTGGTGAGAATGCGGTCGCCATACTTGGCGTCCGGCAGGATCTCACGCTTCTCGGCGCGGTGACGTCGCGACATGTCTCAGATCCTCACTTGGGCCGCTTGGCGCCGTACTTGGAACGGCGCTGCTTCCGGTCCTTCACGCCCTGGGTGTCGAGCACGCCGCGCAGGATGTGGTAGCGCACGCCGGGAAGGTCCTTCACGCGGCCGCCACGGATCAGGACCACGGAGTGCTCCTGAAGGTTGTGGCCCTCGCCGGGGATGTAGGAGATCACCTCGAAGCCGTTGGTCAGACGGACCTTGGCGACCTTGCGGAGCGCGGAGTTCGGCTTCTTCGGCGTGGTGGTGTAGACGCGCGTGCACACGCCCCGCTTCTGGGGGCAGGCCTGCAGATGCTGGGCCTTCTGGCGCTTGGTCTTCGGCTGCCGCGGGTTGCGGATCAGCTGCTGGATGGTCGGCATCGGGCCCTGACCCTTTCGCTGCTTCCCTGACTGCGCCGTGTCTCGACCCTCTGGCCGCGGCGCCAAACGACGTTGCGCGCTTCGCTTCGGGCGAAACGCGAATGACCGCATGGCCCCGTTCCCGAGGCCGGTGCGGCGAAATCCAGAGGATCGAGGCGCGAGGCCCGGATCTTGACCGCCAATCGTCGGCATTCTGGTCAGGCCGCAGCGACGACTCGCTGCGACCGGAGTGGGCGGAAACTACGCAGGGGCCGTGTAGGTGTCAACAGCGGCTTTGCGCCGGGTACGAGACCGGCTCCAAGCGGTCACACCTCGTCGAAATCATCAATATTCTCATAATGTTGCCTCACCGCCTCCGCAAGCGCCTCGTCCACGATCGAGAAGACCCGCGCGATTTGCTCGCCCGAAGGGTCGGCTTGGTTCGGCGAGAGTCGGCTCAACGCGTCGATCCCGTCCAGGATGCGGGTCAATTCCCGCGCGATCTCCGGCGCCAATGCCGGCTCTCCTTCTGAAATGGATTGATCAATTTCGCTTCGGGGCGGCATGGCCCGCACCATAATGATTGTCTCCATCGACGCGCGCGGCGAGGCGAAGCTGAACGCTCGTCCCTTGAGGATACAGCGATGACGGGTTCGCGCAACAGGCGAATTTCAGCGACGCGGCAAGCGGATGAGTTGTCAATAAACTGGAAACGCGACCCATTCCAGGCGCGCGGTCGTTCGCGGATCTGGAAGGCGTCGACCTTGCGCGCCCCGGGGTCCGCTCCGTCATCCACTCAAACGCAACGCGCCCGGGTCGCGGACGCGGCCCGGGCGCGGGTCTTGTCGCGCCGCCCGCCGGAACCGGTCCAGCGGGCGGGCGGGGATCACTCCTCGCCGAAAGAGGGCGAGGCGGGAACCGGCTCCGGCTCCGGCTCGGGGGCCAGCGCCGCGGCCTCGGCGGCGGCCGCCGCGGCCTCCGCCTCCTGCGCCGCGATGATCTTCGCGTCGCGATCGGTCGCCACCTTCTTGACGCGGGAGGTCGCGCCGCCGGTGCCCGCCGGGATCAGGCGGCCGACGATCACGTTCTCCTTCAGGCCCACGAGCTTGTCGCGCTTGCCCTGCACCGCCGCCTCGGTCAGCACCCGGGTCGTCTCCTGGAAGGAGGCGGCCGAGATGAAGGACCGGGTCGACAGCGACGCCTTGGTGATGCCGAGCAGAACCGGCTCGCCCTGGGCCGGCTTGCGGCCCGCGGCGATCGCCTTCTCGTTGACCTCGTCGAACTCGACGCGGTCCACCTGCTCGCCGGCCAGGAAGGTCGTCTCGCCCATGTCGGTGATCTCGATCTTCTGCAGCATCTGCCGCACGATCACCTCGATGTGCTTGTCGTTGATCTTCACGCCCTGCAGCCGGTAGACGTCCTGCACCTCGTTGATGAGGAAGTCGGCGAGCGCCTCGATCCCCATGATGCGCAGGATGTCATGCGGCGCCGGGTGGCCGTCCAGCAGGTATTCGCCCTTCTGGATCTGGTCGCCTTCCTGCACCGCGATGTGCTTGCCCTTGGGCACCAGATACTCGACCGGCTCCAGCGTCTCGTCGAGCGGCTCGATGGTGATCCGGCGCTTGTTCTTGTAGTCGCGCCCGAACTTCACGATGCCGTCGATCTCGGCGATGATCGCATGGTCCTTGGGACGGCGGGCTTCGAAGAGCTCGGCCACACGCGGCAGACCGCCGGTGATGTCCTTGGTCTTCGCGCCCTCGCGCGGGATACGGGCCAGCACGTCGCCGACCCGGATGTCCTGCCCGTCCTCGACCGACAGAATGGCGTCCACCGACATCGGGTAATGCGCGGGGTTGCCGTTCTGAAGCCGCACCGGCTCGCCGGTCTCGGGGTCCATCACGATGATCTCGGGCTTCAGCTCGTTCCCCTTGGGGGCGGAGCGCCAGTCGATCACGATGCGCTGGGCGATGCCGGTGGCGTCGTCCGTCTCCTCGCGCACCGAGATGCCCTGTGAGAGGTCCACGAACTTCGCCCGGCCCGCCTTCTCGGCGATGATCGGCAGGGTGTAGGGGTCCCATTCCGCCAGCTTCTGGCCGCGGGCGATCTGGTCCCCTTCGGAGACCAGCAGCCGCGCGCCGTAAGGCAGCTTGTGGGTGGCCCGCTCCACCGGGATCGCGCCGCGACGGTCCATGATCGCCAGCGTCACGTTGCGGCCCAGCACGATCTCCGCCCCGTCCTGATCGGTGATCAGGTTGCGGTTGCGGATCTCCAGCACGCCCTCCTGGCTCGCTTCCATGAACGAGTTGTCGGTGACGTTCGCGGCGCCGCCGATGTGGAAGGTGCGCATGGTCAGCTGGGTGCCCGGCTCGCCGATCGACTGGGCCGCGATGATGCCCACCGCCTCGCCCTCGTTCACCTGGGTCCCGCGGGCCAGGTCGCGGCCGTAGCACTGCACGCAGACGCCGTCCTGCAGCTCGCAGGTCAGGGGAGAGCGGATGTGGATGTTGAGCACCCCCGCCTCCTCGATGGCGTCGACGTGATGCTCCTCGATCATCTCCCCGACAGGGTGGATGACCTCGCCCGTCACCGGGTTGATCACGTCCTCAAGCGGCACGCGGCCGAGGATGCGCTCGCCCAGGCTCGCCACCACCTCGCCGCCGTCGATCACGGCCGAGGCCATGATGCCCTTGTCGGTGCCGCAGTCGTGCTGGCGCACGATGCAGTCCTGGGCGACGTCGACGAGACGACGGGTCAGGTAGCCCGAGTTCGCGGTCTTCAGCGCGGTGTCGGCCAGGCCCTTCCGGGCGCCGTGGGTGGAGTTGAAATACTCCAGCACGGTCAGGCCTTCCTTGAAGTTCGAGGTGATCGGCGTCTCGATGATCTCGCCCGACGGCTTGGCCATCAGGCCGCGCATGGCGGCCAGCTGGCGCATCTGGGTCGGCGAGCCGCGGGCGCCCGAATGGGACATCATGTAGATGGAGTTGGGCTCCAGCTCCATGCCCTGGTCGTCCTTCTTCACCGACGAGATCTCGGTCATCATCTCGGCCGCGACCCGGTCGGTGCACTTGGCCCAGGTGTCGACCACCTTGTTGTACTTCTCGCCCTGCGTGATGAGGCCGTCGAGATACTGCTGCTCGAACTCCTTCACCAGCTCGCGCGTCTCGTTGACGATCGGCCACTTGGTGTCGGGGATCACCATGTCGTCCTTGCCGAACGAGATGCCGGCCTTGAACGCCTCGGTGAAGCCGAGCGACATGATCCGGTCGCAGAAGATCACCGACTCCTTCTGGCCGCAGTGGCGGTAGACGGTGTCGATGACCTCGCCGACCTCCTTCTTGCGCAGCAGGCGGTTGACCAGGTCGAACGGGGTCTTGGCGTTCATCGGCAGCAGCTGGCCGAGGCGCATGCGGCCCGGCGTGGTCTCGAACCGCTTGACCTCCTCCTCGCCCGTCTCCGGGTTCACCTGACGCACGCGCGCCTGGATCTTGGAGTGCATGTGCACGATCTTGGCCTGAAGCGCGTGCTCCACCTCTTCCATCGAGCCGAAGATCATGCCCTCGCCGGGCAGGCCTTCGCGGGCGATGGAGATGTAGTAGAGCCCGAGGATCATGTCCTGCGACGGCACGATGATCGGCTTGCCGTTGGCCGGCGACAGCACGTTGTTCGTGGACATCATCAGGACGCGCGCTTCCAGCTGCGCCTCAAGCGACAGCGGAACGTGCACGGCCATCTGGTCGCCGTCGAAGTCGGCGTTGAAGGCCGAGCAGACCAGCGGGTGAAGCTGGATCGCCTTGCCCTCGATCAGCACCGGCTCGAAGGCCTGGATGCCGAGACGGTGCAGGGTCGGCGCGCGGTTCAGCAGCACCGGATGCTCGCGGATCACCTCGTCGAGGATGTCCCAGACCTCCGGCCGCTCCTTCTCCACCAGCTTCTTGGCCTGCTTCACGGTGGAGGACAGGCCCTTGGCGTCGAGGCGCGAGTAGATGAAGGGCTTGAACAGCTCCAGCGCCATCTTCTTGGGCAGGCCGCACTGGTGCAGCTTCAGCTCCGGCCCGGTCACGATGACCGACCGGCCCGAGAAGTCGACGCGCTTGCCGAGCAGGTTCTGACGGAACCGGCCCTGCTTGCCCTTGAGCATGTCGGCGAGCGACTTCAGCGGGCGCTTGTTGGCGCCGGTGATGACCCGGCCGCGGCGGCCGTTGTCGAACAGCGCGTCGACGGACTCCTGCAGCATCCGCTTTTCGTTGCGGATGATGATGTCCGGCGCGCGCAGCTCGATCAGCCGCTTCAGACGGTTGTTGCGGTTGATGACCCGGCGATAGAGGTCGTTGAGGTCCGAGGTCGCGAAGCGGCCGCCGTCCAGCGGCACCAGCGGGCGCAGCTCGGGCGGGATGACCGGGACGACGGTCATGATCATCCACTCGGGCCGGTTGTTGGACTCGAGGAAATGCTCGACCAGCTTCAGCCGCTTGATGATCTTCTTGGGCTTCAGCTCGCCGGTGGCCTCGGAGAGGTCGATGCGAAGCTGCTCGGCGGTCGTCTCGAGGTCGATCTCGGACAGCATCTCGCGGATCGCCTCGGCGCCGATGCCGGCCCGGAACGCGTCCTCGCCATACTGGTCCTGCGCGTCGAGATAGTCCTCTTCCGACAGCAGCTGACCGTGCTTCAGGTCGGTCAGACCCGGCTCGATCACCACGTAGTTCTCGAAATAGAGGATGCGCTCAAGGTCGCGCAGGGTCATGTCCAGCATCAGGCCGATGCGGGAGGGCAGCGACTTGAGGAACCAGATATGGGCGACGGGCGCGGCCAGCTCGATATGGCCCATGCGCTCGCGGCGGACCTTCTGGAGCGTGACCTCGACGCCGCATTTCTCGCAGGTGATCCCGCGATACTTCATGCGCTTGTACTTGCCGCACAGGCACTCGTAGTC
>JAYZWL010000038.1:0-3828 GCA_036154955.1 Pseudomonadota bacterium | reverse complement strand
GGCGATGGCGGCGGCCGCCGCGGCGACGATGGCCAGCAGGAACCCGAAGATCAGTCCGCGCAGCATGGATGCTCCTTCCCCGCCGCGCCCCCGGTCCGGGCCGCGCGGCCGCATGTGCCTGTCGTATCTCGTCTCGTCATGTCGCGCGGAGCGCCGCGCCCCGGCTCCCGCCGGCCGCGCGTCCCCCGCCCGTCCCGGCGCCGCCTTGACGGGCGCGCGGGCTTCGCCGCATGTATAGCCGCCGCGGGCCGCGGCTGGCCAGAACGCAGCGCAGGCCGCGCCGCGACGTCGCCCCCCCGGCCCATCCTGCGCGGCGCGCCAACCGAGGAGGACCGGGACATGCTGCTGCTGATCGACAATTACGACAGCTTCACCTGGAACCTCGTGCATTACGTCGGCGAGCTCGGCGCGCCGGCGAAGGTCATCCGCAACGACGACATGACCGCGACGCAGGCCATGGCGCTGAAGCCCTCGGCCGTGCTGCTGTCGCCCGGGCCCTGCGACCCGGATCGGGCGGGCATCTGCCTCGACATGGTCGCGGCCTGCGCCGACGCGGGCCTGCCGCTCTTCGGGGTGTGCCTCGGCCACCAGACCATCGGCCAGGCCTTCGGCGGGCGGGTGATCCGCTGCCCGGAGGTGCTGCACGGCAAGACCTCGGCCATCGGGCACGAGAACAAGGGCCTGTTCGAAGGGCTGCCCCAGGCCTTCACCGCCACCCGCTATCACAGCCTGTCGGTGGAGCGCGAAACCCTGCCCGACTGCCTCGAGATCACCGCCGACACCCGCGAGGGGATCATCATGGGCCTGCAGCACCGCACGCTGCCGATCCACGGCGTGCAGTTCCATCCCGAGTCGATCGCGACCGAGCATGGCCACCGCCTGGTCGGCAACTTCCTGGTCGCCGCCGGGCTGATGGACCCCGCCCGCCTGCCCCCCGCCTGGGGCCTGTCCACCGGGCCCGCCCAGACCCGGATGGAGGCGCTGGCCTGATGTCGGATGCGCTCAAGCCGCTGATCAACAAGGCCGCCGACGGCCCCCTGACCCGCGCCGAGGCCGAGGCCGCCTTCGACGCCATCATGTCGGGGGAGGCCACGCCCGCCCAGATGGGCGGCTTCCTGATGGCGCTGCGCGCGCGGGGCGAGACGGTGGACGAAATCGCCGCCGCCACCGCCGTGATGCGCGCCAAGATGACACGGGTGCGGGCGCCCGAGGGGGCCATCGACATCGTCGGCACTGGGGGCGACGGCAAGGGCACGCTCAACATCTCCACCGCCGCGGCGCTGGTGGTGGCGGGGGCCGGCGTTCCGGTGGCCAAGCATGGCAACCGGAACCTGTCGTCCAAGTCGGGCTCCGCCGACGCGCTGTCGGTGATCGGGGTCAACGTCATGGTCCCGGCGGAGGTGGCGCAGAGGGCGCTGGACGAAGCCGGGATCGCCTTCATGATGGCCCCGATGCACCACCCCGCCATGCGCTTCGTCGGTCCGGCGCGGGCCGAGCTTGGCGCGCGCACGGTGTTCAACCTGCTCGGCCCGATGACCAACCCCGCCGGAGTGACCCGGCAGCTCACCGGCGCCTTCTCCGCCGCCTGGCTGCGGCCGATGGCCGAGGTGCTGGGCAGCCTGGGGACCGAGCGCGCCTGGCTGGTGCATGGCTCGGACGGGACCGACGAGATCTCCATCGCCGGGCCGACCGCGGCCGTCGAGACCGCGGGCGGGGTCCTGCGCGACTTCGAGATCCATCCCGAGGACGCGGGCCTGCCGGTCCACCCGTTCTCCGCCATCGAGGGGGGCGCGCCGGAGGCGAACGGCGCCGCGCTGCGCGCGCTGCTGGACGGCGCGAAGGGGGCCTATCGCGACGCGGTCCTGCTCAACGCCGCCGCGGGGCTGGTGGTGGCCGGGGCCGCGCCGGACCTGAAGGCGGGCGCTGCGATGGCGGCGGAGGCCATCGACAGCGGCGCCGCCCGCGCCAAGGCCGGGGCGCTGGCCCGCATCACCTCCGGCTGAGCGGAGGGGGCGGCCGCGTCGCCCGGCGCGCGCGCGCGCCCCGGGCCTGACCCGGGGCCTCCCCGGCGCCCCGCCCGCGTCGCGCCCGCGTCGCGCCCCGCCCGAGTCGCACGTCGAACCGCTCGCCCGCCGCGCCTCAGGGCGCCGCGGAATCGCCTTCCCATTCCGCCCCGCATCGGCTTCCCTGCGCGCATCCGAGAAAAGACGCCCGCAGGGAGCCCGCCCATGACCGCCCTCATCACCCGCGATTTCGACTATGCCGACGGCGAGACCGCCTGCCGCGGCTGGCTGTGCCTGCCCGAGGGGCTGACCGGCCCCGCCCCCGCCGTGCTGATGGCGCCCGCCTTCCAGGGCGTGATCCCCGGCATGAAGGCCAATGCCGAGAAGCTGGCCGCCACCGGGCGCCCGGTCCTGCTGCTCGACCCCTACGGCGTGGAGGAGATGGCCCGGGACGTGGACCCGATGGTCCGCATGCAGGGCATGGTCGCGGACCGGGCCGGGCTTCGGGCGCGGCTCGTGGCGGCGCTCGACGCCTTCAAGGCGCTGCCGGAGATCGACACGGGCCGGATCGCGGCGGCGGGCTACTGCTTCGGCGGCCTCTGCGCCCTGGACCTCGCCCGCGCGGCGCCCGAGGGGCTGGTGGGCGCGGTGTCGCTGCACGGGGTGTTCACGCCGAGCCCGCTGCCGGCCAACCCGATCTCCGCCAAGGTGCTGGTGCTGCACGGCTGGGACGACCCGCTGGCGACGCCCGACACGGTGCTGGCGCTGGCCGACGAGTTGACCGCGGCGGGCGCCGACTGGCAGATCCACGCCTATGGGCGCACGGTGCACGCCTTCACCACACCCGGCGCCAACACGCCTGGCCGGGCGATGTATTCCCCCGACGCCGACCGCCGCAGCTTCCAGGCCATGGGGAATTTCCTGACCGAGGTGCTGGACGGCTGAGCCCGCGCCGGGCGCCGCGTCGCGCCCGCGCCGCCGGAACCCGGGCGCCCGCGGCGCGCGGAACCGGCGGCGCGGGTGGCCAGGGATCCGGGCGGGAGACGCATCCGGTGAGGCGACGGGGCCGCATCCGGCCGGCCTCAGCGCCGCGCGGGCGCCACGGGACCGCCCTCGTCCGGGGCGTCGCGCGGCCCCGTTCGGTCCCCCGCGCCCCTCAGCCGCGCTCGGCGATGATCCGGGCGATGCGGGCGGCGTCCTTCTCGGGCGTCAGCCAGCGGCCGCGCTCCATGATCTCCAGCGTGTATTCCCGATAGGTCAGCCCGCATTCGGCGGCGTATTTCAGCCGCCGGCGCAGCACCTCGGGATGCGGCGGCTTCCACGCCTCCGCCTGCGCCTTGCGCCAGGCGAAGAGCGCGAAGCCCCCGGTCAGGGGCGGGCCCTGGTTGTGCCCGCTGGACGCCGGGGGGCGGGGGGCGCGCGCCGGGGCCTCGAACGCCGCCGAGGCCGCGGCGCTGCGCCGGCCCGGCTGCATCGGCCGCGGCTTCAGCAGGCCCGCGCCCGAGGCGCCGCCGAGCGGTCGCGACGCCGAGACGCCGCCGCCCGTCACGCCCGAGCCTGCGCCCGCTCCGGACTCCGACCCCGGCTCGCGCGCGGGGCGCGGCCCGATCTTGCCCGGCTCCAGCGGGGAGGGGCGGAACACGCGGCTCATCTGGTCTGCTCTGCGAGGCTCATCGCGCCTTTCTGACCCCGCGGCGGCGGATTCGCCCGTGGCCATGTCGCCGCATCCCGTCCCCTCCCCCCGTCCCCTCCCCCGTTAATGCAGGGGCCGGTGCTGTGGAAGCAAATCGTGGGTGCCACCTTGCGGGGGGGTTGTTGGGGGTGG
>JAYZWL010000037.1:0-28265 GCA_036154955.1 Pseudomonadota bacterium | reverse complement strand
GGCCGGGGCTTCGGGCGCGGCCGGGCGCGGCGCGGGGGCCGCGGCGGGCGCGGGCGAAGGCGGCGCGGCGGCCGCCACCGCGTCCTCGCCCATCTCCTTGCCGGCGGGCTTGGGCGGCGCGGTGCGGTTGGACAGGCCCAGGCGATGCACCTTGCCGATCACCGCGTTGCGGGTCACCCCGCCCAGCGCCTTGGCGATCTGGCTCGCGCTCTTGCCCTCGCTCCACATGCTCTTGAGCAGGTCGACCCGCTCGTCGGTCCAGGACATGGCCTTCTCCATCGCTCCGCCTCCGGGCTTGGCCCGAGCGGTCGCCGAAACAAAACGGGACGCGCGCCGGACGAGCCCGTCCGTCGCCGCATCCCCCGGCTCCGCCCGATCGGGAGCCCCAACGTTCTGCTCCCATTTTAGCCGGGGGGCCGCTCAGGTGGCAAGCGCCGCCCCGTCGCGCAAGCCCGGCGCGGCGCGACGCCGGGGACCGACCGTGGCCGCGGGGCGACTCGGCGTTCCTCCTCGGGCCTCCCTCTCAATCCTCCTCGGCGTCGAGATGCGCGGCCAGCCGGCCCAGCGCTGCGTCCCATCGCGCCTCCACCCGCCGCAGGAAGGCCTGCGCCGCCGCGGCCCCCTGCGGGCGCAGCGCGAAGCGGCGCTCGCGGCCCATGCGCCTGGCCTCGACCAGCCCCGCCCCTTCCAGCGCGGCGAGGTGCTTGGTCACGCCCTGCCGGGTCAGCCCGTCCGGCGCGGCGTCGGGATCGGCGGTCAGCGCGCCGGTCAGCTCGACGATGGAGCGGGGACGGCCGTCGGCCAGCCCCTCGAACAGGGCCAGCCGGGCGGGATGGCCCAGCGCCGCGAAAATCGCCGCGGCGGCGGGGCGGGAGGGGGCGGGCGCGCCCGCCTCACCCGTCGCGGATCCCGGATCAGGCATCGGCCGACGCCGCCTCCTGCGCAAGAAACGCCTCGACGCGGCCGAACTGGAACTCCCAGCCCGCGGTGTTGCCGCGCAGCGCCTCCTGCGCCTGATCGACGGGGAGGCTGGCGAATCCGCTTTCCACCACCGTCAGCCGGGCGCCCGAGACGGTGGGCGCGATCTCGAACCGGACCAGCGTGGTCGGCCCGTCGCGCAGAGCCTGCCCCGGCTCCGGCGACACCGGGCTCCAGCGCCAGGCGAAGACCGTCTCGGGGGTCCATTCCACCACCTCCGCCTCGAAGCGGGCGTGCTCATGGCCGGGAAGGGTGAACCGGCCGCCGGTCGCCTCGCCCAGCCGGAACGGGCCGTCCATCGCCACCCCGAACCAGGCGCCGAAGCGGATGTGATCGGTCAGCGCCCGCCAGACCCGGGACGGCGGATGGGGAAGGTCGAGGCTGCGTTCGATGATGTCCTGCATGATGCGCTCCCGCCAGATAGGCAACAATTTCGTTGCGCTTAACCTGCGCGCGATCAGGGATTCGCGCAACCATAAAGTTGCGCGTTCGCCCCCCTCCCTACGGCGCCTCCCGCGCCATGCGCCCGAACCGGTCGGCGAGATGGTCGAACACCCGCCGCACCCGCTCCGACCCCAGAAGGTCGGCATGGGCGGCGATCCACAGCGGCAAGGGCTCGATCCGCGCCTCGGGCAGGACCCGCCGCACCCGCGGGTCCCGCGCCCCGACCGCGACCTGCCCCGCCCCGACGCCGACCCCGGCCGCGATCGCCTCCCAATAGGCCACCTGGTCGTCGGTGCGCAGGCGGTAGACCCGGCGCGACAGCGGGAACCCGGCCGCGGCCATGCCGTCCCGCACCAGGGGAGAGCGGTCGAAATCCAGCACCAGGTGGCGGGCCAGGTCCTCCGGCCGCTCGGGCGCGCCATGCCGCTCGAGGTAGGCATGGGCGGCGAACAGGCCCATGCGCTGGTCCGCGACCTTGCGCGCCACCAGGTCGGACTGGGTGGGGCGATACATGCGCAGGGCGATATCGGCTTCGCGGCGCAGGAGGTTCGAGGTCTCGTCCGAGGCGACGAGCTCGATCTCCAGCGCCGGCTCGGCCTCCAGCAGCTCGGCCAGGATCGGGGGGAGCAGATAGGTCGCCACCACCTTGGAGGCGGTCAGCCGCACCACGCCCGACACCCCCTGCGCCCGCCCGTCGGCGGCGCGCACGAGACGGGCGGCGGCGGTCTCCATCGCCTCGGCCATCGCCACGGCCTCGCGGCCCGCGTCGGTCAGGCGGATGCCGGCCGCCCCCCGCTCCATCAGGACCGCGCCGAGCCGCGCCTCCAGCGCCGCCACCCGCCGGGTGAGCGTGGGCTGGCTCTGTCCGCCCGCCCCCTCCCCCGCCCGGGCCGCGGCGGAGAACGAGCCCGCCCGCGCCACCGCCAGCAGCGCCTGGAGGTCCGACCAGTCCAGCCCGCCCAACCCATTCATTTTCGCATGACCTCCATCGACTTCCGCCCATTCCGCCACGCAGGAGAATAGCGCATATCCTTGCAGGACGCCGCAAGTCCGGCTCGCCGGGCTTCGCAACCCGGGCGCCGCAGGCTCAGGTCTCAGGCAATGGGAAGACCGACATGACCGACATCGCTCTGATCCTCGGCGCCAACGGGCGCTTCGGCCGCCACGCCGCGGCCGCCTTCGCCGCCGGCGGGTGGCGGGTGCGCGCCCTGACCCGGCGCGGCGACGGCCCGGACCTGGCCGGCGTGGAGCGGATCGAGGGCGACGCGCTCGATCCGCGCGACCTGACCGACGCGGCGACCGGGGCCGCGGTGATCGTCAACGCGCTCAACGCCCCTTATCCGGACTGGCCCGACGCCCTGCCCCGACAGACCGCCGCGGTGCTGGCCGCGGCGCGGAAGACGGGGGCCGTGCAGATCGTCGCCGGCAACGTCTACGCCTACGGCGCCGGAATGCCCGCGACGCTGACCGAGGCGACGCCCCATCGCCCCACCGCCCGCAAGGGCCGGCTGCGCGCGGCGCAGGAGGCCGCGTTCCGCGCGGCGGCGGAGCGGGACGGGGTGCGGACCGTCCTGCTGCGCGGGGGCGACTTCATCGACACGAGGAACGGGGGCAACTGGCTGGACAGCCATATCTCGGCCCCGCTCGCCCGCGGCCGGGTCCGCTATCCCGGCCCGCTGGACCGGGTCCACGCCTGGGCGTTCCTGCCCGACTTCGCCCGCGCCTGCGAGGCGCTGGCCCGGCGCCGGGACGCGCTGCCGGCCTGGTCGCCCATCGGCTTCCCCGGCCATGCCCTGACCGGCGAGGCGCTGATCGCGGCGATGTCCCGCGCCGCCGGCCGGCGCCTGAGCCCCGAGCCGTTCCCATGGCGGGCGCTGCGGCTCGCCGCGCCGGTCTGGAAGCTGGGGCGCGAGGTCCTGGAGATGCGATATCTGTGGGAGGTCCCCCACCGGATCGACGGCGCGGGCTTCGACGCGGCGCTGCCCGGCTTCCGTCGCACGCCCGTCGACGAGGCCATCGCCGCGGCGCTGGCCTTCCGCCTCTCCGCCTCCGGCGCGCGGACGGGCCGGACGCCCCGCCCGCCGATCCCCGGCGTGCGCCGGCGCGGCAAGGCGGCGTGAAGGGACGGGGGCGCAGGGGAGGGGGGCGCAGGGGAGGGGCGCTCGCCGGATTCCGCGCGCCCCGCGTCAGACGGTCATCGCCCGGCGCAGCAGGTTCAGCCCGGCGATGACCAGCACGATCAGCGTCGCCTTGCGGAACCGCCCCTGGTCCAGCCGGTCCTGCACCCGCAGCCCCAGCGCCATCCCCGCCAGCGCCGGCAGCACCATCAGCGCCGACAACTGCCCGCCCTCGCCCAGCAGCAGGCCCGACCGCAGATGGGCGGCGACCAGGATGATCGAGCCGAGCAGGAAGCTCACCCCCTGGGCGCGCACCATCTCGGTCTTGGGCAGTTCCAGCGCGATGAAATACATCAGGATCGGCGGCCCCCACACGCCCGACAGCCCGCCGAAGAACCCCGCGACCAGCGCCACCCCGGCCTCGACGACCTTCTGCCGCCGCGCCGAGGGCCGCGGCAGGCGCAGGCCCAGAAGCTGGATCAGCGCGAAACCGCAGACGCCGACGCCCAGGATCGCGAACAGCGCCGCCTCCGACAGCACCGTGACCAACTGCGCGGTGACGGCGATGGCGCCGAACATCACCAGGTTCAGCACCCAGAACCGCCGCAGGCTGTCCCACGCCGCGCCCAGCCCCTGCCGGAAGGTCTGCCAGATATTGGTGATCACCGCCGGCCCGATGATCGCGGCCACGGCCAGCGGCGCGGGCAGGACCGAGCCGACGGTGGAAATGGCGATCATCGGCAGCGCGAAGCCCACCACCCCCTTGGCGAATCCCGCCGCCAGCATCCCGCCCAGCGCGAGGGAGAGCGCCAGCGCGCCGTGGTCGGAAAGCAGCTCGGTCAGCATGATGCGATCCGCATAGCAGCCCGCCCGGCCGGCGGAAAGCCGCCGCGCAGCCGGGCGGAGCCGCAAGCCGCGCAACAATGTCGCCCCACACCCCATGCGGGCGGAAGATTGTTGCGCAACTCTTGACCCGCGGCGGCGCGGCGCCTAGCGTCCGCGCCCGAACCGTGACAGATTTTGCGTTGCAACAATCCGCGCCGCCCAGCCGGCCCCGCGCGCGCGGGCGGCGCCCCCTCCCGCCGCCGCGCGCCCAACCGAGGAAGAGCCATGAACAGCCCCGCCGCGATCCCCGCCGCCCCCGCGCTGTTGGATGACCTGACGGCGCTGACCGCCGCCGCCGCCCCCGCGGCCGAAACGGTGCTGATGGCCGCCCGCCGCGCGCTCGCCGCCATGGTGACGGCGGACGGCAAGGTCTCGGGCGCGCTGCTGGAGCAGAACCAGCGCGCCGCCCACGCGGTCAGCTGGATCGCCACCTACGCCCAGAGCCTCACCCAGATGCAGGCCTGGTCCGAGCGGCTGACCGAGGCCGGCAAGCTCGGCGAGATCGAGAAGCTGATCCTGCAGCTTTCGTTCTCCGAATATCTCGCCCAGCTCCAGGGCGGCGTTATGATGAGCCAGAACGAGTTCGCCCGCCCCGGCGATCTCGGCATCGCCGAGGAGGTCGCCGAGGCGATGTCCGCCCCGGAGGTCCAGACCCTGATCGCGCGCGGCAATACCAACGCCGCCCGCCACCGGCTGGTCGAGCTGATGGTCGAGCAGAAGGGCGCCGCCACCTATGGGGACTGCGCGCTGGACGAAGAATTCGACATGATCCGCGACCAGTTCCGCCGGTTCGCCGACGAGAAGGTCGCCCCCTTCGCCCATGAGTGGCACCTCAAGGACGAGCTGATCCCGATCGAGATCCTCAACGAGATGGGCGAGCTGGGCGTGTTCGGCCTGACCATCCCCGAGGAATTCGGCGGCTTCGGCATGGGCAAGACCGCGATGTGCGTGGTCTCGGAAGAACTCAGCCGCGGCTATATCGGCGTGGGCAGCCTCGGCACCCGCTCCGAAATCGCGGCCGAACTGATCCTGACCGGCGGCACGCCCGCGCAGAAGGACCACTGGCTGCCCAAGATCGCCTCCGCCGAGATCCTGCCGACGGCCGTGTTCACCGAGCCCAACACCGGCTCCGACCTCGGCTCGCTGCGCACCCGCGCGGTGAAGGACGGCGACGTCTACAGGATCACCGGCAACAAGACCTGGATCACCCACGCCGCCCGCGCCGACGTGATGACCATGCTGGTGCGCACCGACCCCGAGACCTCGAACTATTCCGGCCTGTCCATGTTCCTGGCCGAGAAGCCGCGGATGCAGGACGGGAACGACTTCCCCGCCCAGGGCATGACCGGCGGCGAGATCGAGGTGCTCGGCTACCGCGGCATGAAGGAATACGAGCTGGGCTTCGACGGCTTCGAGGTGAAGGCCGAGAACCTGCTCGGCGGGGTCGAGGGCCAGGGCTTCAAGCAGCTCATGCAGACCTTCGAATCCGCCCGCATCCAGACCGCCGCCCGCGCCGTGGGCGTGGCGCAATGCGCGATGGAGCTGGGCCTGCAATACGCCGAGGACCGCAAGCAGTTCGGCAAGTCGCTGGTCGCCTTCCCGCGGGTCTACGACAAGCTGGCGATGATGGCGGTGGAGATCATGGTGGCCCGCCAGCTCAGCTACCACGCCAGCCGCGAGAAGGACGAGGGCCGGCGCTGCGACCTCGAGGCCGG
Source organism: Pseudomonadota bacterium (assembly GCA_036154955.1). Lineage (GTDB taxonomy): Bacteria > Pseudomonadota > Alphaproteobacteria > Rhodobacterales > Rhodobacteraceae > Albimonas. The sequence goes on along the minus strand of JAYZWL010000037.1, from coordinate 22,126 downwards.
CATGGCCAAGCTGCTGGGTGCCCGCGTCGCCTGGGCGGCGGCGGACAACGCCCTGCAGATCCACGGCGGCAACGGCTTCGCGCTGGAATACAAGATCTCCCGCGTGCTGTGCGATGCGCGGATCCTCAACATCTTCGAGGGCGCGGCCGAGATCCAGGCACAGGTCATCGCCCGCCGCCTGCTCGACGGCGTGAACTGACGCGCGCCCGCGCCGCCTGACGGACACGGAACGAAGGGGCCCCTCTCGCGGGCCCCTTTTCCGTTTCCCCCCGCCCTCGCCACCCGCGCCCCCCTCCCCCGCCTGCGGGGGAGGGAGGGGGAGGGGGCATGCGCCGTGCGAGGGGGCATGCGTTGGCGGAGGGGGCATGCGCAAGGATAAGAGGGGGAACGCGCCCCCCTACCCCTCCTCGACCGGCGCCCCCACCGCCGCCCAGACCCCGCCGTCCCGCTCCCGGCAGGGGATCGGCGTCATCCGCGCGCGGTTCTTGGACACGTCGCCCAGGATCGGCCAGTGCAGGTCGCGCCCCTCGGGCGACAGCAGCGGGCACCAGGCCACCACCTCGCCGCCTAGAAGGTCGAAGGCCGCGCCATGCCAGCGGCAGGTCAGGACCAGCGTCTCGTCGTCGATGGCCGAGTCGGCCGGCAGATCGGGCGCCTGCGCCTCGCCGAACAGCGGAAACCGCAGATGCGGGCAGGCGTTGTTGAAGGCGATGGGCCGGCCGCCGCGGCGGGTCAGGGCGATGTCGCGGTCGGGAAGCGAGGCGATGCGCACCGCGCCTTCGGGCAGGTCGGCGGCGTCCAGCAGCCGCGCCCAGGTCCGCCCGCCCGGCGCCTCGGGCCGCCGCGCCGCCTCGATCCGCGCCCGCCCCTCCGGGGTCAGCCCGGTCACCGCGCGCAGGGTGCGCAGCCCGCTCGCCCCGCGCAGGCGCAGGCGCACGAAATCCCCGGCCTCGACCTGGCCCGCGACCCGCGCGAACAACGTCTCGCCCACCAGAAGCCGGGTTCCCGCGACCTTGTTCGCCTCCTGCACCCGCGCCGCCAGGTTGGCCACCTCGCCCAGCGCCGTCACCCGCGCCATCCCCGCCGGCCCCAGCGCGCCGATCAGCGCCTCGCCATGCTCCAGCCCGATGCGGGCGTCGAACTCCACCCCGTAATGGGCGCGCATGAAGTGACGGGCGCGCTTGATCTCGTCCACGATCTCCAGCGCCGCCGCCACCGCCGACAGCGGCGCGTCCGGCTCCCCCCGCGCGCCGAACAGGGCCATGAACCCGTCGCCCACCGCCTTCTCGAAATAGCCGCCATGGGCCGCGAGCACCGTCTCCGCCCGGGTCATGAAGTAGTTGAGCAGGTAGAGCACGTCATGCGGCGGCAGCCGCTCGGTCAGCCCGGTGAAGCCGGCCACGTCGAAGTTCATCACCGAGACCTCGCGCAGCTCCGACCCCGGCCCCGCCCCTTCCCGCCCCAGCTGGTTGGCCAGCGCGTGCGAGGCGTCGTCCATCACCAGCCGGCGCACCGAGATCGGGCTCTCGGGCCGGAACTGGCAGGCGAGGCGGATGTCGGCGCCCAGCCGCAGCCGCGCCTTCAGCGCCGTCTCCGCCTCGGTCTCCGCGCCGGCCGCGGCGTCGCCGTCCAGCACCCGCAGCCGACAGGTGGAGCAGCGCGCCCGCCCGTTGCAGGCCGAGGCGATGTGCAGCCCCGCGCGGCGCGCGGCCTGAAGCACCGTCTCGTCGGGGGCGCAGTCGAACGCCGCCCCATCGGTCTCCGAGGTGATGACGACCATCGCCGCGCCCTTCTCCGCCGCCCCGGTCCGGGGCGCGACGCGGCCCTTTCCGCCGGCTGAGATTGCGCGCGTCGCCTGCGGCGCGCAACGGTTCGCGCGCGGCCCCCGTCGCGGCGCCTCCCGGGGGCGGAGAGATTGATTTCCCCTCCCGACCCTCCCATATTTCCCATTGCGGGGGTCGCCGGTGTCGGGGCCCTCACGGCACGTCGCTTTGATGAGGACCGCCCGAATGTCGCGAATGACCTTCGCATCGCATCCGTTCCTGCTCGGGTTCGAGCAGCTCGACCGACTGGTGGAACGCACCGCCAAGACCTCGAACGACGGATACCCGCCCTACAATATCGAGCAGTCGGGGCCCAACGCCTACCGGATCACGCTCGCCGTCGCCGGCTTCCGAGAGGAGGACCTGCAGATCACCGTGGAGGACGCGCAGCTCGTCATCCGGGGTCGGCAGACCGACGATTCGGAGAACCGGGTGTTCCTGCACCGGGGCATCGCCGCCCGCCAGTTCCAGAAGAGCTTCGTGCTCGCCGACGGCATGGAGGTGCAGGGCGCGAACCTGGAGAACGGGCTGCTGCATGTGGACCTGGTGCGGTCCGAACCGCAGACCGTGGTGCGCACCATCGAAATCAACCGCCCGGAAAGCTTCCGCGGCGATGCTGACGAGTGATCCGAGACTGGAAGGAGGAACATGACCATGACCGATCATTCTCCCCGCGCGCAGGCCGCGCCGCAGCTCGAGATCCCGGGCGACATCGTCTATGTGCGCGAGCTGACGGCGGAAGAGGCCGCGACCATGCCCGGGGCGGAGGCGGCGCCGGACCGCAAGCTCTTCGCCATCCATGACGCCGAGGGCGCGCGCCTGGCGCTGACCGACGACCGCAAGCTGGCCTTCACCCTGGCCCGCCAGCACGACAAGGTGCCGGTGTCGGTGCACTGACCCGGCGCGCTTTCGCCGGGGAAACGGAAACGGGCGGCCCCTCGGGGCCGCCCGTTCGCTTTCACGGGGGGGTGCGGGGCGGTCGCGGCTCAGGCGAAGGCCAGCGCCACGCCGGCCAGCGCCGTGCCCGCGCCCAGCCCGCGCAGCGCGAGGCCGCCGGTGACGCGGGCCAGCGCGATGCCCGCGGCGTGCAGCAGGGCGGTGGAGGCGACGAAGCCCAGCCCGAAGACCAGCGCCGAGGCGGTCCCGACCTCGGCGCCATGGGCGGCGCCGTGGAACACGCCGAACACCGCCGCCGCGCCGACCACGACGCTCACCGGCATCTTCGCCGCGCTCGCCGCCAGCAGGCCCAGCGCGATGACGGAGGCGAGGATCATCGGCTCGGCCATCGGCACGGTCAGCCCGGCCAGCGCCAGCGCGTAGCCGACCACCATCGCCGACACGAAGGCCAGCGGCGTCGCCCAGAGCGCGCGGCCCCCGGTCTGCCCGGCCCAGAGCCCCACGGCGACCATCGCCAGCACATGGTCGAGGCCGAACAGCGGATGCGACAGACCCGCGGCCAGCGAGCCATGCTCGCCCGGGGCGAGATGGGCGGCGGCGGGCGTGGCCAGCAGCGCCGCGGCGCAGGCGGCGAGGGTCAGATTGCGGATCATGGGGGTCCTCCTTGGGTCAGCCCGGCGCCCCGGCTGGGGTCGCGCCGTGCGCGCCTGACGCGCGCCGCCCCCTGCCTGCCACGCCCGCGCGGGCCGCTCAAGGCGCGGCGCGACGCAGGCGGCGGTTCCGGGAGACGGAAGGGGAGGCGAGACCGGCACGGCGCCGGAAAGCGCCGCCGGTCAGGCCGCGTCGGAGGTCAGCGTCTCGACCAGGATGGCGTAGAGCGCGGCGGGGTCGGCGGTGGCGCGCAGCTTTGCGCAGCGCCCCTCGTCGCGCAGAAGGCGCGACACCCGCGCCAGCGCCCGCAGATGGTCGGCGCCCGCGTCCTCGGGGGCCAGCAGCAGGAACACCAGATCCACCGGCGCGCCGTCGGCGGCGTCGAAATCAACGCCCTTCTCCAGCCGCGCGAAATAGCCGGTGATCCGCGTCACCTGCGGCAGGCGGGCATGGGGGATGGCCACGCCGCGCCCCATCGCCGTGGGGCCCAGCCGCTCGCGGTCCATCAACGCCTCGAACACGGCGCGGGGCTCCAGCCCGATGCGGTCGGCGGCGCGGCCGGCGAGCTCCTGCAGGAGCTGCTTCTTGCTGGAGGCCTTCAGGCTAGCGGCAAGCGCCTCGGGCCCGATAAGCTGCTCGAGTGTCATGGCCTGTCTCTCGGTTTATGCGGACCACGCGCGGCCGGGCGCTCCCCGCGCCCCGCCGCTTCCAGCTCTGCGTCTGGATGTTGCTCGTGATCCGGCTGCGTCAGCCTTCGGGCAGATTCGCTGGGTCGATCCACCCGATATTCCCGTCGGGCCGGCGGAATACCACGTTGAGCCCCCCGTGGGAATTGTTGTTGAACAGCAGGAACGGCTCGTCCGCGAACTCCATCGCCATCACCGCCTCGCCCACGGTCAGCGTCTGCACCCTGTGGCGCATCTCCGCGATCACCAGCGGGTCGAGGCTTTCGGGCTCTTCATGCTCCTCCTCCTCCGGCGCGGCCTGCAGCACGTAGCCGTTGGCCATGGCGGCCGGGATCGGCTCCTCCCGCCGCTTGAGGTGGTGGTCCTTCAGCCGGCGCTTGTAGCGGCGCAGCTGCTTTTCCAGGCGTTCGCACGCGCTCTCGGCCGCGGCGTAGGGATCGGTGGCGCGGCCCTTGGCCTTGGCGACCATGCCGGTCGACAGATGGGCGAGCGCGTCGCAGACGATCTCGTGCCGGTCGCGGGAGAAGGTGACGGTGCTGTCGATCGGATTTTCCGCGTATTTTCCGACAGCAGCGACGAAGCGATCCTCGACATGGCCGCGCAGCGCCTCGCCCACGTCGATCTGCTTGCCGTTCACCTGGATGTGCATGTCTGACAACCTCCGCTTCTGCGCCGGGGCGCCGCCCGCCCCCGTGACGGGGACGCGAAGCGAACCGGCCATCCCGGCCGAGGGCGCCTGACGCGGACCACCAGGTTCCACGACCGTCTCCTGTCATCTGGGGAGGGCGCCGGCGGTGCGCGAGGGGGGCGTCGGGGGTCTCGTCCCGTCATCCCGCCCGGGCCGCCGGTCCTCCGGATCAGGAGGCGGCGGCGGACTTGAGACGTCTGCGCTGGACCGACGACGGGATGTTCATGCCCTCACGATATTTCGCGACAGTTCGCCGCGCAATATCTACCCCGTCGTTGCGGAGAATTGCCATCAAACGGTCATCCGAGAGGGTCTTCTTCGGATCCTCTGCCAGAATCAGGTCGCGGATCCGGTCGCGGATCGCCGCCGCCGAATGCGCCTCCCCCCCGTCGGTGGCGGCGAGCGCCTGGGTGAAGAACCAGCGCAGCTCGAAAATCCCCCGCTCACAGGCCAGATGCTTGCCCGCCGCGACGCGGGAGACGGTGGATTCGTGCATCCCGATTTCGTCCGCCACCATGCGCAGGGTCATCGGGCGCAGGGCCGAGACGCCTTCCTCGAAGAACGCCTCCTGGCGGCGCACGATCTCCACCGCCACCTTGAGGATGGTGCGGGCGCGCTGCTCCAGGCTGCGCACCAGCCAGCCGCCCGACTGCCGGCATTCGGACACGAAGGTCCGCGCCGCGGCGTCGCCGCCGGCCGACAGTTCGGCGGCGTAGGCGTTGTCGACCAGCACCCGCGGCAGGGTGTCTGTGTTCAGCTCCACCGTCCAGGTCCCGTCCGGGCGGCGGCGCACGAAGACGTCGGGCACGGCGGCGAGCGCGGGGGGCGCGGTGAATTCCCGCCCCGGGCGCGGGTCGAGCCGGCGGATCTCCGCCGCCATGTCGCGCACGTCGTCCTCATCCACCCCGCAGATGCGGGACAAAGCGCGGAAATCGGCGCGGGCCAGCAGCGGCAGGTGGTCGAGAAGCGCCGCCATCGCCGGGTCCAGCCGGTCGCGGTCGGCGAGCTGAAGCGACAGGCATTCCGACAGGCTGCGCGCGCCGATGCCCACCGGCTCGCACTGGTGCAGCAGGCCGATGGCGTCCGACAGCTCCGCCTCCGAGACGCCGAGCCGGCGCGCGGCCTCGTCCTCCTCGATGCGCAGGTAGCCCGCTTCGTCGATATCGGCGGCCAGCGCCATGGCGGCGTTGCGGACCGCGCGGGGGGCGCGCATCATCCCGATCTGGCCGGCGAGATGCTCGATCAGCGAGGTTTCCGCGCCCAGCGTCTCTTCCAGCCCCGGCAGGTCGGCGCCCCAGGCGGCGGCCGCCCCGGCCCCGCCGCCTCCGCCGCCAGGCCCCCAGGCGCCGGCGGCGTCGGCCGAAACCGGGCCGCGGGTGGAGAGATCGGCGTCGTAAAGCTCGTCGGAGCCGGTCTCGAACGCGCCCGAAACGCTTTCCGCCCCGTCGCGCAGCGCGGCGTCCACGGTCATCCGTTCCGGGCGGTCGCCCGGCGGCGGCCCGCCCTGCTCCACGTCGGACATCCCCTGCGCGGAACTGGCGGAGGCCTCGCGGGCGGCGCGATCCTCGCGGGACTGGCCTCCGGGATCCTCCGGCGCGCCGGACTCGGCGCCGCGGTCGAGCAGCGGGTTGCGCTCGATCTCCTCGTCCACGAACCGGGACAGCTCCAGGTTCGACATCTGCAGAAGCTTGATCGCCTGCTGCAGCTGCGGCGTCATCACCAGCTGCTGCGCGGTTCGAAGCTCCAGACGCGGTCCGATCATGCGGCCTGCGCCCCCCCATCCCCTCTGGGACCGGGCGGGCCTCGTTGGGCCCCGCCCTAGTACGAGAAGCTTTCGCCGAGATAGACCCGGCGGACTTCCGCGTCGGCGACAACCTCGCGGGGGGCGCCGCTCATCAGCACCTGCCCCTCATGCAAGATGTATGCCCGGTCGATGATGCCGAGAGTTTCACGCACATTGTGGTCGGTGATCAAGACCCCGATGCCGCGATGCTTGAGATGGCTCACCAGGTCGCGGATGTCGCCGACCGCGATCGGGTCGACGCCGGCGAAGGGTTCGTCCAGCAGCACATAGGCCGGATCGGAGGCGAGGCAGCGGGCGATCTCGACCCGCCGCCGCTCCCCGCCCGAGAGCGCCTGAGCGGGGGTGCGGCGCAGGTGGGTGATGGAGAATTCCGCCATCAGCTGATCCAGCCGGGCCGAGCGGCGGGCGCGCAGCGGCTCATGCAGCTCCAGCACCGCGAGGATGTTCTCCTCCACCGTCAGGCCCCGGAAAATCGACGCTTCCTGAGGGAGATAGCCGAGCCCGAGCCGCGCGCGCCGATACATCGGCATCAGCGTCACGTCCTGCCCGTCGATCTCGATCAGCCCGGAATCCGCGGGAATCAGGCCGGTGATCATGTAGAAGCAGGTGGTCTTGCCGGCGCCGTTGGGGCCGAGCAGGCCCACTGCCTCGCCCCGCGCCAGCTCCAGCGACACGTCGCGGACCACGGGGCGGCGGCGATAGGCCTTGCCGATGGAGCGCGCGCGCAAAAGGCCCCCGGGCCGCGCCGCGGCGCGGGTTCCGGGGCCGGGTTCGGCGAGGCTGGGTCCGTCGGCCATCGGCGGTCAGTTCTTCGCAGGGGGCGGGGTGAACACGCTTTTGACGCGCCCGCCGGTGATCTCGCCGGCGCCCCGGTTCAGATCGATTCGCAGATTCTCGCCGGAGATGGCGTTCTCCCCCTGGGTCAGCACCACGCCGCCGCCCATGGTCACCACGCCGCCGGTCACGTCGTAGTCGGCCCAGTCGCCCTTCGCCGTCTCCGCCCCGTTGGACAGGAACACCGCGCCCTCGGCCCGCAGGCTGTCGATGGAGCCGCTCCCCGTCGCCGGGGCCGAGGCGCCCGGGCCGCCGACGCCGCCGTATTTCACGGTGACCTTCTCGGCGGTCAGCCGCAGCGTGCCCTGCCCGGCCACCACCTGTCCGGTGAAGGTCGCGGTCTGGGCCCCGTTGTCGACGGCGAGGCTGTCGGCGGTGATCTCGATCGGCTGGTTCGCGTCGTGCTTGAAAGAGCCGAACGGGTTGGCGGCGTCCTGCGCCGCGGCCGGGAACGCCGCGCCCAGCGCCGCGCCGAGCGTCAGGGCGGCGAAAAGCCCGGCGCGGCCCGTGGCGGGGCGGCGAAGCGGCCGGATCGTGGACGTCATCATTCGGATTTCCTGCCTGGATCGTCGTCGGAGGCCGGCGGCGGGCGGCCCCCCGGCCCGGCCCCGCTTCCAGCCCGGTCGCCGGCGGTCCGCGTATCGGGCGCCGGCCAGTTCCTCGGGTCGCGCCGGCCTATTCCACCGCCTGTTCCGCGGGTTGCTCAACGGGGCGCGACGGCTTCCAGACCACCCGGACGCCGTTCTCGAACCATAGATAATCGCCCGGCCGCGGCGCGCCAAGCTTCGCTTCCGCCGCGGCGGCGGGATCGGCCCCGTCGCCGCCGGCCGCGCCGGCCCCGTGCGGCCCGCGTTCGGCCCGGAACGACCCCGCTTCGATGCTGCCCTGCGGCCCCTCCGCGCGCACCGGCCCCGGGGCCTCGGCCCGGCCGGCGCGCAGGTCGGCCGACACCCGGTCGGTGGTCACCACATAGCCGTCCGAGGTCTCCAGCCGCACCGCGCCGCTCAGCGACAGCGCCTGCTCGCGCGGGCGCAGGCGGCCGGTCTCCGCGGTCAGCCGGATCTCCCGCGCCGCCTCGCCCGCCCCCTGCTCGAAGGCGCCGCGCACGCGGGCCAGCTCCACCAGGCTGGGGTCCGGCCCGTCGGGCGTGGCGCTGTCGGCCTCCACCACGAAGGGCTCGCCCGCCGCCGTCGCCCCCTCGATCCGCGGATTGGTCACCTGCAGCCCCTCGCCCAGCGAGATCAGGTCGGCCGTGGAATAGACCAGCCCGCCTTCGAACACCTTGTCCTGCGGGATCAGGAACAGCGAGGACAGGAGCGCCAGCGCCAGCAGCGGCAGCCCGATCTTGAGCCAGCGGACCAGCCGCGAATAGCCGCCCGTCCCGCCGCCCCCCCCGCCGCCCCCCGATCGCGCGAGACGCGAGGCCATGTCCTCAGCCCATGTCCAGGCCGGCGCGCAGGCAGTCATGCACATGCAGGACCCCCAGCGGCTGCGGGCCGACCGCGGGGTCGGAGACGAAGATGCACAGCACCGGGCGCGCGGGGTCGTTCATCAGCTTCACGGCTTCCGATCCCAGCGCGTCGGGCCGGATGGTGCGGGGGCTGCGGGTGGCCACGTCGCGGGCGCGCCGCTCCAGCAGACCGTCCATGTTGCGGCGCAGGTCGCCGTCGGTGATCGCGCCGACCAGCGCGCCGGAGGCGTCCACCACCCCGGCCATGCCGAAGCCCTTCTGGGTCATCACCAGCAGCACGTCGCGCATCGACGCGTCCTCGGACACGAGCGGCAGCTCGTCGCCCACATGCATCAGGTCGCGCACCTTGATCAGCTGCGCGCCCAGCTTGCCGCCGGGATGGAACACCGCGAAATGCTCGGCGGTGAACGCCCGCCGCTCCATCAGCGCCACGGCCAACGCGTCGCCAAGCGCCATGGCCAGGGTGGTGGAGGTGGTCGGGGCCATGCCGACCGAGCACGCCTCGGGCGCGCGGGGCAGCTTCAGGCGGATGTCGGACTGCGCCAGCAGCGGGCTTTCCGGCCGGCTCGCCATTCCGATCAGGGTGATCCCGAACCGTTTGCAATGGGCGATGACGTCGGCCAGCTCCGGCGTGCCGCCGGAATTGGACAGCACCAGCGCCACGTCCGCCTCGGTCAGCATTCCCAGGTCGCCATGGCTGGCCTCGGCCGGGTGCAGGAAGAAGGCCGGCGTGCCGGTGGAGGCGAGCGTCGCCGCGATCTTGCGCCCGACATGGCCCGACTTGCCCATGCCCGACACCACGATCCGCCCCTCGCAGTCCAGCATGGCCTGAACGGCGGCGGCGAATTCGTCGTCCAGCTCGCGGGCGAATTCGGCCAGCGCCTCGGCCTCGATGCCCAGCACCCGGCGTCCGGTGGCGATGTCCTTCGCGACGCGGGCCGCCCGGACCTCGGGCGTCTCCGTCTCAGCGGTCTCGGGCGCGGCGGCATCGGGGGCCGCTTCGGGCCGGGTGTTGACGGTCATGTCGCTCCTCTGGCGCCGGGCATGGAGGGCGGTCCGGCGCTAATGCGAGAAAATGTCCTCTTCGGGCCAGCCGGCGAGATCCAGCATGGCGCGGTCCGGGAGGAAATCGAAGCAGCGCAGCGCGATGTCAAGGCGACCCTCGCGGATCAGGCGCGTTTCCAGCGCCTCCCGGATGCGGTGCAGATGCAGCACGTCGGAGGCGGCGTAGTCGAGCTGCGCCTCCGACAGCGACGGCGCCCCCCAGTCCGAGCTCTGCTGCTGCTTGGAGATGTCGATGCCCAGCAGCTCCTGGCACAGGTTCTTGAGCCCGTGCCGGTCGGTATAGGTGCGCACCAGCTTGGAGGCGATCTTGGTGCACCAGACAGGGCGCGCGGTCACGCCGAAGCGATGGGCCATGACCGCGATGTCGAATCGCCCGAAATGGAACAGCTTCAGCACCGCCGGGTCGGCCAGCAGCCGCTCCACGTTGGGGGCCGAGACCGCGTCCTGCGGGATGCGCACCACATGCGCGTTCCCGTCCCCGCCCGACAGCTGCACGACGCAGAGCCGGTCGCGATGCGGCTGCAGGCCCATGGTCTCGCAGTCGATGGCCACGATGGGGCCGAGATCGAGGCCGTCGGGAAGGTCGCCTTCGTGGGAATGGACGGTCATTCGGGGCCTCTCGACGGGGCGTCCGGGGTCCCTGCGGGGGCCGGGCGCGGCGGGAATTCTCCGCCTCCGGGGCGGCGAGGGAGGTTTGGGGGGCGGGGCGCCCGCCGTCAACCCCCGCGGGGCGGCGGGAGGGGCGGGAGGGGAGCGTCGGGGCGAGATGACGGGGCGAAAACGAAAAGGGCCGCGGCGTGCGCCGCGGCCCATTCAGCCACCCGTCCCCGGTCGGGGGAAGGTGGTGCCCAGGAGAAGACTCGAACTTCCACTTCCATACGGAAACCAGCACCTGAAGCTGGCGCGTCTACCAATTCCGCCACCTGGGCAGGTGTCGTGGAGCGGGTTGTTATTGCCCGGCGCGGGGCGTGTCAACGGCCCATCCGAGGTTTCTTGAGATGAGGGCGCCGCGACCTTTCGGCAGGTCGCGGAGGGCGGTCATTCGGCGGGCGGAGGGTGACGCAGGCGCAGGCCGCCGAGATCGCGGACCAGCCCGGCGCGGGCGAGGCGGGAGGTCTCGCCCGCCTGCACCGCCCGCCCGAATCCGGTCAGCCGCGCCTCCGCCGCGCGGGGCCGGGCCGGGTCGCCGCGCAGCGCGATCAGCGGCGCGCCCAGCGCGGGGTCCGCCATCTCCCGCGTCAGCCGCCACAGCCAAAGGTCGCCCAGCCGGTCCGGCCCCGGCGCCCGCAGCGCCCGGCCCAGCGCCGCGGCGGCGAGCGTCCAGTCCGGCCCCAGCGCGTCGATCATCCGCGCCTCGTCCGCGCCCAGGCCCCGCGTCGGGTCGGGCAGCCGGGCCAGCCGGCTCGCCGCCGCCGCCCGCAGGCAGGCCAGCGGGTCGCCGGGGGCTGGCGCGCGCGCCGCCTCCTCCCGCAGCGGCGCCGCCTCCGGCGCCAGCAGCGCGGCGCGGAAGGCCGCGAGCCGGGCGCGCGCCTCCGGCCCCAGCGCCATCGCCTCCGCCGCGGCCAGGACCGGCGGCGGGCGTTCGGCCACGCCGCGCCCCTCCTCCTCCGCCGCGCCGCAGGGCATGACGAAAAGCGCCGCGCCCGCCGCCTCCGCCAGCGCCTCGACCAGCGCCAGGGCCACCGCCTCCTGCGCCGAACCCGCCAGCCAGAAGGCGACCTCCCCCGCCCCGGCGATGGCGGAGGAGAGCGCCGCGTAATGCCCCGGAAGCGCCGCCTCCGGATCCGGCGCGCCGGCATCGGCCATGAAGCCCAGCGTCTCCGCCCAGAACCGGGCGCGCATCGGAGCGAAACCGGGCGCCGTCGGCGCGCTCAGCGGCCCGACCGAAGGCTCGTCCCGGAACGGGAACGGCGGCGGCCCGCCGCGGGCCGCCGCCACCGCCTCCGCCCCCATGTCGCCCAGCGCGATTTCCAGCCGCATTTCCATGCCCTCCCGCGCAAACCGCCGAATTGCCGCCTTGCCCGCCGCCCGGCCCCGGACTAGACGAAATGGCGAGACGATACCCCAAGGGCGCGCGCCCCGGACCCCGGACCGCGACCGCCCGCGCGCATCCAGCGCCCCCGGCCCGCGGCCCAGCCGCCCCGGGGACGGCCAGAACGGGAGCCCAGACATGAACGAGCCCGCCCCCCTCGTCACCATCTTCGGCGCCTCCGGCTTCCTCGGCCGCCACATCGCCCAGCGCATGGCGCGGCGCGGCTGGCGGGTGCGGGCCGCGGTGCGCCGCCCGAACGAGGCGCTGTTCCTCAAGCCCTACGGCGAGGTCGGGCAGGTGGAGCCGATGCAGGCCAATATCCGCGACGACGCCTCGGTGGCGCGCGCGGTGGCCGGGGCGACCGTGGTGATCAACTGCATCGGCATCATGGCGCAGACCGGCCCCCAGACCTTCGACGCCGTGCAGGCGCAGGGTGCGGCGCGGGTGGCGAAGGCGGCCGCCGCGGCCGGCGCGGCGCGGCTGGTGCATGTCTCGGCGCTCGGCGCAGACGCGGCCAGCCCCTCGGCCTATGCGCGGGCCAAGGCGGCGGGCGAGGCGGCGGTGCTGGACGCCTTCCCCACCGCCTCCATCCTGCGGCCCTCGGTGGTGTTCGGGCCCGAGGACGGGTTCTTCAACCGCTTCGCCGGCATGGCCAAGCTCGGCCCCGTCCTGCCGATCGTCGGCGGCGACGCGAAATTCCAGCCGGTCTATGTCGGCGACGTGGCCGACGCCGCGGCGAAGCTGGCGACGGGCGAGGCGGCGCCGGGGCTCTATGAGCTCGGCGGGCCCGAGGTGGCCACGCTGCGCGAGCTGGTGGAGAAGATGCTGAAGGTCATCCGCCGTCGCCGGCTGGTGGTCGACATGCCCTCGGGCCTCGCGAAGATCCCCGCCAAGCTGCTCGGCGTCGCCCAGGCGCTGACCGGCGGGCTGTTCGTCAACGACGTGCTGACCGAGGACCAGATCGCCCTGCTCGCCTCCGACAACGTGGTGGCGGAGGGGGCGAAGGGCCTCGCGGATCTGGGCGTCGCGCCCACGGCGATGGAGGCGGTGATGGAGACCTATCTCTACGCCTACCGCCCGCAGGGCCAGTATTCCAAGCTGACCGAAAGCGCGCGGAACCTGCGCAAGGCCTGACCCCGGCCCGCCGGGACGAGAACGAGAAAAGGGCGCGCCCGGTCCCCCGGGCGCGCCCTTTTTTCCGCGTCTCCGCCCCCGCTCAGGCGTAAAGCCAGACCAGCAGCGCCCCGCCCAGCGCGAAGCGGTAGAGCACGAAGGGCGTCATGGTCCAGGTGCGCAGCATCCGCATCATCAGCGCCAGCGCCGCCAGCGCCGAGACGCAGGACAGCCCCGCCGCGATCGCCGCATCCGCGCCCAGCGCCATGTCGCCGGCGTCCAGCAGGTCTTTGGTGGTCAGCACCCCGGCGGCGAGGATGGTGGGGATCGACATCAGCATGGAGATCCGCGCCGCGTCCGTCCGCTCGTATCCCAGCGCCCGCGCGGCGGAGATGGTGATGCCCGAGCGCGACGTGCCCGGGATCAGCGCCACCGCCTGCGCCAGCCCGATCAGCACGGCGTCGCGCCAGGACCAGTCCTCGGCCTTGCGGACCAGGGGGCCGTATCGGTCGGCCAGCCACAGCACCACGCCGAAGACCAGCGTGGCCCAGGCGATGACCTCGACGTCGCGGAAGATGTCGGTCAGCCCCGCCGCCGACAGGATCAGCCCGACGATCACCACCGGAATCGTCGCCACCACCAGCCGCAGCGCCAGCCCGGCCTCATAGGTCCGCGTCCGCCCGGTCAGGACGTGAATCCCCCCCGCCACGGCCCGTGCGACATCGTGGCGAAAGAAGATCACCACCGCGACCAGCGTGCCCAGATGCACCGCCACGTCGATCATCAGGCCCTGGTCGGTCTCTCCGGTCAGCGCCGGGAACAGCGCCAGGTGGCCGGAGGAGGAGATCGGCAGGAACTCGGTCACGCCCTGTATCAGGGCGAGAATAACTAGGTCTAGCAAGGGCATGGGCGGTTCCGCGTGGGAAGGGGGAGGAGGAGGGGAGGGTTTAGGGGATCGGGGGGAGGGACGCCAGCGGCGCGGCATTAGACAGTAATGCTGACTCTTTTTCCCGAATTGCGGCGTCGCAGCATCGGGTGAAGGCGAAGAACCTCGACTTATAGGTCAACATGTCTGTCTTTTATTCCGTTCGCGATTCCCTTAGAAAGTCGCCAGAGCCCCCCGCGCGCCTCGCGCGCGAGGAGACCCAGCCGTTGCGCAAGGAGGGCGCCCGTGCCGCAGAAGATGCTCAAGTTCGTCGATGTTCCGCGGGGCATGCCCGAAAAGCGGGCGGCCGAGGCGCGTCGCGGCGACTTCGACGAGATCTACCGCGAGTACGCGGCCGCGAAGGCCGAGGAGCAGGCCTCGCGCTGCTCGCAATGCGGCGTCCCCTATTGCCAGACGCATTGCCCGCTCCACAACAACATCCCCGACTGGCTCAAGCTGACCGCGGAAGGCCGGCTGGAGGAAGCCTACGCCGTGTCGCAGGCCACCAACACCTTCCCCGAGATCTGCGGCCGCATCTGCCCGCAGGACCGGCTGTGCGAGGGCAACTGCGTCATCGAGCAGTCGGGCCACGGCACCGTCACCATCGGCTCGGTCGAGAAATACATCACCGACACCGCCTGGGCGGAAGGCTGGGTGAAGCCCGTCTCCCCCCCGCGCGAGCGCACGGAATCGGTGGGCGTCATCGGCGCCGGCCCCGGCGGGCTGGCCGCGGCCGACGCCCTGCGCCGCCGCGGCTTCCAGGTCACCGTCTACGACCGCTACGACCGGGCCGGCGGCCTGCTGGTCTACGGCATCCCCGGCTTCAAGCTGGAGAAGGACGTGGTCATGCGGCGCAACCAGCTGCTGGCCGACGGCGGCGTGACCTTCGAACTGGGCAAGGACATCGGCGTCGACATCTCCTTCCAGGAGATCCGGGAGAAGCACGACGCCGTGCTGATCGCCACCGGCGTCTACAAGTCCCGCGATCTCGGCGGCCCCGGCGCGGGCCTGCCCGGCATCGTCAAGGCGCTGGACTACCTCACCGCCTCCAACAAGACCGGCTTCGGCGACGCGGTGGCGGAATTCGAGTCCGGCGAACTGAACGCCGCGGGCAAGAAGGTCGTCGTGATCGGCGGCGGCGACACCGCCATGGACTGCGTGCGCACGGCGATCCGGCAGGGCGCGTCCTCGGTGAAGTGCCTCTACCGCCGCGACCGGGCCAACATGCCCGGCTCGCAGCGCGAGGTCGCCAACGCCGAGGAGGAGGGCGTGGAGTTCGTCTGGCTCGCCGCCCCCAAGGGCTTCGTGGGCGATACGGCGGCGACCGGGGTGCGCGTGGCCAAGATGCGCCTCGGCGCCCCCGACGTCACCGGCCGCCAGACGCCGGAAGAGATCGAGGGCGCGGATTACACCGAGCCCGCGGATATCATCATCAAGGCGCTGGGTTTCGACCCGGAGGACCTGCCCAAGCTGTGGGACGTGGACGGCCTGGACGTGACCCGCTGGGGCACGATCAAGACCGACCACCGCACGCATGAGACCGCGCTCGACGGCGTCTTCGCCGCCGGCGACATCGTGCGGGGCGCGAGCCTGGTGGTCTGGGCGATCCGCGACGGGCGCGAGGCGGCCGACGCCATCGCCGCCAAGCTGGACGCCCGCGCGTCGGTGCTCGCGGCCGAGTAAGGTCGGACGAGGGCTCCGGAGCGGACGGTTCCGGCCGGACTGCCCCGAAATTGGGCGCCGCCCCCGCGGGCGGCCCCACGCGACGGCTGCGGACGGGGGGCGAGGGCGCCGGATCGCCCAAGCGCTCCTTCCGCCGAAAGTCGGGCCTTCGGACGAAAGAAAGACAGCATATCTGCCCCTCTTTCGCCGATCCGGAACCGACCCGCCAGCCGTTCGCGACAGGGAAAGGGGGTGCGATGCGTGCGCCGCGCGTATGACAAGCGTGCGCCGCGCATCGGCCGGACGACGAGAAATGAGCGACGGTTCCAGGAAATCGGCTTGAAAGCGCGCGAACCGGAAACAGCGACGCGGACGACGAGGGAGGCGACGGAGATGAGCGACGTGAAAACCGGCGGCTGCGCCTGCGGCTCGGTCCGCTTCTCGGCGACGGTGACCGACCGGGGCGTCGGCGCCTGCCATTGCGAGACCTGCCGCAAATGGACCGGCGGCCCGTTCCTCGCCATCCAGGCGACCGGGCTGGCGGTCGACAGCGGCGAGCTGCTGGCCTGGCGCTCCTCGGACTGGGGCGAGCGGGTGAGCTGCGCGTCCTGCGGCGGCACGCTCTGGTTCCGCCCGCTTTCCGCCCCCGAGGGGGTGGCGATCGTCGCGGCCGGGGCGTTCGACGACCTCGACGGCTCGACGCTGGCGGTTGAGATCTTCTCGGACGCGAAGCCCGACGCCTACCCGTTCCTGTCGCCCGACAGCCACAAGATGACCCGCGCCGAAACCCTGGCGCAGTTCGCGCCCGACGCCTGAGCGCACCCGAATTCCCGGCCCCCGCCCGTGGCGGACCCGGCCGGACCCGATACACGCGGCCCCCGACACACGGCCTCCCATCGAAGGAGCACGGACATGACGAACTACGACGAGACCTGGGGCGCCCGCCACGAAGCCGAGCGCAAGCGTCTGGCCGAGACCGGCATGTTCCGCGAGGAGTTCGAGCACGCCTCCTGCGGCGTCGGCCTCGTGGTGGCGGTGGACGGCAAGCCGCGGCGCAGCGTGGTGGAGGCGGGGATCACCGCCCTGTCGGCGATCTGGCATCGCGGCGCGGTGGACGCCGACGGCAAGACCGGCGACGGCGCCGGCATCCACGTCCAGATCCCCCGCGCCTTCTTCGAAGAGCAGATCCGCCGCACCGGCCATGAGCCGAAGCCGGGCCATCTGGCCGTGGGCCAGGTGTTCCTGCCCCGCGCCGATTTCGGCGCGCAGGAGGCCTGCCGCACCATCGTGGAGACGGAAGTCCTGCGCATGGGCCACTACATCTACGGCTGGCGGCACGTGCCCGTGGACATCTCGGTTCTGGGCGAGAAGGCCAACGCGACGCGGCCGGAGATCGAACAGATCCTGATCGCCTGCAACACCGACGCCGACGTGGAGACCTTCGAGCGCGAGCTCTACGTCATCCGCCGCCGGATCGAGAAGGCGGTGGCCGCGGCCCATGCCAACGGGTTCTACATCTGCTCGCTGAGCTGCCGCTCGGTGATCTACAAGGGCATGATGCTGGCCGAGGACGTGTCGGTGTTCTACCCCGACCTGCGCGACGACCGGTTTGAGAGCGCCTTCGCGCTGTATCACCAGCGCTATTCCACCAACACCTTCCCGCAGTGGTGGCTGGCCCAGCCGTTCCGGATGCTCGCCCATAACGGCGAGATCAACACGCTCAAGGGCAACGTCAACTGGATGAAGTCCCACGAGATCCGGATGGCCTCGACCTATTTCGCGGAGACGGCGGAGGACATCAAGCCGATCGTGCCGTCGGGATCGTCGGACTCGGCCGCGCTGGACGCGGTGTTCGAGGTGCTGGTCCATGCCGGCCGCTCGGCGCCCATGGCCAAGACCATGCTGGCGCCTGAGGCCTGGTCCAAGACCGCCTCCGCCATGCCGCAGACCTGGCGGGACATGTACGCCTATTCCAACTCGGTGATGGAGCCCTGGGACGGCCCCGCCGCGCTGGCCATGACCGACGGCCGCTGGGTGGTCGCGGGCGTGGACCGCAACGGCCTGCGCCCGATGCGCTACGTGGTGACCGGCGACGGGCTGGTGATCGCGGGGTCGGAGGCCGGCATGGTCCCGGTCAACGAGATGTCCGTAGTGGAGAAGGGCGCGCTGGGTCCGGGCCAGATGCTCGCCGTCGACATGGTCGGCGGGCGGCTGCTGCACGACTACGAGCTGAAGGACGAGCTGGCCAACTCCCAGCCCTACGGGCAGTGGGTGGGCACGATCACCGACCTTGAGGAGGTGGTGAAGGGCGCAGACGAGCCGCGGCTCTTCGCGCGCGACGAGCTGCGCCGTCGCCAGGCCGCCGCGGGCTACTCGATCGAGGAGCTGGAGACGATCCTGCACCCGATGGCCGAGGACGCGAAGGAGGCCATCGGCTCGATGGGCGACGACACGCCGTCCGCGGTGCTGTCGGAAGTCTACCGGCCGATGAGCCACTTCTTCCGCCAGAACTTCAGCCAGGTCACCAACCCGCCCATCGACTCGCTTCGCGAGCATCGGGTGATGTCGCTCAAGACCCGGTTCGGCAACCTCAAGAACGTGCTGGATCAGGACTCGAGCCAGACCGAGATCCTGACGCTGGAAAGCCCCTTCGTGTCGAACGGCCAGTTCGAGGCGATGAAGGAGGCGTTCGGCGCCTCCCTGCGCCGGATCGACTGCGTGTATCCGGCCGGCGAGGGCCAGGGCGCCCTGCGCCGTCACCTCGCCCGCGTGCGGACCGAGGCGGAGGAGGCCGTGCGCGCCGGCATCGGCCACCTGATCCTGACCGACGAGGGCGTGGACGCGGACAACGTCTCCATGCCGATGATCCTCGCCACCTCGGCGGTGCATTCCTGGCTGACCAAGAAGGGGCTGCGGACGTTCTGCTCGCTCAACGTGCGCTCGGCCGAATGCATCGACCCGCATTACTTCGCGGTGCTGCTGGGCTGCGGCGCGACCACGGTCAACGCCTATCTGGCGCAGGACTCCATCGCCGACCGGATCGAACGCGGCCTGCTCGACGGCCCGCTGAAGGAGGCGGTGCGCCGCTTCCGCGAGGCGGTGGACCAGGGCCTTTTGAAGATCATGTCCAAGATGGGCATCTCGGTGATCTCGTCCTATCGCGGCGGGCTCAACTTCGAGGCCGTGGGGCTGTCGCGCGCCATGGTGGCCGACTACTTCCCGGGCATGACCTCCCGCATCTCGGGCATCGGGCTTTCGGGCCTGCAGAAGAAGACCGAGGCGATCCATGCCAAGGCCTTCGGCATGGCGGATTCGGTGCTGCCCATCGGCGGGCTCTACAAGATGCGCAAGTCCGGCGAGACCCATGCCTGGGGCGCGCGGCTGATGCACATGATGCAGTCGGCCTGCGCCACCGGGTCCTATGAGACGTGGAAGAAGTATTCGGCGGGCATGGCCTCCCAGCCGCCGATCAACCTGCGCGACCTGCTGGACTTCAAGCCCAAGGGCAAGCCGGTGCCGATCGAGGAGGTGGAGTCCATCACCTCCATCCGCAAGCGGTTCGTCACCCCCGGCATGTCGCTGGGCGCGCTGAGCCCGGAGGCGCACAAGACCCTCAACATCGCCATGAACCGGATCGGCGCGAAGTCCGACTCCGGCGAGGGCGGCGAGGATCCGGCGCATTTCGAGCCGATGCCCAACGGCGACAACGCCTCGGCCAAGATCAAGCAGGTGGCCTCCGGACGCTTCGGCGTCACGGCGGAATACCTGAACCATTGCGAGGAGCTGGAGATCAAGGTGGCCCAGGGCGCCAAGCCCGGCGAGGGCGGGCAGCTGCCCGGCTTCAAGGTCACCGAGATGATCGCCAAGCTGCGCCATGCGACGCCCGGCGTGACCCTGATCTCGCCGCCGCCGCATCATGACATCTACTCGATCGAAGACCTCGCGCAGCTGATCTACGACCTCAAGCAGATCAACCCGCGGGCCAAGGTCTGCGTGAAGCTGGTGGCCTCCACCGGCGTCGGCACGATCGCGGCGGGCGTGGCCAAGGCCAAGGCCGACGTCATCCTGATCGCCGGCCACAACGGCGGCACGGGCGCGAGCCCGGTGACCTCGATCAAGTATGTGGGTCTTCCGTGGGAGATGGGCCTGACCGAGGCGCATCAGGTGCTGGCGCTCAACAACCTGCGGGAGCGGGTGACGCTGCGCACCGACGGCGGGTTGCGGACGGGTCGGGACATCGTGATCGCCGCCATGATGGGGGCCGAGGAATACGGCATCGGGACCGCCGCGCTGATCGCCATGGGCTGCATCATGGTGCGCCAGTGCCAGTCCAACACCTGCCCCGTGGGCGTCTGCACGCAGGACCCGCGCCTGCGCGAGAAGTTCACCGGCTCGGCCGAGAAGGTGGTCAACCTCATCACCTTCTACGCGCAGGAGGTGCGCGAGATCCTCGCCCAGCTCGGCGCGCGGTCGCTGGACGAGGTGATCGGCCGGGCCGACCTGCTCAGCCAGGTCAGCCGCGGGGCCGCGCATCTGGACGACCTCGACCTGAACCCGCTGCTGATCAAGATCGACGAGGGCAAGCACGCCACCTACGACCGCGCCAAGCCGCGGACCGCGGTGCCCGACACGCTCGACGCCCAGATCGTCGAGGACGCCCAGCCGTTCTTCAAGAAGCGGGAGAAGATGGAACTGTCCTACACGGTGCAGAACACCCAGCGCACCGTGGGCACCCGTGTTTCGTCCCATATCGTGCAGGCCTTCGGGATGCGCGACAACGGGCTCCAGGAAGGGCACCTGACGGTGAAGCTGAACGGCTCGGCCGGGCAGTCGCTGGGCGCCTTCGCCGCGCCGGGGCTCAAGATCGAGGTCTGGGGCGACGCCAACGACTACGTGGGCAAGGGCCTGTCGGGGGGCACGGTGGTGGTGCGTCCGCCGCTGGGCAGCCCGCTGGTCCCGCAGGACAACACCATCGTCGGCAACACCGTGCTTTACGGCGCCACCGACGGGAAGCTGTTCGCCTCCGGCCGGGCGGGGGAGCGGTTCTGCGTGCGCAACTCCGGCGCCTCGGTGGTGGTGGAGGGCTGCGGCTCCAACGGTTGCGAATACATGACCGGCGGCGTCGCGGTGATCCTGGGCAGCGTCGGCGACAACTTCGGGGCCGGCATGACCGGCGGCATGGCCTTCGTCTATGACGAGGCGGGCGATTTCCTGAAGCGGATGAACCCCGACACGCTGGTCGCGCAGGGGCTGGAAAGCGCCCATTGGGAAGGCGTGCTGGAGGAGCTGATGGAGGCCCACGCCGCCGCCACCGGCAGCCCGCTGGCCGCCCGCCTGCTGCGCGACTGGGACGTGGAGCGGGGCAAGTTCCTGCAGGTCTGCCCGAAGGAGATGCTGACCCGCCTGCCGCATCCGCTGTCGGACAAGGCGGCCGCCGTCTCCGCCTGACCCGCGCCGCGACCGCGCCTCACGGCCCCGCCCGATCCCGGGCGGGGCCGTTTTCATTGGCGGCCGGCGTGATTCGCCGGGCGGGACCGGGTGCAAGGCGTTGACCTTGCGGGAGCTTTCTCGCGCGACGCATTATGAACAATTTCTGTCACGCCCAGCTCACGCTTCAGGTGACATTCACCTTCCCACGCCGGGCCGGGGGGTCCGGGCGCATTTTCGAAGTGGGGAACTTGAATGTTCACGAGACTGACCGCCGTCACGGGCGCATTTCTGCTGTCCGCCGGCATGGCCCAGGCCCTGACCCTGGAGAACTGGTATGTCGACCGCGCCGCCTTCAACGCCGACATGGCGCTGACCGGGGGCGAGGATTTCGAGGGGCTGCCCAACGTCCTGCTGCCGGACATGAACGCGGTGGACATGGGGGCCTATGACATCACGGTCGAGACGAGGGGCGACTCGGTCGGGTTGATGTCGGGCGCGCATCCCGACGACCTCGCGCCGCTGAATTTCGGGACGCGCTATCTGGGCTGGGGCTCGGACCTGGACGAGTTCGCCTCGGGCGGGGACGGGCTGAACGGGCCGCGCTTCATCTTGGAGTTCGACACGCCGATCTCGGGCCTCGGCTTCGACTGGGCGGATGACGACGCCACCGACGGCTACGACATCTACGCCTATGACATGGACACCGACATCGGGACGCTGGTGACGCTGGAGGGGCCGGGGATCGGGCAGGTCCCGTGGCCGCAGGACGGGATCGGGCTGCAGGGCTTCTACGGCTTCGTCACCGACGAGCCTTTCGTCAAGCTGCTGATCGTGCACGCCTGGCAGGGCGGGTCGCTGGGCGACATGGCGATCGACAACCTGACCTGGGGCGCCTCGACCTTCGCTGGCGGAGCCGGGGGCGCGGCCGCCGCCGCGGCGCAGGCGGCGGTGCCGCTGCCCGCCGCCGCCCCGCTGCTGGCGGCAGGGCTGGGCGCGCTGGCGCTGGTGCGCCGGCGCCGGGCCGCGCGCGGCTGAGGCCCGCCCC
>JAYZWL010000036.1:0-24521 GCA_036154955.1 Pseudomonadota bacterium | reverse complement strand
GCCTCTCCGCCTCTCCGCCTCTCCGCCTCTCCGCCTCTCCGCCTCTCCGCCTCTCCGCCTCTCCGCCTCTCCGCCTCTCCGCCTCTCCGCCTCTCCGCCTCTCCGCCTCTCCGCCTCTCCGCCTGTTGGGCCCCGCGCCCTGCGCGGCCCCCCGCAGGCGACCCCGCAGGCGCGCGCCCCTTGCGCCCGCGCCCGCGATCCGCTCCCATCCGCCCCTCCCTATCCGCCATCCCCATCCGCCATCCCCCGCCGCCCGATCCGCCGGAGACCCCGCATGACCCGCCCCCCCGCGCCTGGACCGCGCAACCTGCTCACCGACGTCCCGGGCCTCGCCGTGGGCAACGCCGAGGACGAGGCCGCCCGCACCGGCGTCACCGTCATCCTGCCCGACGCCTTCGCCCGCGCCGCCGTCGACGTCCGCGGCGGCGGCCCCGGCACGCGCGAGACCGAGGCCCTCTCCCCCGAGAACCAGGTGGGCGGGGTCCACGCCATCGCGCTCTCGGGCGGGTCGGCGCTGGGACTGGGGGCGGCGGATGCGGTCGCCGCCGCGCTGTCGGCCTCCGGCCGGGGGCTCGCGGTGCATCCAGAGCACCCGCCCGTGCCCATCGTGCCCGCGGCCATCCTCTACGACCTCGGCCCCCATTCCGCCGCCGCCTTCGCCGCCGAGGGCGGCCCGCCCCATCCCCGGCTGGCGCGCGCGGCGCTGGCCGCCGCGGGGGCGGACTTCGCGCTGGGCTCGGTCGGGGCGGGCAGGGGGGCGAACGCAGGCGCGCTGAAAGGGGGGCTGGGCTCGGTCTCGCTGATCCTGCCCGGGTTCGGCGCGGACGGAGGGCCGGTCGCCGTCGCCGCCCTCGTCGCCGCCAACCCGGTGGGGGCGGTGACCCTGCCCGGCTCCCGCGCCTTCTGGGCCTGGCCGTTCGAGATGACGCATGACGGCCGCCCCGAATTCGGCGGCCTGCGCCCGGCGCCGGACTGGCGCCCCTCGGCCGAGCCCTTCCCGGCCGAGAGCCGCTTCGCCGGCCCGACCCCGCCGCCCGGCGCCGCCACCGCCATCGGGGTGGTGGCGACGGACGCGGACCTGACCACGGCCGAATGCCTGAGGCTGGCGATGATGGCGCAGGACGGCTACGCCCGCGCCATCCGCCCGGCGCATTCGCCGATGGACGGGGACACGGTGTTCGCGCTGGCCACGGCCCGCGCCCGGCTGGGCGAGGGCCGGGGGCGGCTGCGGGCGCTGGCCGCGCTGGGGGCGGCGGCGGCCGACTGCGTGGCCCGCGCCGTGGCCCGCGCCGCCTACGAGGCGACCTCCGGCCCGGGCGAACGCCCCGCCTGGCGCGATCCGGGCTGAGCGACGGGCGGCCCCGTCCCCGGCCCCGTCGCCCGCGCCCGTCACCCGGGCCCCTCCCGGTGCGGATCGGGGGAGTCCGCCGTGCGAGGCGGCCCCGGCGACGTCGCCGGTCGGGTCATGCGATCGACGCGCGTTCCGCCGGCGGCCCGCGCGTTGGCGACGCGACGTCGCCCTTGGGACCGAGGACGACTCACGTATGGCGCGGACCGAAGCGGACCGGCGCGACGCGCGGCCTCGCGTCGGCCTGCGGCGCGGCGACGGGACGCCGGGCCGGAACGCCGGGCCCTCCCGGCCAGGGTCTCCCGCCGCGCGGCCGCGAAGCGCTGGACCTGCGGCGTCCCCGACGCCGGCGAGCGGGCGCTTCCGGACGGTCCCGGCCGCGCGTCGCCCGATCCATCCGCGCCCCGATCCTGGGGAGCGGTTCCGCGCGCGGACGCGGTGCGCGGCGTCGGTCCCGAGTTGTCGGAGGGCCGACTCCCCGCTCCCCGCTCCCTGCTCCCTGCTCCCCGCTCCTCGCTCCCCGTCCCGAGAGCCGCCCGAACCACGACGCGTCCGCCGGGCCGCCCCCTCCCGCAACCGCCGCATCGACGCCCGACGCAGCCACGACGTCCGTGGAAGGCGCGGCGAGGGATCGGAGCGCCTCGGAGGACCCTCGGGCCCCTGTCCCGCCGGGCGCGCTCCATGGCGGTTCGCGGCCGCGGATGGGGATCTTCACCTGACCGGCGCCCGTCGGGGCGGGGCGACCTGGACGGCGCGCGACGCGCAGCCCGCCCCGGCGCCGCGCCTGCGCCTCAGGGCGCGGGGGGATGGAGAGGCGCGCGCCGCGCGACCCGGCGGACGCCACGTCGCCGCGAAGAACCGGAATTTCCCCCCTTGCATCCCCCCCGCCCGCTCGCTACACACCGCCACGCGCCGCGGCGGAGCCCGCAGCGCCCTGCACCGGTAGCTCAGCTGGATAGAGCACCAGACTACGAATCTGGGGGTCGGGGGTTCGAATCCTCCCCGGTGCGCCATTTCCCCAATCCCATGATCGCCGATCCGATTCCAGCGCCGCTCGGGCGCCGGGGGCGGGGCCGGGTCGCGTTTCGCCGCAGGCCGTCGCCGCAGAGGCGCTGCGGCGACCGGATCGGCGCGGCGGGGGCTCGGGCCCGTCCGGTTCGCCCGAGCCGTCAGGCCGCCGTGGCGGCGCGCGGCCGCGCGCCTGCGTCCCGACCACCGGGCGCGGCGTCCGGCGCGGCCGCGCCGCGGGCGCGGCCCCTGGCGCGGGCCGGGCGCGCATCCCGGGCGGCGGGGATGCGCCGGACCCCGGGACGACCGCGCGACGCGCGCACGGAGGGCCGGACCCCGGACGGAGCGGGGCCGCGCATCGCCCGCGGGGACGCGGCCGGGATCGCGTCGCGGCCGGCGTCCGGTTCCGTCGCCGTTCATCGCGCACGGCGTTACATCCGGCTGCGCCGCCGGGTGCGGCGCGTCGACCGGCCGTCGGCGGGCGGGGGCCCGCGGCGGGCCGGCGGGGTTCCTGGGGAAAGGACGACCCTTCATGGCGCTGACATTCATCGGCACGGATACGGATGGCTTCCTCGCGACGGCCAACGCGGAGATGGTGGTGGTGGTCCGGACCGGACGCCTCTCGGTTCCGGGTTTCGGCGACGCGTTCAGCTTCGCGGGGCTGAGCGGCGTGCACCTGGTGGTGCAGGGCTCGGTGTTCAGCGAGGACAGCGACGGCGTCAGCTCGGACAGCGCGTCCAGCTCGGCCCGGGTCACCATCGACGCCGGCGGCACGGTCGTCGGCGGCAGCGACGGGGTGGAGCTGCTCGGCGCCAACCACACAATCGTCAACGCCGGGCTGATCCGCGGCGCCGGCGATGCGGCGGCGCAGGTGCTGGGCGACGGGGCGACGATCATCAATACCGGCCAGCTGTTCGGGCTGCGCGGCATCTCGATCCAGGGGCTCGGGGCCGACGTGTCCAATCTCGGGCTGATCAACGCCGAAAGCTCCGCCATCGCCTTCGGCATCGGCATCGAGGTCGGCGGCGACGCGAAGGTGTCCAACACCGGAACCGTCTCGGCCAGCCAGGTCGGGGTCGGCTTCACGGCCGGCGGGTCGACGCTCATCAACACCGGAGAGATCGTCAGCCGCGCCGACCGCGCCGTCGAAGCCTCGTCCGGGACCGACGTGGTGCGCAATTCCGGCGACATCTTCGGGACCCTGCTGCTGCGCCAGGGCGACGACGTGCTGCGCATGAGCGGCGGCGAGATCGTCGGCGACGTCGACATGGGCGAGGACGAGGATCTTTTCGCCTTCGCCGCCGGCGTGGTGCAGGGCGACGTGCGGCTGGGCGAGGATGCGGACGTCATGCGCATCGGGACCGGCGTGGTGGGCGGGGACCTCGACGCGGGGCTCGGCGCCGACGTGGTCAAGCTGGGCGCGGGCATCGTGCAGGGCGACGTGCTGATGGCCAGCGGCAACGACGTGTTCCGGGCCGGCTCCGGTCAGGTGCTGGGCGTGATCGACCTGGGCGTGGGCGGCGACAAGGCCTGGGGCGGCGCGGCGGACGAGGTGATCTTCGGCGACGGCGGGCCCGACGTGCTGCGCGGGCGCGGCGGCGACGACGAGCTGAACGGCGGCGACTCGTCGGATCAGCTGATCGGGGGCGCGGACGACGACCTGCTGACCGGGGGCGGGTCCTCGGACATCTTCCGCTTCGGCCGCCGGTCGGGCGACGACGTGATCACCGATTTCCAGAACGGAACCGACCGCATCGACCTGTCGCGGCTGGTGATCGTGGGCGACGCGGTGGCCGCGATCAAGGCGGCGGCCCGGGACTTCGGCGCCGGCGTCTCGCTGATCGACCTGGACAAGCTGGGCGGGCACGGCTCGATCGAGGTCGTCGGCCTGACCAAGGCCCAGATGACGCTGGACGACTTCATCGTCTGACCCGGCCCCCCCCCCGCGCCCGGACAAGGGGGCGGGGGGGCGGGCGCGGCCTCAGCCCCTCAGGAACGCCGCCGCGGCGCCGGCGACGGAGGCGGCCAGCTCCGGCAGCTCCGCCACCGAAAGCGCCTCGTCCGGGGCGCCCAGGTTGCGCGGGGTCAGGCCCATGGCCACCGTCTCGAACCCCGCCCGGCGCCAGAGCCGCGCGTCCGACCCGCCGATGCGCCCGTCGAGCCAGGCGCCGCCGAGCTCCGCCTCCGCCCCCGCGAGACAGGCGCGCGCGATGGCGCTGCCGGCCGGGGTCCAGGTGGGCTCGTAGCGGCGGACCACCTCCACCGTGAGCCCGAAGGGGGAGAGCAGGCGGCGGGCCTGCGCCTCCACCTCCGCGCAGCCGAGCCCCACCGGGATGCGCACGTCGCAGGCGGCCCGCGCCGTCTCCGGCACCAGATTGGCCGAGACCCCGGCCTCGATCCGGCCGAGATTGACCGTCAGGCGGCGCATGGTGTCGCGCGCCTCCGCCCCGTCGGCGCCGGGAACCCCGGCCGCCGCCGCCAGGACGCGGGCCGTCTCCTCCGGCTCGCGCGGGGTCATCCGCTCCAGCCCGCGCAGGGCCAGCAGGCCGTCGAGCAGCCGGTCGGCGGCGTTGATCCCGGCATGGACATGGGCCCCGTGCGCGGCGCGGCCGGCGGCGGCGATCTCCAGCCACAGCATGCCCTTCTCGCCGATGCGCGCCGCCCGCGGGCCGCCGACGTCGGCCACGATCACCCCGTCGCCGCGCACGCAGGGCAGGTCATCGATCATCGCCTGGGCGCCGAGCTCGCCCATCCGCTCCTCGTCGCCGCCGAAGGCCAGCACGATTTCGCCGTCGAAGCCGTCCTCGGTCACGGCGCGGGCCGCCTCGATCAGCGCCACCAGGCCGCCCTTCATGTCGGCCGAGCCGCGGCCGTAGAGCAGCCCGTCCGCCACCACGCCGCCCAGCGGCGGATGGGTCCAGCCGGCGGGGTCGCCGATCGGGTAGGTGTCCAGATGGCCGTTGAGCACCAGTCGGGGACCTGGCGACCTGCCGCGGATCACGGCGGCGAGGTTGACCACCGGGGCGACGCTGTCGTGGAACAGGATCTCCGCCCCCGGGATCCGCGCGATCATCTCCGCGCAGGCCTGCGCCATGGGGCGGGTGGCGGAGGGGGGCGTCTGGCTGTCGATGCGCACCAGCGCCGTGGTCGCTTCCTGCATCGCGCCGGCCCGCGCCTGCATCCGGGGCAGGAACCGGGTCATGCGCCGCCTCCCGAAACGAAGCCCCCCGAGACGAAGCCCGGCGCGTGGTCGAGCGGGGCGCCATGGACCCGCCGCGCCTCCCGGATCGCCATCAGGATCTCGAAGGTGGTGGCGGCGGCGAGGAAGGCGGTCATGCCGTTCACGTCCTGCGGCGGGCTGACCGTGTTCACGTCCGCCGCCACGATGTTGAGGCCCCAGAGCCCGCGGATCAGGGCGAAGCCCTCCCGCGCGCTCAGCCCCCCCCAGACCGGGGTGCAGACCCCGGGCGCGCAGGACGGATCGAACACGTCCATGTCCCAGCTCAGATAGACCGGGCGGTTCCCCAGCTTCTCCCGGATCTCGGCCAGCACGTCGGCCTGGCCCCGCTCCAGGAACTCCGCCAGCGTCAGGGTGTTGTAGCCCAGCGACCGGGCGTGCTCATGCGCGCCGGCGCAGATCGTCGTGCCCCGCAGGCCCAGATGCCAGGACAGGGCCGGCGAGGCCCGTTGTTCGAGCGCGGCATGGGTGAACTGGGTCGAGGGGTCGATGGGATGCGCCGGGTTCACCGGATAGGCGTCGGTATGGCTGTCGATATGCAGCACCGCGATGCCCGGATGCACGCGGGAGACGCCGCGCAGCAGCGGCAGCGACACCACCCCGTCGCCCCCGAAGCCCACCGGCGCCGTCCCCTGGCGGGCGAGGCGGAAGACCGCCTCCTCGATCGCCGCGAAGCTCTCCTCGATCCGCGAGGGGGTGCAGACCACGTCGCCCGCGTCCACCACCCCCATCTCCGCGATCACGTCCAGATCCGCCCGCTCGCTGTCATAGCGGCGCACCAGCGCGGACTGGGCGCGGATCGCCTCCGGCCCCTGCCGGGCGCCGACGCGGAACGGATGGATCCCGCAGTCGAAGGGCACGCCGAGAATGGCGGCCTGCGCCCCGCGCGCGTCGGAGGAGAAGGGCGCGGCCATGAAGGTCTGGGGCCCGCGCAGCAGCGCCGCGTCGGGGGTGTCTGCAAGCGACATGGACGTGTTCCGGAACCGAAAGGAAGGGACGGGCGGGGGAGGAGGGCGCGCGCCGCCTCAGCGGCGCGACAACCGGCGTTCCCAGACCCGGATGGCCATGGCCAGCGGCCAGCAGATCAGGAAATACACCACCGCGATGAAGGTGAAGATCTCCAGCGGCCGGAAGATCGACGACGACAGCTCCATGCCCCGCCTTGTGATCTCGCCCACCGAGATCACCGAACCCAGCGAGGAATACTTGATCAGCTGCACGAAATTCGCGGCCAGCGGCGGCAGGGTCATGCGGATCGCCTGGGGCAGGGTGATGCGCGCGAAGGTCTGCAGCGGGTTCAGCCCCAGCACCTGCGCCGCCTCCCGGTGCCCCACGGGGACCGACTGGATGCCGGCGCGATACGCCTCGGCGATGAAGGCGGAGGAATAGAGCGTCAGCCCGATCACCAGCGCCGTCCAGGCGTCCAGGTTGATGCCCAGCGTGATCGGCATCACGTAATAGACCCACAGAAGCTGCACCAGGATCGGGGTGTTGCGGATCACCTCGCCCACGGTCAGCCCGATCATGCGCAGGCCCCGCCAGCGCGAGAGGTCCAGCAGCGCGATCACCAGCCCCCCGATCAGCGCCAGCGCCAGCGTGATGGCCGAGATCAGCAGCGTCTGCTGCAAGCCGCTCATCAGAAAGTCGAAATGGGCCGGGATCACGTCCCAGCGGAACTTGTAGTCGCCCATCAGGCGGGGCCTCCGTGGCCGGTCGTCTCGGAGCGCGCGTCAGGCGGCGCGGGCAGGGGGCGGCCGCCGCGCCGGAAGGGCGGCGGCCGCGTCGCGGGGCGGGGCGCGCCGCTCAGGGGGCGACGATCGGGCCCAGCGCGTTCTTCTCGGCGAATTCCTTCAGCCGGCCGTCCAGCTTGATCGTGTCCACGAACAGGTTGACGTAGTTCAGCCAGATCTGGTCGCCCTGCGGCACCACGTAGGAATAGGGCGTCGGGCGCAGCTCTCCGTCCGGCTCCACCGTCTGGGCCCAGTCGAACAGCGAGCCCAGCTTCACCGAGGTCGGGTAGTCGGTCATCAGCACGTCGGCCCGGCCGGCGATCACCTCGCCCTCGCGCGAGGCGGGCGGGGCCACGGTGATCAGCTCGGCCTTCTTGAGGTAGGACCGCATGAACGGCTCGATATAGGAGCCCAGCGTCACCACCACCCGCACGCCTTCCTGGTCGATGTCGTCCCAGGTGGAGATCGCGCCGCCCTTCTTCACCACCGCGTAGATCGACGAGATCAGGTAGGGGTCGGAGAAGGCCACCGCCTGCGCCCGCTTCAGGGTGGCGCCGATGCCGAACATGCCGATCTCGCACTTGTCGGCCTGAAGGTCGGCGATGAAGGTGCCGAAGGAGCTTTCCACGATCTCCAGCTCCGCGCCCAGCTCCTTGGCCAGCTCCTTGGACAGGTCGGCGTCGATGCCCTCGATCTCGCCCGAGGTCGGGTTGCGATAGCTGATCGCGTAGTAGTTCGGATACTGGCAGACCCGCAGCTTGCCCGAGGAGGTCACCCGGTAAAGCCGGCTGTCCTGGCTCTGCGCCTCGGCCGGGGAGGGGGCGGCGGCGAGGCCGGCGGCGGCGATCGCGGCGGCGGCCGCGGCCTTGGAGAGGGTCTTGAGGCTGGTCATGGTCGGTCTCCTCTGGGAGCGGGGGGAGGGGAAGCGGGGGAACGGGGACGCGGGGAACGAGGGGGCGTCAGTCTTCGAGACGGGCGAGAAAGCGGCGCGCGCGGTCGGTGGTCGGCGCGTCGAAGAAGGGGGCGGGCTCGCCCTCCTCCACGATCTCGCCGCCGTCCATGAACACGATCCGCGTGCCGGCGCGGCGCGCGAAGTTCATCTCATGGGTGACGGCGAGCATGGTCATGCCCTCCTCCGCCAGCGCCCGCATCACCGCCAGCACCTCGGCCTTCAGCTCGGGGTCGAGCGCGGAGGTCGCCTCGTCGAACAGCATCAGCCGCGGCTTCATCGCCAGCGCCCGGGCGATGGCGACGCGCTGCTGCTGACCGCCGGACAGGCGGGCGGGGGTCGAGTCGGCCTTCTCCGCCAGCCCGACCTTCGCGAGCAGCGCCTCTCCTTCCGCCACCGCCTGGTCGCGGCTCAGGCCGCGCACGCGCATCGGGGCCTCGATCACGTTGCCCAGCGCGGTCATGTGCGGCCACAGGTTGAAGTGCTGGAACACCATGCCGATGTCCGAGCGCACCCCCTTCGCGGCCCGGCGCGCGGCCCGTCCGCCCGCGCCGTCGGCGATCACGGTTCCGTCCATCAGCACCTGACCCGCGCTCGGCGCCTCCAGCAGCGCCAGGCTGCGCAGGAAGGTGGTCTTGCCCGAGCCCGACGGCCCGATGACGCAGACCACCTCGCCGCTCGCCACCCCCATGGAGACGTCGCGCAGCACGGTGTTGTCGCCGAAACGCTTGGTCAGCGCCTTCGTTTCGATCAGGGGCGCGCCGGACGATTGGTCAAAGGGCATGCAACTGGATCCCGCTGGTGATTCCTTCATCATTAATATTCGTTATGCCTTGACCGCCAATCTCGATCAAGGATAAAAAATCAGCGCAATGACAGCGGCTTGAGACCATAAGGATTTGAAATGGCATTCGATCCCCGCTTGCTGGAGGCGTTCCGCGCCGTGGTCGACCAGGGCTCGGTCACCGCGGCCGCGAAGCTGCTCGGCGTCACCCAGCCCGCCGTCTCCGCCCAGATCGCGCGGCTGGAGACGCAGACCGGGTTCGAACTGTTCGAGCGGCAGAACGGCCGCCTCTCCGTCTCCTTCCGCGGCCGGCGGTTCTACGAGGAGATCCGCGCTGCGCTGGGCGCGCTGGAGCGGCTGGAGCAGGCGGCCCGCGACATCCGCTCCGGCGAGACCGAGACGCTGGTCGTCGCCGGCCACCCCTCCGCCTCCATCTCGCTGCTGCCGGAGGTGGTCGCCGACCTGCGCCGCCGGCGGCCCGACGCGCGGATCTCGCTCATCAACCGCTCGTCGGAGGAGGTGTCGGCGGCCTTCGAGGCCGGCGCGCTGGACCTCGCCGTCGCCGAATGGCCGATCCATCTGCAGGGCGTCGACATCCGCCGCCACGCGGTCGACTGCGTGGCCATCGCGCCCACCGGTCACCCGCTGGCCGAACGCCCGGCGCTGACGCCCGCCGACCTCGCCGCGCATCCGCTGATCGGCATGTCCGACCGCCGCTTCATCGGCCATCAGGTGCGGGAGCTGTTCGTGGCGGAGGGGCTGGCCTACGACCCGGTCATCGTCTCGGAATTCTTCGCCGCCATGTGCGGGCTGGTGCTGGCCGGCGCGGGCGTGGCGGTGGTGGACGCGTGGTCCGCGCGCAGCTTCGCGCCGCTGGGCCTCGTCGTGCGGCCGTTCCGCCCGGCCCTGCGCTACGAGATCGGCGTCTTCCGCCGCGCCTCCGCCTCGCCCACCCCGCTGGCGACGGAGCTGATGGCCCTGATCGAAACCCGCCTCACCGCCCCCGCGCCCTCACGCCCCGACCCCAAGGACCCCGCGACATGACCGACGCCCCCCTTATGACCCGCGCCTTCGAGGCGATCTGCGATTGCGGCGGCCGGCTCTGCGGCACGCCCTCCGAACGCGCCGCGACCGCCCTCTTGCGCGATCTGGGGGCGGAGGCGACCGGCGTCCCCGCCCGGGCCGAACCCGTCCCCTATCGCGGCTGGCGCCCGCTTTCCTGCGCGCTGGAGGGGCCGGACGGTCCCGAACCCGCCCACCCGCTGGTGCGCAGCGCGTCCGGAGCGGTGGAGGCGGAGGTGATCGACCTCGGCCGGGGCGAGCCCGAGAGCTTCGCCGCCCATGCCGCCGAAATCCCCGGCCGCATCGCGCTGGTGCGCCATGAGCTGATGTTCAATCCCGGCACCCTCCATCGCCGCCTCAAATATCGCGCGGCGGTGGAGGCGGGGGCCGCGGGCTTCCTGATCGCCGGGCCGATGGCGGGGGGGTTGGTCGCCGGCTCGTCGGGCCGCGGCGACGAGGCCGGAATCCCCGCCTTCGGCATCGCGCCCGAAACCGCCGCCCGCCTCGCCCGCCGGTCCTCGGGCCGGCCGCGGGCGCGGATGGCGCTGGCGGCGGAGGAGTTCGACGCCACCGCCGACAACCTGTTCTTCGACCTCCCCGGCCGGACCCCGGACTGGGTGGTGCTGACCGCCCATATCGACGGGCACGACCTGGGCGAGAGCGCGGTGGACAACGCCTCCGGCCTCGCCGCGGCGCTGGAGGCGGCCCGCCGGCTGGCCGCGGACCGGCCCGCGGGCGGCTGGCGGCGCGGGCTGCGGCTGGCCTTCTTCAACGCCGAGGAATGGGCGCTCACCGGCTCCGCGGTGCATCTCGCCGGCCTCTCCCCGCAGGAGCGGGGGGCGCTGAAGCTCTGCGCGAACCTCGATTCCGTGGCGGGGGGCAGGGGGCTCGCCGCCCTGACCTGCGGCGCGCCGGGGATCGAGCCGATGCTGCTGCGCGCGGCCGAGGCGCAGGGCTGGGCGGACGGCGCGGCCCTGCGCCTGCACCGCCCGTTCCAGGCCAATTCGGACCACGCCAATTTCGCCCGCGCCGGCATCCCCGGCTTCCGCCTCGTCGCCGGCTTCGGGGAGCATGACGCCCCCGCCCGGCTGGTGCTGACCCCCGGCGACCGCCGCGACCTGGTCAGCGCCGCCGCGCTGACCCGCGCCGCGGATCTGGCCGAAACCATCCTGCGCGCCGCGCTGGACGCGTCGCCGGAGGAGGCGGCGGGATGGGCCGAAGGGCTCGACGCCGCCGGCTAGGCTCGGGGGAGAGGGAGGGGAAGGGGGAAGGGGAAGGGGAGCGAGAGGGGGCCGCCTCAGCGGCGGCGCAGCCGGTCCAGCGCCTGCTGCGCCAGCCCCGCCCCCAGCAGGTAGAGCGAAGTCACCACGATGCCGGCCTGCGCGAAGGCCCCCGGCTCGAACCCCGCCAGCGCCGCCCAGGCCGCGAAGAGCGTCCACAGGACCGCCATCGACAGCGACAGCGGCCGCCAGCGCACGGTGCGCACCGGGTGGATGAACTTCAGGGGCGCGAACATCGCCACGGCCAGCACGCCGAGCACGGCCATGATCACCCCGGTCGAGGGGGTGAGCGCGAACAGCACCAGCACCACCATGTTCCAGCAGCCCGGAAAGCCCAGAAAGCTGTTGTCCCCGGTCTTCATCCAGCGCCCGGCGAAATAGAGCCCGCTGGAGAAGGTGATCCCCACCAGCGCCACCCAGGCCCAGACCCCGGGCAGGATGCCGGACTGGAACAGGGCGTAGGCCGGAATGAACACGTAGGTCAGATAGTCGATGATCAGGTCGAGCGTGGCGCCGTCGATATGCGGCGCATGGGTTCGCACGTCGAAGCGGCGCGCCAGCGGCCCGTCGATCCCGTCCACCGCGAAGGCCACGACCAGCCACAGGAACATCCGGCTCCAGTTCCCGTCCACCGCCGCCAGCAGGGCGAGCATGGCGAACACCGCCCCGGTGGCGGTCAGCAGATGCACGGAGAAGGCGCGGATCGCGGTGGCTGTCATCCCGACTTTATACCTCAACACGCGCCGAATGTAAGGCATGGCGCGCCCGAGGGGCGCCGAACCCGCGGCATGGCGCGCCGAACCCGGGGCCGGGCACGTCCCGGGGGGGGAGGCACGTTCGCGGCGGCCCCGCCTCAGCCCGCCTCGCGCCGGGCCCCGGTCCCCGGCCGGGGCGTCAGGGCGTAGTCGTCGAGATCGGCCCGCCGGGTCAGCTTCCAGTAATCCAGCTTGCGCACCCCGGAATTCACCGTCACCCGGCCCTTGCGGTTGCGGTAATAGGTGCTCACCCCGGAATGGGTCCACACCATGTCGCGCAGGTTGGCGTCCAGCCATACGTTGTAGCGGTCATGCGCCTCCGCCCGGCACTCGACCGCGCCGGCGCCCCGCGCGAACATGCCCGACAGCACCTCCATCACGTAATGCACCTGGTTCTCCAGCAGCGCGATGATCGAGCCGCCGGCCCCGGTCTGCGAGTTCGGCCCGTAAAGGAAGAAGAAATTCGGGAACCCCGGCGCGCAGACCCCCAGATAGGCCCGCGCCTCGTCCTCGCCCCAGACCTCGCGCAGGGTGCGCCCGCCGCGGCCCACGGTCTCGAAGGTGGACAGGAAGCGCTGCACGTCGAAGCCGGTGGCGAGGATCAGGGCGTCCAGCTCATGCAGCCGCCCGTCGCGGGTGCGCACGCCGCCGGGCTCGATCGCCGCGATCGGCGTGTCCTCGATGCTCACGTTCTCCCGCGTCGCGGTCCGATACCAGCCGTTGTCCAGCAGGATGCGCTTGCCGTAGGGCGGGTAGGACGGGATCAGCTTCGGCCACAGATCCTCCCGCCCCGGGGCCTGGGCGCGGATATAGTCCTCGAACACCTGGCGATAGCGCTCGTTGGTCCGGTTCAGGCTGCGCTCGGGATGCGGCCAGTCCGGGTCGATATGCAGGGTCGGCAGCAGCCGGTCCGACCAGATCCAGTTCAGCCGCAGCCGGTACCAGGCGCGATAGAGCGGGACTTCGCGGAACAGGAACCGCTGGCTCTCGGGCACCGCCTGGCCGAGCTTGGCGAAGGGAACCGCCCAGGTCGGCGAACGCTGGAACACCGTCAGATGCGCCGCCCCGGGCGCGAGCGCGGGGACCGACTGCATGGCCGAGGCGCCGGTGCCGATCACCCCGATCCGCTTGCCCGCAAGGTCGATCCCGTCCGGCCATTCCGCGGTGTGGAAGCAGGGGCCCGCGAAGC
Source organism: Pseudomonadota bacterium (assembly GCA_036154955.1). Lineage (GTDB taxonomy): Bacteria > Pseudomonadota > Alphaproteobacteria > Rhodobacterales > Rhodobacteraceae > Albimonas. The sequence continues at coordinate 11,178 of JAYZWL010000036.1, read as the reverse complement.
TCCCCAGCCCGGGGACGTCGGGGAATTTCGGCGGGTTGAACAGGCCCGACCCGGCGATGACCATGTTGGCGCTCAGCGTCTCCCGCCCGCCCGGCCCCTCGACCTCCACATGCCAGAGCTGCGCGCCCTCGTCCCACCGCGCCGCCCGCACCCGCGTCGACAGCCGCATGGCGTCCCCGATCCCGAAGCGGTCGACCACCGAGGCGAGGTAGGATTGCAGCGCCGCCCCCGACACGAACCAGCGGTCCCAGTCATGGTCGGCGAAGGTGAAGGAATAGAGGTGGTTGGGCGTGTCCACCCCCACGCCCGGATAGCGGTTCGCGGCCCAGACCCCGCCCACCCGCGCCGCCTGCTCCACCAGCGTGAAGGGGACCCCCGCCTCCCGCAGCCGGATCGCCGCGCAGATCCCGCCGGCGCCGGCGCCGATCACCAGCGCGCGGAACCCCTCGGGCGGGTCGAGCCGCATCGGCTCGGGGCTCACCGCGCCGCGGGTCACCATGTCGAGGTCATAGGCCAGCATCGGCCCGTAATCCTCCGGCACCCGGTCGCCCATGGAGGCCGAGAGGATGCGCACCAAGGTCGCCTCGTCCGGGTCGGGGAGCGCGAGCGGCCGCCCCGCCCGCCAGGCGAGGATGGCGTCCGCCGCCGCGCGCCTGACCTCCGCCGCCGCCTCCGGCGCCAGCCCGCCGCCGTCGTTCTCGTCGATGCCGTAGCCGCGGGAGACGGCGTAGGGCGGCTCCATCCAGCGCATGTCGCCGGTCATCTGCACCAGCATCGCCAGCAGGCTGGGGATGTTGGCCGCCTCCATCGCCTCCGCGACGCGGGCGGAATAGTCGGTGGGGTCGGTCATGCGGAGGTCCTCCCAGGGGCGCGCGCGGGCCGGTAGGGGCGCGCAGGGCGCCCGCCGTCCTCAGGGTTGCGGCAAGCAGAGCGCAGGGGCTTGCGCCGATCAAGCGGCCGCCGCGAGGCGGGGGGCGGCGCGGGTGCGGGGCAGGGCGGGCGCGTCGCGCACGCCCTCGCGGATTTCCCGGCGAAATCCCGCCGGCGCGCCCGCTCCCGCGCCCTCGGCGGCCGGCCGTCCCCGCGCCCGTCGACCCGCGCGAAATCGCATATGCGATCCGCCCGCCCGGCCCCGCGCACGGATTCCGGCTGCGCAGCCCGCGCGAAAGGCGCTATGCTGCCGGCCGAAGGCGGCGGCGCGCGGGCGCCGGCCGCCGCATAATCGCGGCCGCGGGGCCCGTTCTTCGCGATCCCTTCGCAGGGCCCGGCGCGCGCGCGAACCAAATACCGGAGGATTCGCCTTGACCGTGCAGCAACTCGACGTGGCCGCCCTCGCCGCCCTCGTCCCCTCCGGCGCCCGGATCGGCGTCACCAAGGGCGAGCAGACCGACGTGCCCATGGCGCTGACCCTCGAACTGGTCCGGCGCGGGGTGCGGGACCTCAGGATGGTCACCATCCCCACCTGCGCCTTCCCCGCCTCGGGCATGATGCTCGACATCCTGGTCGGCGCCGGCTGCGTCGCTTCGGTGGAGACCTCGGGCGTCTCCATGTCCGAACTGGGCGCCGCGCCGCGCTTCTCCGCCGCGGTGAAGGCGGGGTCGCTGAAGGTGATCGACGCGACCTGCCCGGCGGTCTACGCCGCCCTTCAGGCCGGGGCCAAGGGCCAGCCCTTCGCCGCCCTGCGCGGGCTGATCGGGTCGGACCTGATGGCGCATCGCGACGACTGGGCCGTCGTCTCCAACCCGTTCGAGGACGGCGACCCGGTGGCCGTGCTCAAGGCCATCAACCCCGACGTCACCCTGTTTCACGCCCCCATGGCCGACCGGCGCGGCAATGTCTGGATCGGACGCAACCGGGACCTGCTGACGCTTGCCCACGCCTCCGCCACGACGCTGGTGACGGTGGAGAAGATCGTGGATTTCGACCTGATGGAGGACGAGACCCTCGCCCCCGCCGTGATCCCCGACTTCTACGTCACCGCGCTGGCCGAGGCGCCGGGCGCCTGCTGGCCGCAGCGCGCCGACGGGTCCACCGACCTCGACGTGGTGCGGGGCTACATGGCCGCCGCCCGCACCGCGGAGGGCTTCGCCGACTGGCTCTCCGCCCATCTCGACGCCCGTCCGGAGGCGGCGGAATGAGCGCCGGCGCCGCGCCCGTCCGGCCGGAAGAGATCCAGGCCGCCGCCATCGCCGGGATGCTGGAAGGCGCGCGCCACGTCGCCGTCGGCATGGTCTCGCCCATCCCCGGCACGGGGGCGCTTCTGGCCAACGAACGCTCCGGCGGGGCCACGCGGGTCTCGATCCTCGGCAGCAAGAAGACCACGTTCTGGACCAATGGCGGGTCGGAGCTTTTCGACCTCGCCGGGCGCGGCCGGCTCGACGCCTTCTTCCTGTCCGGCGGGCAGATCGACGGCGGGGCCAACGTCAACCTGGTGGGCGTCGGCGACTATCCGGAGGCGAAGGTGCGCTGGTCGGGCTCCTTCGGGTCGGCCTATCTCTATTTCGTGGTGCCCCGGGTGATCCTGTTCCGGTGGGAGCACACCCGCCGCACGCTGGTCGACAAGGTGGACTTCGTCTCCGCCCCCGGCACGTCGGAGCCCGGCGTTCACCGGCCGGGCGGGCCCATCGCGCTGATCACCAACCTGTGCCTGTTCGACTTCCAGCGCGACCGCGGGCGGTTCCGGCTCAAATCCCTCCATCCCGGCGTGACGCTGGAGGAGGTGATGGACAACACCGGCTTCGACTTCGACCGGCCCGAGCGGGTGGGCGAAACCCCGTCCCCGGACCCCGAGACCCTGGCCCTGATCCGCGGCCCCGTCGCCCGGCGCATCGCCGACGTCTACCCGGTCTTCGCCCGCTCCGTGTTCGGGGTGGAGCCGGCGGCGGCCTGACCCTCGGGGGGGCGCCTCGCCCCCCCGCCCTGACCTTCGGGGGGGGCGCCTCGCCCCCCCGCCCCGGCTCAGACGCCGCGGAGCATCGCCTCGACCAGCTTCTGAACCCGCAGCGCCTCCGCCGGGGTGGCGAGCCGGTTCGGCTCGCCCCGCACCATCAGGGCGAGATCGTCGAGCTGCGCGCGAAGGTTCACCGCCCGCGGGTCCTCGTCCCCATCCCCGAGCGGCCGGAACGGCCCGCCGTCGGACACCGAATCCACGTAGAAATCCTCCAGCCGGCGCGACTGGCGGGCGCCCTTCACCGTCACCTCCTGCCGGTCCGGCTGCGCGCCCCCCACCGCGCCCAGCACCGAGACCACGGCCCCCGCCGCCGCGCCCTCCGTCGCGCGCAGGCGGGCGAGGACATGCGTCTCGCACAGCGCCGGATCGGCCGGATAGACGGGCAGGGCGGCCTCCAGCGCCAGCGGCCCCAGCACCCGTTCCGAGGCGAAGAGGAAATGCGAGATCACCTCGCGCACATAGCCCCCCTCCTCCCGGAAGCGCAGCCAGTCGGCCGCCGCCTGCCAGGCCCGGGGCCAGGCGGGGTAGGTCACCACGATGTCGACGCCCGCAAGCGCCCCCATCTCCCCCGACCGGGCCGCGGCGACGGTGCGCCCCAGCGCCGGGCCCGCGGCCTGGGTGAAGTTCACCGCCGCCCGCGCGCTCAGGCCGTCCAGCCGGGCCACCAGGTCCTCGCTTTCGGCCACGTCCACGCCCAGCGGCTTTTCCAGGAACACCGCCCGCCCCGCCTCCGCCGCCTTCAGGGCCAGCGCCTTGCGGGGGGCGGGCGGACAGGCGAGGTAGACCAGATCCGCCTCCGCCATCGCCTCCTCGGCCGAGGCGCGGATCCGCCCGGCCGGATGGATCGCGGCCGCGGCCGCCCGGGCCTCCGCCGACGGGTCCCACAGCAGGTCCGGCGCGAAGCCCGGATGGCGGAGCATATGCTCCAGCATCCGCCGCCCCATGATCCCCAGTCCGACGATGGCGGTGGTCACGGCCATGCGCTCGCCCCCCTCAGCCGGCCGCGAACGGGTCGACGGGCAGGACCGCGGGATGCGCCGCCTCGATGGCCGCGCCCGCCTCCAGCAGCACGTCCTCGCGGAACTTGCGCCCCACGAGCTGCACGCCCATCGGCCTGCCCGGCCGCCCCGTGGCGACGGTCAGCGCCGGCAGCCCCAGCGCCGGCAGGCCGACCTGGGTCATCTGGGCGGCGTAGATCCGCGCGAAATCCGCCTCCGAACGGACGTCGGAATTGTTCTCGAACGGCGCCTCCCCCGACACGGGGCAAAGCAGGACCGGCCAGTCCTCCAGGAACACCTGCCAGGCGCGGATCAGCGGAATCCGGTCCTGCAACGCCTTCACCGGGTCCAGATCCTTCGCGATCTCCATCATCCGCGCCGCGCAGAAGATGGCGTCGGGGTCGCCCTCCGGCTCCAGCTTGGGCGTGCCGGCGACCGAGAAGTCCAGCATCCACAGCGCGATGTTGATGCGCTGCGCCTCGGCGATGGAGGGGGGGGCGACCTCGTCCACCTCCCAGCCCGCCGCCTCCAGCGCGGCGGCGGCGCCCTTCAGCGCCTCGGTCACCTCGGGGGCGACGGTCATGCCGTCGGGCGCGAGGCAGAGCGCGACCTTGCGCGGAACCGCCGGCCCGGTCAGCGGCGCCGGCATCCGCCAGGGGTCGCGCAGGTCGTCGGCCGCCATCGCCGCCAGCGACAGGCGCAGGTCGGCGATGCTGCGCGCCAGCGGCCCCGACACCGCGGTCAGCTGCGCCCCGATGGACCGGTCCGCCCCCGACAGGTTCGCCGCCGGCACCCGCCCCAGCGACGGGCGCAGCCCGTGCACCCCGCAGGCGTAGGCCGGATAACGGATCGAGCCGGCGATGTCGGTGCCATGCGCCACCGCCCCGATCCCCGCCGCCACGGCCGAGCCCGCCCCGCCCGACGACCCGCCGGGCGTCAGGGTGCGGTCATGGGGGTTCAGCGTGGTCCCGTGCAGCGAATTCCGCGCGAACCAGCGCAGCGAGAAGGCGGGCGTGTTGGTCCGCCCGATCACCACGCCCCCCGCCGCGCGCAGGTTGGTCACCACCGGGCTGTCCTCGGGCGCGGTCAGGTCCTTCTGCAGCCGCAGCCCGTTGGTGGTGGGGCGGCCGGCGTAGTCGATGTTGATCTTGACCGTGCAGGGCACGCCGGCGAGCGGGCCCGGATCCTCGCCGCGGGCCAGGCGCGCGTCCACCGCGTCCGCCTCCGCCAGCGCCGCGTCCGCGGTCGCGTCGACCACGGCGTTCAGCGCGGGGTTGACGGCCTCCATCCGGGCGATGGCCGCCGCGCATTCCTCGCGCGCGCTGGTCTCGCGCGCCTTCACCCGGGCCGCGATCACCGTCGCCGACGCCTGCCACAGATCCGACATGCCGGACCCCCCTCTCGCTGATGCTCCGCGCACACCCTTTCCCCGCCCGCGGCCGGGGTCAACCGCGCCTTGACCGCGCCGGCGCGCCGGGGCCTGATGCGACCCGCCCCTCCCGACCGGACGCCGGAGCCCGCCATGGCCGAACATCGCCTGACCGCCACGCCCGACACCGTGCGCTGGGGGTTCCTCGACGCCGCCACGCCCCCCGCGCTGACCGTGGCCTCCGGCGACGTGGTGACGGTCGAGACCGTCTCCGGCGGCCCCGACCACCTGCCGCCCCCCGGCTTCCACGTCCCGCCCGAGATGCACGCGATCCACGCGCGGGCCGAGCGGATGCTGCCCGGCCATATCCTCACCGGCCCGGTGGCGGTGGAGGGCGCCATGCCCGGCGACGTGCTGGAGGTGCGGATCCGCGCCATCGACCTGCGCTGCGACTGGGGATGGAACATGATCCGCCCGCCGCTCGGCGCGCTGCCCGACGATTTCGACACCGGCCGGGTGCTGACCATGCCGCTCGACCTCGACCGCCGGGTCGCGCCGCTGCCCTGGGGGGGCGAGCTGCCGCTCGCGCCCTTCTTCGGGGTGATGGGCGTCGCGCCGCCGGCGGAGCGGGGGCGGGTGACCTCGCTGGTTCCCGGCGATTTCGGCGGCAATCTCGACCTCAAGGAACTGGTCCCCGGCGCCCGCCTGTTCCTGCCGGTGCTCACGCCCGGGGCCAACTTCTCCTGCGGGGACGGCCATGCCGCGCAGGGCGACGGCGAGGTCTGCGTCACCGCCATCGAGACCGGCCTGCGCGGAACCTTCGAACTGATCCTGCGCCGGGACCTGTCGTTGACCGCGCCGCGGGCCGAGACGCCGACCCACCTGATCGCCATCGGCCTCGACCCCGACCTGAACCGGGCGATGGAGCAGGCGTTGCGCGCGATGATCCGCTGGCTGGGCGAGTCGGCGGGGATGGCGGCGGCGGACGCCTATTCCCTGTGCTCGCTCGCCGCCGACCTGCGCATCACCCAGGTGGTGAACCAGACGAGGGGCGTGCACTGCATGCTGCCCCGCGCGGTGCTGCCGCCCGGCGCGGCCGCGGCCGCCGGCTTCGCGGACTGAGCCGGCCGCCGGCGGGCCCTCCCGTGCCCGGCCGCGCGCGAGGCCCCGGATCGGGTCCGGGGCGCGGGGCGGGCGGGGCGGGTCCCGCCTGCCGCCCTCCGCGACGACTTTCCGCACCGTGAAAGCCCGCGGTCCGCGCCGGGGCGGATTGCGGCGCGAAACCCGGCGCCGCGCCCCCTTTTCTCGCCCCTCGCACGCGGTTTACCTTCGGGGCTCGCCCAGAAGGGGAGCCGAGCTTGCCGCGCAAAACCTCCGACACCAGCGCCATCGACAAGGTCTGCCGCGTGCTGCGCCATCTGGGAGAATCGCCCGGCGGCCGGCTGACCGACATCGCCGCGGCCACCGACCTGCCGCGGGGCACCGCGCTGCGGGTGCTCGACGCGCTGGCGCGGGAACGGTTCGTGGAGCGGACGGTCCCCGGCAAGACCTACCTTCCGGGGGCGGAGACCGCGGCCTTCGCCCGCCGCTCCGCGCCCGAGGACCTGCGCGCCGCCGCCGCCCCCGGCCTCGTCCGGCTGGCCGCGAGCCTCGGCGACACGGCGCTGCTGTCGGTGGCCAGCGGGCTCGACGCGCTGTGCCTCGACCGGGCGGCGGGGGCGTTTCCGGTGGGACCGGTGGGGCCGCAGCCGGGCGAGCGGCGGCTTCTGGGGGTGGACGGCCCGGGGCTGGCGCTGCTGGCCTTCGCGCCCCCCGCCCGCGCCGCCGCCTGCCTGGAGGCGCTGCCCCTGCGCCTGTCCGAGCATCCCCGCCTGACGCTGGCCCGCATCGAGGCGGAGCTGGAGGAGGCCCGCCGTCTGGGCCACGCCTTCGCCCGCGAGCATGTGCAGGACCAGGTCAGTTCGCTCGCCGTGCCGGTGCGCCGGCCGGACGGGACCGCGGTCGCGGCCCTGGCTCTCGTCGCGCTGACCGAACGCCTCGCCCCCCGCCGGGCCGAGCTCGCCCGCGCCCTGGCGGCGGAGGCCGACCGGCTGGGGCGCAGCGAGGCCGCCTCCTCCGCCGGGGCCTGGGCCGCGCCGGGGGATCCCGCCGCCGCCGGGCTGGGCCGGGGCGGCATCGGCGCGGAGGGCGGGGGATGAGCGCCGCCGCGCCCGCCCCGCCCGAGGCGGGCCGGGCATCGGGCTCCGCCCCGGGCGCCCCTTCGGGCCCCGGGCCCCGCAGCGCCACCAACTCCATCGAAAAGGCCTGCGCCGTGCTGCGCGCGCTGGCCGGCTTCGACGCGCCCCTCAGGCTGGTCGACATCGCCGCCGCCGCCGGGCTGCATCAGGCCACCGCGGCGCGGATCCTCGAAAACCTCGCCGAAAACGGGCTGGTGCGCCGCCATGGCCGCCGCCGGCTCTACGCCCTCTCCCCCCTTGCCGCGGCGCTGGGGGAGGCGAGCCGGGCCGGGCGGCTGCGCGAGGCGGCGCAGGCCTCGCTGCTGCGGCTGGCGGCGCTGACCGGGGACACCGCCATGCTGTCGGTGCGCTGCGGGGACGAGGCGCTTTACATCGCCCACGAATTCGGCGCGCATCCGATCCGCGTCAACACGCTGGGCATCGGCCGGCGCCGGCCGCTGGGGGTCGGGGCGGGGGCGCTGGCGCTGCTGGCCGCGGCGCCGGCGGAGGAGGCCGCCGCCATCCTTGACCGCATCGCCCCGGCGCTGGACCGCTTCCCGCGCCTGACCCGCCCGTTGCTGGCCCGCGCCGCCGCCGCCGCCCGCGCCCGCGGTCACGCCCGCATCGCCGACCTGATCAACCCGGGCGGCGGCGGCGTGGCCGTGGCGCTGGCCCTGCCCGAACAGGGGCTGACCGCCGCGCTCTCGGTCGTCGGCCCCACCGCGCGGATCCTGGCGCGGGAGGACCAGCTCGCCGCCCTGCTGCGCGACGAGGCGGAGCTGATCCGGCGCCGGATGCGGGGGCAGGGCGGCGCGAAAAGTTCCATCTGACGAGATTTTCGGGACGCCCATCCGCCGGCTTCGGAAAAAACCAATAAATTCCGTATGCTCACGCGCGCTAAAAAATTCCATCTCACGAAATATCATTCCCTCCGCTTGCCCCCTCCCCCCGCCGTCCTGCCATGATCCCCGCATGAGACGCGCCCCGCCAGACGGGCGCCGCCGACCTGGAGGATCCGCCATGACCGCCCCCCTCGCCGCCCGCTCCCTCGCCCCGGAGGGCCCGCGATGAAGACCATCCGCATCGGCTCCGGCTCCGCCTGGATGGGCGACCGGGTCGAGCCCGCCCGCTGGAGCGCGGAGCGCGGCCGCCTCGATTACATGTGCTTCGAGACCATGGCCGAGGTCACCATCTCCATGGCCCAGGTCCGCAAGGCCGAGGACCCCAACGCCATCGGCTGGGACCCCTATCTCGACGACCGCATGGAAGCGGTGCTGCCCGGCTGCCTGAAGGCGGGGACGCGCATCGTCTCCAATCAGGGCTGGGTGGACCCGGAGGGGGCGGCCGACCGCATCCGCTGGCATCTGCGCCGCCTCGGCGCCACCGGCAAGAAGGTGGCCTTCGTCACTGGCGGCGTGGTCACCGACCGCATGGACCGCTGCGGTCCGATCCTGGAGACGGGCGCCGACCCTACCGGCTTCGGCGAGGCGCTGCTGTCGGCGGAGGCCTATCTCGGCGCCCGCCCCATCGCCCAGGCGCTGGCCGAGGGCGCGGACATCGTCGTCACCGGCCGCTGCGCCGACCCCGCCCTCTTCCTCGGCCCGATGCTGCACGAATTCGGCTGGACCGACGACGACCTCGACCGGCTCGGCGCCGGCGCCGCGATCGGGCACCTGATGGAATGCGCCGCCCAGGTGACGGGGGGCTATTTCTCCGACCCCGGCTTCAAGGACGTGCCCGAGCCGTGGAACCTCGGCTTCCCCATCGCCGACGTGACCGAGGACGGGGCCTGCGTGCTGGGCAAGCTGGAGGGGACCGGCGGCGGCGTGACGCTGGCTTCGGTCAAGGAGCAGATGCTCTACGAAGTCCACGACCCCCACGCCTACGCGACCCCCGACGTGGTGGTGGACTTCTCCACCGCCAAGCTCACCCAGCTCAATGACGGGCGGGTGCGGATCGAGGGCGTGTCCGGCAAGCCCCGGCCCGAGCGGCTCAAGGTCTCCATCGGCTGCCGGGAGGGCTATATCGGCGAGGACATGTTCCTCTACGCCGGCCCCGGCGCGCTGGACCGCGCGAAGCTGGCCAAGCGGATCCTGGAGGAGCGGTTCAGGATCGTGGGCCTGAAGGCCGACGAGGTGCGCATCGACTTCGTGGGCTACAACGCCGTCCACGGCGACGCGACCCCCGCCGACGCGCCCGAACCCTACGAGGTCGCGGTCCGCGTCGCCGCCCGCACCCAGACCTACGCCGAGGCCTTCAAGGTCGGGCGCGAGGTGGACGGCATGGCCGTCTCCGGCGTCGCCATGACCGGCAAGCGCGGCGGCCATCGCCAGCGGGTGCGCGAGGTGGTCGGCGTCTGGTCGGCCCTGATCGACCGCGACGCCGTCGCCCCCGAAATCACCATCCTGGAGGTTTGAGATGCAGGTTCAGCTTCGCCACCTCGCCCATGTCCGCTCCGGCGACAAGGGGAACACCGCGCTGATCTCGGTCATCGCCTATTCCGAGCCGCTGTTCGAACTGCTGTGCGAGCAGCTCACGCCCGAGGCGTTCAAGGCCCATTACCGCGGGGCGATCACCGGCGAGGTCACCCGCCACCGGCTCGACAATATCGGCGCCCTGCAATTCGTGTGCGAGGGGGCTTTGGGCGGCGGCGTCTCGCGCAGCCTCGCCATGGACAATTTCGGCAAGGCGCTGTGTTCGGCCGTGCTGGGCTTCAGGGTCGAAGTGCCGGAGCGGATGCGCAACGCGCTGGTGAACTTCCAGCAGCCGGCCTGACCGCCCGCCGCCCGGCCCCCCTCTCCCCGGTGCGCTCTCCCAGGGCGCCCCGGGCCCGACCCGGGGCCCCATAACGCCCGCCGGTCCGCACCGACCCGCGCCTCGACCGACAAGGCGCCCCGGGCCTGACCCGGGGCCTCTCCCCACTCGCCCACCCGCGCCGAACGCTCCGGATCGTGCACGGGGCTGACCGGGGCCGGGCAGGGCGGGCGACGACCCGCACGCCGGGTCGACCGATCCGGCCCGCCGCCTCAGCAACCGCCACCCGCATGGCGCCCCGGGCTTGACCCGGGGCCTCTCCGCCGCTCGCCTCCCCGCGCCGAACCTCCGGATCGGGCGCCGGACCGACCGCGGGCGCCGCCGCCGCGCGCCGTCCGTCGCGGTCCGCCCAACCCCCGCCCTCCGCACCCCCTCGCGGGACCTCACGCTCGCGAACCCGTGACTATTTCAAATCCGCGCTATCTCCTCCGTCATGGACGCGCCGCCGCGACACCCACGGCGGCGGCCAGCCGGAGGGGCGTCGCGCGGCGGCTCCCGGCCTGTCGAAACCATCCGTTCGACCGCGACCCCGGATCCCTCCGGCCCGTCGGCCCCGCGCCGGCGCGCGCAGAGGTCATGCCCGGGGGCCGGTCCGACGCCACCGGAGATCCGCCATGCTCGGCACCATCCTCATCATCGTCCTGATCCTGATCCTGATCGGCGCGCTGCCCCGCTGGGGCTACAGCGCAGGCTGGGGCTACGGCCCGTCCGGCGGCCTCGGGCTGGTGCTGGTGATCGTGCTGATCCTGGTGTTGCTGGGGCATATCTGAGCCGGGAACCGGCCGGGGTGGGGGGCGCGGCGGGGCCGACCTCGCCCCGCCCGCCCGCCCC